>NZ_JAFEJA010000001.1:5730000-6412500 GCF_016919245.1 Streptomyces zhihengii | reverse complement strand
ACCCCGAGCGCAACACGGGCGGCGGCGGTAAGCGCAAGGCCCTGTTGTCCGGCGTGGTCCGCTGCTCGAAGTGTCAGGCCGTCGTCACTCAAGGGTGGAGTAAGAAGAACGCGGCGGGCGAGCGGTACCGCATCTACACCTGCTCGGGTGGCCGGTGCATCACCTGCCCAGCGGACCCGCTCGACTCGTTCGTGGTCAGGAAGGTCATCGACAGGGCCGAGGAGTGGAACGCGGCACCGGCCACGGATGCCGCGGACGAGGAGCGAGAGGCCGAACTGCTGGCCGAGGAGACGGCCGCATCCGAGAGGCGCACCGCCCTGGCGGAGATGTTCGCCGTAGGGGACATCGACGCGTCGACCCTGCGGGCGGGCATCGGCAGGTGTGACGCCGACCTGACCAAGATCAGGGCCGAGCTGGCAGACCTGGCATCACAGCGGGCGCGTGTCGACCTGGGCGACGTCGAGTACCTGTGGGAGGAACTGGACTACGAGGACCCCGACCGCATCGACTACGTGCGGACCGTCGTCATGCAGGTCTGCGAGCGAGTCGAGCTGATGCCGCGCGGTCGGGGGGTCCGGTCCTTCAAGGGCGAGCACTGCCGGATCACGTTCCGGAACCCCTGAGATCCGGTCGCGGAGGGCCGAGTCGGCTGTCCGCGCGAAGTGAGCACGGGCCCTGTCTGACGAGAGTCGGGCGGGGCCCGTCGTCATACCCGGCGAGAAGGGCCCGGAGATCACTCAGCTACGAGAGAGGGAGGACCCCGTTCAGGGAGCCGTCCCGTGTGGCGCTGCTCTGTCCGGCCATCCGCTGACGCACCCCGGCCACCTCACTGTGACTGAGCGCTTCATCTGGCGATTCGTGGAGACCGATCGTCACCCGTGTGCTCCACTGATGCCGTGTCGCCGAGTCTGGGGCACGGCCAGCCTGGCGACCGCGCGCTTGGCAGCCTCACGGTGGTCGAGGCGAGGCGCCGGCCCTCGCGGGCCCGCCAGATCGCGGCCGGTGAGCGACTTGGCTTCGACCGTGGTCCAGTCGGAGCGGTGCACCACGGCGGTGTGTCCTTCCACGTGGGCTTTGCCGTCCTTCCAGTCGTCGGGCGGCGCCATGAGGACGCGAAGCTCTTGATGGCTCAGCCACTCCAGTCCGAGGACCTGGCGGCCGAGGTGGTGTTCGATGAGTGACACGGCGGTACCGGTCTCCAAGTGGACGAGGAGAAGCTCCCCCTCGAAGAAGTAGCCGCCGTCGTACTCGCCTGATCCCACGGCGAGAAGCGGGAGAGTCGGATGGAAAGCCATCGCGGTCACGGGGTACCGAGATAGCAAGAGCCAGCGACGGCGGGCGCGGTCGGTGACGTGGAAGAGACCAACCGTCTCCGCCTCGTCGTACTCGCGCTCGCCAGCCACGGCGACAAGGCTTCGCCGCTTGTCCGTGACGACGAGGACGGGATCGCCGATCCCGGTGAAGGGGGCGTCGGAGCCATCAGGATCGGCCGAGAACGAGGTCATGCCGAGGATCCTCGCAAGGATCCGGGCCAGGCGGGCGGCCGGGTGTCACTGCACTCCCGACTGTCCACCTCGCTCAGCGCGCCAACTCAACCGCCCACTCGCCAGATGAGTTGAAGCGCGCAGTCACGCCCACTCGTCTGGCCTGAGCCGACGCACGTCGGCAGTCACTCGACCGGCCAGGAACGCGTCACGAGCCGCGCTCGCGGACGATCATGCATCGCCTGACCCAACTTCCACACCGACTCGCCGGCGAGCCGTCAGCGAGGCACACAGCGGCTCAGGCTCCCGTGGCCGGTTTGGCTCGCGGGCTCAGTCGGTATGCCGAGACCGTCGGATCACCGGCTAGGTAGAACCGGTGTTGCCAGTCGTGGGCCTTGCTCACGCCCACCCGGGGACCGACCTGGGTGAGCGCGGCAGGTACCGGCTCACCCTCGGACAGCACGACCGAGGTACCTGTCAGGAGGTCTGCGCCGTTGTGCTCCGCCGTGATGCCGAGTGCCTGGCAGAAGTTCCCCGGACCTCGGGCAAGCCGTGGACTCTCCACCCTCTCCCCTCGCCGCTTGCGTGCCAGGTCCTCGCCCTCGATGACCCTGCCTGCCCGGATGAGGACGGCCGAGGCGATGCCGTCCGTCCCGGTGACGATGTTGGCGCACCAGTGGAGACCGTGGGACCGGTAGACGTACAGGTGTCCTGCGGGTCCGAACATGACGGCGTTACGGGGTGTCTGGCCTCGGTAGGCATGGGAGGCTGGGTCAGCCGTACCGGAGTACGCCTCGGTCTCCGTGATGGCGATGCTCACGGTTCCCTCGGGGGTCCTGGAGGTGAGGACGCTCCCGAGCAGCCTGGGGGCAACCTCTTCGGCAGGATGGGCGAGGAGATCAACGTTCATGCTGACCGCCTTGACATGCCGTAAGTGAAGTACACGTACGCGTGTCCGGGCGGGCCGAACATGACCTCGTTGCGCGCGGTGCGGCCGCGAAAGGCGTGGGAACCGGGATCGGACTCCCCCGCGTACGCCTCGACCTCCGTGATGCGCAGGTGGATCGGGCCGCTGCCGGTGCGGCGGACCAGGGTGCGGCCCAGGAGCTGAGGGGCGGCGTCGAGGACCGGGCGGTCGAAGAACGAGCGGGGCAGCGGCGTACGGTCGGGGCTCTCGGTCATCGGACCGAGCGTACCGGGGAACCGACCGCGGCCTCCGGGCGTATGTATCGGGCGTACGCAGGGAACCCGCACCGGTGGCCGTCCGGCCGGCGGGGGCGGCGGTGCCCGTGCGACCCGTAGCGGAAGAGAAGCGCAAGAGAGGGAGTGGACATGGGCTTCAAGAAGCTGCTCGCGAGCCTGGGTGCCGGTGGTGCCTCCGTGGAGACGGTGCTGTCCGAGGAGAACGTGGTGCCGGGCGGTGTCGTCCAGGGCGAGGTCCGCATCCAGGGCGGCTCGGTGGACCAGCAGATCGAGGGCCTGTCCGTCGGTCTCCAGGCCCGTGTCGAGGTCGAGGGCGGTGACCACGAGGTCAAGCAGGACATCGAGTTCACCAAGGTGCGTCTGGGCGGGGCGCTCGAGGTGAAGGCCGGCGCGGTGCACGTGGTGCCGTTCGGGCTGGAGATCCCCTGGGAGACGCCGGTGACGACGATCGCCGGGCAGCGTCTGCACGGGATGGACATCGGGGTGACCACCGAGCTGGAGATCGCGCGCGCGGTCGACTCGGGCGACCTCGACCCGATCCATGTGCACCCGCTGCCGGCGCAGCAGGCGATCCTCGACTCGTTCGTGCAGCTCGGCTTCCGCTTCAAGAGCGCGGACATGGAGCGCGGGCACATCCGGGGGACGCGGCAGAAGCTGCCGTTCTACCAGGAGATCGAGTTCCTGCCGCCGCAGCAGTTCCGGGGTCTGAACCAGGTGGAGCTGACGTTCGTCGCGGACGAGCGCGAGATGGACGTCATCCTGGAGATGGACAAGAAGCCGGGCCTCTTCAGCGAGGGCAGCGACTCGTACAAGGCGTTCCGGGTGGGTCACCACGACTTCGGGTCGACGGACTGGGCCGCGTACCTGAACCAGTGGCTCGCCGACGTCGGCGGCCGGCGCAACTGGCTCTGAGGAAGACTCTAGGCTCGGAGCCGAAGACCCACTGGTACAGCCGATTCGGAGGTATTGACGTGACCGAGCAGCAGCGGGCGCCTCTTCCGCACGACTTCCATCCGCCGGTGCCGTCGTTCACCGTGGTGAGCGAGGACATCGAGCCGGGCTCCGTGCTGAAGAACGCCCAGGTGCACGCGGAGGGCGACACCTCGCCGCAGTTGCGCTGGGAGGGCTTCCCGGAGGGCACCAGGAGCTTCGCCGTGACGTGCTTCGATCCGGACGCGCCGACGGGCAGCGGCTTCTGGCACTGGGTGCTCTTCGACATCCCCGTCTCGGTCACCGAACTGCCGGCCGGTGTGGGGAGCGGCTCGTTCGCGGGGCTGCCCGCCGGGGCGGTCCACGCCCGCAACGACTACGGCTCCAAGAACTTCGGCGGTGCGGCCCCGCCGCCCGGCGAGGACCACCGGTACGTGTTCACCGTGTACGCGGTGGACACCGAGAAGCTGGGGCCGGACGCCGACACCCCGCCGGCGGCCGTCGGATTCAATCTGCGTTTCCACACGCTCGGCCGTGCGCAGTTGATCGCCCATTACGCGAGTCCGTCCGGAAGCTGAGCGGCTGTGCCCGGCGAGGCGCCGGTCGTGACCTGACGGTGTGAGCCGATTGTTCGTTTTCCGTTTGCCCTGCCCTGGTTCTGGAGAGATCAGGGCAGGGCAGTTTTGTTGCCAGGGGTCGGGGGTTCGTCTCTCCGGCAGGCACAGATATTGCGTTGTCCATCCCGGCGCGCCCGGCCAGAGTTGTTGCGAGCCCGAGCCCGAGCCCGCCGACGGGGCCGGGCCGGCGAACGGGAGGTGGGCAGAATGCGGACCACGCTGGTGCTGAACGCGAGCTTCGAGCCGTTGTCGACGGTGTCCCTGAACCGTGCCGTGGTGCTGGTTCTGCAGGACAAGGCCGTGGTCGAGCAGTCCCACCCCGCGCTCCGTGTCCGTGCGGCCGCCGTGGAGCTTCCGGTGCCGCGGGTGATCAGGCTGTGCCGGTACGTACGGGTGCCGTTCCGAAGACAGGCGCCGTGGTCGCGGCGGGGTGTGCTGGTCAGGGACCAGCACCGGTGCGCCTACTGCGGCAGGCGCGCGACCACCGTGGACCACGTCGTGCCGAAGTCGCGCGGTGGCGCCGACTCCTGGATGAACACGGTGGCGTCGTGCGCGGAGGACAACCACCGCAAGGCGGACCGGACTCCGGAGCAGGCCGGGATGCCGTTGCTGCACCAGCCGTTCGTGCCCTCCCCCGCGGAGGCGATGCTGCTCGGCCTGCGGTCGGGTGAGCGGGACGCGCTGCCCGACTGGCTGACGGCCACGCCCGCCGCGTAGCCGCCCCGCACACACCGGAGCCCGTCCCCGTGAGCGCACGGGGACGGGCTCCGGTGTGTGCGGGCCCGCGGGGTCTACCGCAGGAGGAGCTGGACGATCGCGAAGACGCCGACGACGACGATGAAGACGCGCAGGGCGAACGGGGGGAGCCGGCGGCCGATCTTCGCGCCGAGCTGGCCGCCGATGGCGGAGCCGACGGCGATGAGGAGGACGGCGGTCCAGTCGAAGTCGGCGACGAAGAGGAAGAACAGCGCGGCGATGGTGTTGACGATGGCGGCGAGGACGTTCTTCACCGCGTTGAGGCGCTGGAGGGTGTCGTCGAGCAGCATCCCCATCAGGGAGAGGTAGATGATCCCCTGGGCGGCGGTGAAGTAGCCGCCGTAGACGCTGGCGAGCAGGAGCCCGCCGAAGAGGACGGGTCCGCCGTCGGCCCGGGTGACGGTGCCGGTGCGTTCGCGGCGGCGCTGGACCGCGGCGGAGATCCTGGGCTGGAGGACGACCAGGACCAGGGCGAGGGCGACCAGGACGGGGACGATGGTCTCGAACGCCGTCGGGGGCAGCATGAGCAGGAGCACCGCTCCGCCGAGGCCGCCGATGGCGGCGGCCACTCCGAGGCGGAGGATCAGGGGGCGCTGGCCCCTGAGTTCCTCGCGGTAGCCGATGGCGCCGCTGATGGAGCCGGGGATCAGTCCGAGGGCGTTGGAGACGGTCGCGGTCACGGGTGGCAGCCCGACGGCGAGCAGGACCGGGAACGTGATCAGCGTTCCCGATCCGACGATGGTGTTGATGGTGCCTGCGCCGACTCCTGCGGCGAAGACCGCCAGTAGCTCCCAGATGGACACGCCATGCCCTCCGCGTTCGGTGAGACGCCTCCCCGCCGTGAAGGTCGAGGGGCCTCACCGATCATGCACGAGGGGTTCCGGCGTCAGTCGATGGGGGGCTGCTCCCGGCGGTCGGCGGTGCCGCCGGTCTGCTTGGGGACGCCGCCTCCGCCGCCGCCCATGCCGGCCATGGGGTTGAAGTTGCCCATGGCGCCGCTGAGGCCCTTGAGGGCGTCGCCGATCTCGCTGGGGACGATCCAGAGCTTGTTGGCGTCGCCCTCGGCGATCTTCGGGAGCATCTGGAGGTACTGGTAGGCGAGCAGCTTCTGGTCCGCGTCGCCGGCGTGGATGGACTCGAAGACCGTGCGGATGGCCTGGGCCTCGCCCTCGGCGCGCAGGGCCGCCGCCTTGGCCTCGCCCTCGGCGCGCAGGATGGCCGACTGCTTCTCGCCCTCGGCGGTGAGGATCTGGGACTGCCGGATGCCCTCGGCGGTGAGGATGGCGGCGCGCTTGTCGCGGTCGGCGCGCATCTGCTTCTCCATCGAGTCCTGGATGGAGGTGGGCGGTTCGATGGCCTTGAGCTCGACGCGGTTGACGCGGATGCCCCACTTGCCGGTCGCCTCGTCGAGGACGCCGCGGAGGGCGGCGTTGATCTCCTCGCGGGAGGTGAGGGTCCGCTCCAGGTCCATGCCGCCGATGATGTTGCGCAGCGTGGTGACGGTGAGCTGCTCGATCGCCTGGATGTAGCTGGCCACTTCGTAGGTGGCGGCGCGGGCGTCGGTGACCTGGTAGTAGATGACCGTGTCGATGTTGACGACGAGGTTGTCCTGGGTGATCACCGGCTGGGGCGGGAAGGGGACGACCTGTTCGCGCAGGTCGATGCGGTTGCGGATGGAGTCGATGAACGGGACGACGATGTTCAGTCCCGCGTTGAGGGTGCGGGTGTAGCGGCCGAACCGCTCCACGATGGCGGCGCTGGCCTGCGGGATGACCTGGATCGTCTTGATCAGGGCGATGAAGACCAGCACCACCAGAATGATCAGGACGATGATGATCGGTTGCATCGCGTTCCCCGTGCCCTTCGCTGCCGGTGATGAGCGGACCGAGCGTGTGCCGCGGGCCGGGCCCGCGTGGTCCTGCACTTGTCGATGATCAGTTTCCCAGAACAGGGGCCGTGCTGTGGGCCGTTCGGCCCGTTCGGTCGCGGACCCGGGGCCGGGATCCGACCGGACGGGCCGTCACATGACGACCGCGGTGGCGCCGTCGATCTCCACCACGTCGACCTGCCGGCCCGGTTCGAAGACGAGCGAGTCGTCGAAGGAGCGGGCGGACCAGATCTCCCCTGCGAGTTTGATGCGGCCGCCGGCGCCGTCGACGCGTTCCACGACCACGGCCTGGCGGCCCTTGAGGGCGTCGACCCCGCTGGCGAAGCCCGCCCCCTGCTGCTTCCGCTGGCGGGCCGCGATCGGGCGCACCACCGCGATGAGGGCGACGGAGACGGCGACGAAGACCAGGACCTGGGCGACCACACCGCCGCCCGCGGCCGCGACGACCGCGGCGGCGACCGCGCCCGCGGAGAACATGCCGAACTCGGGCATCGCGGTGAGCACGAGCGGAATGCCCAGTCCGACCGCGCCGATCAGCCACCACACCCATGCGTCGATGTCCACGCCGTCATGGTAGGTGCGCCGGTCGGGGTGGGGACAGGGGGCATGGGCAAATGCCCGCTGTTTCGGGGCGGGTTGGGCGGCCTTTCGACGGGGGCCGGACGGGGGCACGGCCCGGCCGCGGCGGGGAGCGGCGGCGGGTGGGGCCCGTGGGGCGGGTCAGCCGAGCGGCAGCCCGTGGGCGGTCCAGCGGTCGGCGGTGCGCTCGACGACCAGCGGCAGGCCGAAGCAGAGGGAGAGGTTGCGCGAGGTGAGCTCGGTCTCCATCGGGCCGGCGGCGAGGATCTTGCCCTGCCGGATCATGAGGACGTGGGTGAACCCGGGGGCGATCTCCTCGACATGGTGGGTCACCATGATCATCGAGGGGGCGTAGGGGTCGCGGGCGAGCCGGCCGAGGCGCCGCACGAGGTCCTCGCGTCCGCCGAGGTCGAGGCCGGCCGCGGGCTCGTCCAGGAGCAGCAGCTCGGGGTCGGTCATCATGGCGCGGGCGATCATGGTGCGCTTGCGCTCGCCCTCGGAGAGGGTGCCGAACCTGCGGTCGAGGTACTCGGTCATGCCGAGGCGGTCGAGGAAGGCGCGGGCGCGCCGCTCGTCGACCTCGTCGTAGTCCTCGTGCCAGGTGGCGGTCATGCCGTAGGCGGCGGTGAGCACGGTCTGCAGGACGGTCTGGCGCTTGGGGAGCTTCTCGGCCATGGCGATGCCGGCCACGCCGATGCGGGGGCGGAGCTCGAAGACGTCGACGCCGCCGAGGCGCTCGCCGAGGATGCGGGCCGTGCCGGTGGTCGGGAAGAGGTAGCTGGACGCGACGTTGAGGAGGGTCGTCTTGCCGGCGCCGTTGGGGCCGAGGATGACCCAGCGCTCCCCCTCCTTGACCGACCAGGAGACGTCGTCCACCAGAGCGCGTCCGTCGCGGACCACGGATACGTCCACCAGCTCCAGTACATCGCTCATGAGCGCGTTGTCTCCCCATGCATCGTCGAGGTCTTCGGGTGCGTGTGTGCCTTCCGGGCACTTTTGTGCACCTGTGGGCACACCACCCAGGGAAAACCTACGCCACCCGCCGGGCGTGCCGGTGCCCGGTCCCGCGCTTGGTGCCGGGGCCGTCCCGCGGAGGGGGCGAGGGCGCTCCCCGCGGCGGCGGACCGTTACCTAGGGTGTGGGCATGTTTTCGGAACCGCGTTCAGGACGTCTGGCCGCCTGGGGCAACGCCCTCCTGGCCCACAAGGTGTCGCCCGACGAGGCGGCGCTCGCGATCGTCGGCGAGGACGCCGTGCACCGTGTCGAGGGCCTGCCGGGCGAGGCGGCGCCGGTCGGGCTCACGCTGGCCCTGGGGCGGCTGCGGTCGCTCGGGGTGACCGGGTACCGGGTGGCGCTGCCGGCGCCGGGGCATCCGCTGGGGCTCAGCGGGCCGCCGGAGTTCAACGCGCGCGCCCTGGAGGCCGGGGAGGCGGTGGTCGGCACGGGGGCCGCGTGGGGGCTGGTGCCCGAGGTGTACGAGGCGGGTCCGGCGGGGGACGTGCACGCGGAGGTGGTGTGGCACTGCCTGCCGGTGCGCGAGGCTCCGCCGGCCGACGTGCCCTCGCTGGGCGAGGCGGAGCGGGAGCTGGCGGAGGCGCTGCGGGAGGCGACCGAGGTGCTGACCCGGCTGGACGTGGCGGCCTCGGGCCCGGTGGCGGAGGCGGCGCTGGACGCCTACCGGGCGCGGTCGGAGCGGGGTTCGGGCGAGGTGCTGGCCCCGGGGTACCCGCCGCGCGCGGTGCGGGTGCTGGAGCTGGCCCGGCGGATCGGGCTGCTGATCTCGCTGGCGTACGGGAACGGGCACGGCGGGGCGGTGAGCGCGTCGCAGATGGCGGCGCGGGCCGAGGCGCTGCGGCCGGTGGAGAGGGTGGCCCGGCGGGCGCAGGTGGCAGCGTACAACGCGTATGTGGAGGAGCGGGAGCGCGGCCGCGGCTGACGCGGGGCCTCCCCCGCGGGCCCGTCCTCGCCAGGTGCCCTTCGCGGGATCCGTGAACGGCGGGCCTCGTGCGCGGCGGCTCCCCGGCGGTCGCGGCTCCGGGGGCGCGGGACGCGCGGCGCCCCGGCCGCGGTGGAGGGCGGGGGCGAGACGGTCACGGCTCCGCGGACGCCGGTCGCGCGACGCACGACGCCCCGGCCGCGGTGGGTGCGCGGCCGGGGCGTTCGGGTGCGGCGGGTCAGCCGTTGACGGCGGCGTTGCCGAACACGGGGTTGAGCAGGCCGATCACGTTGACCGAGTTGCCCGACACGTTGACCGGGACGTGGACCGGGACCTGGACCAGGTTGCCGGAGGCGACGCCCGGGGACTTCACGGCCTCGCCGTGGGCGTGCGCGCCACCGGTGGTGGCGGAGGCGGCGCCCGCGCCCGCGGCCACGATGCTGCCGGCGATCATGCTGAGGGCCGCGGCCCTCTTCAGGTTCTTCACTGCTTCGTTCCTCCTGGGACATCTGCCGCGGCCGGCCGCCGCAGCACGCCCTGGAGAACGCGGGGGCGCACCGGAGGATGCGCCATGTGAGTGACATCCACCCGACAGTATGAATCTCTGATCGGAGCGTGACCTTCCGTCGCGCGGCTCGTCCTCCGTGCCCGCCGCGCGGCCGGCCCCCCGGCCCCGTGCCCGCCCGCCCGGCTTCGTCCCCCGTGCCCGTGCCCGCCCGCGCGGGCCTCTCCCCCGTGCCCGGCGGGCGGACCGGCCGGTCAGTCGGTCATGCCGTGCCGGACCGCCCACAGCGCGGCCTGGGTGCGGTCGGCGACGTCCAGCTTCATGAGGATGTTCGAGACATGGGTCTTGACCGTCTTCTCGGAGAGCACCAGCGCGCGGGCGATCTCCCGGTTGGAGCGGCCGTCCGCGATCAGGCCGAGCACCTCGCGCTCGCGTTCGGTCAGGCTCGGGCCCCGGCCGCCCGTGCCGCCGTGCGCGTCCTGGGAGAGCAGCGCCCCGGCGACCTCCTGCTGGAGCAGGACGTGCCCCGCGTGGACGGAGCGGATGGCGCCGGCCAGTGCCTCGGGGTCGACGTCCTTGTAGACGTAGCCCGCGGCCCCGGCGCGCAGCGCGGGGACCACCGTGCGCTGCTCGGTGAAGCTGGTGACGATCAGCACCTTCGCCGGGTTGGCCAGCTCCCGCAGCCGGCGCAGGGCCTCGATGCCGTCGGTGCCCGGCATCTTGACGTCCATGAGGACCACGTGCGGCTTCAGCTCCTCGGCGCGGGCCACGCCCTCGTCGCCGTCGGCGGCCTCGCCGACGACCTCTATGTCGTCCTGGATCTCCAGGAAGGTGCGCAGGCCGCGCCGCACCACCTGGTGGTCGTCGACCAGCAGGACGCGGATCTTCCGCTCAGCCACCGGGGACCTCCATCTCGATCGTGGTGCCCCTGCCGGGCGCCGATTCCACGCTGAGCCTGCCGCCCACGCCGCCGGCCCGGTCCCGCATCGACACCAGGCCCAGGTGCCGGCCGGCCCGGCGCACGGCCCGGGGCTCGAAGCCCTTGCCGTTGTCCGTGACGCTGAGGACGACGCCCTGCCCGCGGCGGACGAGGGCCACGTCGACGGTGTCCGCCCCGGAGTGGCGCAGCGCGTTGTGGAGGGCCTCCTGGGCGACCCGCAGCAGCGCTTCCTCCTGGGCGGCGGGGAGGGCCCTGATCCCGCTGGTGCCGAAGCCGACCTTCGCGCCGTGCGCGCGGTCGAGGACCTGGACGTGGGTGCGCAGGGTGTTGACCAGACCGTCCTCGTCGAGGGCGGCGGGCCGCAGCTCGACGACGGCGGCGCGCAGCTCGTCGGCGGCCTCGGCGGCGAGCGCGGCGACCTGCTGGAGCTCGCCCTTGGCGCGCCCCGGGTCACGGTCGACCAGGGCGGCGGCGGCCTGGGCGGTCAGCCGGAGCGAGAAGAGCTTCTGGCTGACGGCGTCGTGCAGCTCGTGGGCGAGCCGGGAGCGCTCCTCGGCGATGGTGAGCTCCCGGCTGCGCTCGTAGAGCCGGGCGTTGGTGAGGGCGATGGCGGCGTGCTGGGCGAGCATCCGCAGCAGGTCCTCGTCCTCCTCGGTGAAGCCGCAGACGCCGTCCGGCTTGGGGCAGCGCTTGTTGGCGAGGAAGAGGGCGCCGATGACCTCGTCGCCGTCCTTGACGGGCAGCCCGATGAAGTCGGACATGTCGGGGTGGGAGGAGGGCCAGCCCTCGAACCGGGGGTCCTTGCGGACGTCGGCGAGGCGCTCGGTCCGCGCGTCCTGGAGCATCGCGGCGAGGATGCCGTGCTGGCGCGGCAGGGGCCCGATCGCCTTCCACTGGGCGTCGCTGACGCCGTCGACGACGAACTGGGCGAAGCCGCCGTGGTCGTCGGGCACGCCGAGCGCCGCGTACTCGGCGTCGAGCAGGCGGCGGGCCGAGGAGACGATCGTCTTGAGCACGTCGCGCACCTCGAGATGCCTGCTCATCGCGAGGATGGCGGTGCTCACCTCGGCGAGGCCGGAGCTCGGTCGGTCACTCATGGCCTCACCGTACCGGCGGGTCGCCGCCCGCCGTATCGGCCTGTGGACGGCCCGGTCCTGGGCCTGGCGGCGTAGGTCGAAGTGCCCTCGTCCAAGGGTCCCGGCGCACGAGGCGGGGGGCCGTGCCGCGTTCCTAGGTTGGCGGCGAAGGAACGGAAGCGGGACGAGGGAAGGGACGGACGTCATGCCGGTAGCGGTGATCACGGGGGCGTCGAAGGGTCTGGGCCGGGCACTGGCGGCGGGGCTGGCACGGCAGGGCTGGGACCTGGTGCTCGGCGCCCGCACCGGGGCGGTGCTGAGGGAGAGCGCGCGGGACGCCGGCGCGCACGGGACCCGGGTGGTGGCGGTGCCGGGCGATGTGACGGACCCCGGTCACCGGGCGGCGCTGGTGGCGGCGGCCGGTGAGCTGGGCGGGCTCGATCTGCTGGTGAGCAACGCGAGCGCGCTGGGCGCCGAGCCGCTGGTGCGGCTGGCGGAGCTGCCGGTGGCGGGACTGCGGGCGGCGCTGGAGACCAACACGGTGGCCGCGCTGGGGCTGGTGCGGGAGGCGCTGCCGCTGCTGCGGCGCTCCGCGGCGGCCTCGGTCGTGGTGGTGAGCTCGGACGCGGCGGCCGAGGCGTATCCGCAGTGGGGCGGCTACGGGGCGTCGAAGGCGGCGCTCGACCAGCTCGCCGCGGTGCTGGCGGTGGAGGAGCCGTGGCTGCGGGTGTGGAGCGTGGACCCGGGCGACATGCGGACGGACCTGTACGCGGCGGCGGTGCCGGACGACGACGATCCGCGTCCGGAGCCGGAGTCGGTGGTGCCCGGGTTCCTGGCGCTTCTCGCGCGGCGGCCGGTGAGCGGCCGCTACACGGCCCCGGCGCTGCTGGAGACCCGGTGACCGCCGCGGGGGCCCTGGCCGGGCTGCGGGTGCCGGACGAGCTCTCGGCCAGGGAGCCGGCGGAGGAGCGGGGCTCGGGGCGGGACGACGTCCGGCTGATGGTGTCGCGCGGCACGCGGGTGTCGCACCACGCGTTCCGCGAGCTGGCGGGGCAGCTCCGGGCCGGGGACGTGCTGGTCGTCAACACCTCGGCGACGCTGCCGGCCGCGGTGGACGGGCGGATCGGGACCGAGGCGGTGGTGGTCCACTTCTCCACACGCGGGGACGGCGGCCGGTGGGCGGTGGAGCTGCGGCGGCCGGACGGCTCGGGGACCACGCTGCCCCGTGCGGGCGGCCCGCCGGGGGCGTCGGTGCGGCTGCCGGGCGGCGGGCTGCTGGTGCTCGGGGAGCCGCTGGCGGCGGGGGCGGACCGCCTGTGGTGGGGCACGGTGTCGGTGGACGTGCCCGGGCTGCTGGCGCGGTACGGGCGCCCCATCCGGTACGGCTACACGCGCCGTGACCGTCCGGCCGAGGCGTACCAGACGGTGTTCGCGCTGCCCTCGCCCGACGGTTCCGGTTCAGCGGAGATGCCGAGCGCGGGGCGGCCCTTCACCCCGGAGCTGGTGGCCCTGCTGGTGAGCCGGGGGGTGCAGTTCGCGCCGCTCACGCTGCACACGGGGGTGGCGTCGGCGGAGGCTCACGAGCCGCCGTACCCGGAGCGGTTCGAGGTGCCGGCGTCGACGGCGTGGCTGGTGAACGCGGCGAAGGCTGCCGGGGGGCGGGTGGTGGCGGTGGGGACGACGGCCGTGCGGGCGCTGGAGTCGGCGGCGGACCCGTCGGGGGTGGTGGCGCCCGCGGGGGGCTGGACCGACCTGGTGGTGACGCCGCGCCGGGGGGTGCGGGTGGTCGACGGCCTGCTGACGGGGCTGCACGAGCCGGCGGCGTCCCATCTGCTGATGCTGGCGGCGGTGGCCGGGGAGCGGGCGCTGGCCCGCGCGTACGCCGAGGCGCTGAGGCGGCGCTACCTCTGGCACGAGTTCGGGGACGTCCACCTCATCCTTCCGGCGGAGGAGCCTCACACTGTGGATTGCTGATGCAACAGGGGGTGAGTCCGGCGTGTCCCCCGTGTGAGGCCGGGCATAGGACGCAGGTCACTTACGAACCACGCTAGTACGTACATAAAGGGCGTGTGAGCCGGTACTTCACGGGTGAAACGGACGTATGGGGCAAGGGTGATCCACTATGACGGATCGTACGTCACACCTTTGCCAGGGCATTTTGCCGCCGCTAAGAATTGCCGACGTCGCTTCCGAACAGCGCAGAGCCGATCCGGCCTGAGGCGACTTTCCGCTATTCGAAGAGGTACGTCTGTATGTCCGCGTTCAACACCACCGCCCTCCGTCGTCTCCGATCGCGCAAGGCCGCGGTCACCGGCGTCGCCGTTGCCGCCTCCGCCGCCGTGGCGCTCACGCTCGCCCCCGGCGACGCCGAGGCGGAGACGACCACCCAGGTCGCCGCGGCCGCCCCGGTCGCGTGGAAGGTCAACCCCGAGCAGGCCGCACAGGTCCGCGAGAGCATCGCCACGCAGCAGACCGCCTTCGAGGCCCAGTTCAAGGCCGCGCAGGCGAAGAAGAAGGCGGAGGCAGCCGCCGCGAAGAAGGCCGAGGCCGCCAAGAAGGCCGCGGCCAAGGCCGCCGCGGAGAAGCGCGCCGCCGCGAAGGCCGCCGCCGACCGGTCCGCCCGCGCCGCCAAGCCGGCGAAGGTGACCTACCCGAACAACCTGGACGGCTGGATCCGCGAGGCCATGTCCATCATGAAGAAGCACGACATCCCGGGCAGCTACGAGGGCATCCACCGCAACATCATGCGCGAGTCCTCCGGCAACCCGATGGCCATCAACAACTGGGACATCAACGCCATCAACGGCGTGCCGTCGAAGGGCCTGCTCCAGGTCATCAAGCCGACCTTCGACTACTACCACGTCCCGGGCACCAAGAAGGACCAGTACGACCCGGTCGCCAACATCGTCGCCGCCTGCAACTACGCGGCCGACAAGTACGGCTCCATGGACAACGTGAACAGCGCCTACTGAGGCACCCCGCAGACTGCCCCGCGACGAGGCGGCGCGCACGACAGACGCCGGAGGGCGCACCCCGTACGGGGTGCGCCCTCCGGCGTCGCCTGCGCGGCGGTCACTTGCGCATGACCTCCGGCTCGTGACGGCGCAGGAAGCGCGCCACGAGCACACCGCACAGCGCGCCGAGCACGAGCAGGGCGGCCATGTCGATGCCCCAGGCCGCGGCGTCGTTGTCCCACAGCGGGTCGGTGCTGGACGGATCGTCCGTGTTCGGGTTGATCCGGTTGAAGTCCAGCGTCGCGCCGGCGGCGGCGACGGCCCAGCGGGACGGCATCAGGTACGAGAACTCGTTGACGCCGACCGTGCCGTGCAGGATGAACAGGCAGCCGGTGAACACCACCTGGATGATCGCGAACATCACCAGCAGCGGCATGGTCTTCTCGGCGGTCTTGACCAGGGCCGAGATGATCAGTCCGAACATCATGGACGTGAAACCGAGCGCCATGATCGGCAGCGACAGCTCCAGCATCACCATGCTGCCGAGGACGAGCCCCTCCTCGGGGAGCTCGCGGGTGGCGAAGCCGATCGCGCCGACCAGACCGCCCTGGATCACCGTGATCAGGCCGAGGACGATCACCTTCGACATCAGGTACGCGGAGCGGGACAGGCCCGTGGCGCGTTCCCGCTCGTAGATCACCCGTTCCTTGATCAGCTCACGGACGGAGTTGGCGGCACCGGCGAAGCAGGCGCCGACCACCAGGATGAGCAGCACGGTGGTGGCCGTGCCGTTCGGGATGATCCGGCCCGTCTGCTCGTTGACGTTGACCAGCAGGCCCTTGTCCGGGTCGATGACCAGGCTGACCGCGCCGAGCACCGCCGGCAGGATCAGCATCAGCGCCATGAAGCCCTTGTCGGACGCGATCACCGAGACGTAGCGCCGGATCAGGGTGAGGAGCTGGGACCCCCAGCTCTGCGGCTTCGGCGGGCGGATCTGCTGCGGCGGCGGCATGTTGACCGCCTGGGGGGCGACGGCGTCGATGTCGGCCGCGTACATCTGGTAGTGCTGCGAGCCCTTCCAGCGGCCCGCCCAGTCGTAGTCGCGGTAGTTCTCGAACGCCGAGAACACGTCCGCCCACGTGCTGTAACCGAAGAAGTTGAGCGCCTCCTCCGGCGGACCGAAGTAGGCCACCGCGCCGCCCGGCGCCATGACCAGGAGCTTGTCGCACAGACCGAGCTCGGCCACGGAGTGGGTGACCACCAGGACGGTGCGGCCGTCGTCGGCCAGCCCGCGCAGCAGCTGCATCACATCGCGGTCCATGCCCGGGTCGAGACCGGAGGTCGGCTCGTCCAGGAAGATCAGCGACGGCTTGGTCAGCAGCTCCAGCGCGACGGAGACCCGCTTGCGCTGGCCGCCCGAGAGGGCGGTGACCTTCTTGTCCTTGTGGATGTCGAGCTTGAGCTCGCGCAGCACCTCGCCGATGCGCGCCTCGCGCTCGGCCTCGGTGGTGTCCGCGGGGAAGCGCAGCTTCGCCGCGTACTTCAGCGCCTTACGGACGGTGAGCTCCTTGTGCAGGATGTCGTCCTGCGGGACCAGTCCGATGCGCTGGCGCAGCTCGGCGAACTGCTTGTAGAGGCTGCGGTTGTCGTAGAGGACGTCGCCCTGGTTGGCGGGCCGGTAGCCGGTGAGCGCCTTGAGCAGGGTGGACTTGCCGGAGCCGGAGGGGCCGATGACGCCGATCAGCGACTTCTCGGGCACACCGAAGGACACGTCGCGCAGGATCTGCTTCCCGCCGTCGACGGTCACCGTGAGGTGCCGCGCGGAGAAGGAGACCTCACCGGTGTCGACGAACTCCTCGAGCCGGTCGCCGACGAGCCGGAACGTCGAGTGGCCGACGCCGACGATGTCGTTCGGGCCGATGAGGACCGTGGACGACTTGGCGATCGGCTGGCCGTTGACGTACGTGCCGTTGTGCGAACCGAGGTCGCGGATCTCGAACCGGCCGTCGGGCGTCGCCGTGAACTCGGCGTGCAGCCGGGAGACCTGGAGGTCGGAGACGACCAGCTCGTTCTCCAGCGCACGGCCGATCCGCATCACCCGGCCCAGCGAGAACTGGTGGAACGTGGTCGGGCTGCGGTCGCCGTGGACCGGGGACGCACCCTGCGGTCTCGGGGCGCCCTGCTGGTGCGGGACCTGCGGCGGCTGCTGCTGCCAGCCCTGCTGCTGGGGCTGGTGCGGCTGCTGCGGAGCAGGAGCGTGCGGCTGCTGCGCCGGAGCCTGGGGCTGCTGCCAGCCCTGCTGCGCGGCGGCGGCCTGCTGGGGCGCCGCGGCGGGCGCGCTGTAGGCCCCGGCGGCGGCGCTGAGGCTCAGCCGCGGGCCGTCGGTGGCGTTGCCCAGATGCACGGCCGAGCCGGCGCCGAGCTCCATCTGCTGGACCCGCTGCCCCTGCACATACGTGCCGTTGGTGCTGCCGTGGTCCTCGATGACCCAGCCGCGCCCGCCCCAGCTGATCGTCGCGTGGCGCCACGAGACCCTTGCGTCGTCGATCACCAGATCACCCTGCGGGTCACGGCCGAGGGTGTACGACCTGGACGGATCGAGAGTCCAGGTCCTTCCGTTCAATTCCAGTACGAGTTCCGGCACTCCATGCCCCACTAGTTGTCCCCCGAGCTTCCCCCGTTACCGGGAGTCTAGGGATGGCGAACATCGTGGGGAACTATTTCAGGCCCGGTCCGTCATTCGAAAGCCAGGCCTCGTGAAGAGCCTGTTCGGTACGGAGTTGGGACCTTCGTCGACGCTTCGTCGCCGGCGGGGAGCGGGCGCCCGGCACCGGTGTCCGGCCATCACGTCACGAACCGTCCGAGGTCGCCACCCAGGCGACACAACGGTGCCGAACGGGACGGTCCGGACGCCCTGGCGGCGCCGGGGGCGCGACTGTCCGGCAGGCGGGACGGAGGCTCTCCCCGGACCGCCCGCCCGATACGGTGGTAGCACCATGAGCGCATCCGAGACCCCTCCCGGCACCGACGTCCCCACCCTTCTCGTCAAGATCTTCGGGAAGGACCGGCCCGGTATCACCGCGGGCCTCTTCGACACCCTCGCCGCCTACGCCGTCGACGTGGTCGACATCGAGCAGGTCGTCTCCCGCGGCAGGCTCGTCCTGTGCGCCCTGGTCACGGCTCCGGCGGCCGGCCTGGCCACCGAGGGCGATCTGCGCGCCACCGTGCACAGCTGGGCCGAGTCGCTGAAGCTCCAGGCCGAGATCATCTCCGGCACGGGCGACAACCGGCCGCGCGGCAGCGGCCGTTCCCATGTGACCGTGCTCGGGCACCCGCTGACCGCCGAGTCGACCGCCGCCATAGCGGCCACCATCGCCGGCACCGGCGCCAACATCGACCGCATCTTCCGGCTGGCGAAGTACCCGGTGACCGCCGTCGAGTTCGCGGTCTCCGGCGTGGAGACCGAACCACTGCGCACGGCCCTGGCCACCAAGGCGCACGGCATCGGCGTCGACGTGGCCGTCGTCTCGGCCGGGCTGCACCGGCGCGCCCAGCGCCTGATCGTGATGGACGTCGACTCGACGCTGATCCAGGACGAGGTCATCGAGCTGTTCGCGGCCCACGCCGGCTGCGAGGCCGAGGTGGCCGAGGTGACGGCCGCCGCCATGCGCGGCGAGCTGGACTTCGAGCAGTCCCTGCACGCCCGGGTGGCACTGCTGGAGGGCCTCGACGCCTCCGTGGTGGACAAGGTGCGCGCCGAGGTACGGCTCACGCCGGGCGCCCGCACCCTGATCCGCACCCTCAAGCGGCTGGGCTACCAGGTCGGCGTGGTGTCGGGCGGCTTCACCCAGGTCACCGACGACCTCAAGGAGCGTCTCGGCCTGGACTTCGCCTCGGCCAACACCCTGGAGATCGTGGACGGCAGGCTCACCGGCCGGGTCGTCGGCGACATCGTCGACCGGGCGGGCAAGGCGCGGCTGCTGCGCGGCTTCGCGGCCGAGGCGGGGGTCCCGCTGGCGCAGACCGTGGCGATCGGCGACGGCGCCAACGACCTGGACATGCTGAACGCGGCGGGCCTCGGTGTGGCCTTCAACGCCAAGCCCGTGGTCCGCGAGGCCGCGCACACCGCGGTGAACGTGCCGTTCCTGGACACCGTGCTGTATCTGCTCGGCATCACCCGCGAAGAGGTCGAGGCCGCGGACGACGGCTCGGGCGACCACTGAGACACCCGCACGACGAGGGCCCCGGCGCGGGGATGCGCCGGGGCCCTCGTCGTGCGTGCCCGGCGGGCACGGGGAGTGCCCGCCGGCGCGGTGCCGGTGGTGGTGGCGGTGTGCCGTGTCAGTCGTGCCGTGTCAGTCGTGCGGCGTCCAGTAGTCGACGAGCGTGCCGACGCCGTGCTCGACGTCCTTCCACGGACCGCTGAAGGAGACCACCGCGAAGGCCGAGGTCGGGAAGCCGTCCCTGCTCATCCGGGACAGCGCGTCCCCTTCCGCACGGCCGGCGAGCGCGTCCGCGAGCGCGTGCATCCCCGGGTTGTGGCCGATCACCAGGAGATCCGCCACGTCGTCCGGGGTCTCGCCGAGCAGAGCCAGCAGATCACCGAGGGACGCCTCGTACAGCCGCTCCTCGTACACCGTCCGCGGGCGGTGGGGCAGCTCCTGGACGGCGAGCTTCCAGGTCTCTCGCGTCCTGTCGGCCGTGGAGCACAGGGCGAGGTCGAAGGGGATGCCGGTCTCGGCGAGGCGGCGGCCCGCGACGGGCGCGTCTTTTCGGCCGCGCTCGGCGAGCGGGCGCTCGTGGTCGGACACCTGGGGCCAGTCGGCCTTGGCGTGCCGGAGAAGAACGATCCTGCGGGATTCGGGAGATCCGGGGGGTGTCCCACCGGAAGACACAGCGGCGCTCATGAAACCCAGCTTCGCATGAATTGCGCCAGTGGGCGCAGGGAGTTGACCGGTCTCCCCCCGAAGGGGGCGGGGCCGTCAGCGCATCAGCAGCCCACGGATCAGCTCGACGACCTGCCCCGCCGCCGGAGAGCTCCCGCCGGCGGCGTGCGCCTCGGCGGGACCGGCGATCAGCGTCAGCAGAGCCGCGAAGGCGAGCACCGGGAGCGCCAGCGCCCACCAGGGCAGACGGGCACCGCCGACCCCCGGGGTCCTGGGGTGGGACGGGGTCTGCGTGCGGTGCGGCATGGCCGGCTCCCGGGGTCCGTGGATTCAGTACCCCGAATCTACGGACCACGTCACCCCCGCCCCATCCGGCGAGCCACCCACTTCCCCCTGAGCCTGCCCCCCTAAGGGTTGGTGGTGCCAGCACCACCATCTTGCCCGGGCTCGGTTCGCCTCCGGGGCGCTCAAGACGGCGCCGACGGTCGACCGTGCCTGCCTTCCCCGGGCTCGGTTCGCCTCCGGGGCGCTCAAGACGGTCCCGACGGTCGACCGTGCCTGTTTTCCTCGGGCTCGGTTCGCCTCCGGGGCGCTCAAGACGGTCCCGACGGTCGACCGTGCCTGCCTTCCCCGGGCTCGGTTCGCCTCCGGGGCGCTCAAGACGGTCCCGACGGTCGACCGTGCTCGATCCCTCGTTCCTCGGGACCTCCGCGCGCTCTCCCTTTCGGCACCGCCCGCGCCCCTTCGGCTCACTCGCCACACGGGGATACCGTCGGGCGCACCCCGGCGCAGTCGCCCCACGCGGGGATACCGTCGGGCGCACCCCGGCGCAGTCGCCACACGCGGGGACCGCCCGGCGCGGCGGCCGGGCGGCTCAGGGGGCGGCGATGGTGGCGATGATCGAGATGACGACGCCGATGAGGAGGATCAGGCCGAAGATCCCGAGGAGCTTCCGCTGGCCGTTCTGGGGGTTCGGTTCGAGCACAGGCATGGGGTCAGTCTCGCATCCGCTTCTCGTCCTCGATCGTCCGGTCCCGCCCCGCGAACACGCCCGCCACCATCTGCGGCACCAGGAGCCCCGCCATCAGCAGCAGCGGCACCGTCCAGCCGCCGCTGTGCTGGTAGAGCACGCCGACCAGCAGCGGCCCGGGGATGGAGATCAGATAGCCGGCGGACTGGGCGAACGCGGAGAGCCTGACGACCCCGGCCCCGGTGCGGGACCGCATGCCGATCATGGTCAGGGCGAGCGGGAAGGCGCAGTTGGACACGCCCAGCAGGATCGCCCACGCCCATGCCCCGGCGGCCGGGGCGAGGAACAGGCCCAGGTAGCCGGTGACCCCGCACAGACCGAGGGCGACGACGATCGGGCCCTGGTTGCGCATCCGGGCCGCGAGCCGGGGGATCACGAAGGCCAGCGGGATGCCCATGGCCATGGTCACGGCGAGCAGCACGCCCGCGGCGGAGGCGGAGACCCCGGCGTCGCGGAAGATCTGGGGCATCCAGCCCATGGTGATGTAGGCGCCGGTGGCCTGGAGTCCGAAGAAGCAGGCGAGGGCCCAGGCGGTGGGGCTGCGGGTGATCGGGGGCGCGGGGGTGTCCGCGGCGCGGCCGGCGGCGCCGGGCATGGTCCCGGATCCGGCGCGGTCGCGGAGCAGGGCCAGCCAGGGCAGCACGGCGGCGGCGGCGAGTACGGCCCAGACGGCGAGTCCGGTGCGCCAACTGCCGCCCAGGGCGGACGTCATGGGCACGGTGGCGGCCGCGGCGAGCGAGGTGCCGGCGGCGAGCGCCATGGAGTAGACGCCCGTCATCGGGCCGACCCGGTCGGGGAAGTAGTTCTTGACGATGACCGGCATCAGCACATTGCTGACCGCGATGCCCACGAGGGCCAGCGCGGTCGCGGCGAGGAAGCCCGCGGCGCCGCCGGCGAGGGGGCGGATCACCAGGCCTGCGGTGATGGCGGCCATGCCGGCGCAGACGACGGCCGCGGGGCCGAAGCGGCGGGCGAGCCGGGGCGCGGTGGTGCCGAAGACGGCGAAGCACAGGGCCGGCACCGAGGTGAGCAGACCGGTGACGGTGCCGCTCATGTGGAGGTCGACGCGGGCCTCCTCCAGGAGCGCACCGAGGCTGGTGACGGCCGGCCGGAGGTTGAGCGCGGCGAGGACGATGCCGGCGACGACGAGCCGGGTGGCCCAGACCGTACGCGCACCGGGCGCGGGGCGGGCGGCAGAATCCTGGGACGACGGGGCTGCCGCGCGAGCGGGTCTCAGGGTTCGGGTCTCGTCAGACATGTGCACCATCATAGAATCATGGGATGATTGGTTGTCCACTCGTGCGCGGCACGGGCCGGGACGGCCTTCACGAAAGGGAGCACCATGGCGCTGACCTCCCCCCGGCGTTCCGCGCTGTCGGACCAGGTCATCGGGCAGTTGAGGAACCAGATCACCTCCGGCGAGTGGCCGGTCGGCTCGCGCATCCCCACCGAGCCGGAGCTCGTCGAGCAGCTCGGCGTCGCCCGCAACACGGTCCGCGAGGCCGTGCGCGCGCTCGCGCACAACGGGCTGCTGGACATCCGGCAGGGCTCGGGGACGTACGTGGTGGCGACGAGCGAGCTGGCCGGGGTGATGCACCGCCGGTTCGCCGACGCCGATCCCCGCCATGTCGCCGAGCTGCGCTCCACCCTGGAGTCGTCGGGGGCGCGGCTGGCGGCCGAGCGGCGCACGCCCAAGGACCTGGCGCAGCTCGACGCGCTGCTGGCCCGGCGGGAGGAGGCGTGGGAGTCGGGCGAGGCCGAGCGGTTCGTCGCGGCGGACGCGACCTTCCATCTCGCCGTGGTGGCGGCCTCGCACAACGAGGTGCTGACGGAGCTGTACGCGGACCTGGCCGACCTGCTGCGCGACTGGCTGCGGGACGACGTGGGCGGGGAGCTGCGGCCGGCCCACCACATGGACCACGCGCGGCTGGTGGAGGCGATCCGCGCGGGCGACGGGGAGACCGCGGCCGCGGAGGCGGCGAGCTACCCCTTCATGTGCCTCAGGCGGCCCGCGGGGGCTGGTGGCTGACCCAGACCGCGCGTATCTCCTTCCAGCAGCGCTGGGTGAGCTCGGCGTATCCGGCCGGGAACAGGTCGACGGCCGCGGTGTCGGCGTCGACGTCCCACCAGCGGTCGCACTCGACGTGCAGCCGCACCCGGTCGGCGCCGGGGTTGGGGTTGTGGCAGTACGCGGTGACGGTGGAGCCGTCTATCTCGGTGCGGCAGTCGGCCCGGTAGACCGGGGGCCGTTCGACGCTGTGCCGTGAGGGGCGGTCCGCCTGCTGGCGGAAGGACTGGGAGGCCGTCGGAACCGTCCACAGCAGGAGCGCCGCTGCGGCCAGGACGGAGGCGTCACGCCATGTCGTACGCACAAGCAGGACCCCCTCGGCCGAACTGCGGCGCGCGGAGCGCCGCAAAAGCACCACAAGGAAGATTGCTCCCTCAGCTTCGCCGCCCCCGGGTGCGGCCGCCCGGCCACAGGGCCGAACGGGCGACGCCCCGGCCCCCGCCCAAAGCGGTGCCGGGGCGTCGCCCGTCGGTGTCCTCGCAGGTCAGGCACCCATGATGTGCACGCCGCCGTCGACGTGGACGATCTCGCCCGTGGTCTTCGGGAACCAGTCGGACAGCAGGGCGACGACACCGCGCCCGGTGGGCTCCGGGTCGGCCATGTCCCACTCCAGCGGGGAGCGGTCGTCCCACACCTTGGCCAGGTCGCTGAAGCCGGGGATGGACTTCGCGGCCATGGAGCCGATCGGGCCCGCCGAGATCAGGTTGCAGCGGATCTTCTGCTTGCCGAGGTCACGGGCGAGGTAGCGGCTGGTGGCCTCCAGCGCGGCCTTGGCCGGGCCCATCCAGTCGTACTGGGGCCAGGCGAACTGCGCGTCGAAGGTGAGGCCGACGACCGAGCCGCCCTCCTCCATCAGCGGGAGGCAGGCCATGGTCAGCGACTTCAGCGAGAACGCCGAGACGTGCATGGCCGTGGCGACCGACTCGAAGGGGGTGTTCAGGAAGTTGCCGCCGAGGGCGTCCTGCGGGGCGAAGCCGATGGAGTGGACGACGCCGTCCAGTCCGCCGAGCTCCTCGCGGACGAGGTCGGCCAGGCGGTTCAGGTGCTCGTCGTTGGTGACGTCGAGCTCGATGACCTTGGCGGGCTTCGGGAGCTTCTTGGCGATGCGCTCGGTCAGCGTGGGCCGGGGGAACGCCGTCAGGATGACCTCGGCGCCCTGCTCCTGGGCCAGCTTGGCGGTGTGGAAGGCGATGGAGGACTCCATCAGCACACCGGTGACGAGGATGCGCTTGCCGGCGAGGATTCCGCTCATGTGATCAGTGACCCATGCCCAATCCGCCGTCGACGGGAACGACGGCTCCAGTGATGTACGAGGCGTCGTCGGAGGCGAGGAACGTCACCGCGGCGGCGATCTCATCCGGCTGCGCGTAACGGCCGAGCGGCACCTGGGCGACGATGCCGGCGCGCTGCTCGTCGCTGAGCACCTGGGTCATGTCGGTGTCGACAAAACCGGGGGCGACGACGTTGAAGGTGATGTTGCGCGACCCGAGCTCACGGGCGAGCGAGCGGGCGAAGCCGACCAGCCCGGCCTTGGAGGCGGCGTAGTTGGCCTGGCCCGCGGAGCCGAGCAGGCCCACGACCGAGGAGATCAGCACGACGCGGCCCTTCTTGGCGCGCAGCATGCCGCGGTTGGCGCGCTTGACGACGCGGAAGGTGCCGGTGAGGTTGGTGTCGAGGACGGAGGTGAAGTCCTCCTCCGACATGCGCAGCAGCAACTGGTCCTTGGTGACACCGGCGTTGGCGACCAGCACCTCCACGGGACCGTGCTTCTCCTCGATCTCCTTGTAGGCCTGCTCCACCTGTTCGGCGTCGGTGATGTCGCACTTGACCGCCAGGAAACCGGCCGGGGGCTCCCCGGACCGGTAGGTGATCGCGACGTTGTCGCCGCCCGCGGCGAACGCGCGGGCGATGGCGAGGCCGATGCCCCGGTTTCCTCCGGTGACGAGAACCGAGCGGCTCAACGGATCACCCTTTCCCTCTGCGGTCTGGTACGTCTGCAAACTATCGGTCCGGGACCCCGTACGGAGAATCGGGGCCTGACAGCGCCGTGTGTCCGGCACTGTCGGGTCCCTACAGAAGACCCTCCGCTCCCCTCCGGGCGAACTCGCTGGAAAGAGCCCTCCCGGCGCGACATGATCGGGGCGACCACGTCTCGACGATTAGGAGACATTCCGTGCCTCATTCCCTCGACGCGGCGTTCCTCGCGCTGCCGCTGCGCGCGCTCGCCGACGCGGCGCTCGCCCGGGCCCGCGCGCTCGGCGCCGAGCACGCCGACTTCCGGCTGGAGCGGGTGCGCAGCGCATCGTGGCGGCTGCGCGACGCCAAGCCCGCCGGGTCGTCCGACACCACCGATCTCGGCTACGCGGTGCGGGTGGTGCACGGCGGCGCCTGGGGGTTCGCCTCCGGGGTCGACATGACCATGGACGCCGCCGCCCGGGTGGCCGGTCAGGCCGTCGCGATGGCGAAGCTCTCCGCGAAGGTGATCGCCGCCGCCGGCTCGGACGAGAGGGTGGAGCTGGCCGACGAGCCGGTGCACGCCGAGAAGACCTGGATCTCCTCGTACGAGGTCAACCCCTTCGAGGTGCCGGACGAGGAGAAGACGGGCCTGCTCGCCGACTTCAGCGCGCGGCTGCTCGGCGCGGAGGGCGTCGCGCACGTGGACGCCTCGCTGCTCACCGTGCAGGAGAACAAGTTCTACGCGGACACGGCGGGCACGGTCACCACCCAGCAGCGGGTGCGGCTGCATCCGCAGCTCACCGCGGTCGCCGTCGACGGGACGTCCGGCGAGTTCGACTCCATGCGCACCGTCGCGCCCCCGGTCGGCCGGGGCTGGGAGTACCTGACCGGCACGGGCTGGGACTGGGACGCGGAGCTGGAGGAGATCCCGGGGCTGCTGGCGGAGAAGATGCGCGCCCCGAGCGTCGAGGCGGGCCGCTACGACCTGGTCGTCGACCCGTCGAACCTGTGGCTGACCATCCACGAGTCGATCGGCCACGCCACGGAGCTGGACCGCGCGCTCGGCTACGAGGCGGCGTACGCGGGCACCTCGTTCGCGACCTTCGACCAGCTCGGGAAGCTGGCGTACGGCTCCACGGTGATGAACGTGACCGGCGACCGCACCGCCGAGCACGGGCTGGCGACGATCGGGTACGACGACGAGGGCGTCGAGGCGCAGAGCTGGGACCTGGTGAAGGACGGCACGCTCGTCGGCTACCAGCTCGACCGCCGGATCGCGAAGCTCACCGGCCTCGGCCGCTCCAACGGCTGCGCCTTCGCCGACTCCCCCTCGCACGTGCCGGTGCAGCGGATGGCGAACGTCTCGCTGCGGCCCGATCCGGGCGGCCTGTCGACCGAGGACCTGATCGGCGGGGTGGAGCGCGGGATCTACGTGGTCGGCGACCGCTCGTGGTCGATCGACATGCAGCGCCACAACTTCCAGTTCACCGGGCAGCGCTTCTTCCGCATCGAGAACGGCCGGCTGGCGGGGCAGCTCCGGGACGTCGCCTACCAGGCGACGACGACCGAGTTCTGGGGGTCGATGGAGCAGGTGGGCGGGCCGCAGACGTATGTCCTCGGCGGCGCCTTCAACTGCGGCAAGGCCCAGCCGGGCCAGGTCGCCGCGGTCTCCCACGGCTGCCCCTCCGCCCTCTTCCGGGGCGTCAACATCCTGAACACCACCCAGGAGGCGGGTCGATGAGCGTGGACATCACGCCGGGGACCCCCTGCCGGGGGTCCGGGGGTCGCCCCCCGGGCAAGCACAGTCTGAACACCACCCAGGAGGCGGGTCGATGAGCGCTCGTACCACCAGGCCGCACGAGATCGTCGAGCGCGCGCTCGAGCTGTCCACGGCCGACGGCTGCGTCGTGATCGCCGACGAGCAGTCGTCGGCGAACCTGCGCTGGGCCGGCAACGCCCTGACGACCAACGGCGTCACCCGCGGGCGCACCCTCACCGTCGTCGCGACCGTGGACGGCTCCGAGGGCACCGCGTCCGGGGTGGTCTCCCGGTCGGCCGTGACGTCGGAGGACCTCCAGGCCCTGGTCCGGGCGGCGGAGGACGCCGCCCGGGGCGCCGGCCCGGCCGAGGACGCGCAGCCGCTGGTGTCGGGTGTGCCGGCGTCCCCCGACTTCACCGACGCTCCGGCCGAGACGACGTCGGCGGTCTTCACCGACTTCGCCCCGGCGCTGGGCGAGGCGTTCGCGCGGGCCCGGGCGGGCGGCCGCGAGCTGTACGGCTTCGCGAACCACGAGCTGACGTCGACGTACATCGGCACCTCGACGGGTCTGCGGCTGCGGCACGACCAGCCCGGCGGCACGCTGGAGCTGAACGCCAAGTCGCCGGACCGCTCGCGCTCGGCGTGGGCGGGGCGGTCGACCCGGGACTTCAAGGACGTGGACCCGGGCGCGCTCGACGCCGAGCTGGCGCGGCGTCTCGGCTGGGCGGAGCGCAGGATCGAGCTGCCGGCCGGCCGCTACGAGACGCTGCTGCCGCCGACGGCGGTCGCCGATCTGCTGATCTACCAGCTCTGGTCGTCGGCGGCCCGGGACGCGGCCGAGGGCCGTACGGTCTTCTCCAAGCCGGGCGGCGGCACCCGGGTCGGCGAGCGGCTGTCGCCGCTGCCGCTCACGCTGCGCAGCGATCCGCACGAGCCGGGTCTGGAGTCGGCGCCGTTCGTGATCGCCCACTCCTCCGGGGACGACGCCTCGGTGTTCGACAACGGTCTGCCGCTGGCGCCGGCCGAATGGGTGCGCGACGGGAAGCTGGAGCGGCTCGTGACCACCCGCCACAGCGCCGCGCTGACCGGTCTGCCGGTGGCGCCGGGCGCGGACAACCTGATCCTGGACGCGGGCGGCGAGCGGTCGCTGGAGGAGATGGTCGCCTCGACGGAGCGGGGTCTGCTGCTGACCTGCCTCTGGTACATCCGCGAGGTCGACCCGGCCACCCTGCTGCTGACGGGTCTCACCAGGGACGGCGTGTACCTGGTGGAGCACGGCGAGGTGGTCGGCGAGGTGAACAACTTCCGGTTCAACGAGTCGCCGGTCGGCCTGCTGGGCCGGGCCTCGGAGGCCGGACGGACGGAGAAGACGCTGCCGCGCGAGTGGGGCGACTGGTTCACCCGGGCGGCCATGCCGGCGCTGCGGGTGCCGGACTTCAACATGAGTTCGGTCAGCAAGGGCGTCTGACGGCCTCCTCCCCCGGCCTCCGGGCCGCGGGAGGGCCATAGACTGGCCCACGATTCATGACGGACCACGGGTACGAGGACGGAAGAACTGTGACGGACATCGTCGACGAGCTGACGTGGCGCGGGCTGATCGCCCAGTCCACGGACGAGGACGCATTGCGCAAGGCTCTCGCGGACGGCCCCGTCACCTTCTATTGCGGCTTCGACCCGACCGCGGCGTCCCTGCACGTGGGCCACCTGGTGCAGGTGCTGACCGTCCGCCGCCTCCAGCAGGCCGGGCACCGGCCGCTGGCGCTGGTGGGCGGCGCGACGGGGCAGATCGGCGACCCGCGGCCGACGGCCGAGCGCACGCTGAACGACCCGGAGACGATCGCCCTGTGGGTGAACCGGCTGCGGTCGCAGATCGAGCCGTACCTCTCCTTCGAGGGGGACAACGCCGCGGTCATGGTGAACAACCTGGACTGGACCGCGGGCATGTCCGCGATCGAGTTCCTGCGGGACATCGGCAAGCACTTCCGGGTCAACAAGATGCTCACCAAGGACTCGGTCGCCCGCCGGCTGGAGTCCGAACAGGGCATCAGCTACACGGAGTTCAGCTACCAGCTCCTCCAGGGCATGGACTTCCTGGAGCTGTACCGGCGCTACGGCTGCGTGCTCCAGCAGGGCGGCAGCGACCAGTGGGGCAACCTCACGGCCGGGCTCGACCTGATCCACCGCCTGGAGCCGGACGCGCATGTCCACGCGCTGGCGACGCCGCTGATGACGAAGGCGGACGGCACCAAGTTCGGCAAGTCCGAGGGCGGGGCGCTGTGGCTCGACCCGGAGATGACGACGCCGTACGCGTTCTACCAGTACTGGCTGAACACCGACGACCGGGACATCTCCCGGTTCATGCGGATCCTGTCCTTCCGCTCCCGTGAGGAGCTGGAGGAGCTGGAGCTCCAGACGGCCGAGCGTCCGCAGGCGCGTGCCGCGCAGCGCGCGCTGGCCGAGGAGCTGACGACGCTGGTGCACGGCGCCGGCCAGTGCGCCGCGGTGGTCGGCGCCTCCAAGGCGCTGTTCGGCCAGGGCGAGCTGGCGGAGCTGGACGAGGCGACGCTGCGCGCCGCCCTGTCGGAGCTGCCGCACGCCCGGGTGCCGGAGCTGCTGCCGGTCGTCGACCTGCTGACCGAGGTCGGCCTGGCACCGAGCCGCTCGGGTGCGCGCCGCACGGTGAAGGAGGGCGGCGCCTACGTGAACAACGTGAAGGTGACGGCCGAGGACGCGGTGCCGGTGGCGGCCGACCTGCTGCACGGGCGCTGGCTGGTGCTGCGCCGCGGCAAGCGGAACCTGGCGGCCGTCGAGGTCACGGCCGGCTGAGCCCGGACGCACGCGACGGCCGCGGCCGGGAGACCTCGAAGGTCTCCCGGCCGCGGCCGTCCGTCGTCCCCGGGGGCGGGGTCTACGCCCGCTCCCGCTTTCCGCCCCGCACGGAGACATAGGCCATGTCGCCGAGGAAGACGATGACGACCGCGGCCGCGAGCTGGAGGATGTGCCGCCCCCAGTCGATGCCCGCCGTCTCGTCGATGCCGAAGGCCCTGGCGAGGGCGTTGCCGATGATCGCGCCGATGATGCCGAAGATCGTGGTCAGCCAGAGAGGGCTGTGCTGCTTGCCCGGGATGATCGCCTTCGCGATCAGGCCGAGCACGAATCCCACGATGATCGCCCACAACCAGCCCATGTCCGCCTCCTCGAACCGCTCCGTGTGAGCCGTTACGCCTGTCAGTCTCTGCCCGCTTGCGGCGGGCCGCACGTCGGGGGCGGCCGCCCGCCGGGCCCGTGACAGGCTCGGACGGCGACGGGCCCGGGGCGGATCCGGCCCGGGGCGGGGGCCGGCCGGCGCTCCGGGGCGGGCCACCCCCTCTCGTGGCGGCGCGGGCCCCGGCGTACCGTGGGGTGACTGTCAGGGACGGCCGTCCGGGAACGTCCGGCGCGGGATGCGGGTGGTGGAGCATGCACAGACGGGGTGAGCCGGAGGTCTTCCGGATCACGGGCGCGCGCCAGGGCCTCGCCGACGACGTGCGCGGCAGGCAGCGGCGCTACGTGATCTCGATGTCGGTGCGGACGGTGTCGGTCGTGCTGGCCGCGGTGCTGTGGGACGTCGAACGCCATGTGGCCGTGGTGGCCCTGGCGCTGGGCGTGCTGCTGCCGTATGTCGCGGTCGTCATCGCCAACGCGGGCCGGGAGAACGCGCCGTCGCTGCCCTCGGCGTATCTGCCGGGGCCCGCGCACCCCGCGGCCGCGGCGCTCCCCGCCGCCGGACGCCCGGAAACCGGACAGTCCGAGAACCTCAAGAAAAGCTCAGATCAATCATGAAGTTCCTGTGCCCGCCGGGCCGTTACCCGTGACATACTTCGTACGCGCTCCGCATCCCCCGTCGGAGCGACGGACCGACGCCGGGCAGCTCCCCCCGTGGCTGCTCGGCGTCGCCATGTTGCGACAATGATCCGGTGAGTGACGAAACCCCGGTCTGTTCCGCGAAGGGCTGCCGCACGGCGGCCGTCTGGGTCCTCGCCTGGAACAACCCCAAGCTGCACACCCCCGAGCGCCGCAAGACGTGGCTGGCCTGCGAGGAGCACCGCGAGCACCTGTCGCAGTTCCTCGGAGTGCGGGGCTTCCTGAAGGACGTGGTGGCGCTGGCCGAGTGGCAGCGCCGGGAGGCCGCCGGGGAATCAGCCGCCGATGGCTGACATCGGCCGCTCGGGCTGAAGGAAGGACGGATCGTCCAGTCCGGATCCGGCCTTCTTTCCCCACATGGCCTGCTTCCAGATCCGGGCGATCTCCTCGTCGGGGGCGTCCGAGCGCAGCGCCGTCCGCAGATCGGTCTCCTCGGTGGCGAAGAGGCAGTTGCGCACCTGCCCGTCGGCGGTGAGCCGGGTGCGGTCGCAGGCGCGGCAGAAGGGGCGGGTCACCGAGGCGATGACCCCGACGCGCTGCGGTCCCCCGTCGACGAGCCAGCGCTCGGCGGGTGCGGATCCGCGGGCCCCGTCGCCCTCGGGGGTCAGGGTGAAGCGGGTGCGCAGGGAGGCCAGGATGTCACCCGCGGTGATCATCCCGTCGCGCTTCCAGCCGTGCTGGGCGTCCAGCGGCATCTGCTCGATGAAGCGCAGCTCGTAGTCGTGCTCGACGGCCCAGGCCAGCAGCTCGGGGGCCTCGTCGTCGTTGAGGCCGGGCATCAGGACGGCGTTGACCTTGACCGGGGTGAGGCCGGCGGCGCGGGCCGCTTCGAGGCCGGCGAGGACGTCGTGGTGGCGGTCGCGCCGGGTGAGGGTCTTGAAGACGTCGGGCCGCAGGGTGTCGAGGGAGACGTTGACCCGGTCGAGACCGGCTTCCTTCAGGGCGGCGGCGGTGCGGCCGAGGCCGATGCCGTTGGTGGTGAGCGACATCCGGGGGCGCGGCTCCAGCGCGGCGACCCGCTCGACGATGCCGACGAGTCCGGGGCGCAGCAGGGGCTCGCCGCCGGTGAAGCGCACCTCCTCGACGCCGAGGCCGGTGACGGCGAGGCGGATCAGCCGCACGATCTCGTCGTCGGTGAGCAGATCGCTCTTCCCCAGCCATTGCAGGCCCTCTTCGGGCATGCAGTACGTGCACCGCAGGTTGCAGCGGTCCGTCAGGGAGACGCGCAGGTCGGTGGCCACCCGGCCATAGGTGTCGATGAGCACTGTGGGCCCCCTCCCCGGTTCGCGGATACGACGCTTTCGAGCCTACGCCAGGGCGCCGCCGGCGAACCGGTCCGATTGACACGAGCCGGGGCGCGGCCGTGTCGTAGGACCCTACGACACGGCCGCGCCACCCGGTACGTCTGTCCGGTCAGTGGGCCCCCACGCCGGTCAGGGACTTCACCTCCAGCTCCGCGTACTTGCCCTTGTCCGGCTCCTCCTTGGAGAGCAGGGAGCCGAGCCAGCCGAGCAGGAAGCCGACCGGGATGGAGATGAGGCCCGGGTTCTCCAGCGGGAACCAGGCGAAGTCGACGTCCGGGAACATCGAGCTGGCCTTGCCGGAGACCACCGGGGAGAAGAGGACCAGCAGCACGGAGGTCGCGAGGCCGCCGTAGATCGACCACAGGGCGCCCTGGGTGGTGAACCGCTTCCAGAAGAGGCTGTAGAGGATCGTCGGCAGGTTCGCGGAGGCCGCGACGGCGAAGGCGAGGGCCACCAGGCCGGCGACGTTCAGGTCGCGGGCGAGGGCGCCGAGCCCGATGGAGACGATGCCGATGAAGACGGTCGCCCAGCGGGCCGCGCGGACCTCCTCCTTGTCGGTGGCCTGTCCCCTGCGGATGACGTTGGCGTAGATGTCGTGCGCGAAGGACGAGGAGGAGGCCAGGGTGAGGCCGGCCACCACGGCGAGGATGGTCGCGAAGGCGACGGCGGAGATCACCGCGAGCAGGATCGCGCCCCAGGCCGAGTCGGTGCCGCCGATGTGCAGGGCGAGCAGCGGCGCGGCCGTGTTGCCCGCCTTGTTGGACTCGGTGATCGTCTCCGGCCCGACGATCGCGGCGGCGCCGAAGCCGAGCGCGATGGTCATCAGGTAGAAGGCGCCGATGATGCCGATGGCCCAGTTCACGGACTTGCGGGCGGCCTTGGCGGTGGGGACGGTGTAGAAGCGGATCAGGATGTGCGGCAGGCCGGCGGTGCCGAGCACCAGGGCGATGCCCAGCGAGATGAAGTCCAGCTTCGAGGTCTCGGTGGCGCCGTACTTCAGCCCGGGCTCCAGGAACGCCGCGCCGTGCTTGCTGTTCTCGGCGGCCTTGCCGAGCAGGTCGGAGATGTTGAAGTTGAACTTCCACAGCACCATGAAGGTGATGAGCAGGGTGCCCGCGATGAGCAGGACGGCCTTGACCATCTGGACCCAGGTGGTGCCCTTCATGCCGCCGATGGTGACGTAGACGATCATCAGCAGGCCGACCAGGGCGACGATCGCGACCTTTCCGGCGTCGCTGGTGATGCCGAGCAGCAGCGAGACGAGGACGCCCGCGCCCGCCATCTGCGCGAGCAGGTAGAAGATCGAGACGACGATGGTGGAGGTGCCGGCGGCGGTGCGGACGGGCCGCTGGCGCATCCGGTAGGCGAGCACGTCGCCCATCGTGTAGCGGCCCGAGTTGCGCAGCGGTTCGGCGACCAGGAGCAGGGCCACCAGCCAGGCGACCAGGAAGCCGATGGAGTAGAGGAAGCCGTCGTAGCCGAAGAGGGCGATGGCGCCGGCGATGCCGAGGAAGGACGCGGCGGACATGTAGTCGCCGGAGATGGCGAGGCCGTTCTGGAAGCCGGTGAACTGGCGGCCGCCCGCGTAGAAGTCGGACGCGTCCTTGGTCTGGCGTCCGGCCCACACGGTGATGAAGAGGGTCGCCACGACGAAGGCGGCGAACAGGGTGATGATCAGCGGCCGGTGCTCGGTGGTGGCGTTCTCCGCCGCGAGGTGCAGGGCGGGGCTCATACGTCGGCCTCCATACGGGACTTGATGGCGTCCGCCTTCGGGTCGAGCTTCGCGGCCGCGTGCCGCGAGTAGAACCAGGCGATGAGGAACGTGGTGAGGAACTGGGCGAGGCCCAGCACGAGGGCGACGTTGATGTTGCCGAAGAGCTTGGTGCCCATGAAGCCGCCCGCGTAGTTCGAGAGCAGGACGTAGAGCAGGTACCAGGTGATGAAGGCGACGGTCAGCGGAAAGGCGAAGGAACGGTACGTACTGCGCAGTTCGCCGAATTCCGGACTCTCCTGCACCTGGACGAACTGCTCCGTCGTGGGCTGGGCCGGGCTGGTGTCCGAGCCGCCGGGGGGCGGCGGTGCATCGGTGGTCACGGAATCTCCTCGCGACGCGGGTGCGGTGATCGGGGTCAGGGAGGTGGTGCGGGCGGGGGTGGCCGGTTGCTGTTCCACTCCCTGACAACGGCACGGCGTGCGCGCCGAACCGGTTCACGCCGGTTCTTTTTCCTGCCGGCACCGCGCCGGCACCGCGCCGTCTCCGTGCCGCCCGCGGGCCGCCCGCGGGCCCTTCCGGTGGCATCCGTTGCCCGGATCCATTGAAGTGCCGACATGATCAGCGATAGCTTCACTCGTCATGAACGCGCCCATTCGCAAGGGGTGTCTGGGCGGTTGTCACGGATGATGTGGAGAACCCATGGCTCATCTGGGATCCAGACGACGGCGTGCGCTCGCGCTGCCCGCCGGTCTGGCGCTCACGGCTTCGCTGGGATTCCTGCCGACGGGTACGGCGTCGGCGGCTGTCACCAGTGATGTCCCGGCCGCGGTGTCGACGGACGGCCCCAAGCTGTCCTACGTGGTCAACGTCAAGGGCGGGCACGGCAACGCCAAGGCGGTCAAGAAGGCGATAGCCGCGGCCGGCGGCACGATCGTGTACGCGTACGACCAGATAGGCGTCATCGTCGTCCACTCGCAGAACCCTGCGTTCGGGCAGACGATCCGTCAGGCGCGCGGCGTCGAATCGGCCGGTGCCACGCGCACCGCCCCCATCTCGACGGCCGGCGACATGGCCATCGACTCGGAGCGTCCGCTGAGCGCCGAGGAGGCGAAGGCCGCGGCGGCCGACGCCGTCGCGGGCCAGGACCCGCTCGAGCCGCTCCAGTGGGACCTGCCCGCCATCAAGGCGGACAAGGCCCACCAGAAGTCGCTCGGCAGCAAGAAGGTCACGGTCGGTGTCATCGACACCGGTGTCGACGACACCCACCCGGACCTGGCGCCCAACTTCGACCGCGCGGCCTCGGTGAGCTGCGTGGGCGGCGCGCCGAACACGGCCGACGGCGCCTGGCGCCCGGGCCCCGGCGAGTCGGACCACGGCACCCATGTCGCGGGCACCGTCGCCGCCGCCAAGAACGGCACCGGCATCACGGGTGTCGCGCCCGGTGTGAAGGTGTCGGGCATCAAGGTCTCGCAGCCGGACGGGTTCTTCTACACGGAGGCCGTCGTCTGCGGCTTCGTGTGGGCGGCCGAGCACGGCGTCGACGTGACCAACAACAGCTACTACACGGACCCGTGGCTGTACAACTGCAAGAAGGACCCCGACCAGAAGGCCCTGGTCGAGGCCGTCGCCCGCGCCACCCGCTACGCGGAGGGCAAGGGCACCGTGAACGTCGCGGCGGCCGGCAACACCGCCCGTGACCTGGCGGCGGACGAGATCACCGACACGTCCAGCCCGAACGACAGCACGCCGGTCGAGCGGAAGATCAACCCGCGCGAGTGCCTCGACATCCCGGGCTTCCTGCCGGGCGTCGTGACGGTCTCCGCGCTGGGCGCGAAGGACCTGAAGTCCTCGTACTCCAACTACGGCCTCGGCGTCGTCGACATCTCCGCCCCCGGCGGCGACTCGACCCGCTACCAGACGCCGGACGCGCCCGCCGTCGACGGCCGCATCCTGTCCACGCTCCCGGGCGGCGGCTACGGCTACAAGGCCGGTACCTCGATGGCCTCCCCGCACGTCGCGGGTGTCGTCGCGCTGATCAAGTCGACCCACCCCTACGCGCCCCCGGCGCTGGTGAAGGGTCTGCTGTACGCCCAGGCCGACGACAGGCCGTGCACCAACCCGTACGACTTCAACGGCGACGGCACCGTCGACGCCGTGTGCGAGGGCACGAAGCGTGACAACGGCTTCTACGGCACGGGCGTCGCCGACGCCCTGGACGCCGTGCGCTGGTAGCCGCTCCGTCCGACGAGGGGCCCGGTGCGGTGACGCACCGGGCCCCTTCGCGTGCCCGGCGCCGGTGGCACACTGCCTGCATGGCTCACACATCTCCCGGCGCGCCCCGGGACACCGCCGGTCCTGCGAGCGGCACCGCCGGGGCCTGGGCGGCCCTCGGCGGCGCCCCGGCCCTGCTGGAACGGGTGACGTTCACGGGAGCCGGCGCGCTGCCGTCCCGGCTGCCGGTGCGGGAGCTGGCGCGGTCCGCGGTGGCGGTCTGCTCGCTGGCCGCCGCCGAACTGGCCGCCCTGCGCGGCGGGGGCGGCGTCCCCGCCGTGACGGTCGACGACGGCGCGGTCACCACGGCCTTCCTCGGCGACCGGCTGGTGCGGGTCGGCGGCGTCGCGCCGACGACGTTCGCGCCGCTGTCCCGCTTCTGGCGGACGGCCGACGGCTGGGTGCGCACCCACGCCAACTATCCGCACCACCGGGCGCGGCTGCTGGCCGCGCTCGGCCTGCCGAAGGACACGGACGCCCGGGAGGACGGGGGTGTCGCCGCCGTCGCGGCGGTGCTCGGCGGGCGGCGCGCACGGGATGTCGAGGAGACCGTGTACGCCGCGGGCGGCCTGGCCGTCGCCGTGCGCACGGCCGACGAGTGGGCGGCCCACCCCCAGGGTGCGGCGGTGGCCGGGCGGCCGCTGCTGGTGACGGACCGGATCGGCGGCGAGGGCCCCCGGCGCGCCCCGGCCGGCCCCGGTCTGCCGTGCGCGGGGCTGCGGGTGCTCGACCTCACCCGGGTGCTGGCGGGGCCGGTGGCCTCGCGCACCCTGGCGCTGCTGGGGGCGGACGTGCTGCGGATCGACTCCCCCGGTCTGCCGGAGAGCCAGGACGCCCACGACGACACGGGCCTCGGCAAGCGGTCGGCCCTGCTGGACCTGGCCCGGCGCGACGACCGCGGCGTCTTCGAGGAGCTGCTCGCCTCGGCCGACGTGGTCCTGACCGGCTATCGCCCCGGCGCGCTGGACCGGTACGCCCTGACCCCGCGGGAGCTGGCGGCCCGGCGCCCCGGTCTGGTGGTCGCCCGGCTCTCGGCCTGGGGGCGGCACGGGCCCTGGGCCGGCCGCCGCGGCTTCGACAGCCTGGTGCAGGCGGCGTCGGGCATCGCGCTGGAGGAGGGCGGCGGCGCGTCCCCCGGTGCGCTGCCGACCCAGGCGCTGGACCACGGATCCGGGTATCTGCTGGCCGCGGGCGTGCTGCGGTCGCTGACGGAGCAGCACACGGCGGGGGGCGCCCGGCTGGTGGAGGTCGCCCTCGCGCAGACGGCCGCCTGGCTCACCCACGGCCTGGACGCGGGGCCGGCCCCCGCCCCGGAGGGGTACGCGGAGGGCCGCTGGCTCACCGAGCGGGCCACGCCCCGCGGCGTGCTGCGCCACGCCCGCCCGGCCGTCGCCTACGCCGGCGGTCCCGAGGACTGGGCCGCGCCCTCGGGCCTGCTGGGCGCGGACGCGCCGGCCTGGCGCGCCCGGCCCGGCGGGACGGCGCCCGTCAGGGGGTGACGAGGACCTTCAGGGCGGTGCGCTCGTCCATCGCCCGGTAGCCGCCGGGCACCCCGTCGAGGGGGACGGCCAGGTCGAAGACGGGCGAGGGGTCGACGGTGCCGTCGAGCACGTCCGGGAGCAGTTCGGGGATGTACGCGCGCACCGGCGCGACGCCGCCGCGCAGCGCGATGTTGCGGTCGAACATGACGGACAGGTCGAGGCCGGTCCCGCTGCCGTGCGGGACGCCGACGTAGCCGATCGCGCCGCCGTCGCGGGTGATGCCGACGGCGGTGCGCATCGACTGCTCGGTGCCGACGGCCTCGATGACCGCCCGGGCGCCGTGGCCGCCGGTCAGTTCGCGCACGGCGGCGACGGCCTCCTCGCCCCGGGCGGCGACGACGTCCGTGGCGCCGAAGAGGCGGGCGATGTCGGTGCGCGCCGTGTGGCGGCCGAGCGCGATGATCCGCTCGGCGCCCAGGCGCCTGGCGGCGAGCACCCCGCACAGGCCCACGGCGCCGTCGCCGACGACGGCGACCGTCGAGCCGCGGGTGACCCCGGCGCCCACGGCGGCGTGGTGGCCGGTGCCCAGCACGTCGGAGAGGGCGAGCAGCGCGGTCAGCAGCCGGTCGTCGGACGCGGCGTCCGCGGGCAGCTTGACCAGGGTGCCGTCGGCGAAGGGCACCCTGACCGCCTCGCCCTGGCCGCCGTCGGAGCCCACCGACCCCCAGAAGCCGCCCTGCGGGCAGGAGGTGTGGAGCCCTTCGGCGCAGTAGTCGCAGGTGCCGTCGGACCAGACGAACGGGGCGACGACGAGGTCGCCGGGCGCGAAGGCGGTCACGTCCGCGCCGGTCGCCTCGACGACGCCGAGGAACTCGTGTCCGATGCGCTGGCCGGGCTGCCGTGCCGACTCGCCGCGGTAGGCCCACAGGTCGCTGCCGCAGATGCAGGCCCGCAGCACGCGCACCACGGCGTCGGCCGGCTGCCGGACGACCGGGTCGGCCACCTCCTCCACGCGTATGTCGTGCGGGGCGTGGATGACGGTGGCGCGCATGGTGCTGGTCCTTGGCGGTGCGGGAACGGATGTACCACCCACACGGTACGCCCCCGTCTCAGAGCCCCGTCGCCCCCAGCAGGCTCCCCGCCGCGTACGTCACCGCCATCGCGAGGGCGCCGCCGCCGGTGTTGCGCAGGATCGCGGGGCGGGGCGGCGCCGCGCCGAGGCGGGCGCTCCACCAGCCGGTGACGGCGAGCGCGGCGAGCACCGACAGCACGGTCACGTACAGCCGCGCGCCGGCCGGCGGGAGCACGATGGCCAGCAGCGGGAGCAGCGCGCCGACGGTGAAGGCGAGGAAGCTGGCGCCCGCCGCGTGCCAGGGGTTGGTGAGCTCGTCCGGGTCGATTCCGAGCTCCACCCGGGCGTGGGCGCGCAGCGCGTCGCGTTCGGTGAGCTGGACGGCGGCCTCCCTGGCCACGTCCGGCGACAGCCCCCGGTCGGTCAGCAGCTCGGTCAGCTCGTCGAGTTCGGCTTCCGGCTGCTCCCTCAGCTCGCGCCGCTCGGCCGCCAGCGCCGCCTTCTCGGAGTCCCGCTGGGTGGAGACGCTCACGTACTCACCGGCCGCCATCGACATGGAGCCCGCGAGCAGCCCGGCGAGGCCGGCGGTGAGCAGGGCGGCCCGGTCGGCCGTCGCGCCGGCGACGCCGACGACGAGGCCCGCCGTGGAGACGATGCCGTCGTTGGCCCCGAGGACGGCGGCGCGCAGCCAGTTGAGGCGGGTGCCGAGGCCCCCGCCGTGCGTCTCGCCGTGCTCCTCGTCCGCCTGTCCGGCGCCCTCGCCGCCGGGTTCCTTCCCGGGTCCCGCGCCGTGCGTCTCGTCCGTCACGTCCCGCAGGGTCTCACCCCCTGCGCGGGACACGGCGTCAACCCGCTGACCACGAAAGGGGCTTGCCGCCGGAGCGGGCGCGGCCCGGCGGGGGCGGGGCGGCGGCGGACGGGGCGGGGGAACGCTGTCGGCGGCGGCCCGTATTCTCTGTGACCATGCTCGACGACCGTACGACCGCAGCGACGGCGTGGCCGGCCGCGTACCCCTCCGGGTACGCGGTCGTCGACGTGGAGACCACCGGCCTCGCCCGCGACGACCGGATAATCTCCGCCGCCGTCTACCGGCTCGACGCCCGGGGACGGGTCGAGGACCACTGGTACACGCTGGTCAACCCCGAGCGTGATCCGGGCCCGGTGTGGATCCACGGTCTGACGAGCGACGTGCTGGAGGGCGCCCCGCTGTTCGGCGAGATCGCCGGGGAGCTGTCGTCGCGTCTCGAAGGGCGCGTACTGGTCGCGCACAACGCCTCGTTCGACTGGGGCATGATCTCCCGGGAGTACGCACGCGCCCGCGGCCAGGCCCCGACCCGGCAGCGGCTGTGCACCATCGCCCTCGCCAAGGAGCTCCGCCTCCCGCTGCCCAACCTCAAGCTGGAGTCGCTCGCCGCCCACTTCGGCGTCGTGCAGCAGCGCGCCCACCACGCCCTGGACGACGCCCGGGTGCTGGCGGAGGCGTTCCGGCCGAGCCTGCACGCGGCGGCCCGCGACGGGGTGCGCCTGCCGCTCCTGGAGTGCCTGCCGCTGACGGAGTGGACACAGTCCCCGGCGGCCCCGCGGGTCGGCTACCAGTCCTCGTACGGGCACGGCTGGCGCCCCTCGCGCAAGCGGCCGCCGTGCCCCCATCCGAACCCGGGCCGCTACGAGCCGGGCGGGCGGCTGCGGCAGGGCATGCGGGTGGCGTTCTCGGGCGACACCTCGACGGAGCGCGAGCTGCTGGAGGACCGGGCCGTCGAGGCGGGCCTGCACGTGGCGACGAGCGTGTCCCGGCTGACGAGCCTGCTGGTGACCAACGATCCGGGCGCCTCGACGTCGAAGGCCGTCAAGGCGGCGGCCTACGGCACCCCCGTGGTGGACGAGGCGGCCTTCACCCAGCTCCTGGGCGACGTCCTCCCGGCCGCCCCCGGTGCCGCGCGGGGCCGCCCGCCCGGTCCCGCACCCGCATCGGAGTGAAAGCGGCGCGACTCGCCCGCCGTCCTCCCGGCTGCGGAGGCGAAGCGTTTCACCCTGTGGCGCATGGCACGTTGCGAGGTTTGCGGAAACGACTACGGCATGTCCTTCGAGGTGCACGCGCAGGGCGCGGTGCACGTCTTCGACTGCTTCTCCTGCGCCATCCACCGCATGGCGCCCATCTGTGAGCACTGCCGGGTCCAGATCATCGGCCAGGGCGTCGAGGTCGAGGGCCACTGGTACTGCGGGGCCCACTGCGCCCGCGCCGAGGGGAGGGCAGGCATCGTCGACCGGGTGTGACGCCCGCCGCGTCCGGCGGCCCCGGACGGGACCCCCTTGTCCGCGGCCGCCGCCGCTACCGGTACGGTCGAAGCCGTGTACCGCTTCCTGTTGACCCGGCAGTGGGTGACCCTCACCCTCCTGGCCCTCGTCCTGATCCCCACGATGGTCGAGCTGGGCTTCTGGCAGTTCCACCGGCATGAGCACCGCGTCGAGCAGAACGGGCTGATCGCGCGGAACCTCGACGCCGCGCCGGTGCCCGTGGAGGAGCTCACCTCCCCCGGTCACACCGTCCCCCGCGGCGACTACTGGCGCACGGTCACCGCGACCGGCACGTTCGACACCGGGCACGAGGTCGTGGTGCGCCGGCGCACCAACGCCGACGACCGCGTCGGCTTCCACGTGCTGAGCCCGCTGGTGCTCTCCGACGGACGGGTGGTCCTGGTCAACCGGGGCTGGGTCCCGGCCGCCGACGACCAGAAGGCCTTCCCCGAGGTGCCCGCCCCGCCGCGCGGGACGGTCACCGTCACCGGACGCCTGAAGGCGGACGAGACCACCGGCGCCAGCGGCATCAGGGACCTGGCCGGGCTGCCGCCCCGTCAGGTCATGCTGATCAACAGCGGGCAGCAGGCGGAGCTGCTCGACCGCGAGGTGCTCGGCGGCTATCTGGAGCAGACGGACCCCGCGTCCGGCGACGCGGGCCCCGAGCAGATCCCGGCGCCGGACCACGGATCCATCGGCGCGCACATGGCGTACGCCGTCCAGTGGTGGCTGTTCGCCGCCGCCGTGCCCCTCGGGTGGGTGATTCTGGTCCGCCGCGAGAAGCGGGACAGGGCGGCGGCTTCCGGGCAGAACACGCCGGAGCCGGTCACCGCGGCTGCTTAACGGCCTTCTCCTGCGGGAACACGCCAGAGCGTGACCCAACGTATCGAGGACTACGCCCTCATCGGCGATCTCCAGACCGCCGCGCTGGTCGGTGCGGACGGCTCCGTCGACTGGCTGTGCCTGCCCCGCTTCGACTCCGCCGCCTGCTTCGCGGCACTCGTCGGCGACGAGGAGAACGGCCACTGGAGGATCGCGCCCAAGGGCGCGGACCGCTGCACCGGCCGCCGCTACGTCGGGGACTCCCTGGTCCTCGAAACCGTGTGGGAGACCCGCACCGGGACCGTGCGCGTGCTCGACTTCATGCCCCAGCGCGACGAGGCACCCGACGTCGTGCGCATCGTGGAGGGCGTCAGCGGCAGCGTGGAGATGGCCGGGACGCTGCGGCTGCGGTTCGACTACGGCAGCGTGGTGCCCTGGATGCGCCGTTCCGACGGGCACCGGGTGGCCGTCGCGGGTCCCGACTCGGTGTGGCTGCGCAGCGAGCCGGAGGTCAAGACCTGGGGACAGCAGTTCTCCACCTGCTCCTCGTTCACCGTCGCCGCGGGCGAGTCCGTGTCGTTCATCCTCACCTGGCACCCCTCGCACCAGAGCCGCCCGGATCTCGTCGACCCCCACGAGTCCCTGCGGCACTGCCTGGAGGACTGGGAGGCCTGGGCGTCGAAGTGCCGCTACGAGGGCCCCTACCGCGACGCGGTCATGCGGTCGCTGATCACCCTCAAGGCCCTCACCTACGCCCCCACGGGCGGCATCGTCGCCGCACCGACCACCTCGCTGCCCGAGGAACTGGGCGGCGTACGGAACTGGGACTACCGGTTCTGCTGGCTGCGTGACTCCACCCTGACGCTGGGGGCGCTGCTCGCGGTCGGCTACCTCGACGAGGCGGCCGAGTGGCGCAACTGGCTGCTGCGCGCCGTCGCGGGCGACCCGGCCGACCTCCAGATCATGTACGGCCTCGCGGGAGAGCGGCGGCTGCCGGAGTTCGAGCTGAGCTGGCTCGGCGGCTACGGCGGCTCGGTCCCCGTCCGGGTCGGCAACGACGCCGCCAACCAGCTCCAGCTCGACGTGTACGGCGAGGTCATCGACTCGCTCTTCATCGCCCGTCAGGCGGGCCTGAAGACCGAGCGGCACGCCTGGAACATCCAGCTCAGCCTGCTGGGCTTCCTGGAGACCGCCTGGCGCGAGCCGGACGAGGGCCTGTGGGAGGTGCGCGGGCCCCGCCGCCACTTCGTGCACTCCAAGGTCATGGCCTGGGTCGCGGCGGACCGCGCGGTGCGCACCCTGGAGGCCGACCGCAGCCTGCACGGCGAGGTCGACCGCTGGCGGGAGATGCGCGACGCGGTGCACCGGGAGGTCTGCGAGAAGGGGTTCGACCCGGAGCGCAACACCTTCACCCAGTCCTACGGCTCGAAGGAACTGGACGCGGCGACCCTGCTCATCCCGCACGTCGGCTTCCTGCCGCCGGACGACCCCCGGGTGCTCGGCACCATCGCCGCCGTCCAGGCCGAACTGGGCAACGGCCCGCTGGTGCGCCGGTACAGCACCGAGGGCGTCTCCGTCGACGGCCTGCCGGGCGACGAGGGCACCTTCCTGGCGTGCTCGTTCTGGCTGACCGACGCGCTGTGCATGACGGGCCGTCACGAGGAGGCCCGCGAACTGTTCGAGCGGCTGCTGTCGCTCCGCAACGACCTCGGGCTGCTGTCCGAGGAGTACGACCCCGTCGCCGGCCGGCAGCTCGGCAACTTCCCGCAGGCGTTCAGCCACATCGGGCTGGTGAACACCGCCCTCGCGCTCCAGGAGTACGACACGGCAGGATAGGGCCATGGATCTTGGACTGAAGGACCGCGTCTACATCGTCACCGGCGGCTCCCGCGGCCTCGGCAACGCCTCCGCCCGCCAGCTCGTCGCGGACGGCGCGAAGGTCGTCCTCACGGGCCGGGACGAGAAGACGGTCGCCGACGCGGCGGCCGAGCTCGGCCCCGACGCGGTGGGGCTCGCCGTGGACAACGCCGACCCGGCGGGCGCCGGGCGTCTGATCGCGGCGGCCCGGGCGCACTTCGGCCGCTTCGACGGCGTGCTGATCAGCGTGGGCGGCCCGGCGCCGGGCTTCGTCGCGGACAACACGGACGAGCAGTGGCAGTCGGCGTTCGAGTCGGTCTTCCTCGGCGCGGTGCGCCTCGCCCGCACGGCGGCCGGCGAGCTGTCCGACGGCGGGGTGATCGGCTTCGTGCTGTCCGGCTCCGTCCACGAGCCCATCGCGGGCCTGACCATCTCCAACGGACTGCGGCCGGGCCTCGCCGGCTTCGCCAAGTCGCTCTCGGACGAGCTGGGGCCGCGGGGCATCCGGGTGGTCGGCGTCCTGCCGTCGCGGATCGACACCGACCGGGTCCGCGAGCTCGACGCCCTCTCCGGCGACCCGGAGGCGGCCCGCACGGCGAACGAGTCCCGCATCCCGCTGCGCCGGTACGGGACGCCGGAGGAGTTCGGCAAGGTGGCGGCGTTCCTGCTGTCCCCCGCCGCCTCGTACCTGACGGGCGTGATGGTGCCCGTCGACGGCGGCTCCCGGCACGGCTTCTGACAGCACGGCCTCCGACACGGCACGGGACGCGGCTCCTTCCCCCGGGGGAAGGAGCCGCGTCCCGCTCTGTCCGTGCGCGCGGGGCCGTCAGGTCACCCGCTGCGCCCCGTGCTTCGACGCCCGGAGCCTGGCCTCGGCGGGCAGATCGGCCAGGCCGGCTGACTCCCTGGCGTGCCCGACCGCCTCGTCGACCAGCCGGGTCAGCGTCTCGGCGGGGGCGGCGTGCGGCTCCATCCGGAGCAGGATCCTCGCCTCGGGCGCGGTCCTGCGCCGGCCGGCCAGCCGCACCCGGGCTGCGGAGACGCCCTCCAGCGACTCGGCCTCGGCCGCCATCACACCCTCCAGCGCACGCCCCCGCAGCAGCGCCCCCTCGCCGTCACCGCTGTCCACCAGGACCTCGGAGAGCCGGGCCCGCCGCAGCTGCGCGAGCAGCCACCACAGGGCGAGCACCACCAGGACGGCGAGCACCGCGATGACCACCGGCCACCACCAGCCCTCGTCCCGCCACCGGGTGCGTTGCGCCTCGCTGAGCAGGACGTCGTCGGGACCGGACCACGGCCACCACGAGGGCACGTCGAGACCGGCCCCGGCGGCGAGCACCGCCCCTCCCGTGCACAGGAGCACCAGCCCGGCCAGGGCGAGCACGACCCGGTTGACTGTGCGCAGCATGCGTCCTCACTTCTTCCTGGCCGACGGCCGTCCCACCTGCACGGCGAGCGCCGGCGGCCGGGCGAGACCGAGTTCCTTCAGCCCCGCGCCGAGGGCCGTGTCGAGATCGGCGCGCACCTCGTCCAGCGGCCGGAAGTGCGACCGGGCCCGCACCGACGCCTTGGAGCGCCGCATCTTCACCCGTACGGACTGCACGCCGGAGACCTCCATCGCCCGGTCCCGCAGGACGAGCGCGGCCGCCTCCCGGTCGAGCGCGGCCCGCACCCCGGCGCGGCCGGTCCGCATCGTCAGCAGCGCCCGCAGCCCCGGGGTCAGGGCCACGGCGACGAGCACCAGGCCGAGGAGCGCCACGGCGGCCGAGACCGCGAGCACGCCCACCTCGTCCAGCCGCCACTCGGCCAGGTGGTCGGCGAGGGAGCGCCGCCACTGCATGGCCGGCCGGTCGGCGCGTACCGCGGCGACGTCGTAGAGCAGCAGACCGGCGGCGCCGAGCACCACCACCGCGACGAGCGCGGCGGGGGTGCGACGCCCGGACCAGAAACGTCCGGTGGGGCCGTCGTCGGCGGCCGCCGGCCGGTAGTCGGCGGCCGAGGAGGACTGGTCCATCTCGGTGACGGGCCCCGTCGCCTTCGAGGACCCTCCGTCGGCCTTCGGCTCCGCCTCGGGCTCCGGCTCGGTCATCGGATCCTCTCCTTCGCGCCGCGCCGCGTGTGGGGCGAGTGCAGCCGCTCCACCTGCACCGCGACCTCGGGTACGTCCATGCCGGCCAGGGTGGTCACCCGTTCGGTGACCCGCCGGCGCACCGCGGCGCACCGCTCGCCGATGTCGGAGGGGTAGTCGAGTTCGAGGCTGACCCGCACACGGGCGGTGTCGTGGTGCACCACGACCATGGCGTGCGGCGCGGCGCTGTCCGGCGGGACGCCGCCGAGTGCCTCGCGTGCCGCCTGGGCGGCGATCTTGGCCACGACGCGGTCCGCGACGGTGGTCGATCCGCGTTCGGCGGCCGCCACTCGTCCCGCCCGTGCGGCGGGGGCCTCAGCGGCCGCCATCGCGGATCACCTCCGCCCGTCGCCGCGGTCGCGGCCCCGGAAGAAGTCGCCCACCTCGAGGTCGCCCTCCAGGAAGCGGCCCACCACGAAGCCGACCGCCCCCAATGCGGCGACCAGCACAAACGCCCCGAATCCGCCGAAGTATCCGGCGAACGCGAGAGCCATGCCGGCCACCATGCCGACCACGGCCATGCTCATCTGGAGCTCCTCTACTGGATTCGCTGCTCCGGCTCGTCCTCTTCCTCGTCGGGCAGCTTCACATCGCTGACGGCGATGTTGACCTCGACGACTTCGAGACTGGTCATGCGTTCGACGGCGTCGACGACGTTCTCCCGCACGGCACGGGCGACGTCGGAGATGGAGACGCCGTAGTCGACGACGATCTCCAGGTCGAGGGCCGTCTGGACCTCGCCGACCTCGGCCTTGACCCCGCGGGTGACGTTGGACCGGCCACCGCCGCCGCCGGGGACGCGGTCGCGTACGGCGCCGAAGGTGCGGGAGAGCCCGCTGCCCATCGCGTGGACGCCGACCACGTCCCGCGCGGCGAGGCCCGCGATCTTCTCGACTACTCCGTCGGCGATGGTCGTGCGTCCCCGCACACCGGCCTCGGGACGTTTGCTGACGGGCGTCCTGCGGGAGTCACCCGTCTGGTCGCCTGCACTCTGGGGTCGGCGGTCGCCTGACTCGCTCATCACGTGATCCTTTCCGGGCGTGGACTTCCTCCCCCGGGCCTGATCCCGTCCCGTGTCCGCCAGGACACGGAGCACGGCCCCGTGCCCACATTAAGTGCGGGTGCCCCGTCCCGCTCCGGCAATGCGGCGGGCCGGGGAAACGGCACCTGATCGGGGGGCCCGGACACACGGAAGGCCCGGGCGCACGGCGATGCCGCCGCGCGTCCGGGCCACGGGGTCCGCTCCGGAACCGGAGGCGTCCGGCGGGCCGGGCGGGCCGCCTGCGGAGGCGTCCGGTCCATCCGCGCCGAGAAGCCCGCCGCCGCGCCGGAGGCGTCCGGCGGGCCGGAGGGCCGGTGTCCGTGCCGGAGGGGTCCGGTCAGTCGGAGAGGCCGGCGAGGTCGCGCAGCCGGCGGGTCTGCGCGGCGCGCTCGGCGGCGCGCTGTTCGTCGTAGCCGCGGCCGGCCGCGCCCTGGAGCAGGGCCTTGGTCTCGACGACGGCGTCGCGGGGCGCGGCGAGGAGCGCCGCGGCGAGGTCGCGGACGGCGGCGTCGAGCTCCTCCGCGGGGACGACGAGGTTGGCGAGACCGGTGCGCTCGGCCTCCTCGGCGTGGACGAAGCGTCCCGTCGCGCAGATCTCCAGCGCGCGGGCGTAGCCGACGAGGGACACCAGGGGGTGGGTGCCCGTCAGGTCTGGCACCAGGCCGAGCGCGGTCTCGCGCATGGCGAACTGCACGTCCTCGGCGACGACCCGCAGGTCGCAGGCGAGGGCGAGCTGGAAGCCCGCGCCGATCGCATGGCCCTGGACGGCGGCGATCGTGACGATGTCCGGCCGCCGCCACCAGGTGAACGCCTCCTGGAACCCGGCGATGGCCGCGTCGGTCTCCGCGTCGGACCCGCGTGCCAGGTCGATGAACGACGGCTCGCCGTCGAAACCCTCGGGGGTGAACGCCTGCCGGTCGAGGCCGGCGGAGAAGGACTTGCCCTCGCCGCGCAGCACCACGACCCGCACGTCGCCCGGCAGCGACCGGCCGGCCTGCGTCAACGCCCGCCACAGCGCGAAGTCCTGGGCGTTGCGCTTGTCCGGCTTGGTCAGGGTCACCGTGGCGACGGCGCCGTCGACGGTGAGTCGTACGCCGTCCTTGTCCAGCACAGGGTCGAGCGAAGTCATGGGACGCCTCCGGTTCGGTGCAGTCATGCCCGTGAAAATGAGCTACTGCACAGTAACCACCCGGGGAGCCGTCCGGCCGCCCGGGTGGCCACCGCAGAAGAACCGGTGTACCGAAGGAGCCTTTCTGCCGATACGGAGATCAGGCCGACGCGGCCTTCTTGCCCCGCGTCGCTCCGCCACGTCCACGCAGGACGACTCCGGACTCACTCAGCATCCGATGGACGAATCCGTAGGAGCGGCCGGTTTCCTCGGCCAGCGCCCGGATGCTCGCCCCGGAGTCGTACTTCTTCTTCAGGTCTGCCGCGAGCTTGTCGCGCGCGGCGCCGGTCACCCGGCTGCCCTTCTTCAGAGTCTCGGCCACCCGTGCCTCCTCATGGGAAGTGCGCTCTGGACTTCTCATGATCACCCCTCCCGGGCATCCTGGCCACCCATTCGACAGGGTCAGTACGGAACGCTTGGGGACGGGACGGCCGGCCGCCACGAGCGGAACGCCATCTTCCATTCATGTGTGCCGCCGAAAAGATCCAGCCGCCGGGCCGAAATTGCTGGTCAGCGACGCCTTCACCGGCGGGCGCCCGGGAGGGGGCGGAGCGCAGGCGTCCGCCAGGCGCCACGCCGTGGTACGAGACGTCCTCACACAGATGACGGAGCAGACGTAGGCCGAATGATCCAGACGGAGTGGATCATCGGCCCCCGGGGAGCCCCGTCCGCGTCAGGCGAGGGCGACCAGATCCGCGTAGTCCGCGCCCCACAGGTCCTCCACGCCGTCCGGCAGCAGGATGATCCGCTCCGGCTCCAGCGCCTCGACGGCGCCCTCGTCGTGGGTGACGAGGATGACCGCGCCCTTGTAGGTGCGCAGCGCCCCGAGGATCTCCTCGCGGCTGGCCGGGTCGAGGTTGTTGGTGGGCTCGTCGAGGAGCAGGACGTTCGCCGAGGAGACGACCAGGGTGGCGAGAGCGAGACGGGTCTTCTCGCCGCCGGAGAGCACACCGGCCGGCTTGTCGACGTCGTCGCCGGAGAAGAGGAACGAGCCGAGGGTCTTGCGCACCTCGACGAGGTCGAGGTCGGGCGCGGAGGAGCGCATGTTCTCCAGGACCGTGCGGTCCGGGTCCAGGGTCTCGTGCTCCTGGGCGTAGTAGCCGAGCTTGAGGCCGTGGCCCGGGGTGACCTGGCCGGTGTCCGGCTGCTCCACCCCGGCGAGCAGCCGCAGCAGGGTGGTCTTGCCCGCGCCGTTGAGGCCGAGGATGACGACCCGGGAGCCCTTGTCGATGGCCAGGTCGACGTCGGTGAAGATCTCCAGGGAGCCGTAGGACTTGGAGAGGCCCTCGGCCGTCAGCGGCGTCTTCCCGCAGGGCGCGGGCTCGGGGAAGCGGAGCTTGGCGACCTTGTCGGCGACCCGGACGTCGTCGAGGCCGGCCAGCAGCCGCTCGGCGCGGCGGGCCATGTTCTGCGCGGCGACGGTCTTGGTGGCCTTGGCGCGCATCTTGTCGGCCTGCGAGTTGAGCGCGGCGGCCTTCTTCTCGGCGTTCTGGCGCTCTCGCTTGCGGCGCTTCTCGTCGGCCTCCCGCTGTGCCTGGTAGAGCTTCCAGCCCATGTTGTAGACGTCGATCTGGGAGCGGTTGGCGTCCAGGTAGAAGACCTTGTTGACGACCGTCTCGACGAGGTCGACGTCGTGGGAGATGACGATGAATCCGCCGCGGTAGGTCTTCAGGTAGTCGCGCAGCCAGACGATCGAGTCGGCGTCGAGGTGGTTCGTCGGCTCGTCGAGGAGCAGGGTGTCGGCGTCCGAGAAGAGGATCCGGGCGAGCTCGACGCGGCGGCGCTGACCGCCGGAGAGGGTGTGCAGCGGCTGGCCGAGCACCCGGTCGGGCAGGCCCAGCGCGGCGGCGATGGTGGCGGCCTCGGCCTCGGCGGCGTACCCGCCCTTGGTCAGGAACTCGGTCTCCTGGCGCTCGTACTGGCGCAGCGCCTTGTCGCGGGTGGCGCCCTGGCCGGTGGCGATGCGCTCCTCGTTCATCCGCATCTTGCGGATGAGGGTGTCCAGGCCGCGGGCGGACAGGATGCGGTCGCGGGCCAGCACGTCGAGGTCGCCGGTGCGGGGGTCCTGCGGGAGGTAGCCGACCTCGCCGGAGCGGGCGATGGTGCCGGCCGCGGGGATGCCCTCGCCGGCCAGGCACTTGGTGAGGGTGGTCTTGCCGGCTCCGTTGCGGCCGACGAGGCCGATGCGGTCGCCCTTGGCGATGCGGAAGGAGGCGGATTCGATGAGGACGCGCGCACCTGCGCGCAGCTCGATACCGGATGCGGTGATCACGGGGGAAGACTCCAGGGCGGTCTGGACGGCGGAAGGGACGGGTGAGCGACGCTTCGACGCCGTCTAAGGCACAAGGAGAATTGCCATACGGCCAGTCTAACGGGGCACGGCAAGTGTTTTTCCGGGGTCGGGCGCACCGTGACCGGCGCCACGCCGCGTCCGGCGGCGCCCGTGCGCGCCCCGCGCGGGCCGGGTCGTACCGGGGCGCGGGCGGCGGGCCGGGGCGCCGCGGCCGATACTCGCCGGGAGTGGCGGGCGTCCGCCGCCGAGGAGCGGAGGCCGCCCGTGCAGTTCGACGACGACGCCGGCCTGGACACCTCCGAGGTCCGCGACGTGCGCGGCAGCCGGGTGCCCGGCGGCCGGGCCACGATCGGCGGCGGTGTCGCCGGGATCGTCGCGCTGATCCTCGGCCTCCTCTTCGGCGTCGGCCCCGAGCAGCTCGGGCTGTCGTCCGGCGAGGAGGAGCCGGCGGTGTCCGAGTCCTCGCAGGCGGAGGTGGCGCGTGCCTGCCGGCGGGGCTCCGACGCCAACAGCCGCGAGGACTGCCGGATCGTGGCGGTGGTCAACAGCGTGCAGGACTACTGGCGCGCCGAGTTCCGGCGGCGCCAGGGCCGGTACACCGAGGCCAGGACCGTGCTCTTCACCGGCCGGACCGGCACCGGGTGCGGGGCCGCCACCTCGGCGGTGGGCCCCTTCTACTGCCCCGCGGACCGGCAGGTCTACCTCGACCTCGGCTTCTTCGGCGACCTGCGGGACCGGTTCGGCGCCTCCGGCGGCCCGTTCGCGCAGGCGTACGTCGTCGCCCACGAGTACGGCCACCACGTGCAGAACCTGACCGGTGTCCTCGGGCGCGCGCAGGACGGCCGGCAGGGCGCCGGGTCGGCAGCGGTCCGGGTGGAGCTCCAGGCGGACTGCTACGCCGGGGTCTGGGCACGGCACGCGACGACGGCCCCCGACGAGACGACGGGACGGCCGCTGCTGACCGAGCTCGGCGAGGCGGACGTCCTGGAGGGGCTCGACGCGGCGGCCGCGGTGGGCGACGACCGGATCCAGCAGCGCTACCAGGGCCGGGTCACCCCCGACACCTGGACCCACGGTTCGGCCGAGCAGCGGCAGGCGTGGTTCCGGCAGGGCCTGCGCACCGGGGACATGGCGCGCTGCGACACGTTCCGCTGAGGCCCGGCGCGCGCCCGCGCCCGGCGGACGGCGGTGCCAGACTGAGACCCGGATCACATCCGCCGGCCGAGCGGGCGAGGAGCGAACGCCATGCCGCAGTCACCGAACATCTGTCCCACGCTGGTCTACGCGGACGCGAAGGCGGCCGTCCGGCAGCTCACGGACGCCTTCGGTTTCACCGTCCACGCGATGTACGAGAACGAGGACGGCTCCGTCGCCCACGCGGAGCTCGTCCACGGGAACGGCATGGTGATGCTGGGCAGCCGGGGCACCGGGAGCGAGTTCGACAGGCTGATGCGGGACGCCGGCCCGGCCGGGGTCTTCGTCCATGTCGACGACGTGGACGCGCACCACGCGAGGGCCGCCGGGCAGGGCGCCGAGATCGTGACGGCGCCGGCCGACCAGGACTACGGCGCCCGCGACTACATGGCCCGCGACCTGGAGGGCAACATCTGGAGCTTCGGCACGTACGCGCCCGGGGCGGCGGGGTCGTCGTAGACCCCGGCCCGCCCCCGGCGCGCCCGGGTCAGACGCCGCCGGTGTGCACCTGGAAGGCCGCGCGGCGCACCGCCTTGGCGAGCGCCGGGTCCGGGTGGGCGGCCGCGAGCGCCACGAGCACCTGGACGGTGCGGGGGTGCCCGCCGGCCCTGACCTCCTCGATCAGCGCGGGGACCGTGCCCTGCACCGCGGAGTCCAGGTGGCGCAGGAGCAACTGCGGTTCGCCGTGGTCCGCGACGGCCGCCGCGGTGTCGACCCAGAGCCAGGTGGCCTCTTCCCGGGTGAGGACGTCGGCGGCGTCCTCCGGGTCGGCGCCGTCGTACTCCGCGAGCCAGAGCAGGACGTAGGGGCGCAGCGACGGCTCCCCGGCGGCCGCCCGCACCTCGGCCTCGGCCGGGGCGCCGACGACGCGCAGCGCCTCGAAGGCCAGGCCCCGCAGCAGGGCGTCCTCGCCGCGGGCGACGCCGAGCAGCTCGCCGACCGCGCCGGCCACCGTGCGGGCCGCGATCCAGGCCCGGTACTCGGCACGGGCGGGGCCCGGCGTCAGACGGGCGCAGCCGCGCAGCATGTCCTCGGCGGACTGCTCGATGTTGCCGGCCGGGCTCTGCGCGGCGACGCAGATCTGCTCCAGCTTGACCCACACCGCCCAGTTGCCCAGCGGGGTGAGCGTGGCCTGTCCGCGGTCCAGGGTCAGGGCCCCCACGGAGGCGAGCCCTTCGAGGGACCAGTCGAGCAGCGCCGACACCGGGACCTCGCCGGCCGCCGTCCCGGCCGGTTCGGCTCTGGCCGGCTCGGCCTTGGCCGGCTCGGCCTTGGCGGGGGGCACCTCGCAGCGTTCCTCGCGCAGTTCGGCCACGCGCTGCTGGAGCAGGTCGAGGAGGGTCTCGGTCGCGACGGGGCCGGCCGAGAGCTGGAGCAGGGAGAGCACCTGCGGCACGGCCTCGACGACCTCCGCCACGGCGGTGGGGGCCACGTCCGCGGGGGCGGGGTGGGCCAGCGACCAGGCGTCGAAGAGGGCCACCCAGCCGCGCAGCACGGCCATGTCGTCGCGGTCCCAGGCATGCAGCCGCCAGCCGGGGCGGGCGGCGTCGCCGTGCATCTCGATGAGACCGGCCAGGCGTGCGCGGTCCCAGCCCGCGCGCACCTTCTCCGGGGTCAGGTCCAGCGCGGCGGCGGCACGCTGCCGCGCCTCGGGGACCGAGCGGGCCGCGGCGGGGCCGCGTTCGACGGCCGCCCAGCGCGCGATGCGCACGGCGTCGGCGAGGACCGAGCGGGCCTGGCGGGCCAGCTCGGCGGGGGCGGGCGTGCCCTCCGGCGGGCGGGTCGCCGGGCGGGTACGCCGGGTCGTCACGGCCCGTCGCGCACTGGCCATGGGACGCGGGCGGACGAGACGGAGTCTGGAGTTGCGCGCCAATTGCTCATCAGGCTTTCGGGACGTCACGGGAGCAGTCTTCCCGCTCACGGCCCGAAAGCCCAAACGGAGCGGCACGGGACGGCTCCCGGGGCCTTCCCCGGGAGCCGTCCCGTGCCGCCGGCCGCCCTACGCCAGGGGGGTGAGGAAGCGCCGGAGGACCTCTTCGTAGCGGGCGGGGTCGGCGTTCCACATGGCGCCGTGCGGGGCTCCGTCGACGGTGTGGAGGGTGACCAGGTCCGGCCGCTCGCCGGCCAGCCGGCGCGAGCCGTCCCAGGGGGCGAGGGTGTCGCCGGGGCCGTGGAAGATCAGCGTCGGGACGCGGACGGCCAGGGGGTCGGCGGCTCCGGCGAGCCGGCCGGCGTGTGCTCCGGTGCGGCCCTGGGCGGCGCGGACCGCCAGCGGGAGCAGCGGGGCGGGCGTGCGGCGGGCCGCGACCAGGGCGCGCAGGGTCACCTCCCAGTCCAGCACGGGCGAGTCCAGGACCAGGCCGGCGATCCGGTCGCGCAGCGCCGAGCCGGCCGCGGCGCGCAGCGCCATCGCCGCGCCGGTGGACCAGCCGTGGACCACGACGCGCTCGGCGCCGTGCCGCACGGCGTGGCGGATCGCGGCGTCCAGGTCGCGCCACTCGGAGTCGCCGAGGTGGCTGAGGCCGTCCGGCGGCCGGGGGGCGCCGGCGTCGCCGCGGTAGGCGAGGTTCAGCACGGGGAACCGCTGCTGGCGCAGGAAGCCGAGCAGGTTCAGCGGGTGCTCACGGGTGGTGCCGATCCCGTGCACGGTGATCACCCAGGTGCCGCGGGCACCGGGGACCATCCACGCCGGGAGGGCGCCGAGTTCCCCGGGGACCAGGACGTCGGAGTAGGGGATGCCGAGCGCGGTGGCCGGGTCGCCCTTGTGGAGCCGGGGGGTGAGCCGGACCCGCGCTCCCGGGGCGAGGCCGCCGTCGGCGACCCGGTCGAGCCGCCGGACGACGGTGTCGGCCGAGGCCGCGGCCCCGTCGATCACCGGGCCGACGACCGCGTGGACGCCGGAGCCGGTGAGGCCCCAGGTCCCCGGTCGCAGGGAGACGAGGCTGCGGGTGAGCGTGATCCTGCCGGGCTCGGTCCCGTGCACGGTCAGCCGCGGATCGCCGGGCAGGGCGCGTCGGGCGGGCGCTCTGAGCGCGGCGCTGCTGGCGTAGCGTCCGGCGGCGACCGTGGCCGCGCCGACGCCGATCAGGGTGGTGACGGCCGCTGCCGTCGCTGTAGCCGGGCGCACCGCTCCAGTGTCGGCAAGGCAGCCGACGTCTGCCAGCCGGCGGCCGCCGCCCGGCGGCCCGGACCGGTCAGGCGGGCGGGGCGTCCGGCGGGCGCCGGCCGTAGTCGCGCAGCCGGCCGGCCGCGTCGGCGAGCTGGGAGTCGGAGAGCAGCGCGGGGGTGCGGCCGGGGACCGAGGAGGCCGTGAGCCACAGGCGGCACATCCATTCGAGCTGGGCCGTGCGGTCGTACGCCTGGTCCAGGGTGTCGCCGTGGGCCACGGTGCCGTGGTTGGCCAGCAGGCAGGCGGTGCGGTCGCGCAGGGCGGCCAGCATGTTCCGGGCCAGTTCCGCCGTGCCGTAGAGGGCGTAGGGGGCGACCCGGACGGGGCCGCCGAGGGCGGCGGTCATGTAGTGGACGGGCGGCAGTTCGGACACGAGGGTGGAGACGGCCGTCGCGTGCACGGCGTGGGTGTGGACGACGGCGCGGGCGCCGGTCGCCCGGTACAGCGCCAGGTGGAGCGGCAGCTCGCTGGTGGGCACCCCCGACCCGATGACCCGCTCGCCGTCCAGGCCGACGCCGAGGACGTCCCCGGGGCCGAGGCGGTCGTAGGGGACACCGCTGGGGGTGACGAGGACGACATCGCCGTCCACTCGTACGGAGACATTGCCGGAGGTGCCGACGACGAGCCCTTCGGCGGCGGTCCTGCGGGCCGTCGCCACCAGGTCCCGCCATGCCTGTTCGATCGCGTCGCCGTGTGCCTGAGCGGTCATGGGCCGATCCTGTCAGGCCGTGCCCCGCCCGCGCCGCCGGATGCCGTCACGGGGTCCCGGCGGGGTGGGCGCGACACAGGGTGTTCGAGTGAACGCCCCCTGCGGTCGACGGCGGTCCGGAACGGGAAACGGAACGTCTTGACGCCACTTGCGGTCACCACAGCGCCCGACCCAGTTCATCTTCCGTTCATCCAGGTTGCCTACGGTCCACACGTCAATGACGTCAAACGATTGCCTGGGTAAATGGAACACATCACCTTGCTGCTCGCGATTGTGATCGTGACAGCGCTCGTGTTCGATTTCACGAACGGTTTCCACGACACCGCCAACGCGATGGCGACGACCATCTCGACCGGCGCGATGAAGCCCAAGACCGCGGTGGCCATGTCCGCCGTTCTGAACCTCGTCGGCGCGTTCCTCTCCGTGGAGGTCGCCAAGACGATCTCCAGCGGTCTGGTCGACGAATCAGGCATCTCACCTGAAGTCATCTTCGCGGCGCTCGTCGGCGCCATCCTCTGGAATCTGCTGACCTGGCTGGTCGGTCTGCCGTCCAGCTCGTCGCACGCCCTCATGGGCGGCCTGATCGGCGCCACCGTCGCGTCCGTCGGCTTCTCCGGCGTCAACGGCGGCGTCGTCGTCACCAAGGTGCTGATCCCCGCGATCGCCGCCCCGCTCGTCGCCGGCATCGGCGCGATGCTGGCCGCCCGGCTGACGTACAAGCTCGGCAAGCGGACCGACGAGAAGGCCACGGCCAAGGGCTACCGCGCCGGCCAGATCGCCTCCGCGGGCCTGGTCTCCCTGGCGCACGGCACCAACGACGCCCAGAAGACGATGGGCATCATCACCCTCGCCCTGGTCGCCGGCAATGTGCTCGCCCCCGGTTCGAACCCCCCGCTGTGGGTCATCGTCTCCGCCGGTGTCGCGATCGCGCTCGGCACCTACCTCGGCGGCTGGCGCATCATCCGCACCATGGGCAAGGGCCTCACCGACCTCCAGCCGCAGCAGGGCTTCGCCGCCCAGACCAGCGCCGCGAGCGTCATCCTGGCCTCCTCCAACCTGGGCTTCTCCCTCTCGACGACCCACTCCTGCTCCGGCGCCGTGATGGGCGCGGGCCTCGGCCGCAAGGGCGGCGTGGTCCGCTGGTCCACGGCGACCCGGATGTTCGTCGCCTGGGGTCTGACGCTGCCGGCCGCCGGTCTGGTCGCCGCGGCCTCGGAGTTCGTCACCAAGCAGGGCGACTGGGGCGTCGCCGTCGTCGCCGTCTTCCTGGTGGCGTCCTGCCTCGCGATCTGGCTCGTCTCCCGCCGCCAGGTCGTCGACCACACCAACGTCAACGACGTGGAGCCGGGCGAGGAGGAGCCGGCGGGTGTCGTCACCACCGCCATGGCCGCCGTCGCCCCGCCGCCCGCTGGCGAGTTCAAGACCACCATCCCGGCCCCGGCGTCCGAGCCGGCCGAGACCGAGCCGGCCCGTCCGGCCACGGTGTAAGGAAGCAGCAGCATGAAGATCGACTGGGCAGCTCTCGGCTCCGTGTTCGGCGTGAGCCTCGTCGCCACCGTCGCCCTGGTGGGCCTGTTCACCCTGGGCATCATCGGCCTCAGCAAGCAGGAGTCGGCCACGGCCTCCGGCGGCTCGGTGGCCCTGGCCCGCACCGGCGCGTACGTCTGCTTCGCCCTGTGCGCGGTGGCCGTCGCGTTCGGCATCTACCTGGTCGTCGACTGACGACCGCACACCGGGCCGCGAGCGGCCCGTGACACGTCCGGGAGCCGGGCGTGGCGGCACCCCCGCGGTGCCGTCGCGCCCGGCTTCCGCGCTGTCCGCGGTGTGGGCCTCGGCACACTGTCCCGTCGCAGGTCAAGGGTGAGTTGACGGGCGTACGCGGGCGTGGTGGACTGCCGGGGCCAATACGGCGGCAGCAGAGGAAGTCCGGTGCGAATCCGGCGCGGTCCCGCCACTGTGACCCGGGGAACCTCCCGGGGAGCCAGGAACTCTCACCGCCGGTCACGTCGAACCAGGGCGCGGACCCTGAGTGAGGACTCGTCGTCATGCCCGGCCGCGGCTCAGCCCTGCCCGCCCCTTCCCACCCCGGGGGCCGCTGACCCCATGGGTGCCGAACGCACATCTGCGGACCGGGTGTTCGCCTGCGGCGCCGCCGCCGGTCTCGCCGCCGACCTGCTGCTCGCGGACCCGCGCCGCGGACACCCCGTGGCCGCCTTCGGACGGGCCGCCGGCGCCGTCGAACGGCTGCTGTGGCGCGACCACCGCGGCCGGGGCGTCCTCCACACCGCGGTGTGCGCCGGGGGCGCGATCGGCGCGGGCCTGCTCGCCGCGCGCGCGGTGCGCCGCTCCCCCGCCGCATCCGTCGCCCTGACCGCGGCCGCCACCTGGGCCGTCGTCGGCGGCACCACCCTGGGGCGCGAGGCGCGCGCCGTCGGGGACGCGCTCGCGGCCGGGGACCTCGGCGCCGCCCGCGCCCGGCTGCCCCATCTGTGCGGCCGCGACCCGCAGGCGCTCGACGAGGCGCAGATCGCCCGCGCCGTCGTGGAGTCCGTCGCGGAGAACACCTCCGACGCGGTCGTCGGGGCGCTGGTGTGGGGCGCCGTCGCCGGTGTGCCGGGGCTGCTCGGCTTCCGGGCGGTCAACACCCTGGACGCCATGGTGGGCCACCGCTCGCCCCGGTACCTGCGCTACGGCTGGGCCTCCGCGCGCCTCGACGACGTGGCCGGCTGGCCCGGAGCGCGGCTCACCGCGGTGCTCGCGGTGCTCGCGGGCCCCGACCCGCGGGGCGCCGTACGGGCCTGGCGGGCCGACGCGGACAAGCACCCGAGCCCCAACGCGGGCCCGGTGGAGGCGTCGTTCGCGGGGGCGCTCGGCGTACGGCTGGGCGGGACCCTGTCGTACGCGGGGCGCGTCGAGCACCGGCCCGTCCTCAACGGGGGCGGCCGGGCGGTGGAGTTCGGGGACATCGAGCGGGCGGTGCGGCTGTCGCGCCGGGTCGGCGTGCTGACGCTGGCCGTCTGCGCGGGCGCGCGGCTGGTCCGCGCGGCGACGAGGGGGAGGCGGACATGAGCGGCGGCGGACTGCTGGTCGCGGGGACGACATCGGACGCGGGCAAGAGCGTGGTGACCGCCGGGATCTGCCGGTGGCTGGTGCGGCGGGGCGTGAAGGTCGCGCCCTTCAAGGGCCAGAACATGTCGCTGAACTCGTTCGTGACGCGCGAGGGCGCGGAGATCGGGCGGGCGCAGGCGATGCAGGCGCAGGCCGCCCGGGTGGAGCCGACGGCGCTGATGAACCCCGTGCTGCTCAAGCCCGGGAGCGACCGCTCCAGCCAGGTCGTGCTGATGGGCAGACCCGTCGGCGAGATGAGCGCCCGGGGCTACCACGGCAACCGGCAGCAGGAGCTGTTCGAGCCGGTGACGGCCTGCCTGGAGGAGCTGCGGGAGAGTTACGACGCGGTGATCTGCGAGGGCGCCGGCAGCCCGGCGGAGATCAATCTGCGGCGCACCGACATCGTGAACATGGGCATCGCACGGGCCGCCCGGCTGCCGGTGCTGGTGGTCGGGGACATCGACAGGGGCGGGGTGTTCGCGCAGTTCTTCGGCACCACGGCGCTGCTGGACGCGGCCGACCAGTCGCTGGTCGCGGGCTACCTCGTCAACAAGTTCCGCGGCGACGTGACCCTGCTGGAGCCCGGCCTGGAGATGCTGCACGGTCTGACCGGGCGGCGGACCTACGGCGTCCTGCCGTACGCGCACGGGCTGGGCATCGACGAGGAGGACGGGCTGCGGGTGTCGCTGCGGGGCGCGGTGCGCGAGTCCGTCGTCGCGCCGCCGGTCGGCGAGGACGTGCTCCGGGTCGCGGTCTGCGCCGTGCCGCTGATGTCCAACTTCACCGACGTGGACGCGCTGGCCGCCGAACCGGGCGTCGTGGTCCGCTTCGTGGACCGGCCGGAGGAGCTCGTCGACGCCGACCTCGTGGTCGTCCCCGGCACCCGCGGCACGGTCCGGGCGCTCGCCTGGCTGCGCGAGCGCGGGCTCGCCGCCGCGCTCGCCCGGCGGGCCGCGCAGGGGCGGCCGGTGCTCGGGATCTGTGGCGGCTTCCAGGCCCTCGGCGCGCACATCGAGGACGACGTCGAGTCCCGGGCGGGCGAGGTCGAAGGACTCGGACTGCTGCCCGTGCGGGTGCGGTTCGCCCGCGAGAAGACGCTGGCCAGGCCGGTGGGCGAGGCACTGGGCGAGCGCGTCGACGGCTACGAGATCCACCACGGCGTCGCCGAGGTGCTCGGCGGCGAGCCCTTCCTGGACGGCTGCCGGGTGGGCTCGGTGTGGGGCACCCACTGGCACGGCTCGCTGGAGAGCGACGGCTTCCGCCGGGCGTTCCTGCGGCAGGTGGCGGCGCAGGCCGGGCGGCGCTTCGTGCCCGCGCCCGACACCTCCTTCGGGGCGCTGCGCGAGGAGCAGCTCGACCGGCTCGGCGACCTGATCGAGGAGCACGCGGACACGGACGGTCTGCTGCGGCTGATCGAGCAGGGGCCCCCGGAGGGACTGCCGTTCGTCCCGCCCGGTGCCCCGGCGGCACGGTGAAGGTCATGGACGTCGAGGCAGCGAGTGAAGGAGTGAGCAGGCGATGAGCATCCCCTATCCGTTCACGGCGGTCGTCGGGATGGACGACATGCGGTTGAGCCTGCTGCTCAACGCCGTGTCGCCGGCGATCGGCGGTGTGCTCGTACGGGGCGAGAAGGGCACCGCCAAGTCGACGGTCGTGCGCGGGCTGACGGGTCTGCTGCCCGCCATGGACGTGGTGGAGGGGTGCCGGTTCGCCTGCCGCCCCGAGGCGCCGGACCCGCAGTGCCCGGACGGGCCGCACACCGGGGGCGCGGCGGCGAGCCGCCCGACGCCGATGGTCGAGCTGCCGGTGGGCGCGTCGGAGGACCGGCTGGTCGGGGCGCTGGACATCGAGCGGGCGCTCGCGGAGGGCGTCAAGGCGTTCGAGCCGGGCCTGCTGGCCGAGGCGCACCGCGGGATCCTCTACGTGGACGAGGTCAACCTGCTCCACGACCACCTCGTCGACCTGATGCTCGACGCCGCCGCCATGGGGGCGTCCTACGTGGAGCGCGAGGGCGTCTCCGTCCGGCACGCCTCGCGCTTCCTGCTGGTCGGGACGATGAACCCGGAGGAGGGCGAGCTGCGGCCGCAGCTCCTGGACCGCTTCGGCCTCACCGTGGAGGTCGCGGCCTCCCGCGACCCCGCGCTGCGCGTCGAGGTCGTGCGGCGGCGGCTGGCGTACGACGACGACCCGGCGGCCTTCGCGGCGCGCTGGGCGGCGGAGGAGGCGGCGCTGCGGGAGCGGATCGTCGCGGCCAGGGAGCTGCTGCCCGAGGTGGTGCTCGGCGACGCGGTGCTGCGTCAGATCGCGGCCACCTGCGCCGCGTTCGAGGTGGACGGGATGCGCGCGGACATCGTGATGGCGCGCACCGCCACCGCGCTGGCGGCCTGGGACGGCCGGGCGGAGGTCGCCGAGGAGGACGTGCGGCGGGCCGCGCTGCTCGCGCTGCCGCACCGCAGGCGGCGCAACCCCTTCGACGCGCCCGGTCTGGACGAGTCGAAGCTCGACGAGGCGCTCGGACAGTCCGGCGACGACCCCGACCCGGACCCCGAGCCCGACCCCGGACCCGGTGACGACGGCCCGGGTGACGGCGGTCCCGGTGACGGCGGTCCCGACGGGGGCCCCGGTGGCGGGGTGCCGCCGCAGACGCAGGGACAGGACGCCCCGGCCGGCGGCTCCGGCGACCGGGAGCCCGCCCCCGCACCGGCGGGCGGCCCCGGCGAACGCCGGCCCGTCGGCGCGTCGGAGCCGTTCCGCACCAGGATGCTCAGCGTGCCCGGACTCGGCGACGGCGCCGCCGGGCGCAGGTCCCGCGCGCGGACCGAGCACGGGCGCACCACCGGCTCGCGCCGCCCGCGGGGCACCCTCACCAAGCTCCACCTGGCGGCGACCGTGCAGGCCGCCGCGCCCCACCAGCGCGCCCGCGGGCGCAGCGGGCCGGGGCTGGTGGTGCGCCGGGACGATCTGCGGCAGGCGACCCGCGAGGGGCGCGAGGGCAACCTCGTGCTCTTCGTGGTGGACGCCTCCGGCTCCATGGCGGCACGGCAGCGGATGGGCGCCGTCAAGGGCGCGGTGATGTCGCTGCTGCTCGACGCCTACCAGCGCCGCGACAAGGTCGGGCTGATCACCTTCCGCGGGCGCGACGCCGAGGTGGCGCTGCCGCCGACCTCCTCCGTCGACACGGCCGCCGCGCGCCTTCAGTCCCTGCCGACCGGGGGGCGCACACCGCTCGCCGAGGGGCTGCTGACGGCGCACGAGACGCTGCGGATCGAGCGGCTGCGCGACCCGTCCCGGCGTCCGCTGCTGGTGATCGTGACGGACGGGCGGGCGACCGGTGCGGGCGACGCCTTCGGGCAGGCGCTGCGCGCCGCGCGCCTGCACGCCGCGGAGGGCACCGCGGCCGTCGTCGTCGACTGCGAGTCGGGGTATGTACGGCTCGGACTGGCCGGCACCCTCGCCGGCGAACTCGGCGGCACCGCCGTCACCCTGGACGAGCTGCGCGCCGACGCGATCGCCGGACTCGTCAGGGACGTCAGGGAAGTTTCCGCCGCCAGGAGGGCCGCGTAATGCCGCAGGGACAGCCGACCGTCGTACCGGACGACGGACTCACCACCCGCCAGCGCCGCAACCGCCCCCTGGTGTTCGTGCACACGGGCGTCGGGAAGGGCAAGTCGACGGCCGCGTTCGGGCTCGCGCTGCGGGCGTGGAACCAGGGCTGGCCGGTCGGGGTGTTCCAGTTCGTCAAGTCGGCCAAGTGGAAGGTCGGCGAGGAGAACGCGCTGAAGGTGCTGGGCGCCAGCGGCGAGGGCGGCACCGTGGCCTGGCACAAGATGGGCGAGGGCTGGTCGTGGATCCAGCGGGCGCCCGCCGACGGCGAGCCCTCCAACGAGGACAAGGCCCGCGAGGGCTGGGAGCAGGTCAAGCGCGACCTCGCGGCCGAGACCCACAAGCTGTACGTGCTCGACGAGTTCGCCTACCCGCTGCACTGGGGGTGGATCGACACCGACGAGGTCGTCGAGGTGCTGCGCGCGCGGCCGGGCACCCAGCACGTGGTGATCACGGGCCGCAACGCGCCGCAGAAGCTGATCGACTTCGCGGACCTGGTGACCGACATGTCCAAGGTCAAGCACCCCATGGACGCGGGGCAGAAGGGCCAGCGGGGCATCGAGTGGTAGCACGTCTCGTCATCGCCGCTCCGTCGTCGGGGGCGGGCAAGACCACGGTCGCGACGGGCCTGATGGCCGCCTTCGCCGGCCGTGGCCTCGCCGTGTCCCCGCACAAGGTCGGCCCCGACTACATCGATCCCGGCTACCACGCCCTGGCGACCGGGCGGCCCGGCCGCAACCTCGACGCCTACCAGTGCGGCACCTCCCTGATCGCGCCGCTGTTCGCGCACGGCGCGCGCGGCTGCGAACTGGCTGTCGTGGAGGGCGTCATGGGGCTCTACGACGGGGCCGCCGGGCAGGGCGAACTGGCGTCGACGGCGCAGGTGGCCAAGCTGCTGCGGGCGCCGGTGGTGCTGGTGGTGGACGCGTCGTCGCAGTCCCGGTCGGTGGCGGCGCTGGTGCACGGCTTCGCCTCCTGGGACCCGGAGGTGCGGATCGGCGGGGTGATCCTCAACAAGGTCGCCACCGACCGGCACGAGCACCTGCTGCGGGAGGCGCTGGAGGAGTCCGGCGTGCCGGTGATGGGGGTGCTGCGGCGGGCCGCCGACGTGGCCACGCCGTCGCGGCACCTGGGCCTGGTGCCGGTGGCCGAGCGGCACGCCGACGCGGTGGACGCGGTGCGGGCGCAGGCCGAACAGGTGCGCCTGGGCTGCGACCTGGAGGCGCTGCTGGCGCTGGCGCGCTCCGCGCCGCCGCTCACGGACGCCCCCTGGGATCCGGAGGCCGCGGGGCGTGCCCGGGGCGGGGAGCGGCCCGTGGTGGCCGTCGCCGGCGGGGCGGCGTTCACCTTCTCGTACGCCGAGCACGTCGAGCTGCTCCGGGCGGCCGGCGCCGAGGTGGCCGCCTTCGACCCGCTGCGCGACGAGCGGCTCCCCGAGGGCACCCGCGGCCTGGTGATAGGCGGCGGCTTCCCCGAGGTGTACGCGCCCGAGCTGTCCGCCAACGAGCCCCTGCGGCGGGCGGTGGCCGCCCTGGCGCGGTCCGGGGCGCCGGTGGCGGCGGAGTGCGCGGGGCTGCTGTACCTGGCGAAGTCGCTGGACGGGAAGCCGATGTGCGGGGTGCTGGACGCCGAGGCGCGGATGACGGGCCGGCTGACGCTCGGCTACCGGGAGGCCGTCGCAGTGGCCGACAGCCCGCTGGCCGCGTCCGGGACACGGCTGCGCGGCCACGAGTTCCACCGCACCGCGCTGGAGCCCGGCGCCGGGCCGGTCCCCGCGTGGGGCATGGTCCGCCCGGAGCGGCGGGTCGAGGGCTATGTGCAGGGGGGCGTGCACGCCAGCTACCTGCACACCCACTGGGCGCAGCGGCCGGAGGTCGCGGCGCGCCTGGTGGCGTCCTGCGCGGACGTGCCGGTGGCGCCGTCCGCGCCCGTCGGCGCGCGCCGCGCGCCGGACACGGCCGGTGCGCCGGACACGGCCGGGGACGCGGGCGTGTCCGGGGACGCGGGCGTGGCGGGGCCGGCCGGGGCGTGAGCGGGGACGGCGGGGCGGGGGGTCGCCCGGAGGCGGAGCCGGCGTGCGGCGGCGCGGGCGTGCGCCCGGCGGCGAGGGGCGGCGGGCCCCGAGGTCACTCGGCGATGCCGACCACCAGCCAGACGAAGCCCACTCCCCCGACGGTGCACAGCAGGGTGGAGCGGGCGGGGTGGCTGTGGTGGGCCTCGGGCAGGATCTCCGCCGCCGCGAGGTAGAGCAGCGCGCCGCCGAAGAACCCGAGGTAGCCGCCGAGCAGTTCGGCGGGCAGCGTGAACAGCAGGGTGGAGGCAGCCCCCAGCACGGGGGCGAGCGCGTCGGCGAGCAGCATCAGGGTCGCCTTGCGGCGGGTGTTCCCGTACAGGCTGGTGATCGTGTACGTGTTGAAGCCGTCCGCGAAGTCGTGGGTGATGACGGCGAGGGCGACGGTCGCGCCCATGCCGCCGCCCACCTGGAAGGCGGCACCGAGCGCGATGCCGTCCATCAGGCTGTGGGCGACCATGGCGGCCGCCGCCGTCAGCCCCACCTGCGGGACCCGCGCCCCGGGGTCGGCGCCGTGCGCGGCCCGGCGCACCGCGAGCAGGCGCTCCACCAGGTGGGCGGTGAGGAAACCGCCGACGAAGAGCAGCAGCGCCTCGGGCACGCCGAACACCTCGTGCCCCGCGGACTCCAGTGCCTCCGGGAGCAGTTCGAGTCCGACCACCCCGAGCATCAGTCCGCCCGCGAGGCCGAGCACCAGATGCCGGCGGTCGGTGACGCGGTGCGCCATCCAGCCGCCGAACAGCGTCATCAGGAACGCGCCGAGCGCGACGAACACCGCCATGCGCCCTTGCTAGCCCATCGGCCCGCCCCGGCGCACACCGCCGGCGGTCCCGTTCACCCGGTTGCCACGGTCGGGTGTGGAGCGGCGGCTGTCGCGGCGGCGCGGGCGAGGGTCCGCGGGGACGGTGGCGGGGAAGGGGACCGCGCCGACGGGGACGGCGGGGAGGGGAACGGCGGCGGCGACGGGCTGGTGGTCGGGGTCGGGGCCTCGCGCGGGGTCCCGGCGGACGAGGTGGTGGAGCTGGTGCTCGAAACGCTGCGCGCGGCCGGGCTGCGTGCGGACGAGGTGCGGGTGCTGGCGACGCTCGACACGAAGGCGGCGGAGCCGGGCATCGTGGCGGCGGCGGCACGGCTCGGGGTGCCCGTGACGGCGTACCCGGCCGCCCTGCTGGCCGCGGTGCCGGTCCCCGGCGGCTCCGCGGCGGTGCTCGCCGCCGTGGGCACGCCCTCGGTCGCGGAGGCCGCCGCGCTCGCCGGGGGCGGTGCGCTGGTGGTCCCCAGACGCACCTCGCGACCGGTGGGAAGGCCGGCGGGTGTGACATGTGCCATCGCCCGCGGGGGCACCGGGCGTCCCGGGGCATCTGCCGGGACGGGACGGCAGACGACATGATGACGGTCGTGCCTTTCAACCCCCCACGTTCCGAGGAGAGATCCGTGTTCCGTCCTCCTGTCATCCCCCACGGCGGCGGCCATGTACACGCGCGCTGACCACGACGACCCCGCCGGACGCTCCGGGCCGCCGGGCGGTCACGACCTGCGGCACCACGGTGACGCCGAAGTCCGCGACGCCGCACCGGGGCTGATCGATCTCGCGGTCAACGTCCGCGCCGGGACCCCGCCCGGCTGGCTGCGCGAGCGCATCGCCGGCTCCGTGGGCTCGCTCGCGGCCTATCCCGACGGCCGGGCGGCCCGTGCCGCCGTCGCCCGGCGCCACGGGCTGTCCGACGACCGGGTCCTGCTGACGGCCGGCGCGGCGGAGGCCTTCGTGCTGCTCGCCCGCGCGCTGAAGGTCCGCCGGCCCGTGGTCGTGCATCCCCAGTTCACCGAGCCGGAGGCCGCGTTGCGGGACGCCGGCCACGAGGTGGGCCGCGTCCTGCTGCGCGAGGAGGACGGATTCCGGCTGCGCCCGGACGCCGTGCCCGAGGAGGCGGACCTGGTCGTCGTCGGCAACCCGACCAACCCGACCTCGGTCCTCCACCCGGGCAGGGACATCGCCGCGCTCGCCCGCCCCGGGCGGTACCTGGTGGTGGACGAGGCGTTCATGGACGGGGTGCCCGGCGAGCCGGAGGCCCTGGCGGGCCGCACGGACGTGCCGGGCCTCGTCGTGCTGCGCAGCCTCACCAAGACCTGGGGGCTCGCGGGGCTGCGGATCGGATACGTGCTGGCCGAGCCGGAGACGATCGCGGCGCTGGAGCGGGCGCAGCCGCTGTGGCCGGTGTCCACGCCGGCGCTGGTCGCGGCCGAGGCGTGCATGGAGGCGGACGCGCTCGCGGAGGCGGAGAGCGCCGCCGTGCGGACGGCGGCCGAGCGGGCCCATCTGCTGGCGGGGCTCGCGGAGTTCGACGAGGTCGTCGCGGTCCAGGACGCGGCGGCACCGTTCGTGCTGATCCGGGTCCGGCGGGCGGCACAGGTCCGCGAGCGGCTGCGGTCGCTCGGTTTCGCCGTCCGGCGCGGGGACACGTTCCCCGGGCTGGACGGGGAGTGGCTGCGGCTGGCGGTACGCGACCGGGCGACGACGAATCGTTTCCTGCTGGCCCTGGACCAGGCCCTGACCGCGGTCGGCTGACCCCGCGGGGCAGCGGTGCGCCCCCGGGGGCCGTGCGCCCGGAGGGCCGTGCCGGGACGTGCGCGGCCACGGGCGGAGCGGCGTGCTCGCGGGCCCGGGCGTCGGTCTGCCCGGGTCCCCGCTGTCGGGGGCATCCGCGACGTGGGCAGCCCGGTCACGCCGGGGCTCCGAGCCGCCCCGGAGCCCCGGTGCCGCCGGCTGCGCACGCGGCGCGGTGACGTGGCCCCGGCGCCCCGCCCGGGGCAGCGCGCACGGCGCCTGCTCACCCCCGGGGCGCACGGGGCCGTGCCCGCGTCGCGGCACCCGGGCCGCAGGGCCCCTGAGGGCCCCGCTGCGCCGCGAGGCGTTCCCGGGCGCTGCGCCCGGACGTGGCGTGCGCGGCACATGCTCCCCGAACCGGCGGACGGCCCGTGGCCTGGACGTACGCAGCCACGGGCGGGCGGCGTGCCCGTGGGCCGCGCGGCGGACCGGATGTGCCGCGCGCCGTGCGGAGCCAGTGGCGGGGATGCGGTGTGCCCGGGGCCGGGCGATCCCGGGCAGGCCGGCGGTCCCGTGCGGCCGGGCAGGCGGGCGTCCTTCGCCGGGCCCGGGCGCGGCCGGGCACCCCGGTGCCCGGCCGCGCACGGGGCCGGGCCCCTCCCCCTCGGTGGGGCCCGGCGGGGCGGGACGGCCGCCCGGGCACGCGCCCGGTGCACGGGCACCGGGCGCGTGCGGTCTCTCAGCCCTCGGCGCGCGAGCGGCGGCGGGTGACGACGATCGCCGCGGCGCCCGCGACCAGCAGCACGCCGGCGCCGCCCGCGAGGTACGGCGTCGCCGAACTGCCGCCGGTCGCGGCCAGGTTCGGCTCGGGCTCCGCCGCGGACTGCGCCGCGACGTCCCGGCCGGGCTGCTCGGTGTCGGCGGCCGGGGGCGCGGCCTCCTCCGGCTGCTCGGGCTCCTGCGGCTCGCCGGGCGGGGCCGCCTCGGCGGGCGAGGTGCAGGTCGCCTCGGCGAGCGTGATCTCGCCCTCGACCTCGGCGACGCCCAGGTCCAGCGGGTCGACCGAGACCTTGAGCTCCAGGGCCGCGGCGGCGGCCGTGGTCGAGGTGGTACGGGTGCTGGACAGTTCGAGGGAGACCGTGCCGACGGCCGGCACCTCGACGACGGTGGGGCCGCCGGCGCTGAGGGTCACCTTCTTGCCGAGGACCTTCACATGGCCGAGCACGTTCGAGGTGGCCACGGGCTTCCTGCCGGCCTCGCACACCGCCGTCGACGTGACCTGCTGGACCTCGATCACGGAGAGCAGCGGGAGCCCGGGGACATGGACCCGCGCCTTGGCGAGGTTGCTGGAGGCCTCGGCCCTGCCGCCCTCGACCGACGCCTTCGCGGTGGCCACGTCGGCGCGCAGCACCTGGACGGGCCGCCCCTTGTCGACGCCGTCCAGCGTCACGCTGAGCGCCGTCTTCTCCGCGTTCCCCGGGGCACGCACCTCGTTCAGCGCGGCCTTCAGGGGGACGTGGACCGTCTTGTCGAGCAGGGCCACGTCCAGGCCCGTACGGAGCACGACCGCGCTCGCCGCTCCCTCGGCGCCGGTGGCGTGCGCGGGAGCGGCGAGGGCGAGCGGTCCGGCGATCAGCGCGGCGGCGGCCGTCGCCGCCGCGAGCCGGCGCGCGGGCACGCGTGCGGACGGGACGAAGGTGTTGCTGTTCACGGTGGTGGAACCCCCACGGGAGACACGGTGCCGCTGCCGTCCACGGGGACATGTGGGCGGGCGGCGAAGACACCCGAATCTTTACGCACGGAGAGTGAACTGACAGACACCTGAGGTGAGTTCACCCTAAAGTGAGGTTTCCGCGCCCCTATTCGATTCCCGTGGCACAGACGTTCCCCGAGCCCCCTCCCGTCACCCCTGCGGGGTCGTGCGCCGGTCGCCGCGGCGGGCGCGCGCGAAGGTGCTTCAACGACGCCCGCACGGGCCGGGTCACGGCCGGTCAACACCGCGCCGCGCGCCGGCCCACGGCCGGCCGGCACCGCCCCGCGCCCGCCGCGCGGCCCCGGTCAGCCGACCACACGCCCCCGGAGCACGATCCGCCGCGGCGCCGCCAGCGCCCGCACGTCCGCCCGCGGGTCCTCGTCGTAGACGACCAGGTCCGCCGGGGCGCCCTCCTCCAGGCCGGGCCGGCCCAGCCACTCCCGGGCGCCCCAGGTGGTCGCGGAGAGCGCCGCCACGGCCGGGATGCCCGCCGTGACCAGCTCGGCGACCTCGTCGGCCACCAGACCGTGCGCCAGGGACCCGCCCGCGTCGGTGCCCACGAAGACGGGCACACCCGCGTCGTAGGCGTTGCGCACGGTCTCGTAGCGGCGTGCGTGCAGCCGGCGCATATGGGCGGACCAGCGCGGGAACTTCTCCTCGCCGCCGGCCGCGAGATCCGGGAACGTGGCGATGTTGACCAGGGTGGGGACGATGGCGACGCCCCGCTCGGCGAAGAGCGGGATGGTGTCGTCGGTGAGGCCGGTGGCGTGCTCGACACAGTCGATGCCGGCCTCGACCAGGTCGCGCAGCGAGTCCTCGGCGAAGCAGTGCGCGGTCACCCGGGCGCCGAGCCGGTGCGCCTCGGCGATGGCCTCGCGCACCGCGCCGGCGGGCCAGCAGGCGGTCAGGTCGCCCGCGTCGCGGTCGATCCAGTCGCCGACGAGCTTGACCCAGCCGTCGCCGCGGCGGGCCTCCCGGGCGACGTAGGCGACGAGTTCGGCGGGCTCGATCTCGTGGGCGTAGTTGCGGATGTAGCGGCGGGTGCGGGCGATGTGGCGGCCCGCCCTGATGATCCGCGGCAGGTCCTCGCGCCCGTCGATCCAGCGGGTGTCGGACGGGGAGCCGGCGTCGCGGATCAGCAGCGTGCCCGCCTCCCGGTCGGTGAGCGCCTGCTTCTCGCTGGTGGCGGCGTCGACCGGGCCGTGCCGGTCGAGCCCCACGTGGCAGTGGGCGTCGACCAGACCGGGCAGCGCCCAGCCGCGGACGGTGACCGCCTCGGCACGGGGGCGTTCGTAGGTGATCCGCCCGTCCACCACCCACAGTTCGTCGCGCGCCTCGCCCGGGCCGACGAGCACCCGCCCCTTCACGTGCAGCACCGTGTGATCGCTCATGTCAGGCACTGTACGAGGCCCTCGGTACGCTCGGTCGCGGGACCGGACACCCACCGGACCACCGGACCACCGGACCACCGGACCACCGGACCACCGGACCACCGGACCGATCGACGACCGAGAGAGCCGAGCGACACCGTGACGCACCCCCTGCTGGACCTGGCCCCGCTGACCGCAGCCCGATTCGCCGCCATCGAGCGCAGGGTCGCGGCCCTGCTGGACACCGCGCAGGACGTGGTGATCACGCAGGGCGAGGCGCTGCTCCCGCTGGAGGGCTGCATCCGCGGCGGAGCGCGGCGCGGCTCCACGGCGCTGAACGTGGTCACCGGGCCGTACGGGCAGACCTTCGGCAACTGGCTGCGCGCGTGCGGTGCGCGGGTGGTCGACCTGGAGGTCCCGTTCCACACCGCGGTCACGGCCGGCATGGTCGCCGACGCGCTGGCCGCCGCCCCGGAGATCGACTTCGTCTCCCTGGTGCACGCGGAGGCCGCCACGGGCAACACCAACCCGGTCGCGGAGATCGGCGAGGTGGTCCGGGCGCACGGGGCGCTGTTCATGCTGGACGCGGTCGCCTCGGTGGCCGCCGAGCCGCTGCTGCCCGACGCGTGGGGCGTCGACCTGTGCGTGATCGGCGCGCAGAAGGCGATGGGCGGCCCCGCGGGCGTCTCGGCGGTGTCGGTGAGCGCCCGCGCCTGGGAGCGCATGGCGGCGAACCCGGACGCGCCCCGCAGCTCGTACCTCTCGCTCCTGGACTGGAAGGAGCGCTGGATCGACGGCGGGCGCAAGGCGCTGCTGCACGCTCCGGCCCAGCTGGAGATGCTGGCGCTGGAGGCGTGCCTTGAGCGCATCGAGTCCGAGGGCCTGGACGCCGTGACGGCGCGGCACGCGTCGGCCGCGGCGGCCACCCGGGCGGGCGCCCTCGCCCTCGGCGGCGGTCTGGCCCCCTACGTCCACGAGGCGCGCGAGGCCGCGCCGGTGGCCACCACGCTGCGGGCCCCGGAGGGCGTGGACGCCCGGGACCTGGTGGCGGCGGCCCTGGCGGCCGACCCTGCGCTGCCGCTGATCGCCGGCGGCGGGGCGCTGGCGAAGGAGATGATCCGCGTCAACCACTACGGGGTGGACGCGACCCGGGGCGCCGTCCAGTCCTCTCTCGCGGCGCTGGGCGCCGCCCTGGCGGCGCAGGGCCGCGCGGTGGACCTGGAGGGCGCGCTGCGCGCGGCGGGCGCGGCCTGGTGACACTCCTCCCGGGGGATTTCCGCGCGGGCGGCGCCCGAGCACGCGGAAATTCCCCCGGGAACGCGCACCCAAACATAAGAACCGTAATTCACAGAGCGTTGCCGATAAACGCGCACAGCAAATTGGGGTGAACATCTCCCCGCATTCTGCTGCCCCCGATCATGGGGCCTAAACGCCTCGATACCTATCGTTTCGAAGGCAATCCTCGACCGTCACCGGAACGGTCCAAGGTGTGACCGACACCACACAAAGTTCGCTTCGCCCGGTTATATCCCCACAAACACGGGGGAATTCCGGGTGGCCCGCGCGAGGGCCCGCGCCCGCGCGATAACACGGATCGCGCCGCCACCCAACCCCTGCACGCGATGCAATTTTGAAATTTGCTCGGTAAATTCAATTCACATGACCGCCGCACAAGAAGACCTTGTACGACCCCGAGACGAATTCCGCGGATCTCTGGAGTCCGCGGAGCCCCTGGAGATCGACACCCCACGAGTGGAGGACGGAGCCGCGATCTGGCGCATCGCCCGCGACTCCGAGGTCCTGGACCTCAACTCCTCGTACAGCTACCTGCTGTGGTGTCGCGACTTCGCCGCCACCTCCGTCGTGGCGCGCGGGCCGGGAGGTGAACCGATCGCCTTCGTCACCGGCTACGTACGACCCGACCGCCCGGAGGCGCTCGTCGTCTGGCAGGTGGCCGTGGACAAGGCGCACCGCGGCAGGGGTCTGGCCGGCATCCTGCTCGACGCTCTGACGGCCAAGGTCGCCGGAGGTCGCGGGGTCCGTGAGATCGAGACGACCATCACGCCGGACAACACGGCGTCCGACCGGTTGTTCACCTCCTACGCACAGCGCCACGATGCGCCGCTGAGCCGCGAAGTCCTCTTCGACGGCGAGCTGTTCCCCGAGGGGACGCATCAGCCGGAAGTGCTGTACCGCATCGGTCCGATCGCCGCCTGACCCCCCACACCTGGAGACTTCCGTGACCATCACCCCGCCCGCCCTGAGTGTGTTCCAGACCCTCGAGTCCGAGGTCCGCAGCTACTGCCGCGGCTGGCCCGCCGTGTTCGACCGCGCGCAGGGCAGCTACCTCCACGACGAGGACGGCCACACCTACCTCGACTTCTTCGCCGGTGCCGGCTCGCTGAACTACGGCCACAACAACCCGGTCCTCAAACGCGCCCTGATCGACTACATCGAGCGCGACGGCATCACCCACGGCCTCGACATGGCGACCGCTGCCAAGCGGAACTTCCTGGAGTCGTTCGAGAACATCGTCCTGCGCCCCCGCGACCTGCCCTACAAGGTCATGTTCCCGGGGCCGACGGGCACCAACGCGGTCGAGGCCGCGCTGAAGCTGGCCCGCAAGGTCAAGGGGCGCGAGTCGATCGTCTCGTTCACCAACGCCTTCCACGGCATGTCGCTCGGCTCGCTCGCCGTCACCGGCAACGCCTTCAAGCGGGCCGGTGCCGGCATCCCGCTGGTGCACGGCACCCCGATGCCGTTCGACAACTACTTCGACGGCCAGGTCCCGGACTTCCTGTGGTTCGAGCGGCTGCTGGAGGACCAGGGCTCCGGCCTCAACAAGCCCGCCGCCGTGATCGTGGAGACGGTCCAGGGCGAGGGCGGCATCAACGTCGCCCGACCCGAGTGGCTGCGCGCGCTGAAGGAGCTGTGCGAGCGGCAGGACATGCTGCTGATCGTGGACGACATCCAGATGGGCTGCGGTCGCACCGGCGCCTTCTTCTCCTTCGAGGAGGCGGGCATCACGCCGGACATCGTCACGCTGTCCAAGTCGATCAGCGGCTACGGACTGCCCATGTCGCTCTGCCTGTTCCGGCCCGAGCTGGACATCTGGGAGCCCGGCGAGCACAACGGCACCTTCCGCGGCAACAACCCGGCCTTCGTGACGGCCGCCGCCGCGCTGAACACGTACTGGGCCGACGGCCAGATGGAGAAGCAGACCCTCGCCCGCGGCGAGCAGGTCGAGCGGGCGCTGCTCTCGATCGTCGACGAGTTCGGCGGCGAGGGCGTGAGCTTCCGCGGCCGCGGCCTGGTGTGGGGCATGGAGTTCGAGGACAAGGCGCGCGCCGGGAAGGTCTGCGCCCGCGCCTTCGAGCTGGGCCTGTTGCTGGAGACCTCCGGCCCCGAGAGCGAGGTGGTCAAGCTGCTCCCCGCGCTGACCGTCTCCGCCGACGAACTGGACGAGGGCCTGCGCATCCTGGCGCGCTCCGTCCGCGAGACCGCCTGACCGCACACGACCGAGAGGTACCGAAGCACCGTGATCGTCCGATCGTTCAAGGACATCGAGAACACCGACCGTCATGTGAGGTCCGCCTCCGGCACCTGGGAGAGCAAGCGCATCGTGCTCGCCAAGGAGAAGGTCGGCTTCTCGCTGCACGAGACCGTCCTGTACGCGGGCACGGAGACGTCGATGTGGTACGCGAACCACATCGAGGCCGTGCTGTGCGTCGAGGGCGAGGCCGAACTCACCAACGACGAGACCGGCGAGACCCACTGGATCGAGCCCGGGACCATGTACCTGCTGGACGGGCACGAGAAGCACACGATGCGCCCGAAGACCGATTTCCGCTGCGTCTGCGTCTTCAACCCGCCCGTGACCGGACGGGAGGACCATGACGAGAACGGTGTGTACCCGCTGCTGACGGAGGAGGGCTGATCATGACCACCGCACCCGCACGTACCGATCTGTATCCCACCCGGGGCGCCAGGGAGGTGACCACCCCTCGCCAGGACCCGGTCGTGTGGTCCGCGCCCGGGACGCCGGGGCCGATCGCCACGGCCGACCTGATGGGCTTCGAGCGCGACGGCTTCCTCACCGTCGACCAGCTCATCGGCGACGACGAGGTCGCGCTCTACCGGGCCGAGCTGGACCGGCTGGTCGCCGATCCCGCGGTACGGGCCGACGAGCGCTCGATCATCGAGCCGCAGTCCCAGGACGTGCGGTCGGTGTTCGAGGTGCACCGGCTGAGCGAGGTCTTCGCCGCGCTGGTGCGGGACGAGCGGGTGGTGGGCAGGGCCCGGCAGATCCTCGGCTCCGACGTCTACGTGCACCAGTCGCGCATCAACGTGAAGCCGGGCTTCGGCGCCTCGGGCTTCTACTGGCACTCGGACTTCGAGACCTGGCACGCCGAGGACGGGCTGCCGAACATGCGGACCGTGTCCGTCTCGATCGCGCTGACCGAGAACCGGGACACCAACGGCGGTCTGATGATCATGCCGGGTTCGCACCGGACGTTCCTCGGCTGCGCCGGTGAGACGCCCAAGGACAACTACAAGAAGTCGCTCCAGATGCAGGACGCGGGCACGCCCTCGGACGAGGCCCTGACCGGCTTCGCCGACGCCCACGGCATCCGGCTGTTCACCGGCCGCGCCGGATCGGCGACCTGGTTCGACTGCAACGCGATGCACGGCTCGGGCGACAACATCACCCCGTACCCGCGCAGCAACGTGTTCATCGTGTTCAACAGCGTGGAGAACACGGCGGTGGACCCGTTCGCCGCGCCGGTGCCCCGGCCCGACTTCATCGGCGCCCGGGACTTCACCCCGGTGCGGTAGCGCGGCGGAACGTCCCCGGCGCGGCAGTCGCCGGGGCGCGCACGAGCGGGGCCGGCCTCCTTCCCCTTCGGAGGCCGGCCCCGCTCGTACGTGTGCGCGGCGGAACCCGTGCGCGTGGTGCGACCCGTGCGCGGCGGAACCCGTGCGCGTGCTGCGACCCGTGCGTCTGCCCGTGGGAACCGGGCGTGCGGTGGGATCAGACGAGGGCCGGGTAGTCGGTGAAGCCCTTGTCGTCGCCGCCGAAGAAGGTCGCCGGGTCGGGGGTGTTGTACGGGCCGCCTGCCGCGAGCCGGGCCGGCAGGTCGGGGTTGGCGAGGAAGAGCGCCCCGAAGGAGATCAGGTCGGCGGTGCCGTCCTCGATCAGCGCGAGCGCCTCGGGCCCGGTGGGGCCCTCGCTGAGCGCGTTCAGCACCACGGGGCCGGAGAACAGCTTGCGCAGGGTGTCCACCAGCTCGCGCTGCCCCGGCCGCGACTCGATGACGTGCAGATACGCCAGGCCGAGCGGCTCCAGCCGCCGGGCGAGCGCGGTGTACACGGCGTCGGGCGCCGGCTCGTCGATGTCGTTGTAGGGGTTGCCGGGCGAGAGGCGCAGCGCGGTGCGCTCGGCGCCGATCTCGTCCACCACGGCGCGCACCACCTCGACGGCGAAGCGGACGCGGTTCTCCTCGGCCTCCCCCTGGCCGCCCCACTCGTCGGTGCGCACGTTGGTGTTGGGCGCGAGGAACTGGTGGATCAGGTAACCGCTGGCCCCGTGCAGCTCGACGCCGTCGAACCCGGCCTCCACGGCGGCACGGGCCGCCGCGGCGAAGTCCGCGACGGTGGCGCGTACGGCGTCCGCGTCCAGCTCCACGGGGGTGACGAAGTCGACGGGCCCGTCGTGGGTGTAGACCTTGCCCCGGGCGGCGACCGGGGAGGCGCTCACCGGGGTGAGACCGTCGGGCAGCAGCACCGGGTGACCGATCCGGCCGGCGTGCATGAGCTGGGCGAAGATCGTGCCGCCCTCGGCGTGCACCGCGTCGGTGACCTCGCGCCACGCCGCGATCTGCTCCCGGGTGTGCAGCCCCGGGGTGTCCGGGTAGCCCTGGCCCACCACGGAGGGCTGGATGCCCTCGGTGACGATCAGACCGGCACTCGCCCGCTGCCGGTAGTACTCCACGACGGACGGCGTCGGCGTGAGGCCCGGACCGTAGGCGCGGCTGCGGGTCATGGGGGCCATGGCGATGCGGTTGGCGAGGCGCTTGCCGCCGAGCAGGACCGGGTCGAATGCCGTGGTCATGAGCGTTCCCCAAACAGTTATGTGGTCGGCCAAGCAATTGACTCGTGGACACTGTACACGGTTAATTGGCCGACCAAGTTAAGCTGTGTGGCAGCATCGTGAACAAAGCTCTTCCGTCCGGGTGCGCGCACCCGCCAGGATCCGGACGCACAGGAACCCCGGGGGCCGACCGCCCCCGCCCCCGCAGCAGACCAGCGCCGCAGGGCCACCGGCCCGTGGCCGAGGAGGCCCCATGACCGCCGCGCCCGAGACGCAGGCCGACCCCGCCTGTACGGAGACGCTGCCCCTCGCCGCCCGCGGCGGCCCGGTCAGCCACGCCCTGTCCCGCGTCGCCCGGCTCCACCGGATCACGGCCGGCAAGCTGCTGAAGGCCCTCGACCTCTACCCGGGCCAGGAATTCCTGATGATGCGGCTGTGGGGGGCCGGCCCGGTGCGCCAGTCCGAGCTGATCAAGGAAGTCGGGCTCGACCCGTCGACCGTGACCAAGATGCTCCAGCGCCTCGAACAGACCGGCCACGTCAGCCGCTGCCCGGACGCCTCCGACCGGCGCGCGGTCATGGTCGAGGCGACGGAGCGGAGCTGCGCCCTGCTCACCGACGTCTCCCACGCCTGGACGCGGCTGGAGGAGCGGACCCTCGCCGGCCTCGACCAGGGCGAGCGGCAGGAACTCGCCCGCCTGCTCGCCAAGGTGGAGGACAGCCTCTGCAAGGAGACCGCCGACTGCCCCGAGGTCCGCGGCACCGGGGGCGGCGCGCGGCAGGCGTAGCCGGAGCTGTCCGGGCGCGGGGGTCGGCGGGGCGCGGGGGCCGGGCGCGGCGCGGGGCCGGGCGCGGCGCGGACGTCAGCGGCCCGGGGCTCCCGCGTGACGCCCGGTCCGGGGGCCGCGGCCGTCCGGCGCCGCCCGCACCGGTCCGGTCCGCGGGCCCTCGGCGGTCCGGAACGCCCCGGTCCAGGAGCCGCGGCGGTGCGGCGCGGTCCGGTTCAGGGGGCGAGGCGGTCCAGCAGACGGTCCACGTCGGCCGCCGAGTTGTACAGGTGGAAGGCCGCCCGCAGCCGGCCGGCCCGCACCGAGACCACGATCCCGGCGGCGGCGAGCGCCTCGGCCGTGTCCTGCCCCAGCCCGGGGACGGCCACCACCGCCGACTCCTCGCTCACCGCCCGGTGGCCCAGCTCCGCCAGGCCCGCGCGGAACCGGGCGGCCAGCGCCAGGGCGTGGTCGTGCAGCACGTCCACCCCCACCTCCTCGACCAGGCCGAGCGACCGCCGCGCGGCGTGGTACGCGAGGAAGGCCGGCGGCTCGTCGTAGCGGCGGGCGGAGTGCGCCAGCTCGCCGATCGGTCCGTACGCCGTCTCCCACAGGCGCTCCGCCGCGAAGGTGCCCGCGTGCACCGGCGGCAGCGCCTGCTGCGCGGCCCGGGAGACCGTCAGGAACGACACTCCCCGCGGGCACAGCAGGAACTTGAAGCCGCCGGTCACGGTGTAGTCCCACTCCCCCGCCCGCAGCGGCAGCCATCCCGCCGACTGGCTGGCGTCCAGCAGGGTCCTGGCCCCGTGGGCCGCCGCGGCGGCGCGCACGGCGGCCAGGTCGGCGACCCGGCCGTCGGCGGACTGCACGGACGAGAGCGCCACCAGCGCGGTGCCCGGGCGCACCGCGTCGGCCAGCTTCTCCAGTGGCGCGTAGCGCAGTTCGAGGTCGCCGCGGACGGTGAACGGGGTGATGACGGAGGCGTACTCCCCTTCCGGGAAGAGGATCTCCGCGCCGGGCGGCATCGACGCGGCGATCAGCCCGACGTGTACCGACACCGAACCGCCGAGCGCCACCCGGGACGGGTCGACCGCGGCGATCCGGGCGAAGGAGGCGCGGACGGCCTCCACTTCGTCCCACTCCCCCGAGCCGCCCCGTCTGCCCTCGGCGAGCTCCCGGGCGAGCGTGTTCACCGCCAGGACCGCCCGGCGCGGCAGCAGCCCGCACACGGAGGTGTTCAGATACGTCGACGCCGGAGCGAACTCGGCGGCGGCCGAAGGAAGCGGACCCGTCCCGTTCGGTGTGGTCTCCATGCGCACACCCTCCGCCGCCGCGGGCCCGGGGTCAATTGCGGTGCGATGCCCGGGGGACGGCCCGTAGGGTGCCCGCATGCCCGCACCCGACCACGCTCCCGCCCCGGCCCTGGAACGGCTGCGCGCCGATCACGCCGCCGCGCTCCTCCGCTTCGAGCGGCGCAACCGCGCCTGGTTCGCCGCCTCGATCCCGGACCGCGGCGACGCGTACTTCGCCGAGTTCGACGAGCGCATCGCGGCGCTCCTCGCCGAACAGGCCACCGGCGTCTGCCACTTCCATGTGATCGTGGAGGACGGACGGATCGTCGGGCGGATCAACCTCGTCGACGTGGCCGACGGCTCGGCGGACCTCGGCTACCGGATCGCCGAGGAGGCCGCGGGGCGCGGCCTCGCGACCGCCGCCGTGCGCGCGATCTGCGCCCGGGCGGCGGACGACTACGCGCTCACCGGCCTGAGCGCCGCCACCACCGAGGACAACCGGGCCTCCCTGACGGTCCTGACCCGCACCGGATTCGTCCGCACCGGGAGCGTGACGCTCGGCGGGCGGCCGGGGATCGCCTTCGCCCGCGCCCTGACCCCGTCGGGGACCGCCCGGGGCTGACCGGTGCCGGCCCGGGCACCCGCCCGGGGCCGGCACCGAAGGAGCTCGTCGGGGTGGGTCAGGCCGGGACCTCGCAGGAGCCGTCCGTGTCGCAGACGCCCGCGTCCGGGGCGGCGGACGGCTCGGGGGCGCGGTCCTTCCATGCCTGGTCCAGGGCCTGGGTGAAGACCTCGGCGGGCTGGCCGCCGGAGAGTCCGTACCGCCGGTCGAGGACGAAGAACGGCACGCCGGTCGCGCCCAGGGCGGCCGCCTCGCTCTCGTCGGCGCGGACGTCGTCCGCGTACGCCGTGGGGTCGGCGAGGACGGCGTTCACCTCGTCCTCCGCCAGCCCCGCCTCGACGCCGAGGCGGGCGAGGACGGCGGTGTCGAAGACCGAGCGCTCCTCCGCGAAGTTCGCCCGGTAGGCGAGGTCCAGCAGCGCGTCCTGGCGGCCGCGGGCCTTGGCCAGGTGCAGCAGCCGGTGGATGTCGAACGTGTTGCCGTGGTCCCGGCCCTCGGTGCGGTAGCCGAGCCCTTCGGCGCGGGCGTTGGAGGCGACGTGCTCCTCCATGGCCAGCGCCTCCTCACGGGTCCGGCCGTACTTCTTCGCCAGCATGTCGACGACGGGGGCGACCTCGCCCCGGGCCCGGCCCGGGTCCAGCTCGAAGGACCGGTGCACGACCTCGACCTGCTCGCGGTGCGCGAAGGCGGCGAGCCCCTTCTCGAAGCGGGCCTTGCCTATGTAGCACCAGGGACAGGCGATGTCCGACCAGATCTCGACGCGCATGAGGGTCTCTTCACTCCGGGGGTTGCGGGGATGCGGCCCGGGGGGCCGCTCAGGGAGCAACGCGGGACGGTCTCCCCGCATTCCCACCCGGAGCGCGGGCCCGGGCGGGCCCCGGGGCGGCGGCCACGCCCCGCCGGACGGAGGCCGCGGCGCCACCCCGCGCGGGGGTGCTCTCCGTCGCCGGACCGGGGCCGGAGGCCCGGGCGGGGCCGGCGGCCCGGGCGGGGCGGCGGCCCGGCACGTGGCCGGGACGCCGGGGGTGCGGGCCGCCGGGCCTCCTGAGCGCATGACCGGCGAGGGACCGGACCGCCAGGGGCGGACCCCCGCACTGCCAGGCCGCGGAGGCCCCTCCGCCAGTCCGTCCGGGGGCCGGAGCCCCGGGCCGCCGAGCGGGGCCGGCGGCCCGGGCGAAGCCGGAGGCCCGGCACGTGGCCGGGACGCCGGGGGTGCGGGCCGCCGGGCCTCCTGAGCGCAGGACCGGCGGGCGGGGCCGCAAGGGCCGCAGGGGCGCTTGCCGGAGTAACCGGCACGCACCCCCGGCGGTGCCCTCAGCTCCCGTCGCGCAGATCCGCCGGCCACCCCGCGCGGTACTCGATCCCGCCGAAGGCGACCGCGCAGCCCTCGCCCACGGGCGACTGCGCCATGAAGCCCACCAGCAGGCCCTCGGCGCTCTCCTCGTCGCCGAGGGAGAAGGTGCGCACGAACGTCCAGCGCTCGCCGTCCGTCGAGGCGTGGAAGGCGAAGGCGCTGCCGGTGCGGCTGACCCGCAGCCAGACGCGCTCGCCGTCCACGGTGAAGGAGTTGGCGTCGTCCGAGTGGCCCCGGGTGACGACCGTGCACACGGTCGGCAGCTCCGGGGAGAGCTCCATGCAGAGCTTGGCCCACTCCCGCTCGCCGACGTGGACGTAGAGCACGCCCGCGTCGAACGCCGCCGCGAAGCGGACGTCGACGCGCGCGATGAGCTGGAAGTCGCCCTCGGGCGCGCCGAGCAGCCGCGGGGCGTCGGACGCGGGCCCGGACACCGGGCCGGTGGGCGGGACGAAGCGGTCCTGCCGGGGGCCCGCGGTGACGGTCAGCAGCCCGTCCGCGTACGACCAGTCCGCCTCGGGGCCGTAGGCGCGCAGCGGGAAGGGGAGTTCGGGGAGTTTCAGTTCCATGGGCGGTCAGTTCTCCTGCCGGCCGTCGACCCGCCGGGGAAGGCGGAGCGGGTTGTCGTCGCGGAGCTCCGGGGGCAGCAGTGCCTCGGGGGTGGTCTGGTAGGCGACCGGGCGCAGCCACCGTTCGACGGCGGTGCCGCCGACCGAGGTGGAGGTGGAGGTGGTGGCGGGGTAGGGCCCGCCGTGGTGCTGGGCGGGGGCCACGGCGACACCGGTGGGCCAGCCGTTGACCAGGACGCGTCCGGCGAGCGGGGTGAGCTCGGCGAGCAGCGCCGCGGCGGAGGGGTCGCCGTCGGCCTCGGCCCCGGAGAGCTGGACGGTGGCGGTGAGGTTGCCGGGCAGTCGCGACAGCACCGCCGTGACCTGGTCGCGGTCGGTGTAGCGGGCGACCACGGTCAGCGGGCCGAAGCACTCCTCCAGCAGCAGGTCGTGCGCGCCGCCCTCGCCGAGGTGCCCGGCGTCGACGGTCAGGAAGCCGGGCCGGACGGTGTGCTCGTCGCCGGGGCCCGCCTCGACGGGGGCGCCGACGCCGGGCAGGGCGGCGCGTTCGGCCGCTCCGGCGACGAAGTTCTCGCGCATCCGGGCGTCCAGCAGGACGCCCGCGGGGGTGTCGGCCACCGTGCCGGCGAGGCTCTTCACGAGCTGGTCGCCGCCGTCCCCCTCGGGGACCAGGACCAGGCCGGGCTTGACGCAGAACTGGCCGACGCCGAGGGTCATGGACCCGGCCAGTCCGGCGCCGATGTCGGCGCCGCGTTCGGCGGCGGCGGCCTCGGTCACCACGACCGGGTTCAGCGAGCCGAGTTCGCCGTGGAAGGGGATCGGCACGGGCCGGGCGGCCGCCGCGTCGAAGAGGGCCCGTCCGCCGCGGATGGAGCCGGTGAAGCCGGCGGCGGTGATCAGCGGGTGGGACACCAGCCGCACACCCGCGTCGAAACCGTGCACGAGGCCGACGACGGCCTCGTCGATGCCGTGGTGGGCGGCGGCCCGGCGGAGCTGCGCGGCCACCAGTTCGGAGGTCGCGGGGTGGTCGGGGTGGGCCTTGACGACGACCGGGCAGCCGGCGGCCAGGGCGCTGGCCGTGTCGCCGCCGGGGACGGAGAAGGCGAAGGGGAAGTTGGACGCGGAGTAGACGGCGACCACGCCGAGCGGCACCTTCCAGCGGCGCAGGTCCGGCACCGGCGGGGTGGCCGTGTCGTCGGGGTGGTCGATGACGATGCCGAGGAAGGCGCCTTCGTCGACGATGTCCGCGAAGGCCCGCAACTGGTAGCGGGTGCGCGCCAGTTCGCCGGTGAGGCGGGCCGTGCCGAGGGCGGTCTCCGCGTCGGCTGCGGCGATCAGCGCGTCCGCGGACTCCTCCAGGAACTGCGCGGCCAAGCGCAGGAACGCGGCCCGTACGGTGCGGTCGGCGAGGCCCGCGCGGGCGGCGTGCGCGGCGCGCACCGCCGCGTCGACGTCCTCCGCCGTGGCCTCCACCGCGACGGCCTCGCGCTGCTTCCCGGTGCGAGGGTCGACGCTCCAGACTTGTACTGCTGTCACCGCGGCATCCTTCCGTTCTCTGCCATCCACCTGGGTTGTTCGGTATTCTGAACAGCGTCCCGGGTGATGAATATGCTGGGACCTTATTTCCGGCCGTTCCACGCGGTCAAGAAGGGGCGAAGAGTGATGTCAGCTGTCGATTCGGGTGGGTCGCAGGTCAAGTCGGCCGTACGGACGGTGGAGTTGCTGGAGTACTTCGCCGGCCGTCCGGGGATGCACTCGCTCGCCGCCGTCCAGGAGGCCGTCGGGTACCCCAAGTCCAGCCTCTACATGCTGCTGCGCACCCTGGTCGAGCTGGGGTGGGTGGAGACGGACGCCACCGGCACCCGCTACGGCATCGGCGTGCGCGCCCTGCTGGTGGGCACCTCGTACATCGACGGCGACGAGGTCGTCGCGGCGGCCCGGCCGACGCTGGACCGGCTCCTGGACGACACCACGGAGACCATCCACCTCGCGCGGCTCGACGGCACCAACGTGGTGTACCTCGCGACCCGGCAGTCCCAGCACTATCTGCGCCCCTTCACCCGGGTCGGCCGCCGGCTGCCCGCCCACTCCACCTCGCTGGGCAAGGCGCTGCTGGCCACGTACACCGACGAGCAGGTGCGCAAGATGCTCCCGGAGACCCTCGCGCCGCTGACCGAGCACACCCTCACCGACCGCGAGAAGCTCATCGAGGAGCTCCAGGTGATCCGCGAGCAGGGGTACGCCGTGGACCGCGAGGAGAACACCCTCGGCCTGCGCTGCTTCGGCATCGCCATCCCCTACCGCACGCCCGCGCGCGACGCGATCAGCTGCTCGGTGCCGGTCGCCCGGCTGACCCCGGCGCACGAGCAGATGATCAAGGACGCGCTGTTCGACGCCCGCGACCGCCTCACCCTCGCCACCCGCCGCCTCTGACCCCGCCCGGCGCCGCTCCCCGGCCCGGGGTACGGACCACCGCCCGCCGCCCCTCGCCGGGGATCGGCACCACCGCCCGCCGCCCCTCGCCGGGGGTACGGACCAGCGCCCGGCGCCGCTCCCCCGCCCCGGATGCGGACCACCACCCGGGATCCGTGCCACCGCCCGGGATCCGTGCCACCGCGGTCACCGGCCCGCTCGCGCCTCCACCACGCGGGCGGGCCGAACCGCGCTCTCCGGGCGGGCCGTCTCCGCCGAGCGGCGGAGACGGATCGTCACCGCGCGGGACGCCCCCGCCCGCCCGCCGCCAGCAGGGTGGACGGCATGACACCGACCGTCCCGTCCGGCATCCTGCGCCCCGGGCCGCTGCGCCCCGCGCTGCGCGCCCTGGCGATCGCCTCCTGCCTGCCCTACCTCGCCCTCAAGGCCGCCTGGATCGCGGGCAGCCGGATCGGCATCCCGGACGGCAGCGTGCTGCTGGAGAACCGTGCCGTCACGGCGGCCGCCAACGGCCTGACCGTGCTCATGGACGGTGCCGTGATCGTGCTGGCGCTGCTGCTGACCCGGCCCTGGGGCCTGCGGGTGCGGGCCTGGCTGCTGACGGTGCCGATGTGGGCGGCCACCGGGCTGCTCGCCCCGATCATGGTCGGCTTCCCGCTGCACCTGGCCACGGGCGCCCTGGGCGGCAGCAGCACCCGGGACGTCTCCGACGAACCGTTCCTGGACGCCTGGGTGTTCGACGTCGTCTACACCGGCTTCATCGTCCAGGGGATCGCCCTGGGCACCCTCTTCGTGCTCTACGCCCGGCAGCGCTGGGGCCATCTGTGGCAGGGGACGCTGTGGGAGCTGCCGTCGGCGGCGACCGGTCCCCGGATGCGCGGCTGCGCCGTGGCGGGCGCGCTGCTCGCGCTCGGGCCGGCCGTGATGCATGTGCTGTGGGCCGCCGGTTCGACACGGGCGCTGCCCCCGCGGACCGTCGCGGAGCGCAGCACCGACTTCCGCGTACTGGAGGCGATGCACGCCTCGTTCGCCGTCGTCGCCGCGGCAGCCGTGCTGGTGCTGGCCTTCCGGGCGGTGCCGGCGTGGCCGCTGCGGCCCGTGCTGGCCGTGGCGTGGACCTCGGCGGGCGCGCTCGGCGCGTGGGGCGGCTGGATGCTGCTGGCCACCCTGCTGCCGTCGTCGGACGACGCGAACCGGGCCACGGTGCCGCTGACGCTGACCTACGCTGGGGCGATGATCTCCGGCCTGCTGCTGAGCTGCGCGATCGCCGCCCTGCTGCGCCGGCGCGACACGTGAGCGACGGCGGGCCCGGCGCGGCGGCGCGACTCGCCGACGGGGAGGCCCCCACACCGGCGCGCCCCGCCCACCACGACGAGACCCACCAGCCGGCACGACCCGCGAGCCGCCACACCCCGCCTCCGCCGCCGCGGCGAGCCCTCGGCGGAGAGACCGCCACACCGGCACGACCGGCCCACGACGACGAGACCGCCACACCGGCGCGCCCCGCCCACCACGACGAGACCCACCAGCCGGCACGACCCGCGAGCCGCCACACCCCGCCTCCGCCGCCGCGGCGCGCGAGCAGCGCCCGGTCCCGTCTGCGGGCCGCCTCCGGGGCGCTGCTCGGCCCCCGGGCGCGGCTGCGCTGGGTCCATCTGGTGCTCGGCGGCGCGCTGTTGATGCCGTTCTGGCTGGTGGGCACCGTGGTGGTGGGCCCGCTGGTGGGCGGCGGCGAGAACGCCCTCGCCGGTTCCGCGGCCCACCAGTTCGGCGCCTACGCCGTGGCGCTGCCGCTCGCCGCGCTCGCCGGGCTCTTCCCCGTGGCCCGGCCGCTGGCGGTGGGCGCGGCCCGTGCCCTGTGCGGCGCGGGGGCCGACCGCTTCGCGGAGGGGCCCGCCCGCAGCAGGGCCGCACGGCTGCGCACGGCGTGCTGGTTCGTCCTGCATCTGGGGGTCGGGGCACTGGTCAGCGGGGCTTCGCTGGCGGTGCCGCCGTTCGCCGTGGCACTGCTGCTGACGCCGCTGCTGCCGGATGTGCGCACCTACCTGGGGGTGGACGGCTCACCCCTGGCGGCGGTGCTGCTGCCGCCGGCCGGTCTCGGGATGCTGCTCGCCCTCGCGGCGGTGTCGGCGGCGGTCGGGGCGCTGCTCGCGGGCCGGGCCGTCGTCCTGCTCGGCCCGGCACCGGCGGACCGGCTGGCGGCGGCCGAGCGGCGGGCGGCCGAACTGGCGGAGCGCAACCGCCTGGCGCGCGAACTGCACGACTCCGTCGGTCACGCCCTCTCCGCGGTCACCCTCCAGGCCGGTGCCGCCCGGCGTGTGCTGGACCGCGACGTGGAGTTCGTCCGGGAGGCGCTGGCCGCGATCGAGGAGACGACCCGGCGCACGGTCGCCGAACTGGACGGGGTCCTGGGCCTGTTGCGGCAGGACGGCGAGGCCGGCGGGGAGCCGTCCGGGCCCGCCCTGGACGCCGTGCGGGGGCTGGTGTCCCGCAGCGGTGTGCCGGTGGCGCTGGAGGTGGCGGGCGAGCCCGGCACCGTGCCGGCGCACGTCTCGCGCGAGGCGTACCGGATCGTGCAGGAGGGCCTGAGCAACGCCCTGCGTCACGCCGGGGGTCACCCGGTGTCCCTGTGGATCGCCGTACGCGGCGAGGAGTTGGAGATCACGATGGAGAATCCGCTGCCCGCCGCGGCGCCCGTGGTGCGGCCCGGCGGCGGCCGGGGGCTGCGCGGTGTCACGGAGCGGGCGGTGCTGCTCGGCGGACGGGCGGCGGCCGGGGCGCACGACGGGGTGTGGCGGGTGTCGGTGCTGCTGCCGTTCGGGGGCGGCCGGTGAGCGCGGGCGGCGCGGTCCGGATCGTGCTGGCCGACGACGAGCGGATGGTCCGCACCGCGCTGCGGGTCATCCTGGAGGCGGAGGACGGCCTGGAGGTCGCCGGCGAGGCGGCGACGGGCGCCGAGGCGGTCACGGTGGTCCGGGAGACCCGGCCCGACGTGGTGCTCATGGACGTGCGGATGCCGGAGGTCGACGGCATCCGGGCGACGGAGCGGATCCTCGCGTCCATGGCGGACCCGCCGCGGATCGTGGTGGTGACGACCTTCGAGAACGACGCGTACGTCTACGAGGCCCTGCGGGCCGGGGCGGCCGGGTTCCTGCTGAAGCGGGCGGCAGCGGAGGAGCTGGTGCGGGCGGTGCGGCTGGTGGCGGCGAGCGACTCGCTGCTGTTCCCCGCGGCCGTGCGGTCGCTGGCCGCCGAGTACGGCCGCCGGCAGGCGCCCGCGCCCGCCTGGGCGGCGCGGCTGACCGACCGGGAGGCCGAGGTGCTGCGGCTGATGGCGCGGGGCCTGACGAACGCGGAGATCGCCGCCCGGATGGGGGTGGGCCCGGCGACGGCGAAGACCCATGTGGCGGCGGTGCTGGCGAAGACCGGGGCCCGCGACCGGACGCAGGCGGTGATCGCGGCGTACGAGTCGGGGTTCATCGCGCCGCGCTGACCGGTCCGCGCACACCGCGACCGGTCCCGCGCCCGCCCCGGACATCCGTCCGGCAGCCGGCGGGCGGCCCCGGCGCCGATGAGGAAATCCTGAGAAAAGCCGCGAGGCGGAACGTTCCGCCGGAGGGTGCTCGTCCTTCCGGGAGATGAACACGACGATCCGGCGTGCCGCCGTCTTCAGTCTGCTGCTGGTGCTCGCCCTGCTGGTGCGGGCGACCTGGGTGCAGGCGTACGACGCGCGCGCACTCGCCACGAACGAGAACAACCACCGCCGGACCATCGCGCAGTACGCGCAGCCGCTGGGCGACATCGTCGTGGCCGGGTCCGCCGTCACCGGTTCGGCGCGGACCGAGCACGGCGATCTCGCCTACCAGCGCACCTACACCGACGGCGCCCTCTACGCCCCGGTCACGGGCTACAGCTCCCAGGCGTACGGGGCCACCCAGCTCGAAGGCATCCACGCCGGTGTGCTGGACGGCACCGACGAGCGGCTGAAGGACCCGCTGGACGCGCTGACCGGTGCCCGGCAGAAGCCGGGCGACGTGCTGACGACGATCGACCCGGCCGTGCAGAAGGCGGGCTTCGAGGCGCTCGGCGACGCCAAGGGCGCCGCCGTGGCCCTCGACCCGGCGACCGGGGACGTCCTCGGCATGGTGAGCACGCCGTCGTACGACCCGTCGGCGATCAGCGGCACCGGCGACGGCGACGCCTGGCAGAAGCTGCTCGACGACCCCGACAAGCCGCTGGTGAACCGCGCGCTGCGCCAGCCGCTCCCACCCGGTTCGACGTTCAAGCTGGTCGTCGCGGCCGCCGCGCTGGAGGAGGGCCTGTACGGCTCGGTGGACGAGCGGACCGACAGCCCCGACCCGTACCCGCTGCCGGGCTCCACGAAGGACCTCACCAACGAGAACCCCGCCGCGCCCTGCGAGGACGCCTCGCTGCGCACGGCGCTGCGGTACTCCTGCAACAACGTCTTCGGGAAGCTGGCCGTGGACCTCGGGCAGGACAAGGTCAGGGCCATGGCCGAGAAGTTCGGCTTCAACGACGACGCGCTGGACGTCCCGGTGCGCGCCTGGGCCAGTGTGTATCCGACCGGCATGGACGACGCGCAGACGGCGCTGAGCGGCATCGGGCAGTTCTCGGTGACCGCCACACCGCTCCAGATGTCCATGGTGTCGGCCGCGCTCGCCAACGACGGTGTGCTGGCCTCCCCGCACATGGTCTCCGAGGTGGTGGACGGGGACGGCGGGACGCTGGAGTCGTACGAGGACCCGGACGAGCGGCGGATCGTCTCCTCGTCCGTCGCGGAGCAGTTGCGCAGCGCGATGGTCACGGTCGTCGAGGACGGCACGGGATCGAACGCGCGGATCGCCGGCGCCGAGGTCGGCGGCAAGACGGGCACCGCCCAGCACGGCGAGAACAACAGCAGGACGCCGTACGCCTGGTTCACCTCCTGGGCCGAGGACCCCGGCAGCGGCAAGCAGGTCGCGGTCGCGGTGATCGTGCAGGACTCGGGCGCCGAACGGTCCGAGGTGAGCGGCAACGGGCTGGCGGCGCCGGTCGCGCAGAAGATGATGGCGGCGGCGCTCGCCGGCTGAGCCCTGGGTGCTCGCGGTCCGGGGGCGGGGAAACGCGCCGGGCGGTGACCGATGAGTTCCGCCGCGCGCCGGGGTCTGACAATACGGCTGGTGCGCACCCGCCCCTGTGGTCGAATGCGCGCACCGGCCCCAACGGCCGGACGCCCGAACCACTGTGAGGACCTGGACATGCGCACTCTGATCACCTCCGCCTTCGTGTCACTCGACGGGGTCGTGGAGGCCCCCGGCGGCGAGCCCGGCTACCGGAACTCGGGGTGGACCTTCAAGGACGTCGAGTTCGTGCCGGAGGCGTACGAGATCAAGGGCAGGGAGCAGCAGGAGGCCACCGCCCTGCTGTTCGGCCGGACCAGCTACGAGGCGTTCAGCCCGGTGTGGCCGGACATGGAGGACTTCGCCGAGTACAAGGAGATGCCGAAGTACGTGGTCTCCACCACCCTCGGCGAGGACGGCCTCGTCGGGAACTGGGGCGAGACGACGATCCTGCGCTCCCTCGACGAGGTCGCCGCGCTGAAGGAGACGGAGGGCGGCCCGATCCTCGTCCACGGCAGCGCCGGCCTGAACCGGGCGCTCTCGGACGCCGGGCTGATCGACCGCTACCACCTGCTCGTCTTCCCGCTGCTGCTCGGCGCGGGCAAGCGCCTGTTCAGCACCACGGACAAGGACGCCCAGAAGCTGAAGCTCGTCGAGCACGCGGCGTACGCCAACGGTCTCCAGCTCAACGTGTTCGACGTCGTGCGCTGAGGCGGGCGTTCGCACCGCCGGGCGTTGGCGCCGCGGGCGTTGGCGCCGCGGGCCTTGGCGCCGCGGGCCTTGGCGCCGCGGGCCTTGGCGCCGCGGGCTGACGAGGGGACGGGCGGACAAAGGGGTGGGCGCGGGCCGGGCGCAGAGGGTATGCAGGGGCTCCGTGATCCCCGACTCCCCTTTCGCTGGAGGCCGTTGTGCGCGTACTGCCCCGTTCCCCGTCCGGCTGGACCATGGCCGTCTTCGGTCTGCTCGCCGCCCTGCTGGGGGTGGTGGGGCTGCTGGCGCCCGGCGCGCTGCTCGCGGTCATGGGGTTCGAGGCCGTGCCGCGGGGGCGGCGCGCGGAGGGGGACCACACGGAGGTCTTCGTCACCGCCTCCTCGATGGCGGCGGTGAACGTGGGCGTGTACTACGTGCTGGCGGCACTGTCCGACTGGAAGCCGTTCTTCCGCTGGACGGTGCCGTTCCGGCTGCTGACCTGCGCCGTGTTCACCCTCGCCGTGGTCACGGGCCGCGCACCGGCGGGCTTCCTCGGGGTGGGCCTGTGGGAGGGAGCGGGCGCGCTGGCGACGGCGGCCGCACTGCGCTGTGAGGCCCGGCCCGCCGCCTCCTAGGCCGACTGCCCGATCCGTACGGGGTGCCTTAGCTGCGAGCGTCCTCGCCGGGGGCCGGACGGGCCCCGCGGGCGAGGAGCCGAAGGGGTGTGCGGGCGGTGCGGAGACGAAGGCGGCACCCGGGCAGAGGGGCGAGTGAGCCGAAGGGGCGCGGGCGGTGCCGAAAGGGAGAGCGCGCGGAGGTCCCGAGGAACGAGGGATCGAGCACGGTCGACCGTCGGGACCGTCTTGAGCGCCCCGGAGGCGAACCGAGCCCGGGGAAGGCAGGCACGGTCGACCGTCGGGACCGTCTTGAGCGCCCCGGAGGCGAACCGAGCCCGGGAAGAGCAGCAGCCGGGATGTACCTGGCCGGGGTGGTGGTCTCCGGGTTCGGGACGTCGGCGATGTGGCTCGCGGCCGGGGTCTGGGTGAAGTCGCTGACGGGCTCCGACTCGCTGGCCGCGCTGACCGCCTTCGCGATGTGGGCGCCTACGCTGGCCGGCCCGCTGCTGGGCGCGGTCGCGGACCGGTTCCGGCGGCGGCCGCTGCTGGTGTGGTCGAACCTGGCGATGGCGGTGCTGCTGCTCCCGCTGCTGGCCGTGGACTCCGCCGGGCGGGTGTGGATCCTGTTCACGGTGCTGGCGGTGTACGGGGCCGTCTCGGTGATGCAGGACGCCGCCGAGGCGGGCATCGTCACGAAGGTCGTGGACGCCCGGCTGCTCGGCGACGTCAACGGCCTGCGCATGGCGGCGAACGAGGGGATGAAGCTGGTGGCGCCGCTGGTGGGGGTGGCGCTGTTCACCCGGTTCGGCGGGGCGTCGGTGGCGCTGCTGGACATCGTGTCGTTCGCCGCGGCGGCCGGGGTGTTCGCGCTGCTGCGGGTGCGGGAGGAGCCGCCGGGGCCGCGGGAGGGCCCCGGTCCCTTCGCCGGGGCGTGGGCCGGCGCGCGGGAGTTGCGGCGTTCGCCGGTGCTGGGGCCGCTGGTGGCCGGCGGGGCGGCGGCGATGGCGCTGGCCGGGATCAACGGGGCGCTGGTCTTCGCGGTGACCGACTCGGTGCTGGACCGCTCGCCCGCGTTCACGGGTGTGCTCTACACGGCGCAGGGCGCGGGCTCCGTGCTGTGCGGTCTGCTGGCGGGGCCGCTGCTGCGGCGGGCGGGTGAGCGCCGGCTCGCGGCGGCGGGGGTGGCGCTGTTCGCGGTGTCGGTGGCGCTGCGGGCGCTGCCGTACGACGCGGTGGCGCTGGTGTGCAGCGCGGGGATCGGTCTCGGGCTGCCGTGCGTGCTGCTGGCGGCGATGACCGCGGTGCAGCGCGAGACGCCGGACGCGGTGCTGGGGCGTACGGCGGCGACCGCGAGCACGCTGATGTTCCTGCCGAACGCGGTGACGCTGGCGGTCGGCGCCGGTCTGGTGGCCGTCGTGGACGTGCGGCTGTTGCTGCCGGTGACGGGGCTGCTGGGCCTGGTGGTGGCGGTGCTGCTGGCCCGCCGCGGCCGGGTGCCGGAGGCGTCCGCGCGCTCCGGGCACCCGTGAGGGCACCCGGGGCGGCGGCGTGACGTGGTGCCGGGGGCGGCGCGCCTCCGGCACCCGGCCGCGGCGTGACGGGGTCAGGCCGGGGCGCCCAGCGCGTCCCGGACGGCCGCCAGGTCCGCGTCCGAGGCCAGGCCCGCGTGGTAGAGCCGCAGTTCGGTGGCGCCGGCGGCGGCGGCGCGGGCCGCGTCGGCGGCGAGCGACCCGGGGCTGCCGCCCATGCCCGAGACCACCGTGAGGTTCGCCGCGAGGACGGTGTCCGGGCGGGTGTGCGGGACGAACGGCGCGAGCAGCCCGGGGCCGCCGGTGCACGGCACCACCACTCCGTCGGCGACGGAGAGGATGTGGGCAGGGTCGACGCCGGCGTTGGCGCCGCAGTGGTGGATCTCGGGGTCGGCGTGCAGGAGGACCTGGAAGCCGTCCGGTCCGGCGGCCCGGACGGCGGCCACCGCCCGTTCCTGGAGCGAGCGGGCCGTGCCGTCGCGGAACGCGGCGAAGGCGTCGGCGAGTTCGCCGCCGAGCAGGTCCCGGACGCCGGCGCCGGGCGCCGCGGTGCCCTGCCAGACGGGCTCCAGCGCCTTGCGCACGGCCTCCGCCGCCCGGCCCCGGCCGATGCCGACGGCCTCGTACCCCTCCTCGCAGACCTCGCAGAAGCACAGGGACATCAGGTACTGGGCCCCGTCCCCGAGGCCGACCCCGGCAGTCTTGTCGTGGGCGTGGAGGTGGGCGAGGCCGTACCAGCCGCAGGACTCCAGCTCGGTGCCGCCCGCGCCGGGGCGGACCGCGGCCTCGGCCGCGAGGGCGACCAGGTGGTCGCGCACGGCGGGCCGCGCGATGCACGGCGCCCACGGGTAGCGGTCGCCGTAGGCGTTCACCACGGAGGTCTCCGGGTGCTCGGCGCCCATGCGGGAGTTGTGGGCGAGGACCACCCAGCTGTGCACGTCGAGTCCGGCGGCGGCGAGTGCCCCGGCGGCCTCGCCCCAGGCGTCGCCGCTCGCCCACTCCCCCGCCTCGTAGGGCTTCAGGGCGTGACCGGACCAGTGGTCCGCGCCGGGCGGGTAGAGCACGGCGGCGTGGGACGCGGTGACGATCCGGTGCCGGGGGTGGCGCGGGGTCAGGGCGCGGGTGGAGTGGTAGGCCGACGCGAGGGTGACCTGCCGGATCCCGAGGCCGGCGAGGCGTCCGGGCGCCTCGGGGTCGCCCACGACGTCCCACGGGTAGAGGAAGGCGGACGTCCTCACGCGGCGTCCTCCAGCAGGGTGCGCCCGTGGGCGACGAGGGCGGCGAGGGCCTCGGTGTGGGCGGCGGTGGGCTCGCACAGCGGCGGGCGCACCTCGCCGACGTCGAGTCCGCCGAGCCGCACGCCGGCCTTGACGAGCGAGACGGCGTAGCCGCGGCCCCGGTTGCGCAGTTCGACCAGCGGCACGAAGAAGCCGTCGAGCAGCCGGTTCACCGTCTTGTCGTCGCCGGTGGTCAGGGCCCGGTGGAAGGCGAGGGCGATGTCGGGGGCGAAGGCGAAGACGGCGGAGGAGTAGAGGCCGATGCCGATGCCGCGGTAGGCGAGGCCGGTGAGCTCGGCGGTGGGCAGCCCGTTGAAGTAGAGGAAGTCGCGCCCGGGCTCCGCGGTGCGGACGGCGCTGACGATGCGCTGCATCAGGTCGAGGTCGCCGAGGCCGTCCTTGAGGCCGATGATCCGCTCGACACGCGACAGGGCCACCACGGTGTCGGGCGCGAAGACGGCGTTGTCGCGCTGGTAGACGATGACGTCGAGCGAGGTGGCGGCCGCGAGTTCGGTGTAGTGGCGGATCAGGCCGGGCTGGTCGGCGACGACGAGGTAGGGCGGCATGGCGAGCAGCCCGTCGGCGCCCTCCTCCTCGGCCGCGCGCGCGTAGGCGATCGCGAGCGCGGTGCCGTGGCCGGTGCCGGCGAGGACGGGGACCCGGCCCGCGCTCTCCTCCACGGCGGCCCGCACGCAGAGGCGGAACTCCTCGGGCGACAGGGCGTGGAACTCGCCGGTCCCGCAGCAGGCGAAGACGGCGGCGGCCCCGGCGTCGACCCCGGCGCGCACATGGGCGCGGAAGGCCGCGAGGTCGATCCCGCCGTCCGGTCCGTACGCGGTGACGGGGAAGAACAGCGGGCCCCTGCCCCCGGTGAGCCGGGCGGCGAGGGGATCGGCGGCGAGCGGTTCTGAGGTCACGGGCGCTCCCTGGCCGTGCACCGAGCCTCCGCTCGTGCACAATTCTGATCGACGTCCATATTTCTGAACGATGCCACGCTAGTCCGGCCCGCGCGCGCAGGTCAAGGAGCGGGGCGGCGATCCACACCCCGACGCACCCACCTCGCGGGACACTTGACGCCACCCCGGAGCACTTCCTAGCGTGTCCACGGATGTGAATCGAGTCCACGAACCTGAGTCCACGCACCTGACACCACCCATGTGACACGCCATGGCCGTGAGCCCGCGGCCATGAGTCCTGAGGGAGACCCACCGATGCCGGCACCCCGCACCGTCCTGCTCACCGGCGCCGCCGGCGGGCTCGGCACCCTGATGCGCGGGCTGCTGCCCGCCTACGGCTACGAGCTCCGCCTGTTCGACGTCGTCCCCATCGAGGGCGAGCCGGACGCCGTCGTCGCCGACCTCGCCGACCGGGAGGCGGTCCGCGAGGCCGTCCGCGGGGTCGACGCCGTCATCCACCTGGCGGGCATCTCGCTGGAGTCGACCTTCGACAAGATCCTCCGGGCCAACATCGAGGGCACCTACCACCTCTACGAGGCGGCCCGCGAGGAGAACGTGGGCCGCATCGTCTTCGCCTCCAGCAACCACGCCGTGGGGTACGTGCCGCGCCCGGCCGGCCCGGGGCCGGTCGCCCCGGGCGATCTCATCCCGGTCGAGACGCGCCACCGGCCCGACACCTTCTACGGCCTGTCCAAGTGCTTCGGCGAGGACCTCGCCCAGCTCTACTGGGACCGGCACGGGCTGGAGACGGTCTCGGTGCGGATCGGCTCCTGCTTCATGGAGCCGACCTCGGTGCGGATGCTCTCCGTCTGGATGAGCCCCGGCGACGGCGCCCGGCTCTTCCACGCCGCCCTGACGGCCGAGGACGTCGGCCACAGCATCGTGTACGGCTCGTCGGCCAACACCCGGCTGTGGTGGGACCTGTCGACCGCGCGGGCGCTCGGCTACGAGCCGCAGGACGACTCGGAGCAGTACGCGCCGAAGCTCCTCGCCGAGCACGGGGAGCTGGACCCGGAGAAGGCGGAGCACGCCTGCCTCGGCGGCCACTTCACCACCGACCCGCCCCGCTGGCCCCACTGACGCCGGCGGCGCACCGCCCCGCCCCCGGGAAAAGCGCGTGCCCCCGGGGGCCGGTCCGGGCCAGGATGTCCGGCATGGGCAGACCCACGGGATTCGACTGGACCGAGCGCGGCGACGGCACCGTCGTCGTCACCCACCGGGGCCGCACGGCCGCCACGCTGCGCGGCCCGCGGGCCGCGAAGTTCCTCGCCGAGGTGGAGTCGGGCGACGCCCAGCTCGTGATGGCGCGCTGGACGGGCGCCTACCGCTTCGGCAACGAACGCACGGCCCGCGCCCACCCCCGCAACCGGTGACCCCGGCGGACCGCAGGAGCGGTCCGCGGGGGGCCGCGCGGGGGTCACCGGAACGGACGCGAAGGGTAAGGGAACGGTAAAGCGCCCTCGCTCGTTACGTCAGTCATGACAGCTATGACCCCCGGCTCGAACATCCCTCTCACCGTCACCCGCGTGGCGGTGGACGTCGCCGCCCCGGTGCGGCTCGACGTATCGGGCCTGCTGCTCACCGCCGACGGCAAGGTGCGCTCCGACGACGACTTCATCTTCTACAACCAGCCCCAGGGCCCGGGCGTCACCTACCGTTCCGGCGGCGGCACCTCGCCGGACGCGATCGTCGTCGACACCGCCGCCGTCCCCGCGGGCATCGAGAAGATCGTCGTGACGGCGAGCCCCGACGCGGCGGGGCAGACGTTCCAGGGCATCGAGCCGACCGCCACCGTCCGCGGCGCCGACGACGGGGCCGTGCTCGCCAGCTTCACCCCGCCGCGGCTCGGCACCGAGACGGCCCTCGTGATCGTGGAGATCTACCGGCGCAACGGCGTCTGGAAGGCCCGTGCCGTGGGCCAGGGGTACGCCGACGGCCTGGCGGGCATCGCCACCGACTTCGGGGTCTCCGTCGACGAGGAGCCCGCGGCCGCGCCCGCCCCCGTGCAGCCGGCGCCCGTGGCGCCCGCTCCCGTCCGGCCCGCCCCGGTGGCCGACCCCCGGGTGCCCGCCGCCCCGCCCGCCCCGCCGGCGCCGCCCGCTCCCGCGCCCGGCGCGGGCAAGATCAACCTCGACAAGGGCCGGGTCAGTCTCCAGAAGAACCAGACCGTCTCCCTGGTCAAGGGCGGCCGCCCGCTGCTGTCCCAGGTGAAGATGGGTCTCGGCTGGGAGCCCGCGTTCCGGGGCAAGGACATCGACCTCGACGCGTCGGTGATCGCCTACGGCCCCAACCGCAACCACCTCGACAGCTGCTACTTCGGCAAGCTGTCCATCCTGAACGGCTCCGTCAAGCACTCCGGCGACAACCTGACGGGCGAGGGCGCGGGCGACGACGAGGTCATCGTGGTCGATCTGGGCCGCCTCCCCGCCGACGCGACGGGGCTGGTGTTCACGGTGAACAGCTTCTCGGGTCAGAAGTTCACCGAGGTGGCGAAGGCGTACTGCCGGCTGCTGGACGCGACGACGGGCGAGGAGCTGGTCCGCTTCGACCTCACGGGCGCCGAGCCGCAGACGGGCGTGATGATGGCCAAGCTGATCAAGCAGTTCACCGGCGAGTGGGAGATGACGGCCATGGGCGACTTCGTGAAGTCGCGCACCGTGCGCGGCATGGTCAAGCCCGCGGCGCAGGCGCTGTGATTTCTCCGCGGGGTGCCCGTCGGGGGCGGCGGGCACCCCGCGGAGAGCTGGTCAGAGCTTCGCCAGTTTGGTGAAGGGGCTGAGGATCCGCCCCTGACGGCCTGCGAAGTCGACGAACACCGCGGCGTTGTCGCCTTCGACGGCGAGGACCCGTCCGAGGCCGAACTGGTCGTGGGAGACCCGGTCACCCACGTCGTACCGTTCGATCGGTTCGGCGTCGGGGGCGGGCCGGTTGAAGGGACTGGTGGGCAGATGGCGCCGGGATCCGGCTGACGTGGTCATTGACGGCAGTATGCGCCCTCCGGCCGCCCGCTGACCATGCCGGTAAGGTCACAACCACGGCCAGTCGGCCGCCGCACCCCTCTCCACCAGGGGAACCATCCGGAACGCGGCGTCGTTGAGTCCGCCGAAGACATGCCGGTGCGGCCCGTCGGCGGGCGCGTGACCCCAGCGGTAGCCCGCCAGGTTCCAGGTGTGGACGGGCACCTCGTCCGGGACGGGATCGGTCACCCCGCGCCGGGGGCCGTCGGCCGCCTGCTCGTCGGTGACGATCAGCACCCGGTCGTGCCCGTCGTAGTGCGCGCGCACGGCCCGGACGGTGTCGGTGCCGCCGAGCATCCGGAAGCGCTTCATCACGCCCAGGACGGGTTCGCCGGGCGTGAAGCCGACCCGGTGGTGCGAGGTGCCGAACTGCACCAGGTCGGCCTGTTCGCAGCGCATCGCGACGGCGGTGCCGAAGAGCGCGGCGGCGTCCGCGCGGTTGAGCACGGACCGCTCCGACAGCGGGTCCCACATCGAGCCCGAGCGGTCCACCAGGATCAGGGTCCGCCCCGGCAGCCCGGGCACGTTGGCCAGCGAGTGCCCGAGGGCCCGCTCCAGCGCGTCGGCCCACCGCGGCGACGGCGCGTGCCGCTGCGCGGCCAGGTAGCGGAACGGGAACTGCCGCGCGGCGGCCACCTGCGCCGGGTCCGCGATCCGCGCGGCGACCTCGGCCGCCGCCTCGTCGCCGACGCCCGCCTCGTCGAAGTTGCGCAGGTTCCGCAGGAGCGCCATCGGGCCCATCGAGGGGATGACCGCCTCCCAGGCCGCCGCGTCCATCGGGCCCTGGAGCCAGCCCGCCAGCGCCTCCCAGGTCATCCCGGCAGCGGCCAGCCGCTCCGCCCCGCCGGGGCCCGTGACGACCGCGCGGCGCTCCCCCGCCGGCAGCGCCATCAGCTCCCGGTGCGCGCCGAGGACGGGCAGCGAGGCGGGCACGGGCGCCGTGCCGGGGCGGTGCCGCCGGTCGAGCGCGTGCCGGAAGAGGTCGCCCTGCCACGGCTTCGCCGGGTCCGGCGAGGCGTGCGTCAGGGCGAGCACGTCGCCGAAGCGGAAGGCCCTGCTCTCCGTGTCGTACTTGAGCAGGGAGCGGGCGCCGTACAGGCGGCGCACCGCGTCGGCGATCCCGCGCTTCACCGGCTTGGGCACCGCCCGCCCGTAGGCGGCGGTCCAGTGGGCCAGCAGCTCGCCCGGTTCGTCGGCGCGCTGGAGCACGGAGTCGACGACCCGGCGGTTGAACGTGTCCTGCCCGGCGGCGCCCGCGGCCAGCCGGGCGTGCACGAACGCGGCGGCGCCGGCGACCGAGGCGGTGCGCAGGTGTGCCCCGGTGCGCAGCCAGCCCAGCAGGCCGGCGGTCCACGCGGGGTCCTCGACGGCGAGGGTGCTCACCAGTGAGGTGAAGCGGCTGTCGCGGTCGCGGGCGGACTCGTAGAAGGTCCCGGTGTCCGTGAAGTGGGCGACGGCGAGAAGGAAGAGCTCGGTGCGCGGGTCCCGGGCGAAGCCGGGGCCGCCCTCGTAGGTGCGCGGGCGCGCCGGCGGCAGGACGTCCGGCCGGGCGGCCGGGCGGACGAGCTGCCCGCCCTCGACGGGGCGGCCCACGGGGCGCGGCCGGTCCGGCGGCGCTTCCTCGTCGCCGAAGAGGACGCGTCCGTGCCGGTCGACGTAGGAGTAGGGAGCTGCTTCGTCGCGCGCTGCGGCGCTGTTGAAACGGGTGATGGGAAAATCCCCCCGGATTTCCGCGGATGAGAGAAGTGCGGGGCGGGCGGCCCGAGATCAGGTTCGGTGACGGAACAGGGTGCTCTGTCCATTTGAGCTACCGGCACGGAGCCGGACGGGATTCGAACCCGCAGTCTCTGTCGTGGAAGTATCCGTCGGCCGGTCGCACCGGGCCGCCCCGTGGATCCGGCTCCCGGGATCGGGCGGGCGGCGGGTGCGCCTGCACGGCGCGACCGCGGCCCGCGCGCCGGGAGGCGGGGTCCACGGGGAGGACTGTAGTGACCGGTCCGCAGGGCGCGCCACGCAATTAAGGGCCGGAGCCGTGCCGGTGACGCGCCCGGCGGGGACGGGCCGTCAGCGGCGGTTCGGCTGGCGCTTCCAGGGGCCGGTGATGGCGAACATGATGCCGGGCGTCTGGATGCTCGCGTAGAGGGTGCGTCCGTCCGGGGAGAAGACGACTCCGGCGAACTCGCTGTAGTCCGGGTCGTCCTCGGTGCCGGCGTTCAGCTCGTTGCGGGCGATGGGGTAGGTGCGGCCGCTGTCGGTGGCGCCGATCAGGTGCTGCACGCCGTCGCCGTCCTCCGCGATGACCAGGCCGCCGTACGGGGAGACGGTGATGTTGTCGGGGCCGTCGAAGGCGCCGTCGGCGTCCGGGTCCGGGTTCACCCCGAGCAGCACCTTGAGGGTGAGGGTCCGCCGCCGGGGGTCGTAGAACCAGACCTGGCCGTCGTGCTGTTCGGGGCTCTCCTCGCGGGCGTAGGAGGAGACGATGTAGGCGCCGCCGTCGCCCCACCACATGCCTTCGAGCTTGCGGCCGCGGGTGACCTCGTCGTCCGTGAACTGCTTGCGCAGGGACACGGTGCGCGCGTCCCGGTCGGGCACCTCGGCCCAGTCGACGCCGTAGACGGTGCCGATGCGGGTGGCCCGGGACAGGTCGTCCACGAACCGGCCGCCGGAGTCGTAGCAGCGGGCGGCCTGGAGCACGCCCGCGTCGTCGGCGAGGGTGCCCAGCCGGCCGCGGCCGTGGGTGAAGCCGTGCGGCGGGACCCAGCGGTAGAGCAGGCCGTTGGGGTTGGAGGCGTCCTCGGTGAGGTACAGGTGGCCGCGCCGGGGGTCGACGACGACGGCCTCGTGGGCGAACCGGCCGAGCGCCTTGACGGGCTCGGGGTCGCGGTTGGCGCGCCGGTCGCGGGGGTCGACCTCGAAGACGTAGCCGTGGTCCTTGGTCATACCGTTCTGACCGGCCTTGACCTCGGTCTCCTCGCAGGTCAGCCAGGTGTCCCACGGGGTGGTGCCGCCGGCGCAGTTCTGTGCGGTGCCGGCGATGCCGACCCACTGGGCGACCTCCCCGCCGCGACGGGTCTCGACCACGGTGCAGCCGCCGGGCGCGGCGGGGTCGTAGACGAGGCCCTCGGCCGCGGGCACGGGGTGGGCGACGCCGGAACGGGCGCCGGAGAGTTCGTGGTTGACGACGAGCAGCGTCGCGCCGCGCGGGCCCTCGAAGGCTGCGGTCCCGTCGTGCTTCCCGGGGGTGAACTCGCCGGACTCCAGGGTGGTGACGCCGGTGCGGGTGAGGACGCGGTACGAGAAGCCGGCGGGCAGCGCGAGAAGCCCCTCCGGGTCCGGCACCAGGGGGCCGTAGCCGGGCTCGCGGCCCCGGCCGTCGCCGTGGGCCTCGCCGTCGTGGCCGTCGTGGCGGTCCTCGGCGGCGAGGGCGCCGGGGGCGGTGGCGAGCGATCCGACGGCGCCGGTGAGGGCGACCCCGGCACCGGTGAGAGCGGAGTTCCGGGTGAAATCCCTGCGGCTGAGCGGCATTCAGGTCTCCTGAGGGGCGCATTCCGGGTGGCTGATACGCGCCACACCTTCTCGCCCCCGCACGAACACCGCCTGAACGCCGGACGTCGGGCGGGCCTTCCCCGGGCAGCCTCTGCGCGGGACCACGCCCAGCCGCTCCCGCGGGCACGGACCCCGCGAAGGCACCCCGGCCCGGGGCCGGCCCCGGGCGCCGCTACGCGGCGCCGCCGCCCCGGGAGCGGGACTTGAAGGCCGCCTTGCGGGCCTCCTTCGCCAGGTGCTTGTCGCGGTGCAGGCGGCCCATCGCCTCCAGGACGTCCGCCGTCGCCGGGTGCTCCACCCGCCAGGCCGCGTCGAAGAACCCGCTGTGCTGGCCCACGAGGCCCTCCACCAGGTCCTGGAGTTCGTCGGCCTCGCCGTCGGCGTCCAACTGGGCGGCGATGGTGTCGATCGCCAGCCAGAAGATCATCGACTCCGGCGGGGGCGGCACATCCGCCGCGCCGTGCTCCGCGAGCCAGACCCGGGCCAGGCCGCCGAGTTCGGCGTCGTCCAGGACCGCGCGGACCTCGGGCTCGGCGTGCGCGCCGACGAGGGCGAGCGCCTGCTGGCAGTGGAGCCGCCGCAGCGGCGCGTCCCGGTCGCCGCCGCGGGCGGCGGCGAGCAGTTCGCGGGCGGCGTCGGCCGGGGTGCGCGGGGCGAGCCACTGGAGGGTCTCGGCGCGCGCGGCCGGTTCGGGGTAGCCGGTGAGGCCGCCGAGGAGCACGTCGGCGCCCTTGTCCGCGAGGTCGCCCACGGCGGGAGCGGCCACGCCGGCCTCCAGCATCCGGGAGCGGATGCCGAACAGGCCGAGGGGCGTGAGCCGCACGAGCCCGTAGCGGGAGACGTCCTCGTCGTCGACGGCGGCCGGCTCCTGCTCCTCGCCCTCCTCGACCATCAGCGCCTCGTCGACGGGCTGGTAGTCGACCAGGCCGACCGGCTCCAGCAGCCGGAACTGGTCGTCGAGGCGCATCATCGCCTCGGAGACCTGCTCCAGCACGTCGTCCGTGGGCTCGCCCATGTCGTCGGGGACCACCATGGAGGCGGCCAGCACGGGCAGCGGGACGGGCTGGTCGCCGGGGCCGGCCTCGGTGACGGTCAGCAGGTACAGGTTGCCGAGCACGCCCTCCAGGAACTCGGCCTCCGCCTCCGGGTCCCAGTCGAGGGCGTCGAAGTCGATCCCGCCGTCCTCGCCGATGACGTCGTGGAGGTCGTCGATGACGGGTGCGGCGGCGTCGGCGAGGACGACGTCGAGCGCGTCGAGCCACAGGCCGAGCACGTCCTGCGGCGATCCCTTGGTGACGAGGGCGAGGTTGTCGCCGGCGACCGCGCCGCCGGCGTCCTCGTCGTCGCCCGGGGCGGTGCCCTCGTCGTCGTCCGGTGTCCCCGCCGCGTCGTCCTGCGGGTCCTCGACCTCGACCAGGCCGGTTTCCACGGCGACCCGCCAGGCCTCGCCCGCGTAGGCGGGGCCGTCGTCGTCGGGCCCGTCGGGCAGGCCCAGCTCCCGTGCCGCCGCGCCGAGTTGCTCCGTGACCAGTTCGCCGCCCGCGCCGACCCGGGTCTCCGGCCCCGCCCAGCGCGCGAGCCGCACGGCCCGGGCCAGCAGCGGCGCGGCGAGGGCCGCCCGCGCCAGTTCCGCCTCCGGTGGCAGCAGGACCGGCGGAAGGGTGGGACGGTCTTCGGGCATCTGGCGGTTCTCCTCCGCGTGTCTACGGACGCCCGCGCCTGGTGCGCGGCGGCGGGCGCCTCCCAGCGTAGACGTAATCGGGTGGCCCCGGCCGCCGCCCGGGGATTCGTCCGGCGGGCCGCGGGCAGCGCCCGCGGGGTTCACCGGGGCTTGGGCCGTCGTACATCTGCGCACCCTTGACAAGTGCCCTGCCCAGACAAGAGATTGACGCGCGTAGAACCTGCCCGGTCCGTGTGCGGTACCGGGCGCACCACCCTCACCCCGACCTCCCGGAGTACCGTGATGCCTTCCTCCGCCGTACCGAGAACACCCGCCGTCGCGACGCTGGTCGCCGCCGCCCTCGCCGCGGGTCTGCTCGCCGGCTCCACTCCCGCCGGGGCCGCCGAGGGCGACCCGGTGCGCATCCACGACATCCAGGGCACCACCCGCCTGTCGCCGCTCGCGGGCGGCCAGGTCGCCGACGTGCCGGGCATCGTGACGGGTGTGCGGACGTACGGCTCGCGGGGCTTCTGGTTCCAGGACCCGGAGGGCGACGGCGACCCGGCGACCTCCGAGGGCGTCTTCGTCTACACGGGCTCGGTGCCCACGGTCGCCGTCGGCGACCGGGTGCTGGTCTCGGGCACGGTCGGCGAGTACGTGCCGGGCGGTGCGGCCTCCGGCAACCAGTCGCTGACCCAGATAGCCAAGCCGGCGGTGACGGTCGTCTCGCAGGGCAACGCGGTGCCCGCGCCCGTCACCGTCTCCGCCTGGTCCGTGCCGTCGGCGTACGCGCCCGAGGGCGACGCGGCGGCCGGGGGCAGCATCAACGGCCTCCCGCTGCGGCCCCGCACCTACGCGCTGGACTACTGGGAGTCCCTGGAGGGCACCAACATCCGCGTCGGCACCTCCCGGGTGGTCGGGGCGACCAACGCGCACGCGGAACTGTGGGTCACGGTCAAGCCGTGGGAGCACCCCAACCTGCGCGGCGGCACGGTCTACGGCTCCTACACGGCGCAGAACACCGGCCGCCTCAAGGTGCAGTCGCTGACCCCGCTCGCCGAGCAGCCCTTCCCGTCCGCGAACGTGGGCGACGTCCTCGCCGGCGTCACCGAGGGACCGCTCGACTTCAACCAGTACGGCGGCTACACCCTGACCGCGCGCGCCCTCGGCACGGTCGTGGACTGCGGCCTGGAGCGCGAGCGCACCCGTCCGCAGCGTTCCGGCGAACTGGCCGTGGCCACGTACAACGTCGAGAACCTGGACCCGTCCGACCCGCAGGAGAAGTTCGACGCGCTGGCGAGGGGCGTGGTGGAGAACCTCGCCTCCCCCGACATCCTCGCGCTGGAGGAGATCCAGGACGACAACGGGGCGAAGAACGACGGCACGGTCGCGGCCGGGCAGACGGTCGCGAAGTTCACGGAAGCGATCAAGGCCGCGGGCGGACCGGCGTACGAGTGGCGCTCGGTGGACCCGGAGAACAACAAGGACGGCGGCGAGCCCGGCGGCAACATCCGCCAGGTGTTCCTGTTCAACCCGGAGCGCGTCTCCTTCACCGACCGGGGCGCCGGTGACGCGACGACCGCCACGGGCGTGGTCCGCGAGCGGGGCCGCGCGGCCCTCACCCACTCGCCCGGCAGGATCGACCCGGCGAACGCGGCCTGGGAGAGCAGCCGCAAGCCGCTGGCCGGCGAGTTCTCCTTCCGGGGCCGTCCGGTCGTCGTGATCGCCAACCACTTCGGCTCGAAGGGCGGCGACGAGTCCCTGGCCTCGCACCACCAGCCGCCGAACCGTTCCTCCGAGGCCAAGCGGCTGCTCCAGGCCCAGTCGGTCAACGCCTTCGTCAAGGACGTGCTGAAGGCCGACCGCCGGGCGGACGTCCTCGTCGTCGGCGACATCAACGACTTCGAGTTCTCCGGCACCACGAAGGCCCTCACCGCGGACGGCGCCCTGCGCGCGGCGATCACCTCCCTGCCGCGCTCCGAGCGCTACTCGTACATCTACGACGGCAACAGCCAGGTGCTGGACCAGATCCTGACCAGCCCTTCGATCACCGGCTTCACGTACGACAGCGTGCACATCAACGCGGAGTTCGCGGACCAGAACAGCGACCACGACCCGCAGGTGCTGCGCTTCCGCCCGTGAGCCGGCGCGGTGCCGGGCGGCCCGTCGCAGGCCGCCCGGCACCGCCCATCGCACAGCGTTGCTTCATCGTCGACCCCAGAAGGTGTAACTGGAGCTGCGCGGTCGGGGCGAGCAGACTGCTGCCATGCCCACTTCGCACCCTTTCGGCCGCGCCCTGTGCGCGATGGTCACGCCCTTCACCGACGACGGAGCCCTCGACACCGGGGGCGCGCGGAAGCTCGCCGCCCTACTGGTCGACGAGGGCTGCGACGGACTGGTGCTCTCCGGCACCACCGGCGAGTCGCCCACCACGACCGACGCGGAGAAGTCCGCCCTGATCCGCGCGGTCGTCGAGGCCGTGGGCGACCGCGTCCCGGTCGTCGCGGGCGTCGGCACGGCGGACACCCGGCACAGCGTCGCGCTGGCCCGGGCCGCCGAGGAGGCCGGGGCCGCCGGGGTCCTCGCGGTCACCCCGTACTACAGCCGCCCGCCGCAGCCCGCCGTCGAGGCGCACTTCCGGCGGATCGCGGACGGCTGCGGCCTCCCGGTGATGCTGTACGACATCCCCGGCCGCACCGGCACCCGCATCGAGCCGGACACGATGCTGCGGCTCGCCGGGCACCCGCGGATCGTCGCCGTGAAGGACTGCGCGTACGACCTGATGGGCAGCGCACGGGTCATCGCGGAGAGCGACCTGGCTTACTACTCCGGGTGCGAGGAGCTGAACCTGCCGCTCCGGGCGGTCGGCGGCGCGGGGTTCGTCTCCACGGTCGCCAACGTGGCCGCGGGTCCGCTGCGGGAGATCCTCGACGCGCACGAGGCCGGTGACAACGCCCGCGCCCTGCGCCTGCACCAGCGGACCCTGCCGCTGGTGCGGGAGATGATGGCGGCGGGCCTGCCCGGCACGGTCACGGCGAAGGCGCTGCTGGGCGCGCTCGGCCGGCCGGCCGGTCCGGTGCGCGAGCCGCTCCAGGCGGCGGACACCCCGACGACCGAGCGGCTGGTCGCGGCCTGGGAGCGTCTCGCCGCAGGCGGCCGGGAGCCCGCGAGCCGCGCCCTTCCCGACCCCTCCCCCTTCAACTCCTGAACGATCGCCGGGGCACTCGCCGCGTCCGGAACGCGCGGCGGGCACCCGCGGGCAACTTCTGCGCCGAGGGTTGACGCACCGAGGCCCCCCTCTTAACTTCATGGCTTGAGAAAAGTCCCCCGTCCAGGGCTCGGGTGCTCGCGCGCCTTCAGGACTTTGACGCGCCCTCCCCTCGGCCCCGCCCGGGCACCCCCCACGGGAACGGCCCGGTCCGGCACACAAAGGAGTGTCAGGTGCATGACGCAATTAGGCGTGTGATCACCTCGGTACGGCGCCCGGCGGGCCGGCCGCCCGGCACCCGGGAGCGACGCCGCCCGGGCCCCGCCGTACGCCGGTCCCTCACCTCCCTCACCGCCACCGCCCTCGTCGCCGGGTGCCTGGTCATGGCCGGTCCCGGCACCGCGCAGGCGGCCGGCGAACGGGTCGACGTCTGGCTGACCACCACCTCCGACTCCGGCGGCCGTACCGTCACCCGCGGACTCGCCCAGCAGGCCCCGATCGCCTTCGGCCCCGCCGGCGGCTCGGCGAACCACACCGTCACGGTGGACGAGAACACCACCTACCAGCAGTTCGAGGGCGGCGGGGCCTCCATCACGGACACCACCGCCCATCTGCTGCGCGGCGGAGCCGTCTCGGCCGCGACACGGGACGCGGTGATGCGCAAGCTGTTCTCCCCCACCGACGGCATCGGCCTGTCCTTCGTGCGCAACCCCATCGGGGCCTCCGACCTGTCCCGGCCGGGCCACGTCTCGCTCGACGACACCTGCTGCGACCTCAACGACTTCGGCGCGAACGGCTACGACACGAACGTGCGCCTGCTGACCTCGCAGGCCCGCCAGCTCAACCCGGCCCTGCGGGTGAAGGGCGTGCCGTGGAGCGCGCCCGGCTGGATGAAGGACAACGGCCGGATGGACCAGATGGGCTGGCTGAAGTGGGAGTACTACCCGCTGTACGCCCAGTACCTGGTCAAGTACGTGCAGAGCTACCAGGCGGCCGGGGTGAAGGTCGACTACCTGTCGGTCCAGAACGAGCCCAACTGCTGCCAGGCCGGCAACCCCACCGCGATGAACTACCCCGGCATGAGCTGGAACCCGTCCGGGCTGGTCGAGTTCACCAAGAACCACGTCTACCCCGCCTTCCGCGCCGCGGGGATCACCACCAAGATCCTGGTGCACGACTGGAACTACGGCGACTACGCGAACTTCGGCGCGCCGATCCTGAACGACGCGGGCGTGCGCAACGACCCGCTGTTCGGCGGCATCGCCTGGCACGGCTACTTCGGCGACCCGGCGGTCGGCACCCAGGTGCACGACCAGTACCCGTCGGTGAAGCAGTTCAGCACCGAGCACTCCGGCGGCACCTGGATCGGCAACCAGCACAACGAGGACATGGCCGACATCGTCGGCTACGCCCGCAACTGGAGCAGCAGCCTGGTCAAGTGGAGCCTGGCGCTCAACCAGAACATGGGCCCCCACAACGGCGGGTGCGGCACCTGCACCGGACTGATCACCGTGCAGGAGGGCGGCGCGCGGGCCGGTCAGGTCGACTACACGGTCGAGTACTACACGACGGGCCACCTGACCAAGTTCGTCCGGCCCGGCGCGTACCGCATCGCCTCCACCGCCAACGGGACCGTGCAGAACGTCGCCTGGCGCAACCCCGACGGCTCGAAGGCGCTCATCGCCCACAACGGCGGCACCTCCGCCCAGTCGGTCCGGGTGAACTGGGGAAACCAGTCCTTCACCTACACCCTGCCCGCCCGCACCACCGCCACCTTCACCTGGGCCGGCACGCCCGGCAGCGGAGGCGGCGGCGGGACCACCGGCACGCTCACCGGCCTGGCGGGCAAGTGCCTGGACGTCGCCGGCGGCGCGACCGCCGACGGCACCGCCGTCCAGCTGTACGCCTGCAACGGCAGCACGGCCCAGCGCTGGACGGCGGGCACGGACGGCACCGTCCGCGCCCTCGGCAAGTGCCTCGACGTGAGCGGCGCCTCCACCGCGAACGGCGCGCCCGTCCAGCTCTGGACCTGCAACGGCACGGGCGCGCAGCAGTGGTCCTACAACCCGGCCACCCACGACGTCGTCAACACCGCGGCCGGCAAATGCCTGGACGCCACCGGCAATTCCTCCGCCGACGGCACCCGCGCCCAGATCTGGAGCTGCACCGGCGCCGCCAACCAGAAGTGGACCCTCAACCCGTCCTGACCCCCGCCGACCGCACACGGGCCCGCCCGGACCTCCGGGCGGGCCCCTGCCACGCCGTACCGGAACCGGTCATTCGCCGCCGTCGCTGGTCGTCGTCCCGCTGCCCAGGATCGCCGCGTGCTCCAGCACGTCCTCCATCGGATCGTCGATCTGCCCCGTGCGGACGAGACTGAACTGCGACCCGTTGTGCGAGTTCTGATGCGTCTCGTCCGCCTGCGCCACCCCCGTCTGCACCGGCACCGCGAGCAGCGCGCACAGCGCGCCCGTCGTGAGAACAGCAGGCCTGGTCTTCATCTGAATCCTCGCCTCATCCGCCCGTCCGGACAGAGCCGTACGGCTCTGCGTCGCCCTGACTATCCGATAGACGGGCCAGAGGTTACGCAGAGTCACACGATGGGGGTTCAGCCGAGGCCGGCGATCTGCCCGGCCACGGAGAATCTCCGACGGCACACGGGACAGGTCGCGTCGCCGAACACATGGCGCAGGACAAGCGCCACGTCGTCGTATCCGTCCCGCAGGGCGAGGTCGTGAAGACGCCTGCCGAGCCCGTCCAGCGCGCGGGGGTCGGCGGGGTGGAGCGGAAAGGTCTCGATCTCGTCGTCGGAGAGGGCGTAGTCCTCCGCCGTACTGAAGAAGCCCCGCTCTCCGAGAACCACCCAGACCGGAGCGCACCCGTCGGGGTCGGGGCACTCGAGCTCGTACTCCTCGCTGAGGATGCCCTCGAACAGGGCCTCTGCCCAGAGGATGTCTCCTTCCAGGTTGAGGACCGCCTCGATCAGAGGGCAGTAGTCGCTCCCGGCGGTGGAGAGCTGCCGCCACCGGTTCGCGGCACCCAGGAGCCGGGCGACGTCAGGGGCGTACTCGCGCCGCAGGTTCCGGTTCTCGTACCGCTGATCGGCCTGCACGAGCAGGGCGCCTGCCAGATGGAGGGCCGGAGCCGCCACGTCGGCCTCGTCCGCCTCCGCCATGTCCGCCAGCGTGTGCAGCACCAGCGGATGAGCCACGTCCAGAGAACCGTTGTGGTACAGCTCCGTCCAGAGGTCGCTCCACGCCTGACCGTCCCGGCCCGTGGCCGCACGTTCCAGCAGGGCCTTCAGTCGGTCGCCATCGGCGTCGTCCGCACGGGCGGCGAAGGCATTCGTCGTCACCTGCGGCATCCAAGCAGACGCCTTCCGTCGGCCGGCCACCACCCCGGTGAGGTCTCTCCCCTGCCTGCATGCGCGCAGCGCGCCGCCGGAAGGGGCCGCCCGGCAGCGAACACAGGGCTACGGCCCCGCCGTGCGGACGAAACGCTCCCGCGCCCGCCGGTCACGTCGGGGGCGCTGGTGGACGGGGTGGGAGCCGGGAAAGGTGGTGGGTCGAGGAGGGATGATGCCGTCATGGCAGACAAGGCGAGACGTCCCCTCAGCGAACTCCGTCAGGGCGAAGCCGTCCAAGCGGTGATCACCGGTCACCAGCCGTGGGGCCTCACGGCGGAACTCGACGGCTACGAACCCGTGGGCGCCTCGCTGGACATGATTCGCCGGAGCAGCGAACCGGGAGTGGCGCGACTCGCCCGGGAGTTGCCGCCTGTGGGCGTGACGGTCGACCTCGTCGTAGGGGAAGTGCGTGCGTGGCACCGCGAGCCGTGGATATGGGTGGACCTCACGGCCCCGAGCACGGACTGACCCCCGGTCCGGGGTGCGGCACGTGCTCGGGTACGGAGATCACGTGCCCTTCCGTCGACGCACGAGCGCCCTCCCGGTCCGTGGAAGGGCGCTCGGCGTTGACCCGACGTCGACGGCTGCCGACAGCTCGGCAGCAGGTCAGGGCGTTGATCGGTGAGGCGGCCGCAGAGCACGGCCGCCCGCGATCAGTTGTGGCTGTGCAGCACCTCGTTGAGGCCGCCCCACACCGCGTTGTTCGGGCGGGCCTCGACCGTGCCCGTCACGGAGTTGCGGCGGAAGAGGATGTTGCTCGCGCCGGACAGCTCGCGGGCCTTGACGACCTGGCCGTCGGGCATGGTGACCCGGGTGCCGGCGGTGACGTAGAGGCCGGCCTCGACGACGCACTCGTCGCCGAGGGCGATACCGACGCCCGCCTCCGCGCCGACGAGGCAGCGCTCGCCGATCACGATGCGGACGTTGCCGCCGCCGGACAGCGTGCCCATGGTGGACGCGCCGCCGCCGATGTCCGAACCGTCGCCCACGACGACGCCCGCGGAGATGCGCCCCTCGACCATGGAGGTGCCGAGGGTGCCCGCGTTGAAGTTGACGAAGCCCTCGTGCATGACGGTGGTGCCCTCGGCGAGGTGCGCGCCGAGGCGGACGCGGTCGGCGTCGGCGATGCGCACGCCCTTGGGGGCGACGTAGTCCGTCATCCGGGGGAACTTGTCCACGGAGGTCACCTGGAGGTGCAGGCCCTCGGCGCGGGCGTTGAGCCGCACGGTCTCCAGGGTGTCCACGGCGACCGGACCGAGGCTGGTCCAGGCGACGTTGGCGAGGAGGCCGAACAGCCCGTCGAGGTTCTGCCCGTGCGGCTTGACCAGCCGGTGCGAGAGCAGGTGCAGACGCAGGTACGCGTCGTGGGCGTCGAGCGGCTTGTCGTCGAGGGACGCGATGACGGTGCGGACGGCGACGACCTCGACGCCCCGGCGGGCGTCCGGGCCGACGGCCTTGGCGGCGCCTTCGCCGAGGAGCCCGACGGCCTGCTCGGCCGTCAGCCGCTCGGTGCCGGCGGGGCCGGGCTCCGCGGCGAGCGCGGGAGCGGGGTACCAGGTGTCGAGGACGACGCCCTCGGCGGAGAGGGTGGCGAGACCGGCGGCCACGGCGCCGGTGGTGCGCTGAGCGGTGGTGCTGTCGGACGAGTCAGTCATGACAGGAAACCTAACCGCCGGGGCCGCACCCGGGCCAACCGGTCTCACCTCCCGGTCGCGCCGCGTCGGCGGCGGGACGCCGCGGGGCCGGAGGGGCGCGAGGAGCAAGAGGGGTGCGAGGGGCCGGGAGGGCGGGGCGGCAGGCGGCGCGGGGACGGCAGGCGTGGGCCGGGCCCGCGCCCGGGAGCGCGGTGACCGCCGGGCAGGCCCCTGCGGGGGAGAGACCAGGGTCGCCCCGACCGGCTCGACCGGCCAACCGCTCGACCGCCCCGACCGGCTGACCGCCCGCCCGCCCAGCGGATCGCGCCCCAAGCTGCCGGCCCCGGCGCGTTCGTCCCGGCGCTTCCCCGCAGGTAAGGGGCGGGGGGCGGGTTCGGACGGGCGCGCGGCGGTCGCTACCTTGTTCGTCCGGCGGCGCCGACCCGGTGACCGCCGTTCGCCGTCGTCCGGCATCGGGGGAACCAGAGATGACCTACGCCCACCCGCCCTTTCCGGGCCCTTCCTCCGGCTGGAGCGGCGGGTGGGCGCCGCCGCCCGTGCCGCCGAAGCCGGGGGTGATCCCGCTGGCTCCCCCGCTCGGCGTCGGCGGCGTCCTCGGCGGGGCGTTCGCGACGCTCGGGCGGCACTGGAAGCAGCTGCTGGGCTTCACCGCCGTGGCCTACGGCGGGGCGGTGGCACTGTTCGGCGCCGCGCTGGCCATGGCGTACGCGGTGTTCGCCCACGACATCGAGCACATCGCCGATGCCCCGGAGTCCGCCGGCGCCGACGAGCTGTGGCCGCTGCTCTCCGCCTTCGGCGGCGTCTACCTCGCCGGTGTCGTCGTGATGCTGGTGGCGGGGGCCCTGGTCAACGCGGCCTGTCCGGCGGTCCTCCAGGACGCGGTGCTCGGTCGGCCCTGCTCGTTCGGGACGCTGTGGCGGCGGGTGCTGCCGAGGGTGTGGGCGGTGCTGGGCAGCCTGCTGCTCTGCGGGCTGATCGCGGCCGTCCCGCTGGTACTGCTGGCCGTGACCTTCTTCGGCATGATCTTCGCGTTCATCTCGCTGCTGTCCGACGGCGCGCCCGGGTTCGGCTGGATCTTCCTCGGCGGCCTGCTCGGCGTGCTGCTCACCGGCCCGCCGGCGGTCTGGCTGTGGGTGCGGTTCTCGCTGGCGCCCGCGGTCGCGATCTTCGAGCGCCAGGGCGTCGTCCGCTCGCTGTCCCGCTCGGCGGAGCTGGTGCGCGGCGCCTGGTGGCGGGTCTTCGGTGTCTCGCTGCTGGCCTTCGTGATGGCGGCGGCGACCGCGTACCTCGTCCAGTTGCCGCTCCAGTTGCTGAGCCTGCTCCCCGCGGGGCCCGCCTCGCTGTCGGACGGCTCGTCCGGGAGCGGCACGGCGATCACGGTCGCCGTGGTCACGTTCGCCTTCGTGCTGCTCGGCGGTTTCATCGGCCAGGCGGTGACGGCGGTCTTCCCGCCGCTGGTCCTCGCCCTGCTCTACGTCGACCAGCGGATGCGCAAGGAGAATCTCGGGCCGGCCCTCGCCGAGGCCGCGGGTGTGCCGGCGGCGCACCACCCCGAGCCCGGTGCTCATGCTTGACACTCCGTGCCTCCTGCGGCGACCTTGGTTACCCGCAAGTAAGTTCTGAGGTGTCGAGGTCGCCCCGTGGACAGTGCCAGCTATGTGCCGCCTGCCTACGGCGGCGTGCCTCTGCACCAGCGGCTCGCCGGCTCCCTGCGCGAACTCTCCTCGGCGGTGCTGGAGCGGCTCGTCGACCATGTCCCGGTCTACGGCACCCTCCCCGACGAGGAACTGCGCAACGACATCCGCCGGGTCGTCGAGCAGGCCATCCGGAGCTGCGCGACCGTGCTGCGCACCGGTGAGCTGCCGGACGACGCCCAGTTGCAGGTGCTCCGCCAGTCGGCCGCGAAGCGGGCCGAGGAGGGCGTGCCGGTGGAGTCGGTGATCCGCGCGTACCACGTGGGCGCCCAGGAGTGCCTGGAGCGGATGGCGCCCCACGCCGGGCCGGACGATCTGGCGGCCGTGCAGGAGGCCGGGCTGCTGGTGCTCCGCTTCCTGGAGCAGATGACCGCCACCGTGGTGGCCGGGTACTTCACCGAGCGGCAGGCGGCGGCCAGCGAGGAGCAGTCGGCCCGGCAGGCGGTGCTGACGGCGCTGCTCGACGGCGACGACGTGCGGACCAGGAGCGCCCACTGGGGCTTCGACCTGCCGCCCTGCTACCTGGTGCTCGGCCTCTCCGTCGGGCCCCACCCGGACGAGCGGGCCGACGGGGTGAGCCCGCTGATCGCCGTCAAGCGCAAGCGCAGACGCCTGCGCGTCGAACTGGAACGCCATGTCGGCGCGCCCGTGCTCTCCGCGCTGGGCGCCGACGGCGGGATCGTGCTCGTCCCCCGCCGCGTCCCGGCCGAGAAGGTGACCGAGGACGACTGGAACTGGCTGGCGGGTGTGGTCTCCCACATGAGCCGGGTCGCCGGGGTGGAGATCGTGGCGGGTGTGACCGCCGCCGCGCCCGAGCAGGTCGCCGCGGCGGCCGGGCTGGTGCACGAGATCCGCGCGGTGGCGATCGCCTCGGGCCGGGGCCCCGGCGTCCACCGGCTCTCGGACGTGCTGCTGGAGTACCAGCTCATGCGGCCGGGCCCGGCCCGCGACGCGCTCGCCGAACTGGTCCGCCCGCTCGCCGACCGGCCCGAACTGCTGGGCACGCTGCGGACGTTCCTCCAGTGCGGGCTCAGCCGGCAGCGCACCGCCGAGCACCTGCGGATCCACCCGAACACGGTGGACTACCGGCTGCGCCGCGCCGCGGACGCCACCGGCCTGGACGCCACCTCGGGCTCCGACGTGGTCCGCGTCAGGGCCGCCCTCAGCGCCCACGACGCGATCTTCGCCCACGACGGCCCGGCCTGACACGACCCCGGGCGCGGTCCGGGGCGGCGGGCCCGGGCGACCGCCGCCCGGACCGTCCTCACGGCCCGGGGCGGGCCGTCCCGACCGGGACGCGACGACCCGCCCGGGCTCGCGCCCGCGCCACCCGCCCCCGCCGCGCCGCGAGGGCTCAGTCCAGCAGCGTCTTCTTCGGCCGCAGCACGCAGAACTCGTTGCCCTCCGGGTCGGCGAGCACCACCCAGGTCACGTCCTCGCCCTGGCCCACATCGGTACGGGTGGCACCGAGGGCGAGGATGCGGGCGACCTCGGCGGCCTGGTCGTCCGGGCTCAGGTCGAGGTGGAGGCGGTTCTTGACGGTGCGGTCCTCGGGGACGGTGAGGAAGCAGATGCCGGGCAGCGCGGCGGCGTCCGCGCCGATGACGATCTCGGCGGAGTCCTCGTAGAGGACCTTCCAGTCCAGCACCTGCGTCCAGAACCGGGCGAGCGCCGGGGCGTCATGACAGTCGATCGCGATCTGGTAAAGGGAAACGGCCATGCCCGTCAGTGTGCCTGACGGGCATGGCCGTTCGGTGCTGCCGGGTCCGGTGCGGGACCGGCTCAGACGTTGAAGCCGAGCGCGCGGAGCTGCTCGCGTCCGTCGTCCGTGATCTTGTCCGGGCCCCACGGCGGCATCCAGACCCAGTTGATCTTCAGCTCGTTGACGATGCCGTCGGTCGCGGCCTTCGCCTGGTCCTCGATCACGTCGGTCAGCGGGCAGGCCGCCGACGTCAGCGTCATGTCCAGGGTCGCGACGTTGGAGTCGTCGATGTGGATGCCGTAGATGAGGCCCAGGTTGACGACGTCGATGCCCAGCTCGGGGTCGACGACGTCGTACAGCGCCTCACGGACTTCTTCCTCGGAGGCCGGCTTCAGGGCCGCCCCGGCGTTCTCGGTCATGCCGTCTTCCTCTCGGCGTCGGTGCCGCCGGCCAGTGCCTGTGCGGTCGCGTCCTTCCAGGCCATCCAGCTCAGCAGGGCGCACTTCACACGGGCCGGGTACTTGGAGACGCCGGCGAACGCGACCGCGTCCTCCAGCACCTCCTCCATGGCGTCGTCGGGCTCGATCTGCCCCTTGGACTGCATCAGCTCCAGGAAGGTGCCCTGGATCTTCTGCGCCTCGGCGAGTTCCTTGCCCACCAGCAGTTCGTTCAGGACCGAGGCGGAGGCCTGGCTGATCGAGCAGCCCTGCCCCTCGTACGACACGTCCGCGATGCGCGAGCCGTCGTACCGCACCCGGAGCGTGATCTCGTCGCCGCACGTCGGGTTGACGTGGTGCACCTCGGCGTCACCGTCCCGCAAGCCCCGCCCGTGGGGGTGCTTGTAGTGGTCCAGGATGACGTCCTGGTACATCGAATCCAGCTTCACGCGTCGTCAGCCCCTCATCCGAAGAAGTTACGGACGTGCTCCAGGCCGTCGACCAGAGCATCGACCTCTGCCGGCGTGGAGTACAGATAGAACGACGCTCGCGTGGTCGCGGGAATTCCGTAGCGCAGGCAGACCGGCCGCGCGCAGTGGTGTCCCACGCGGACGGCGATGCCCTGCTCGTCCAGCACCTGGCCCACGTCGTGCGGGTGGATGTCGCCGAGCGTGAAGGAGATCGCCGCGCCGCGGTCCTCGGCCGTCGTCGGGCCGATGATCCGCAGGTCCGGGACCTCCAGCAGCCGCTTCACCGCGTACTCGGTGAGGGCGTGCTCGTGCCGGGCGATGTTCTCCATGCCGATCGAGTTCAGGTAGTCCACGGCCGCGCCGAGGCCGACGGCCTGCGCGATCGGGGGCGTGCCCGCCTCGAACTTGTGGGGTGCCGGCGCGTACGTCGACGAGTGCATCGACACGGTCTCGATCATCTCGCCGCCGCCGAGGAACGGAGGCAGGTCCTCCAGCAGCTCCTGGCGTCCCCAGAGCACGCCGATGCCGGTCGGGCCGCACATCTTGTGGCCGGTGAAGGCCACGAAGTCGGCGCCGAGCGCCTGCACGTCCAGCACCATGTGCGGGGCGGCCTGCGAGGCGTCGATGAGCACCAGGGCGCCGACGTCCTGGGCGCGGCGGACGATCGCCTCGACCGGGTTGACGGTGCCCATGATGTTGGAGACGAGCGTGAAGGAGACGATCTTCGTCTTCTCCGTGATGACCTGCTCGATGCCGGACAGGTCGAGCCGCCCGTCGTCGGTGAGGCCGAACCACTTCAGCTTCGCGCCGGTGCGCTGCGACAGCAGCTGCCACGGGACGATGTTGGAGTGGTGCTCCATCTCCGTGATGACGATCTCGGTCTCGCGGTCCACGCGGTAGGGCTCGTCGGCCCAGCCCAGCATGTTGGCGACCAGGTTGAGCGACTCCGAGGCGTTCTTGGTGAAGATCACCTCGTCGCGGCTCGGCGCGTTGATGAAGGCCGCGACCTTGTCACGGGCGCCCTCGTACAGCGCCGTGGCCTCCTCGGCGAGCACGTGCACACCGCGGTGGACGTTGGAGTTGTGGCGCTCGTAGTAGGCGCTCAGCGCGTCGAGCACCTGGCGCGGCTTCTGCGAGGTGGCCGCGTTGTCCAGGTAGACGAGCTTCTTGCCGTCGTGGATCACCCGGTCGAGGACCGGGAAGTCCTTGCGGATCGCCTCGGTGTCGAGGAGGCCGGGGAGCTGTGTCACGCCCATCCCCTTTCGTACGCTTCTCCGCCCGCGGGGCTCACCCGCGGCTCGGAGGCCGGCTGCGGGCCGGCGGCCCGGGGGGTGTCGCTCACGAAGCGACGCCGCCCTTGGTGTACTGCTCGTAGCCCTCGGCCTCCAGCTTGTCGGCGAGCTCGGGGCCGCCCGACTCGACGATCCGGCCGCCGGCGAAGACGTGCACGTGGTCGGGCTGGATGTAGCGCAGGATGCGCGTGTAGTGGGTGATCAGCAGGGTGCCGACCTCGCCCGTGGCGCGCACCCGGTTGACGCCCTCGGAGACGACGCGCAGCGCGTCGACGTCCAGGCCGGAGTCCGTCTCGTCGAGGATCGCGATCTTCGGCTTGAGGAGCTCCATCTGGAGGATCTCGTGGCGCTTCTTCTCACCGCCGGAGAAGCCCTCGTTGACGTTGCGCTCGGCGAAGGCCGGGTCCATGTGGAGTTCCGCCATCGCCTCCTTGACCTCCTTCACCCAGGTGCGCAGCTTGGGAGCCTCGCCGCGGATCGCGGTGGCGGAGGTGCGCAGGAAGTTGGAGACCGAGACGCCGGGGACCTCGACCGGGTACTGCATCGCGAGGAACATGCCGGCGCGGGCGCGCTCGTCGACGGACATCTCCAGGACGTCCTCGCCGTCCAGGGTCACGGTGCCACCGGTGATCGTGTACTTGGGGTGGCCGGCGATGGAGTAGGCGAGGGTCGACTTGCCGGAGCCGTTGGGGCCCATGATGGCGTGGGTCTCGCCCTGCTTCACGGTCAGGTCGACGCCCTTGAGGATCTCCCGGGAGCCGTTGTCGGCTTCGACGGAGACGTGCAGGTCGCGGATTTCAAGCGTTGCCATGGGTGACTCAGGACTCCTGGGTGACGGAGACGAGCACATCGTCCCCTTCGATCTTTACGGGGTATACGGGGACGGGGCGCGTCGCGGGAAGCCCGGACGGCTTGCCGGTGCGGAGGTCGAAGCTGGAGCCGTGCAGCCAGCACTCGATGGCGCAGTCCTCGACCTCGCCCTCCGACAGCGAGACGTTCGCGTGCGAGCAGATGTCGTTGATCGCGAACACCTCGCCCTCGGTGCGCACCAGCGACACCGGCGTGCCGTCGAGTTCCACCCGGCGGGGGGTGTCCTCCTCCAGCTCGCTCAGCGCACAGGCTTTGACGAAGGCCATCAGACGGACGCCTCCAGCTCGGCCTCGATCTTGGCGATCAGACGCTCCTCGACGTCCGGCAGACCGATCTGCTGGACGAGCTCGGCGAAGAAGCCGCGGACGACCAGACGGCGGGCCTCGGCCTGCGGGATGCCGCGGGCCATCAGGTAGAAGAGCTGCTCGTCGTCGAAGCGGCCGGTGGCGGAGGCGTGGCCGGCGCCGGCGATCTCGCCGGTCTCGATCTCGAGGTTCGGCACCGAGTCGACGCGCGCGCCGTCCGTGAGGACGAGGTTGCGGTTCATCTCGTAGGTGTCGGTGCCCTCGGCCGCGACGCGGATCAGGACGTCGCCGATCCACACCGCGTGCGCGTCGTCGCCCTGGAGGGCGCCCTTGTAGACCGCGTTGGACTTGCAGTGCGGCACGTTGTGGTCGACGAGGAGGCGGTGCTCCTGGTGCTGGCCCTTGTCAGTGAAGTACAGGCCGAAGAGCTCGGCCTCGCCGCCGGTGCCGGCGTACGAGACGCGCGGGTGGAGCCGGACCAGGTCGCCGCCGAAGGTGACCACCACGGACTTGAAGGAGGCGTCCCGGCCGACCAGCGCGTTGTGCTGGGCGACGTGGACGGCCTTGTCGTCCCAGTCCTGGACGGAGACGACGGTCAGCTTGGCCCCGTCGCCGAGGACGTAGTCGACGTTGGCGGCGAGGACCGCGTCACCGGTGTGGTCGATGACGACGACGGCCTCGGCGAACGCGCCGAGCTCGATGAGCTGGTGGCCGAACGCGGTGCCGCCCTCGCCGTGCACGGCGATGCGGACCGGCTCGGTGAGCACGGTCTCCTTGGGCACCGTGACGACCGAGGCCTGCTCGAACGCGGAGTACGCCTGGGCGGCGACCCGGTCGACCGGGGTGCCCGCGCGGCCGAGCCGCGCGTCGTCGCGGCCGACGGTCTCCACGGTGACGCCCTCGGGCGCCTCGATCGCGACCTTGACGCCCGACCCGGTGGCGACGGCGGTGCCGTCGTGGAGCCCGCGCAGCCGCTCCAGCGGGGTGAAGCGCCACTCCTCCTCGCGGCCGTGCGGGACCGGGAAGTCCGCCACGTCGAACGACGGGGGCGCGCTCATACGGGTGGCGACGGTCGACTCCGCGGCCACCGCGATGGAGCCGGCGGTGGTGGAGCCCACCGGGATGTTCTGAGCCTCAGCCATGGCTGTCGGTCTGCTCGCTTTCTGCATTCGGTGCGTTCGCGCGCCCTCGGCGGCCGCGGCCGGAAGCTCTGCTCCGGCCGCGGCCGCCGCCGGGCCCGCTCACTGGGCTCACCGTGTGAGCCCGGGGACGTGATCGGGACGGCGGGTCCGGGCGGGTGCCCGGGGCCTTGGGGGCCTAGCCCACCGAGCCCTCCATCTGCAGCTCGATCAGCCGGTTGAGCTCCAGCGCGTACTCCATGGGGAGTTCCTTGGCGATCGGCTCGACGAAGCCGCGCACGATCATGGCCATCGCCTCGAACTCGGTGAGGCCGCGGCTCATCAGGTAGAAGAGCTGGTCCTCGGAGACCTTGGAGACGGTCGCCTCGTGGCCCATCGAGACGTCGTCCTCGCGGACGTCGACGTAGGGGTAGGTGTCCGAGCGGGAGATCGTGTCGACGAGCAGGGCGTCGCACAGCACGTTGGACTTGGCGCCGGGCGCGCCCTCGCCGATCTCGATGAGACCGCGGTAGGAGGTCCGGCCGCCGCCCCGCGCCACCGACTTGGAGACGATGTTCGAGGAGGTGTTCGGGGCCATGTGGACCATCTTGGCGCCGGCGTCCTGGTGCTGGCCCTCGCCAGCGAAGGCGATGGACAGGGTCTCGCCCTTGGCGTGCTCGCCCATCAGGTAGACGGCCGGGTACTTCATGGTGACCTTGGAGCCGATGTTGCCGTCGACCCACTCCATGGTCGCGCCCTCGTAGGCGACGGCGCGCTTGGTCACCAGGTTGTAGACGTTGTTCGACCAGTTCTGGATGGTCGTGTAGCGGCAGCGGCCGCCCTTCTTGACGATGATCTCGACCACGGCGCTGTGCAGCGAGTCCGAGGAGTAGATCGGGGCGGTGCAGCCCTCGACGTAGTGGACGTAGGCGTCCTCGTCGACGATGATCAGCGTCCGCTCGAACTGGCCCATGTTCTCCGTGTTGATGCGGAAGTAGGCCTGGAGCGGGATGTCCACGTGGACACCCTTGGGGACGTAGATGAACGATCCGCCGGACCACACGGCCGTGTTCAGCGAGGCGAACTTGTTGTCGCCCACCGGGATCACGGTGCCGAAGTACTCCTGGAAGAGCTCCGGGTGCTCCTTGAGCGCGGTGTCGGTGTCCAGGAAGATGACGCCCTGCTCCTCCAGGTCCTCGCGGATCTGGTGGTAGACGACCTCGGACTCGTACTGCGCCGCGACACCGGCGACCAGGCGCTGCTTCTCCGCCTCCGGGATGCCGAGCTTGTCGTAGGTGTTCTTGATGTCCTCGGGCAGGTCCTCCCAGGAGGCGGCCTGCGCCTCGGTGGACCGCACGAAGTACTTGATGTTGTCGAAGTCGATGCCCGACAGGTCGGAGCCCCAGCTCGGCATCGGCTTCTTGTCGAACAGCCGCAGGCCCTTGAGCCGCAGCTTCAGCATCCACTCCGGCTCGTTCTTCTTCGCGGAGATGTCGCGGACGACTTCCTCGGAGAGGCCGCGCTTGGCGGCGGCGCCGGCCGCGTCGGAGTCGGCCCAGCCGAATTCGTACGTGCCCAGACCCTCGAGTTCGGGGTGGGCAGTCTCCGTGGGGAGAGTCATGCGGGGTTCCTCCCGGCCGTGCTTGCAGATGCTGATGGTGTGGTGGTCTGTGCGGCGCCGCTCCTGGGGGAGCCGCGCGGGATGAACGTGGTGCAGACGCCGTCGCCGTGGGCGATGGTGGCGAGCCGCTGCACGTGCGTCCCGAGGAGCTTCGAGAAGAACTCGGTCTCCGCCTCGCACAGCTGCGGGTACTTCTCGGCCGCGTGGGCGACCGGGCAGTGGTGCTGGCAGAGCTGCTCGCCGACCGGCGCGGTACGGGCCGTAGCAGCGTACCCGTCGGCGCTGAGCGCCTTGGCCAGCGCCTCGGCGCGGTCCTCGGGGGCCGCGGCCTCGACGGCGGCGCGGTAGTTCTCGCCCTGGGTCTCGATGCGGTCCCGGGCGAAGGCGGCCACGGCGGCCTCGCCCGCCGCTCCGCCGCCCGCGCTCCGCTCGATCCAGCGGAGGGCGTCGACGGCCAGCGTGTCGTACGACTGGTCGAAGGCGTCCCGGCCGCAGTCGGTGAGGGCGAAGACCTTGGCGGGGCGGCCGCGGGTGCGCGCGCCGTAGACGCGCTGCTCACGGGGCTCCACGACGTTGTCCGCGACGAGGGAGTCGAGGTGGCGGCGGACGGCCGCCTGGGTGAGCCCGAGCCTGCCCGCGAGGTCGGAGACGGTGGAGGGGCCGTGGTCCAGGATGGAGCGCGCGACACGGTTGCGCGTGGAGCGCTCACCGGTCGCGAGTTCCTCCTGAGGAGCCTCGCCAGCGTTTTTCACAACGCCATTGTTGCGTAATTCATCGGCGAACGACAAGCCGCGTCCGGATCACCGCGCGGTGCCGTGCATCACTTAGGCATACCTAAGCTGACCTGCGGAAACGATCACGCGGAGTGCTGCGCCGCAGGTCCGGGCGGCTGTGCGCGTCACTCCCGGGAGGCGGCCGGCGGCGCCGCGGCGCGCCCGGTGGCGGCCACCGCACGGAGCAATCCGGCCGCGTCGCGCACCGCCGCTCCGCCCTGGTCGTTGTTGAAGAACGCGTACACCTCGCCGCTCGCCGGCCAGGCGTCCGCGAGCCGCTCGGCCCAGGACGCCAGCGCGCGCCGCCCGTAGCCGGGCCAGGGGCTCGCGCGGCCCTCGTGGAAGCGGACGTACCCCCAGCCGGCCGTCCGCCACAGCGGGGTCACCGGGCGCGAGCCGCGGTCCGCCCAGCAGAGCGCGGCCCCCCGGTCGGCGAGGACGCCGGCGGTCCGGTCGGTCCACCAGGAGTCGTGCCGCGGCTCTACCGCCACCCGGGCACCGCGCGGGAAGCTCCCGAGCACGGCGTCCAGCAGGCCGGGGTCGGCGCGGAGCGTGGGCGGGAGCTGGAGCAGCACGGGCCCCAGCCGTTCCCCGAGCCCCCGCGCCCGGTCCATCAGCCGGGCGACCGGCTCCCCCGGGTCCTTCAGGCGCCGGACATGGGTCAGGAAGCGGCCGGCCTTCACCGCCATGACGAAGCCGGGGGGTGTGCGGTCGTGCCAGGCGGCGAAGGTGCCGCGCTCCGGCAGCCGGTAGAAGGCGCCGTCGTTCTCCACTGCCGGGAAGTGCCGGGCGTACTCCTCCAGCCAGAGCCGCTGCGGCACCCCCTCGGGGTAGAGCCCGCCGCGCCAGTCCCGGTACTGCCAGCCGCAGGTGCCGATGAGGACGGGCATGGCGGCCGGGTGCCCCGTCCGCGCCGTCCCACCCGCGGGCGCGGCCGCCCGTACGCGCCATCCGGCGGCGGTGGACGCGGGTCCCGACGGCGGACGGGGAGGTCCCCGGGACGCCGCGGGCCGCGGGGGTCCCGGGGGCGCGGGAAGGGGCGCCCGGGCGGGTCCTTAGACTTCCCCGCATGAGCGACGAGTGGGCCGTCCGGGTCCGGGGCCTGGTCAAACGGTACGGATCGAAGACCGCGGTGGACGGCCTGGACCTCGATGTGGCCACCGGCTCCGTGACCGCCGTGCTCGGCCCCAACGGCGCCGGGAAGACGACCACCGTGGAGACCTGCGAGGGCTACCGCCGCCCCGACGCGGGCACGGTGCGCGTCCTCGGCCTCGACCCGGTCGCGGACGCCGCCCGGCTGCGCCCGCGGATCGGTGTGATGCTCCAGTCCGGCGGCGTCTACTCGGGCGCGCGCGCCGAGGAGATGCTGCGGCACATGGCCAGGCTGCACGCCCACCCGCTGGACGTCGACGCCCTGATCGAGCGGCTCGGGCTGGGCGGCTGCGGCCGCACCTCCTACCGGCGGCTCTCCGGTGGCCAGCAGCAGCGCCTCGCGCTCGCCATGGCCGTCGTCGGCCGCCCCGAGCTCGTCTTCCTCGACGAGCCGACCGCCGGGCTCGACCCGCAGGCCCGCCGCTCCACCTGGGAGCTGGTGCGCGAGCTGCGCGCCGACGGCGTCACCACCGTGCTGACCACGCACTTCATGGACGAGGCCGAGGAGCTCTCGGACACGGTCGCGATCGTGGACGGGGGCCGGGTGATCGCCCGGGGCACCGCCGAGGAGCTGTGCCGGGGCGGCGCCGAGAACACCCTGCGGTTCACCGGCCGTCCCGGTCTCGACCTGGGCTCGCTGCTGAAGGCCCTGCCCGACGGCTCGGCGGCCGCCGAGCCGACCCCCGGCACCTACCGCATCAGCGGCAGCGTCGACCCGCAGCTGCTGGCCACCGTCACCTCCTGGTGCGCCCAGCACGGGGTGATGCCCGACCGGATCTCGGTGGAGCGGCACACGCTGGAGGACGTCTTCCTGGAGCTGACCGGCAAGGAGCTGCGCGGATGAGCGCCGGCACGTACACCCCGAAGCCGGGCGCGGCACCCCTCGCCCGCATGATCTCCGCCCAGGCCGCGTTCGAGACCAGGATGCTGCTGCGCAACGGGGAGCAGCTCCTGCTCACCGTGATCATCCCGTCGCTGCTGCTGGTCCTCTTCTCCACGGTCGACATCGTCGACACCGGGGCGGGCGAGCCGGTGGACTTCCTGGCCCCCGGGGTCCTCGCCCTGGCGGTGATGTCGACCGCGTTCACCGGCCAGGCCATCGCGACCGGCTTCGAGCGGCGCTACGGGGTGCTCAAGCGGCTCGGCGCCTCGCCGATCCCCCGCTGGGCGCTGATGTGCGCCAAGACGCTCTCGGTGCTGGCGACCGAGGTCCTCCAGATCCTGCTGCTGACGGTGATCGCGTTCGGCCTCGGCTGGTCCCCGCGGGGCAATCCGCTGTGGGTGGTACTGCTGCTCGTCCTCGGGACCGCCGCCTTCTCGGGGCTGGGGCTGCTGATGGCGGGGACCCTGAAGGCGGAGGCGACGCTGGCCGCGGCCAACCTGGTCTTCCTGCTGCTCCTGGTGGGCGGCGGCGTGATCGTGCCGCTGGACCGCTTCCCCGGGGGCGTCGCCGACGTGCTCGCGCTGCTGCCGATCGCGGCCCTGTCCGACGGCCTGCGGGACGTGCTGCGGGACGGTGCGGGAGTGCCGTGGGCCGACATGGGCATTCTCGCCGTGTGGGCCGTGCTCGGACTGGGTGCCGCAGCCCGGCTCTTCCGCTGGGAGTGAGGCGCGCGCCAGGATGCTTCCGTCGGGACCCGCACGACCGGAGGTCTGGATGGAACGCTGTGCCGTACTCCGACTTGACGCGCAATGGGCGAAGGTCAGGTCGGGCCGCCCCGAAGCCGCTCCCCGCGAGCGGGAGCGGATGCTCACCGATCTGATCGCCGCGCTCGCCCCGCACGCCGTGCACGATCTCTCCCTCACCGCCAGGCTCGGGCTGCGCTACAGCGACCTGGCCCGCCACCACTTCGACATCGGCAGACGCGTCGACGCGCTGGCCGCCGTCGACGCCGCCGTCCGCCACGGCGCCGAGCCCGCCGGCCACGACCCGGAGCACGCCCGCTGGTTCGCCAGGGCCCTGATCAGCCAGGCCGTCTATCTCGCCGAGCCGCTCAGCGACGATCTCGGCCTGCCGCGCTACGCCTTCCACCCGCAGGGCGAGCAGCCGGGGACGGAGGACCGGCTGGCCGGTCTCGCCGCCGTCGAGGCGACCCACCGGGCCATCGCCGTCTGGGAGTCCCTGGACCAGGGCGATCCGCGCAACCGGGAGGGGCTCGCCCAGGCCCACGCCTTCCTCGGCGACCGGCTGGAGGAACTGGGCCGTCCGGTGGACGCGGCCGAGTCCGCGGTGCGGGCGGAACGTGCCTTCCATGCCGCGTGGACGGTGCCGGACCCGTCCGAGCGCGCCCACGCCGCGGTCCTGGAGCACCTGGGCGACCAGCTCGAACGCAGGCTGCGGCGCTGCCCCTTCGACGGCGGCCTCACCCAGCTCCACAAGCGGGAGCTGCTGCCGCACCGGCTGCTGCCGCTCGCCGTGATCGCGGGCCGCATCGAGGGCCTGGCGCCCGACGTGATCGCCGAGGGGCTCGCCCTGGAACGCGCCGAGGTGCACCGCATCCTGCGGGCGCGGTGCTGGCGGGCGGTGTGGCGGTTCGACGTGTGCGCGGGCGACGGCTCCTGGCGGCCGATGGCGTTCCCGTGGCGCGGCATGGACGCGGTGACGGACCGCACGGCGGCGGCGGTGGCGGCCGATCTGACGGACGCGTTCCTGCGCTCCCCGGACCGGCCGGGCGAGGCCGCACGCTGGCGGTTCGCCCTGTGGTGGGACGAGGAGGACCACTGGGACGGTTCGCGCTTCCGCATGACGTTTCCGCCCGGAACCGACCCCTCGTGAACGGATGCACAAGCCCCCGCCTACGATAGGGCCCGTGCAGACCCCCCTCGCCTACATCGCCCAGCGCTGGACCCCGTCGCCCCGGATCCTGCGGCGGGCGGCGCTCTCCGCCGTCCTGATGAGCGTGCTCATCATCGTCACGGGCGGCGCCGTCCGGCTGACCGGTTCCGGCCTCGGCTGCGACACCTGGCCCAAGTGCACGGACGACAGCCTGTTCGCGACGCCCGAGCAGGGCCTCCACGGCGCGATCGAGTTCGGCAACCGGATGCTGACGTACGTGCTCTCCGCGGCCGTCGGCTGGGCGATCATCGCGGTGCGCGCCACCAAGCCGCGCCGCCGGGGGCTCGGCCGGCTGACCTGGCTGCAGTTCTGGATCGTGTGCGCCAACGCCGTGATCGGCGGGATCACCGTCTGGGCGGGGCTCAACCCCTGGAGCGTGGCCGGGCACTTCCTGCTGGCGACCGGTCTGCTGACGGTGGCGACGGTCACCTGGGTGCGCACCGGCGAGGGCGACGGGGCGCCGCGCCCGCGGGTGCCGCGCCCGGTGCGCCGGCTGTCCTGGGCGATCGTCGGCGTCACCGCCCTGCTGATCGTGCTGGGCACCTCGGTGACGGGGTCGGGCAAGCACGCGGGCGACAGCAGCGACGTGGCGCGGATGCCGTGGGACTGGACCGCCGCCGCGCACATCCACGCCATCGCCGCCTGGGTGGTCTGCGCGCTGGCCGTGGCCATGTGGCTGGTGCTCCGGGTGGTGGACGCCCCGGACGACACCCGGGCCCGCGCCCGGGACCTGCTGCTGGTGGTGCTGGCGCAGGGCGTGATCGGCTACGTGCAGTACTTCACCCACGTCCCGGAGATCCTGGTGGGCGTGCACATGTTCGGCTCGGCGCTGATGTGGATCGCCGTGGTCCGTCTCGCCCTGAGCCTGCGCGAGCGGCCCGTGGTCGAGGTCCCCTCCCCCGGCCGTCCCGCGGACGCCCTCTCGGCCGTCTGATCTCCGGCCGCGCCCGGCCCTTCAGGGGCCGGGCAGGCCGTACACCCGCCGCGCGTTCCCCGAGGCGAGCATGCCCGTGACGCGTTCGGCGTCCGCCCGGGACCAGGCCCCGTCGCCGACCCGGCCGCCGAGCACCCGGCTCACCGCCTCGCGGAAGACTCCGGCGCCCACCACATGGGACTCCGGCAGACCGCGCGCCCCGCTGGAGAACAGCAGCTTGCCGAAGGGCGCCGGCTCCAGCGTCTGCGCCGGCGCCCCGGCCGCCCGCGCCCCGGTGCGCGCGAGCGCCGGGCCGATGTCGGCGGCCTGCTCGGCGAGGAGTTCGAGGCGGACGATCTCGCGGGCGTCGGCGGCGCCCGCGGCCGCGAGCTCGCCGGGCCCCGCGAGGTCGCCCGGCAGCCCGGTGTCGACGAGGTAGGCGTCGATGCCGGTGCCCCTGAGCAGCCGTCTGCCCGCCTCGACCGCACCCAGCTCGCGTCGGCGGGCCAGCTAGCGGGCGGGCGGGCAGTGGGCTTCGAGACCGAGCAGCGGAGGGCACCAGCGCCTGACGGCGAAGCCGGTCCGGGTGTCGAAGAGGGTGGTGCCGGCCGCCGGCGGCCCCGGGGAGGGGTCGGTCCGGGCCTCGAAGGTGCCGAGGCCCAGTTCCAGTTCCGTGCGGAGCACCCCGTGGCAGTACTGGTCGACCAGACGCACCGAGGACGCGGCGTCGATCATCGGGAGCTCCCTGTCCAGGACCGTGCTTCCACAGGACCTGACGGGCGACCCCGGTGCGAGGTGTTGCTCAGCCGTTGGACGGGCCGCCGACCTGGATGCCCGCCATGCGGGTCCACTCGTAGGGGCCGGTGCGGACCTTGGCGGCGAAGTCGCCGTCGAAGGACTCGTGGAGGGTGATCCCGGACTTCTCGGCGGCGCTGACGGCGACGGCGTGGCTCGGCGCGACGAGGTCGCCCCAGCCGCCGTCCTCGCCGACGAGGACGATGCGGGTGCCCATCTGGCCGAGGTACGCGAGCTGGCCCTCGGCACCGCCGTGTGCCGCGGAGAACGCCTGGATCTGCTTGGCGAGCTTCGCCGCCTTGCGCGCCGCCTTCGCGTCCGGCTCGGCCTCGTGCGCGCTCGTCTCAACCTGGGTGTCTGCCATGGCCAGGATGCTACCGGCGGGTAGTGGCCCTGGCCACGGCGGGGGCGGGTGGCATGAGCCACCCTCCCGGCTGCCGCTCAGCGCAGGAAGGGGTCCACCGCGACGGCGACGAAGAGCAGCGAGACATAGGTGATGGACCAGTGGAACAGCCGCATCTCCTTCAGCTTCGCCCCGGTCGCGCCGCTCCGGGCGCGGCTCTGGAGCGCGTGCGCCTCCCAGAGCCACCAGCCGCCTGCGGCGAGGGCCACGGCCGTGTAGAACCAGCCGGTGTAGCCGAGCGGGGTCAGCAGCAGCGAGACGGCCACCATCACCCAGCTGTAGAGGACGATCTGGCGGGCGACGACCGTGTTGCCGGCGACGACGGGCAGCATCGGCACACCGACGCGGGCGTAGTCCTCCTTCACCTTCATCGACAGCGGCCAGTAGTGCGGCGGCGTCCAGAAGAAGATGACGAGGAAGAGGATGACGGCGGCCCACGACATCGAGTTCGTCACCGCGGACCAGCCGATGAGCACCGGCATGCAGCCCGCGATGCCGCCCCAGACGATGTTCTGCGCCGTGCGGCGCTTGAGGAGCATCGTGTAGACGACGACGTAGAACAGCAGCGCGCCGAGCGCGAGGGCCGCGGAGAGCCAGTTGACCAGCAGGCCGAACCAGAGCGTGGACACGACCGCGAGGACGAGGCCGAAGACCAGCCCCTCGCGCGGCGAGACCATGCCGGTGACCAGCGGGCGCTGCGCCGTGCGGTCCATCAGCGCGTCGATGTCGCGGTCGATGTACATGTTGAGCGCGTTGGCGCCACCGGCGGAGAGGTATCCGCCGACGCAGGTCGTGACCACCAGCCAGAGGTCGGGCACACCCTGCTCGGCCAGGAACATCACCGGCACGGTGGTGATCAGCAGCAGCTCGATGATCCGCGGCTTCGTCAGCGCCACGAACGCCCTGACGCGGGCCCCGAACGGCCGACGGCCCCCCGGGCCGGAAGCCAAGACGACCCCTGCGGGTCGGGACTCGACGGCCGTCACGCACACCCCTGACAGAGAAATCCCAGCAAGCCCGGCGGGCGCTCTCCCATGCCCGAAGGGCTGGGGAGCTGTGAGAACCCGGTGAGGACTTGCGCGTACCACGCCACTCTAGACGTTGCCCGGACGCCGATCTTCGCGGGGGTCGGCTCGTGTTGAGCCGTCAGGGGAAGCCGTCCGTATATACGTGCGCACCGGCGTTCCGCCGGCGGCCCCGGACGGCCGGGGGCCCGGGAGGCGGAACGGGTCCCGCGGCGGCACGCTGGCAGTGTCCGCGGCCGGGTGCCCCGACGGGGCCCCGTAACACCCCCGGAGGGTTCCCCCGGGTCGCGGCGATCGCAAGAACCGGGCCACCGATATGACGCCCGCTCGAAAGGACGGGCACCTTTGCGAGGGTAGGCTCGGCAGCGCCCGGTACACCCCTCGTCACCGGGATTCGACATGTGGAGAGGAGCCCTGACTCAGGGTGAGCACCAAGCCGACCACCACAGACCTCGAGTGGACCGCACTGGACGACCGAGCGGTCGACACCGCCCGCGTCCTGGCCATGGACGCCGTACAGAAGGTCGGCAACGGCCATCCGGGTACGGCCATGAGCCTGGCGCCGGCCGCCTACACCCTCTTCCAGAAGGTGATGCGGCACGACCCGGCGGACGCCGACTGGACGGGGCGCGACCGCTTCGTGCTGTCCGCGGGCCACTCCTCGCTGACCCTCTACACCCAGCTCTACCTGGCCGGTTTCGGCCTGGAGCTGGACGACCTCAAGGCGTTCCGCACCTGGGGCAGCAAGACCCCCGGGCACCCCGAGTACGGGCACACGACGGGCGTCGAGACGACGACCGGCCCGCTCGGCCAGGGTGTCGCCAACGCCGTGGGCATGGCCATGGCCGCCCGCTACGAGCGCGGTCTGTTCGACCCCGAGGCGGCCCCCGGCACCTCGCCGTTCGACCACCACGTCTTCGTGATCGCCGGTGACGGCTGCCTCCAGGAGGGCATCTCCGCCGAGGCGTCCTCGCTCGCCGGCCACCAGAAGCTCGGCAACCTGGTCCTGCTGTGGGACGACAACCACATCTCGATCGAGGGCGACACCGAGACCGCGGTCTCCGAGGACACCCTCCAGCGCTACGAGGCCTACGGCTGGCACGTGCAGCGGGTGCAGCCCAAGGAGAACGGCGACCTGGACCCGGCCGCGCTGCACGCGGCGATCGAGGCCGCCAAGGCCGAGACCGGGCGCCCGTCGTTCATCGCGATGCGCTCGATCATCGCCTGGCCCGCCCCGAACGCGCAGAACACCGAGGCCGCGCACGGCTCGGCGCTGGGCGACGAGGAGGTCGCGGCCACCAAGCGCGTCCTGGGCTTCGACCCGGAGCGGCACTTCGAGGTCTCCGACGAGGTCGTCGCGCACACCCGTGGCGCGCTGGACCGGGGCCGCGACGTGCGCGGCGAGTGGGAGAAGTCGTTCGCCGCGTGGCGGACGGCCAACCCGGAGCGGGCCGCCGACTTCGACCGGATCCGCGCGGGCGAGCTGCCGGCCGGCTGGGAGGAGAAGCTCCCCGAGTTCGAGACGGGCAAGGGTGTGGCCACCCGCGCCGCCTCCGGCAAGGTCCTCCAGGCGCTGGGCGCGGTCGTGCCCGAGCTGTGGGGCGGCTCCGCCGACCTGGCCGGCTCGAACAACACGACGATCGACAAGACGTCGTCGTTCCTGCCCGCGGGCAACCCGCTGCCGGAGGCCGACCCGTACGGCCGCACGGTGCACTTCGGCATCCGCGAGCACGCGATGGCCGCGGTGATGAACGGCATCACGCTGCACGGCAACACCCGTGTGTTCGGCGGCACCTTCCTGGTGTTCTCCGACTACATGCGCAACGCGGTCCGCCTCTCCGCGCTGATGCACCTGCCGGTCACCTACGTGTGGACGCACGACTCGATCGGTCTCGGCGAGGACGGCCCGACGCACCAGCCGGTGGAGCACCTCGCCTCGCTGCGCGCCATCCCCGGGCTGAACGTCGTCCGCCCGGCCGACGCCAACGAGACGGCGATCGCCTGGCGCGAGATCCTGCGGCGCTGGACGAAGGAGTTCGGCGTGGGCGCCCCGCACGGTCTGGCGCTGACCCGCCAGGGCGTGCCGACGTACGAGCGCAACGAGGACGCGGCCAAGGGCGGCTACGTGCTGTTCGAGGCCGAGGGCGGCGCTCCGGAGGTCGTGCTGATCGGCACCGGCTCCGAGGTGCAGCTCGCCGTCGAGGCCCGTGAGCAGCTCCAGGCCGCCGGCGTCCCGACACGGGTCGTGTCGATGCCCTCGGTTGAGTGGTTCGAGGAGCAGGAGCAGGGGTACCGGGAATCCGTGCTCCCGCCGTCCGTGCGGGCGCGTGTCGCGGTCGAGGCCGGTGTCGGCCTGACCTGGCACCGCTACGTCGGGGACGCCGGCCGCATCGTCTCGCTGGAGCACTTCGGCGCCTCCGCGGACGCGAAGGTCCTGTTCCGCGAGTTCGGTTTCACCGCCGACGCGGTCGCCGCCGCGGCCCGGGAATCGATCGAAGCCGCCGCGCGCTGACGCCGGTACACGACAAACAGGAGATGCAACTCTCATGACAGACGCACTCAAGCGCCTCTCCGACGAAGGCGTCGCGATCTGGCTGGACGACCTGTCCCGCACCCGGATCACCTCCGGCAACCTCGCCGAGCTGATCGACCAGCAGCACGTCGTCGGCGTCACCACGAACCCGTCGATCTTCCAGAAGGCGATCTCGGACGGCCACGGCTACGACCAGCAGCTCGCGGACCTCGCGGCCCGCAGGGTGACCGTCGAGGAAGCCATCCGCATGATCACGACGGCCGACGTGCGCGACGCCGCCGACATCCTGCGGCCGGTCTTCGACGCGACCGACGGCCAGGACGGCCGGGTCTCGATCGAGGTCGACCCGCGCCTGGCGCACAACACCCACGCGACGGTCGCCGAGGCCAAGCAGCTCGCCTGGCTGGTCGACCGCCCCAACACGCTCATCAAGATCCCGGCCACCGAGGCGGGTCTGCCGGCGATCACCGAGGTCATCGGCCTCGGCATCAGCGTCAACGTGACGCTGATCTTCTCGCTGGATCGCTACCGCAAGGTCATGGACGCCTACCTGGCCGGTCTGGAGAAGGCCAAGGAGCGCGGCCTGGACCTGTCGAAGATCCACTCGGTGGCGTCCTTCTTCGTGTCCCGGGTGGACACCGAGATCGACAAGCGCCTGGACGCGCTGGGCACCCCGGAGGCCGGGAAGGCCCGCGGCAAGGCGGCCCTGGCCAACGCCCGCCTGGCGTACGAGGCGTTCGAGGAGGTCTTCTCCTCGGACCGCTGGGCCGCCCTCGACAAGGCCCAGGCCAACAAGCAGCGTCCGCTGTGGGCCTCGACCGGCGTCAAGGACAAGGCGTACAAGGACACGCTGTACGTCGACGAGCTGGTCGCCCCGGGCACGGTCAACACCATGCCGGAGGCCACCCTCGACGCCACCGCCGACCACGGCGCGATCACCGGTGACACGGTGCGCGGCACCTACGAGCAGGCCCGCGCCGACCTCGACGCGGTCGAGAAGCTCGGCATCTCCTACGACGAGGTCGTCCAGCTGCTGGAGGACGAGGGCGTGGAGAAGTTCGAGTCCTCCTGGAACGACCTGCTCGCCTCGACCGAGGCGGAGCTCAAGCGCCTCGCACCCTCGGAGGGCTGACCCACCTTGTCCGGTATGGACGGAGCGAACCCGCTCCGTGACGCCGCCGACCGACGGCTCCCGCGTATCGCGGGGCCGTCGGGCCTGGTGATCTTCGGTGTCACGGGCGACCTGTCCCGCAAGAAGCTGATGCCCGCCGTGTACGACCTGGCGAACCGGGGGCTGCTGCCGCCGGGCTTCTCCCTCATCGGCTTCGCCCGCCGTGAGTGGCAGCACGAGGACTTCGCACAGGAGGTCCACGACGCGGTCAAGGAGCACGCGCGCACCCCGTTCCGCGAGGAGGTGTGGCAGCAGCTCATCCAGGGGATGCGGTTCGTCCAGGGCACCTTCGACGACGACGCCGCCTTCGAGGAGCTCAAGGCCACCATCGAGGACCTGGACAAGGCCCAGGGCACCGGTGGCAACTTCGCCTTCTACCTCTCGGTGCCGCCCAAGTTCTTCCCCAAGGTCGTCCAGCAGCTCAAGAAGCACGGGCTGGCCGACCAGAAGGAGGGCTCCTGGCGCCGCGCGGTCATCGAGAAGCCGTTCGGGCACAACCTCCGCAGCGCCGAGCAGCTCAACCAGGTGGTGCACGAGGTCTTCCCGCCCAACGAGGTCTTCAGGATCGACCACTACCTGGGCAAGGAGACCGTCCAGAACATCCTGGCGCTGCGCTTCGCCAACACCCTCTTCGAGCCGATCTGGAACCGGTCGTACGTCGACCACGTGCAGATCACCATGGCCGAGGACATCGGCATCGGCGGCCGCGCCGGGTACTACGACGGCATCGGCGCCGCCCGCGACGTCATCCAGAACCACCTGCTCCAGCTGCTCGCGCTGACCGCGATGGAGGAGCCCTCCTCCTTCGACGCCGACGCGCTGGCGGCGGAGAAGACCAAGGTCCTGGGCGCGGTGAAGCTGCCGGGGAATCTGGCAGAGAACACCGTGCGCGCGCAGTACGCGGCGGGCTGGCAGGGCGGCGAGAAGGCGGTCGGCTACCTCCAGGAGGAGGGCATCGACCCGCGGTCGAAGACCGACACCTACGCCGCGATCAAGCTGGAGATCGACAACCGCCGCTGGGCCGGGGTGCCGTTCTACCTGCGCACCGGCAAGCGGCTGGGGCGCCGGGTCACCGAGATCGCGGTGGTCTTCCAGCGCGCCCCGCACTCCCCGTTCGACTCCACCGCCACGGAGGAGCTGGGGCAGAACGCCCTGGTCATCCGGGTGCAGCCGGACGAGGGCGTGACGATGCGCTTCGGCTCCAAGGTGCCCGGCACCTCCATGGAGGTGCGGGACGTCTCGATGGACTTCGCCTACGGCGAGTCGTTCACCGAGTCCAGCCCCGAGGCGTACGAGCGGCTCATCCTCGACGTCCTGCTCGGCGACTCGAACCTCTTCCCGCGGGTGGAGGAGGTCGAGCTGTCGTGGAAGATCCTCGACCCGATCGAGGAGTTCTGGGACGGCAACGGCAAGCCCGCGCAGTACCCGGCGGGCACCTGGGGCCCGGTGGAGGCCGACGAGATGCTCGCACGAGACGGACGGAGCTGGCGCCGGCCATGAAGATCGACCTTACGGACACCACGGCCAGCAAGATCAACAAGGCGCTGGTCAAGGGCCGCCGGGCGATCGGCACCCCGGCCGTCGGCATGGTCCTCACCCTGGTCATCGTGACCGACGAGGAGAACGCCTACGACGCCCTCAGGGCGGCGAACGACGCCTCGCGCGAGCACCCCTCGCGCACCCTCGTCGTCATCAAGCGGGTCTCCCGCTCCCCGCGCGACCGGGCCAAGGCCCGGCTCGACGCGGAGGTGCGGGTCGGCGCCGACGCCGGTACGGGCGAGACGGTGGTGCTGCGGCTGTACGGCGAGGTCGCCGACCACGCCCAGTCGGTGGTGCTCCCGCTGCTGCTCCCGGACGCGCCCGTCGTCGTCTGGTGGCCGGTGAACGCCCCCACCGACCCGGCGTCCGACCCGCTGGGCGCGCTCGCCCAGCGGCGGGTCACCGACACCTACTCCGCCGAGCAGCCGGTCCGCGAGCTGGTCTCCCGCGCCGAGGCGTACACGCCGGGCGACACCGACCTCTCGTGGACGCGGATCACCCCGTGGCGCTCCATGCTCGCCGCCGCCCTGGACCAGGTGACCTGCGAGGTCACCGGGGTCGAGGTGGAGGGCGAGGAGTTCAACCCGAGCTGCGAGCTGCTGGCCATGTGGCTGGCGGACCGGCTGGACGTCCCGGTGCGGCGGCTGCCGTCCAAGGGGCCCGGCCTCACCTCCGTCCGGATGGAGTCCACCTGCGGCCCGATCGTGCTGGACCGGCCCGACGGGTCCCTCGCGACCCTGTCGATCCAGGGCCAGCCGGACCGCGCGGTGGCGCTCAAGCGGCGTGAGACGTCCGAACTGATCGCCGAGGAGCTGCGGCGCCTCGACCCGGACGACACCTACGCCTCCGCCCTGCGCTTCGGCGTGGACCGGCTCGGCGACGGCGCGGAGCCGGCCGGGGAGGCGAAGCCGTCGGACGGGGAGCGGGCGCCGGAGGAGGCACCCGCGGCCCCGAAGCGGAAGACGGCGGCGAAGAAGACCACCGCGGCCCGGAAGGCGGCCGAGTGAGCGCCCCGGAGCTGGTCGTCCACCGCGACAAGGAACTGATGGCCCAGGCCGCCGCGGCGCGCCTGATCACCAGGATCGTGGACGCGCAGGCGGCCCGCGGCACCGCCTCGGTGGTGCTGACGGGCGGCCGCAACGGCAACGGCCTGCTGGCGGCGCTGGGTTCGGCCCCGGCGAGGGACGCCGTCGACTGGTCGCGGCTCGACCTCTGGTGGGGCGACGAGCGCTTCCTGCCGGACGGCGACCCCGAGCGCAATGTCACCCAGGCCCGTGAGGCCCTGCTGGACCGGGTCCCGCTGGACCCGGCCCGGGTGCACGCGATGCCCGCGTCGGACGGCCCGCAGGGCGCCGACGCGGACGCCGCGGCGGCGGCCTACGCGGCCGAACTCGCGGCGGCGGCGCGGCCCGAGGACCACGGGCCGGTGCCCGTGTTCGACGTGCTGATGCTGGGCGTCGGGCCGGACACCCATGTGGCGTCGCTCTTCCCGGAGCTGCCGGCGGTCCGTGAGACGGAGCGGACGGTGGTCGGTGTGCACGGCGCGCCGAAGCCGCCGCCGACCCGGATCTCGCTGACCCTGCCCGCGATCCGCGCCGCCCGTGAGGTGTGGCTGCTCGCGGCGGGCGAGGACAAGGCGGAGGCGGTCCAGATCGCGCTCTCGGGAGCGGGCGAGGTGCAGGCACCGGCGGCGGGCGCCCGCGGACGCGCCCGCACCCTGTGGCTGCTGGACGCCGCGGCGGCCTCCGGGCTCCCCCGGGACCTGCTGCCCCCGCACTCGGCGTAGCCCGCGCGCACCTCGGCCCCCGACCGGCGCTCAGCCGGACGGGGGCCGTTCGCGTGTCCCGGCAAAGCCGGGGTCAGGGGTGGTCGCGCTCCAGGAACGGCTCCAGCAGGCCCGGTACGGCGTCCGCGGCGAAGGCGAGGGCCTCGCAGGCGTCCGCGTCGTGGACGTGGTACGCGCCCGCGCCCGCCGCCGTCGTGGCGGTCAGGGTGAGCAGCCCGGCGCGGCGCTGGAAGAGCGAACGGCGGACCGTCCAGCCGATCACCCCGGTGCGCTGGAGGGCCACGGTGCTGCGGCGCACGGTGCCCGAGCGGGTCAGCAGATAGGCGCCGGAGATGCCGTGGCCGAGGTTGCGGTAGGCGTCCAGGGCCAGCGCCACGGCGACCGGGACGGCGACGGCCGCGCAGGCGAGGGCGGTCCACAGCAGTACCGGGGTCAGGAGCGCGCCGAGCACGGCGAGGACCGCCGCGGGCGCGAGCGCCGTCGCCAGGGCCCATCGCAGTCTGCGGCCGCGGGCCGCGCGCGGGTGGCCGGTGAGCAGCGAGGGGTCCGTCGGCGCGGCCGGTTCCCGCAGCACCTGGGCGGCGACCCGGTCCACGACGGCCCGGGGCGCCACCGGCAGCAGGGTCTTGCGGTCGGTGTGCTCGTTCTCGGTCTCCTTGACGAGGCCGGTGGCGACCGCGTCCAGCCGGGCCGCGCCGAACAGCCGCACGCCGAGGGGTTCCACCAGGTCGATCCCCCGCAGCCGCCGCTCCTCGATCGAGGTCGAGCGGGAGGTGAGGAGCCCGCGCCGTATCCGCAGCGTGCCGCCGTGCTCCCGCTCCAGGCGGTAGTTCCACCACATCTCGACCCACAGGCCGAGCGCTCCGACGGCCCCGGCGACGAGCGCGGTCCCGGCCATGACGAGGACCGCCCAGACGAGGGGGGTCTCGGCGAAGCGGTCGCCGATCCATTCGATGACCTCGGCCTGGGCTCCGAACCACTCGCTGACCTGCATCACGGCCCCGGCCGCCGCGCCGCCGAGCAGCGGGGCGACGAAGGAGACCGGCGCGTAGGCGATCCACGCGGGGTCGAGCGAGGCGATCGTCCCGTCGCCGTCCGCCCGAGGCGCTCCGGCGGCCGGACGGGCCAGGAGTTCGCCGCGCAGCCGCTCGGCCTCGGCGCGGGACACCGCGTCCAGCAGCAGGGTGGACTCGCCGCTGCCGGTCTGCTCGCCGGTGCCGATGCGCACCTGCACGAGCCCGAGCAGGCGCAGCAGCACGTTGGCGGTCAGGTCGACGCTGCGGATGCGCTCACGGGGCAGCGAGCGCCTCTTGACCAGCAGCAGGCCGCTGCGGAGCTCGACCCGCTCGGGGCCGAGGCGGTAGCCCGTCCGGTGCACCCGGATGCCGTCGGCGGCCGTGACGCCGCCGACGAGCACCGCAGCGCCCGCGAGCACCCAGGCGAGCGCCTGCCAGAACGGGCGCCCGCCGAGGAGGCCGAGCAGCGCGGGCAGGCCCGCGCTGCCGGCCACGCCCAGCATGACGAGGCACCGGGCGAGGACCGTGCGGCGGTCCAGGCGCCGCCACTCCCCCTCGGGCGGGGTGGCGTCGCCGGCCCCCGCCGCGAGCAGGCCGGGTGCCGTCCGCTCGCTCATGTCGCGTCCCCGGGCGTCGCCCGGGTGATGCGGGTGAGCCGTTCGGCGAGGTCCGCGGCCAGTTCGTGGTCCAGGCCCTGGATGCGGATCTCGCCCTTGGCCGAGGCCGTCGTGACGGTGACGGTCGCCAGCCGGAACGCCTGCTCCAGCGGCCCCCGGACGGTGTCGACCGTCTGGATCCGGGACATGGGCCCGATCCGCCACTCCTGCCACAGCGCCCCGGTGCGGACGTACACCGCCTCGTCGGTGACCTCCCAGCGGTGCACCCGGTACCACCACGAGGGGAGGAACGCGGTGCCGGCCAGCCCGGCCGCGGCGAGTACCGCGGCCGGTCCCCACAGCCAGGCCCGCGCGGGCTCGATGAACGCCCCCAGGATCGCCAGGACGCCCACCGGCACGGCGGTCGTCAGCAGGCACCGGACGCGCCACCACAGGACGGCGCGCTCGTTCAGCCGGTTGGCGGGCGGCCGCAGCCGCACCACGTCCTCCCCCCTCACCGGGTCACCTCCCGCGCAGTGCGCGGTACGCGGCCGCCAGGGTCGCGGTCGAGCTGTCGAGCCGCTCCCCGCCCTCCTGGCCGGTGAGCACGGGCTCGATCCGCTTGGCGAGGACCTTGCCCAGTTCGACGCCCCACTGGTCGAAGGAGTCGATGTTCCAGATCGCGCCCTGGACGAAGACCTTGTGCTCGTACAGGGCGATCAACTGGCCGAGCACCGACGGGGTCAGGTCCTCGGCGAGGATCGTCGTGGTCGGGTGGTTGCCGCGGAAGGTCTTGTGCGCGACCAGCTCCTCGGGCACGCCCTCGGCGCGGACCTCCTCGGGCGTCTTGCCGAAGGCGAGGGCCTGGGTCTGGGCGAAGAAGTTCGCCATCAGCAAGTCGTGCTGGGGCACCAGGGAGTCGAGCAGCCCGGGCACGGGCCGGGCGAAGCCGATGAAGTCGGCCGGGATGACCTTCGTGCCCTGGTGGATCAACTGGTAGTAGGCGTGCTGCCCGTTGGTGCCGGGGGTGCCCCAGACCACGGGGCCGGTCTGCCAGCTGACGGGGTTTCCGTCGCGGTCCACCGACTTGCCGTTGGACTCCATGTCGAGCTGCTGGAGGTAGGCGGTGAACTTGGACAGGTAGTGGGAGTAGGGCAGCACGGCGTGCGACTGCGCGTCGAAGAACGCCCCGTACCAGACGCCCAGCAGACCCATCAGCAGCGGCGCGTTCTCCTCCGCGGGGGCGGTGCGGAAGTGCTCGTCGACGAGGTGGAAGCCGTCGAGCATCTCCCGGAACCGCTCCGGGCCGATGGCGATCATCAGCGAGAGGCCGATGGCGGAGTCGTAGGAGTAGCGGCCGCCGACCCAGTCCCAGAACTCGAACATGTTGGCCGTGTCGATGCCGAAGCCGGAGACCTTCTCCGCGTTGGTCGACAGGGCCACGAAGTGCTTGGCCACGGCCTCGGGACCGGCGTCCAGCCCGCCGAGCAGCCACTGGCGGGCGGAGGTGGCGTTGGTGATCGTCTCGATCGTGGTGAACGTCTTCGAGGCGACGATGAACAGCGTCTCGGCCGGGTCGAGGTCGCGGACGGCCTCGTGCAGATCGGCGCCGTCCACGTTGGAGACGAACCGGAACGTCAGTTCCCGGTCGGTGTAGGAGCGCAGCACCTCGTAAGCCATGGCCGGCCCGAGGTCGGAGCCGCCGATACCGATGTTGACGACGTTGCGGATGCGGCGGCCGGTGTGACCGGTCCACTCGCCCGAGCGGATCCGCTCCGAGAAGGCCGCCATCCTGTCGAGCACGGCGTGGACCGCGGGGACGACGTTCTCGCCGTCGACCTCGATCACCGCGTCGCGCGGGGCGCGCAGCGCGGTGTGGAGGACGGCCCGGTCCTCGGTGGTGTTGATCTTCTCGCCGCGGAACATCGCGTCGCGCAGGGCGGCGACGCCGGTCGCGCCCGCGAGGTCGCGCAGCAGGGCCAGCGTCTCGTCCGTCACCAGGTGCTTGGAGTAGTCCAGGTACAGATCGCCGACCCGCAGGACGTATGCGCCGCCGCGCCGCGGGTCCGCCTCGAACAGCTCGCGCAGATGGGTCCCGCCCAACTGCTCGCGGTGCTTGCCCAGAGCGGCCCATTGCGACATCTGGTCGAGCCTCGTAGGACGTTCTGCGTTCATCTCGGACATCAGCCCACTTCTTCTCGTACGTGCGTGCATGCCCCGCTGCGCCTCCAACCTAATTGATCAGGAGGGCCGGTGAGGCGGCAGCGCCGCGGGCACGTCCGAAAAGACGGGCACGTCCGAAAGGACGGAACGTGTCCGAAAGGAAAAGTCCGGCCGGCACCTCTCGGTGCCCGGCCGGACCTCTGTGTCTAGATCTCGCCCCGCAGTTTGGCGAGCGCCTCGGCGAGGATCGCCTCGCCGTCCGCGTCGCTGCGCCGCTCCCGTACGTACGCCAGGTGCGTCTTGTACGGCTCGGTGCGCGGCGGGTCCGGCGGGTTGTCCCGGTCCTGTCCGGCCGGGAACCCGCATCGCGGGCAGTCCCAGGTGTCGGGGACCTGTGCGTCACTGGCGAAGCTCGGCTGCGTCTCGTGCCCGTTCGAGCACCAGAAGGAGATGCGGAGGCGCGGGGCGGACTCGCCTCGCTCTGCCTCGCCCATCGGCCCCGCTCCGACCCGGCTTCCCCGGATCGCGTTGCCACTTGCCACGGTCGTAACTCCCTGCGTGATGGTGCTGCACAGCGTTTCACAGCGGCTGCGCCGCGAGTGCCCCAGTCTACGTAAGGCCCAACGCGCGTCCAGTGATTGGAGTTACAGCCCGGCGCGGTACGGCCAGGAGTCCGCTCAGCTGTCCAGCTTCATCAGCAGACCCAGTACGACAATGCACGCGAACCAGAGCAGACCGACCACGATGGTGATGCGGTCGAGGTTGCGCTCGGCCACCGAGGAACCGCCGACGGAGGACTGCATGCCACCGCCGAACATGTCGGAGAGGCCGCCGCCCTTTCCCTTGTGCATCAGCACCAGCAGCATCAGCAGCAGACTGAAGACGATCAGGGCGATCGAGAACCCCATAACCACGGCTGGACCAACTTCCTCGGACTGATCAGGACGGTAATGAAGGAAAAGCAACGAAATGCAAGGAAAAGCGGGGACCGGGGCCCGCCGTGCGGGTGAAACCGCACAGCACACGTGAGCCTCGGCCCCCGCAAGGGTACGCCGGATCGGCGCTACCGCATACTCACTGGTCGCGGAAGCGGACGATCTTCACGAACTCGTCGGCGTCCAGCGCGGCGCCGCCCACCAGGGCTCCGTCGACGTCCGGCTGGGCCATGATCGCGGCGACGTTGCCGGCCTTGACCGAGCCGCCGTACTGGATGCGGACCTTGTCGGCCAGTTCCTGCGAGTACAGCTCGGCGAGACGCCCGCGGATCGCGCCGCAGACCTCCTGGGCGTCCTCGGGGGTGGCGACCTCGCCGGTGCCGATGGCCCAGACCGGCTCGTAGGCGATGACGATCGTCCCGGCCTGCTCGGCCGGGACGTCCTTCAGCCCGCCGTCGAGCTGCGCCAGGGTGTACGCGACCTGGTCGCCCGCCTTGCGGATCTCCAGGCCCTCGCCGACGCACAGGATCGGCGTGATGCCGTGCTTGAAGGCGGCCTTCACCTTGGCGTTGCAGATCTCGTCGGTCTCCGCGTGGTACTGACGGCGCTCGGAGTGGCCCACGGCGACGTAGGCGCACTTCAGCTTGGCCAGCATCGAGCCGGAGATCTCACCGGTGTAGGCGCCGGAGTCGTGCGCGGAGATGTCCTGGGCGCCGAACCTGATGGCGAGCTTGTCGCCCTCGATCAGGGTCTGGACGGAGCGCAGGTCGGTGAAGGGGGGAAGCACGGCGACCTCGACGGCCGCGAAGTCCTTCTCCGAGAGGGCGAAGGCGAGCTTCTGGGTGTGGGCGATGGCCTCGAGGTGGTTGAGGTTCATCTTCCAGTTGCCCGCCATCAGCGGGGTGCGGCCGTTGTCAACAGCAGTCATCGAGGGTCAGTCCTCCAGTGCGGCGAGGCCGGGGAGCGTCTTGCCCTCGAGGTATTCGAGGCTCGCGCCGCCGCCGGTCGAAATGTGTCCGAACGCATTCTCGTCGAAGCCCAGGATCCGCACGGCGGCGGCCGAGTCCCCGCCGCCGACCACGGTGAACGCCGGGGAGTCGATGAGCGCCTGCGCGACGGCGGCGGTGCCCTCCGCGTAGTCGGGGTGCTCGAAGACACCCATCGGGCCGTTCCAGAAGACGGTGCCCGCGTCGGCGAGCTTCGCGGCGTAGAGCTCGCTGGTCCGGGGACCGATGTCGAGGCCCATCCGGCCGGCGGGCATGGCGTCCGCGGCGACGGTCTCCGGGTCGGAGGGCGCCTTGGTCTTCAGGTCCGGGAACCGCTCGGCGACCCGCACGTCGACGGGGAGCACGAACTCCACGCCGAGCGCCTCGGCCCGCTTCAGGTACTCCTGGACCACGGGGATCTGGTCCTCCTGGAGCAGCGAGGAGCCGACCTCGTGGCCCTGGGCCTTGAGGAAGGTGAACACCATGCCGCCGCCGACGAGGATCCGGTCGGCCTTCTCCAGGAGGTGGTCGATCACGCCGAGCTTGTCGGAGACCTTGGAGCCGCCGAGCACGACGGCGTACGGGCGCCGGACGTCCTCGGTGAGCTTCCTGAGGACCCCGACCTCGGTCGCGATCAGCAGGCCGGCCGCGTGCGGCAGCCTGGCGGGGAGGTCGTAGACGGAGGCGTGCTTGCGGTGCACGGCACCGAAGCCGTCGCCGACGTAGAGGTCGGCGAGGCCCGCCAGCGCGTCGGCGAAGGCGCCGCGCTCGGCGTCGTCCTTGGCGGTCTCGCCCGGGTTGAAGCGCAGGTTCTCCAGGACGGCGACCTGCCCGTCGGCCAGTGCGTCGACGACGCCCCGCGCCGACTCGCCCACCGTGTCGGTGGCGAAGGCGACGTCGGTGCCCAGCAGTTCGCCGAGCCGCGCGGCGGCGGGGGCGAGGGAGAAGGCGGGGTCCGGGGCGCCCTTCGGGCGGCCCAGGTGCGAGGCGACCACCACACGGGCGCCGGCCTCGGCCAGGCGCGCGACGGTGGGCTGCACGGCGCGGATACGGCCGTCGTCGGTGATGGTCGTGCCGTCGAGCGGCACGTTGAGGTCGGCGCGGACGAACACCCGCTTGCCCGCGACCCCCTCGGCCAGCATCTGGTCGATGGTCTTCATGGTTCTACGGCTCCTCGGAAGGCTGCACACGCGGCAGGGCCCGACCGGCGCCGCGTTGCGCCGTCCGGGCCCTGCCACTCACGTCTTGGTGCTCTCGTGCAGGATCGGAATCAGACCCTGCCGCTGGTCAGAGCTGGTTGCCGACGAAGACCGTGAGGTCGACGAGGCGGTTGGAGTAACCCCACTCATTGTCGTACCAGCCGAGGATCTTCACCGAGTTGCCCTCCTGGACCATGGTCAGGGAGGAGTCGAAGGTGCAGGAGGCGGGGTCGCTGACGATGTCCGAGGACACGATCGGGTCCTCGGTGTAGTACAGGATGCCCTTGAGCTCGCCGTCCGCGGCCTTCTTGAACGCGGCGTTGACCTCGTCCTTGGTGACCTCGCGCTCCAGCTGCACGACCAGGTCGGTGGCCGAGCCCGTCGGGACCGGGACGCGCATGGCGATGCCGTCCAGCTTGCCCTTGAGCTTCGGCAGCACCAGCGCGGTGGCCTTCGCGGCACCGGTGGTGGTGGGGATGATGTTCTCCGCGGCGGCGCGGGCGCGGCGCAGGTCCTTGTGCGGGAAGTCCAGGATGCGCTGGTCGTTCGTGTAGGCGTGGACCGTGGTCATCAGACCGCGGACGATGCCGAAGTTCTCGTCCAGAACCTTGGCCATCGGCGCCACACAGTTCGTCGTGCAGGACGCGTTGGAGATGACGTGGTGGGTGGCCGCGTCGTACTTGTCCTGGTTGACGCCCATCACGATGGTGATGTCCTCGTCCTTGGCCGGAGCCGAGATGAGGACCTTCTTCGCGCCGCCCTCGATGTGCTTCGAGGCGTCGGCCTTGCTGGTGAAGATGCCGGTGGACTCGACGACGATGTCGACGCCCAGCTCGCCCCACGGGATGTCGGCGGGGTTGCGCTCCGAGAGCACCTTGATGGTGTGGCCGTCGACGGTGATGGTGTCGGCGGTGTGCGTCACCTCGGCCTTGAGGCGGCCCAGAATGGTGTCGTACTTGAGCAGGTGAGCGGTGGTCGCGGTGTCACCCAGGTCGTTGACAGCCACGATCTCGATGTCAGCACCCTGCTCCAGCAGCGCGCGGAAGTAGTTACGACCGATGCGGCCAAAGCCGTTGATGCCTACGCGGATCGTCACGAACCGATCTCCTCGTTAGGTACGCCGGTTTTCGACGCCGGCGAGTTTTATAGGGATGTCCCCGACCGCCTCCGACCCTACCTCTCCGGAGGCTGCCGAGTGACATCAGGAACAGCCCGTATGTCTTGCGGCGTCGCGTACTGGCCAGTAAGGAACGCCGCCCGCCGACGGCCGCGCGCGGGCGCCGGGCCCCGGACACACCGCTGCCGACACCCGAAAGGGCGTCGGCAGCAGGGCGGTTGACGCGGGACGCGGCCGAGGGCCGTCAGCCGACGAGGCCGTCGGCCATCTCCTCGGTCAGATTGGACTCCGTCCCGGGAATGCCCAGATCCTGGGCGCGCTTGTCGGCCATGGCCAGCAGACGGCGGATCCGGCCGGCCACCGCGTCCTTGGTCAGCGGCGGGTCCGCGAGCGCGCCGAGCTCCTCCAGGGACGCCTGCTTGTGCTCCATGCGCAGCCGTCCCGCGGCGGCGAGGTGCTCGGGGACCTCCTCGCCGAGGATCTCCAGGGCGCGCTGCACCCGGGCACCCGCGGCGACCGCGGCACGGGCGCTGCGGCGCAGGTTCGCGTCGTCGAAGTTGGCCAGCCGGTTGGCGGTGGCGCGGACCTCGCGGCGCATCCGCCGCTCCTCCCAGGCCAGCACCGACTCGTGCGCCCCGAGCCTGGTCAGCAGCGCGCCGATCGCGTCCCCGTCGCGGACGACCACCCGGTCGACGCCGCGGACCTCACGGGCCTTGGCGGCGATGGACAGCCTGCGGGCCGCGCCGACCAGCGCCAGCGCGGCCTCCGGGCCGGGGCAGGTGACCTCCAGCGAGGAGGACCGGCCGGGCTCGGTGAGGGAGCCGTGCGCCAGGAACGCGCCGCGCCAGGCGGCCTCCGCGTCGCAGGTGGCGCCGGAGACGACCTGCGGCGGCAGGCCGCGGATCGGCCGGCCCCGGCCGTCGACGAGACCGGTCTGCCGGGCGAGCTGGTCACCGCCGGCGACCACCCGGACGACGAAGCGCGACCCGCGGCGCAGACCGCCCGGTGCCATCACCATCAGCTCCGAGCTGTGGCCGAAGATCTCCAGGATGTCCCGCTTCAGACGGCGCGCGGCGATGCCCGTGTCCAGCTCGGCCTCGATCACGATGCGTCCGCTGACCAGGTGCAGGCCGCCCGCGAACCGCAGGATCGCCGAGACCTCCGCCTTTCTGCAGCAGGTCCGGGTGACGGGGAGCCGGGAGATCTCGTCCTTCACCGCTGCCGTCATCGCCATGGGCCGATCCTTCCATGCATCCGAAAAATACGGTCGTACGCGGCGGCCAACAGCTCCGGGTCGTGCTTCGGAACACCGTCGGGAGAGGCCACCGGAGCCAGCTCGACCGCGGCTCCGAGCCGCTTGGCGGCGTCGTCGAGGGACTCGCGGTCGGGCACTGCGGCCTCGTCGGCCAGCACCACGTCCAGGGCGAGTTTAGGCGCGTGTCGTCCCAAAACCTCCAAATGACGCTGCGGTGAGAAGCCATCTGTTTCGCCGGGCTGCGGGGCGAGGTTGAGGGAGAGGACCCGGCGCGCCCTCGTCTCCACCAGCGCGTCCAGCAGCTCCGGCACCAGGAGGTGCGGAATCACCGAGGAGAACCAGGATCCGGGCCCGAGAACCACCCAGTCGGCGTCCAGCACGGCCTCGACGGCCTCCGGGACGGCGGGCGGGTCGTGCGGCACGAGGTGGACGGACTGCACCTCGCCGGGCGTGAGCGCCACGGTGGCCTGGCCGCGCACGGTGTCGACGTCGTCCGGACGGGCCGGGTCGTGGCCCCGGACCAGCGCCTGGAGCTCCAGCGGCACCGCGGACATCGGCAACACCCGGCCCTGGGCGCCGAGCAGCCTGCCGACCAGGTCCAGGGCCTGGACGTGGTCGCCGAGCTGCTCCCACAGGGCGACGATCAGCAGATTGCCGACCGCGTGCTCGTGGAGGTCGCCCTGGGACTGGAAGCGGTGCTGGATGACGCGGGCCCAGGTCTGGCCCCAGTCGTCATCGCCGCACAGCGCCGCGAGCGCCTTGCGCAGGTCGCCGGGCGGCAGCACGCCGAGCTCCTCCCGGAGCCGGCCGCTGGATCCCCCGTCGTCGGCGACCGTGACGACCGCGGTCAGGTCGCCGGTGATGCGGCGCAGGGCCGCGAGCGACGCGGACAGGCCCATGCCGCCGCCGAGGGCGACGACCTTGGGCTGCGCGCCGCGCTTCCGGGCCGCCGGCGTGCGCGTGGTCCTGCGCAGCCGTCGCAGCCGGAGGGTGCGTCCGGTCACTCGCGCCCCATGTCCCGGTGCACGACCACGGTCTCGACGCCGGCGGCGGAGAGGCGGGCCGCCAGCTTCTCGGAGGTGGCCACCGAGCGGTGCTTGCCGCCCGTGCAGCCGACGGCGACGGTCACGTAGCGCTTGCCCTCGCGGCGGTAGCCCGACGCGATGAGCTGGAGCAGCTCGGTGTACCGGTCGAGGAACTCCTTGGCCCCGGGCTGGTTGAAGACGTAGTTGGACACCTCTTCGTTCAGGCCGGTGAACGGGCGCAGCTCGGGGACCCAGTGCGGGTTCGGCAGGAAGCGCATGTCGACGACGAGGTCGGCGTCGACCGGCAGCCCGTACTTGAAGCCGAACGACATCACCGTCGCGCGGAGCTCCGGCTCCTCGTCGCCGGCGAACTGGGCGTCCATCTTGGCGCGCAGTTCGTGGACGTTGAGGCTGGAGGTGTCGATGACCAGGTCGGCGTCGCCGCGCAGCTCGCGCAGCAGGTCGCGCTCGGCGGCGATGCCGTCGACGATCCGGCCGTCGCCCTGGAGCGGGTGGGGCCGGCGGACCGACTCGAAGCGGCGCACCAGGGCGTCGTCGGACGACTCCAGGAAGACGATCCGGCGGGTGACCTGCTTGGCGTCGAGGTCGGCGAGGGACTCGCGGAGGTTGTCGAAGAAGCGCCGGCCCCGGACGTCGACGACGACGGCGATGCGGGCGACGTTGCCCTGCGACCGGGCGCCGAGTTCCACCATGGTGGGGATCAGGGCGGGCGGCAGGTTGTCGACGACGAACCAGCCGAGGTCCTCCAGACACTTCGCCGCCGTACTGCGCCCGGCGCCGGACATGCCCGAGATGATCACCAGCTCGGGGATGGCCACGTCCGCTGCGCTGTCGGCGGGCTCATGGGCGTTGCCCGTACTCACGTCTGCTGCTCCGTCTCGGTCGTGCTCAGTCATGGCGTGCTGCCCCCGTCGTTCTCTTCAATGATCTCTCCTGTCGCCGTGTTCACGGCGGGTGCGGCCGGAGCCGCCCCGGCGAGGGCCACGACGACGGACTCGGCCGTCTTGCGGCCCATGCCCGGGACCTCGCAGATCTGCTCGATTGTCGCCTGCCGCAAGCGCTTGACCGAGCCGAAATGCTTGATCAGGGCCTGCTTGCGGGTCTCCCCGAGACCCGGGATCGTATCGAGCGGACTGGTGCGGATCCGCTTGGTCCGCTTCGAGCGCTGGTAGCGGATGGCGAAGTCGTGCGCGGTGTCACGGATCCGCTGCAGCAGGTACAGGCCCTCGCTGGAGCGCGGCAGCACGACCGGGTCGTCGTCGCCGGGCAGCCAGACCTCCTCCAGGCGCTTGGCCAGGCCGCAGACCGCGACGTCGTCGATGCCGAGCTCGTCCAGGGCCCGCTGGGCGGCCGCGACCTGCGGGCGGCCGCCGTCGACGACGACGAGCTGGGGCGGGTACGCGAACTTCTTCGGGCGCCCGTCGTCGGCCTCCTCGCCCTCGGGCGCGTCCTCGCCGATCCACTCCCCCGTGCGGTCCTTCTCCGCGAGGTAGCGCCGGAAGCGCCGGCTGATCACCTCGTGCATCGAGCGGACGTCGTCCTGGCCCTCGCCGTGCCAGACCTGGGTGTCCCCGACCCGCCCCTTGATCTGGAAGCGGCGGTACTCGCTCTTGCGGGCGAGGCCGTCCTCGAAGACGACCATGGACGCCACCACGTCGTCGCCCTGGAAGTGGGAGATGTCGAAGCACTCGATGCGCAGCGGCGCCGAGTCCAGGCCGAGGGCCTCGGCGATCTCCTCCAGGGCGCGGGAGCGGGTGGTCAGATCGCCCGCGCGCTTGGTCTTGTGGAGGGCCAGGGCCTGCTGCGCGTTGCGCTGCACCGTCTCCATCAGGTCCTTCTTGTCGCCGCGCTGGGGCACGCGCAGCGAGACGTTCGCCCCCCGGCGCCCGCCGAGCCAGGCGGAGACGGCGTCGACGTCCTCGGGCAGCGCCGGGACGAGGACCTCCTTGGGCACGGCGTCGCCGCGCTCCTCGCCGTAGAGCTGCTGGAGGGCGTGCTCGACCAGGCCCGCCGTGTCGACGGCCTCGACCTTGTCGGTGACCCAGCCGCGCTGGCCGCGCACCCGGCCGCCGCGGACGTGGAAGATCTGGACGGCGGCCTCCAGTTCGTCCTCGGCGAGGGCGATGAGATCGGCGTCGGTGGCGTCGGCGAGCACCACCGCGTTCTTCTCCAGGGCGCGCTTGAGGGCGCCTATGTCGTCGCGCAGCCGGGCGGCCCGCTCGTACTCCATCTCCTCGGCCGCCTCGGCCATCTGCTTCTCCAGGCGGCGGATGTAGGTGCCGGTGCGGCCGGCCATGAAGTCGCAGAACTCCTCGGCCAGTTCACGGTGCTCCTCGGGGGTGACCCGGCCCACGCAGGGCGCGGAGCACTTGCCGATGTAGCCGAGCAGACAGGGGCGGCCGCGCTGCACATGGTTCTTGAACACGCCCGCGGAGCAGGTGCGCACGGGGAAGACCCGCAGCATCAGGTCGACCGTCTCGCGGATCGCCCAGGCGTGCCCGTACGGCCCGAAGTAGCGGACGCCCTTGCGCTTGGCGCCGCGCATCACCTGGACGCGGGGGAATTCCTCGTTCAGCGTGACGGCGAGGTAGGGGTAGCTCTTGTCGTCGCGGTACTTGACGTTGAACCGCGGGTCGAACTCCTTGATCCATGAGTACTCGAGCTGGAGCGCCTCGACCTCGGTGGACACCACCGTCCACTCCACGGAGGCGGCCGTGGTGACCATGGTGCGGGTGCGCGGGTGGAGGTTCGCCAGGTCCTGGAAGTAGCTGGCGAGGCGCTGGCGCAGGCTCTTCGCCTTGCCGACGTAGATCACCCGGCGGTGATCGTCCCGGAACTTGTAGACCCCCGGCGAGTCGGGGATCTGTCCCGGCTTGGGGCGGTAGCTGGAGGGGTCGGCCATGCCGCCCACCCTACTGGCGGGCGGTGACACCCCGGTCGCCCGCGGGCAGGGACATGACCATGGTCCAAGGCCGTCGGAATTCTTGTCGGCGCGGGGCCGGCACGCTTCAATGCCAGGGGCACGGCGCCGTCGGCGACGCGGCCGGGACGTGAGGACCTCCGTCCCCCGCACGGCGGGCCGCCCCCGCCCACCCCCGGCGGTCGCACCACGGCGCACCCCCCACCGCAGCGAGCGAGCCGGAGGAAGCATGGGCCACACCGAGGCCGACCTGGCGCGGGTGCTGAACACGGGCCCCTTCCACCAGGCGCTGCGCGCTGCCCTCTCGGTGCGCGGACTGCCGCTCCAGCGGGTCCAGCACCATCTGGCGCACCGCGGCATCAAGGTCGGCGTGACCAGTCTCTGCTACTGGCAGCAGGGCGCCCGCAGGCCGCGGCGCCCCGAGTCGCTGCGGGCCGTGCGCGCCCTGGAGGAGGTGCTGGAGCTGCCCGCCCAGTCGCTGATCCGGCTGCTCGGCGCGGACGCGGCCGGCGCCCGGGGGCACCGGCCGCCCGCCCCCGGGTCCCACCGCGGGCTCGCCGGGCTCACGGGCGAGGCGGAGCGCCTGCTCGCCCGGGACGGCCCGCCGCGCGGCGGGCTGGAGACCCTGGTGCTCCAGGAACACGTGCGCATCGGCGCCGACCGGCGGCTGCTGGGGCGGGACGCGCTGCACGTGGTGCGGGCCCGGCGGGACGGGGTCGACCGCTTCCTCGCCGTGCACCGCGGGGACAGCGGGTGCGACCCGGACCGGGTGGAGGTCAGCGCGCTGGAGAACTGCCGTCCCGGCCGGATCCGCCGGGACCGGGCCACCGGCACGGTGGCGGCCGAGCTGCTCTTCGACGCGGCGCTGCGGGTGGGTGAGACGTACGTCTTCGGCTACGGGTTCGAGGACGGCACCGGCGGGCCCAGCGGCGCCTCGGTGCGCGCCTTCGGCGGCCGGGGCGGGCAGTACCTGCTCCAGGTGCGCTTCGGCCCGGGGGCGCTGCCGCTGCGCTGCCGACGCTTCGCCGGGGCGGCGGACGGCACCCCGCGCGGCGTCCGCACGGAACTCGCCGTCAGCCCCCGGCACCGCACGGTGCACCTGCTGGAGCAGAGCGTGCGGCCGGGGGTGCTGGGGATCGAGTGGGAGTGGGAGTGAGCGCGCCGGGGCGGGCGTGGGCCCCGGGGGCGGGGCGCTCGGGGTGGGCTCAGGCCTCCGGGCCGGCCACCAGCGTGCCGTTCTCCGCTCGGACGGGCACCTCGGGCAGGGGCACCGTCGCCGGGCCCTTCAGTGCCTTGCCGGTGGTGACGTCGAAGCGGCTGCCGTGGCAGGGGCAGTTGCCCTCGGTGCCCTCCACCTTGTCCAGGACGCACCCGGCGTGGGTGCACTGGGCGCTGAACGCCTTGTACTGGCCGACGGCCGGGCAGTGCACCACCAGGCGCTGCTCGCGGTAGAGCTTCGCCCCGCCCACCGGCACCGCGTCGGCGGCGCCGAGGTCGACGGGCGCGGTCGGCGTCGGGACCTCGGCGTGGCCCAGCTTGGAGTCCGTGGAGCAGGCGGCGGCGCCGAGCCCGGCGGCGCCGGCGAGGGCCGCGCCCTTCAGGACGGTACGGCGGGCGGTCGGGCGGCCGGGCATGGGGGACTCCACGGGTCGGTTCGTCGTGGCGCGACCGGGGCGGGAGCCGGGGGTACGCCGCGGGTGACACACCTCGGCGACCCGCACGACGTCCATGACCTGCGCGGCCCCTGCGGGCCGGGTGTCCGGGGACCTCGGTGACGTACCCGACGATACCGGCGGCCGGCCGGGGCCCCGGGGGCGGGCTCCCTGTCGGCCCGCCGGGCCATGGGTTACGTTCTGGCCCGTGATCGTCGTCGCCGGTGAAGCCCTGATCGACCTGGTCCCGCACGGGGCCGGGGCACCGCTGCCCGCGCTGCTGCCGCGGCCGGGCGGGGGGCCGTACAACACGGCGCTGGCCCTCGGCCGGCTCGGGGCGGACGTCGCCTTCTGCTCCCGGGTGTCGGACGACGGCTTCGGGGAGGCCCTGCTCGGCGGGCTGCGCGCCGCGGGGGTGGACGTCTCGCCGGTGCAGCGGGGGCCGGAGCCGACCACGCTGGCGGTCGCCGCGATCGGCGCGGACGGTTCGGCCGGCTACGGCTTCTACGCCGAGGGCACCGCGGACCGGCTGTTCACGCTGCCCGCCGCCCTGCCCGCCGGGGCGCGCGCCCTGGCGCTGGGCACCTGCTCGCTGGTGCTGGAGCCGGGGGCGAGCGCCTACGAGGCGCTGCTGCTGCGGGAGGCGGGGCGCGGGCTGTTCACCCTGCTCGACCCGAACATCAGGCCCGGTCTGATCCCGGACGCGGACGCCTACCGCGCGCGCTTCGCCGGCTGGCTCCCGCACGTCACGCTGCTGAAGCTGTCCGAGGACGACGCCGGCTGGCTGGGCGGCGTCCCCGGAGGCCCCGACGGGCCGGAGGCGGTGGTGCTGACGCGGGCGGGCGCGGGCCTGTCCGTACGGACCGCGTCGGGACGGGAGGTCTCGGTGCCCGCGGCCCCGGTGACCGTCGCCGACACCATCGGCGCGGGCGACACGGTGAACGCGGCGCTGCTGCACGCGCTGGCCGCGCGGGACGCCCTGTCCCCCGGGGCGCTGCGGAGCCTCGGACCGGACGCCTGGCACGACGTCCTCTCCTTCGCGGCCCGCGCCGCGGCCGTGACCTGCTCCCGCACGGGCGCCGAGCCCCCGTACGCCGCCGAGCTGCCCCCGCTCTGACCGGCCGGGCGCGACCGACGGTGTGCGGGGACGACGCGGGCCGGTCCCCGCCTGCGATGCGCGGGGAACGACGCGGGCCGGGCGCGGGGGCGTCTGCCCCCGCGCCCGGCCCGGACGCTCACGCCTTGCGCGGGCGCGGGGTGCGCCCCGCTGCCGCCGCCGTCTTCTTCGCGGCGGTGGTCTTGGCGGCCGTCGTCTTCGCCGCGGTCTTCTTGGCCGCCGTCTTCCGGGCCGGCTTGCGCGCCGCGGGCACCGGGGTCGCGTCGCTGATCCGCTCCGCGTCCAGGATCTCGCGGAGGAACTTGCCGGTGTGGCTGGCCGGGACGCCCGCGACCTGCTCCGGGGTGCCCTCGGCGATCACCAGACCGCCGCCGCTGCCGCCTTCGGGGCCCATGTCGACGACCCAGTCGGCGACCTTGATCACGTCGAGGTTGTGCTCGATCACGATGACCGAGTTCCCCTTGTCGACGAGCCCGGACAGCACCTTGATCAGCTTGCTGATGTCCTCGAAGTGCAGACCGGTGGTCGGCTCGTCCAGGACGTAGACCGTGCGGCCGGTGGAGCGCTTCTGGAGCTCGGACGCCAGCTTCACCCGCTGCGCCTCGCCGCCGGAGAGGGTGGGCGCCGACTGTCCGAGCCGGACGTATCCGAGGCCCACCTCGTTGAGCGTGCGCAGGTGGCGGGAGATCGTGGGGACCGCCTCGAAGAAGTCGAGCGCCTCCTCGATCGGCATGTCCAGCACCTCGGCGATGGACTTGCCCTTGTAGTGGACCTCCAGCGTCTCCCGGTTGTAGCGCGCCCCGTGGCAGACCTCGCAGGGGACGTACACGTCCGGCAGGAAGTTCATCTCGATCTTGATGGTGCCGTCGCCGGAGCAGTTCTCGCAGCGGCCGCCCTTGACGTTGAAGGAGAAGCGGCCGGGCAGGTAGCCCCGGACCTTGGCCTCCATCGTCTCCGCGAACAGCTTGCGGACATGGTCGAAGACACCGGTGTACGTCGCCGGGTTCGAGCGCGGGGTGCGGCCGATCGGCGACTGGTCGACGTGCACCACCTTGTCGACGAGGTCGTCGCCGTCGACCCGGGTGTGACGGCCCGGGACCGACTTCGCGCCGTTCAGCTCGCGGGCGAGGTGGGTGTAGAGGATGTCGTTGACCAGGGTCGACTTGCCGGAGCCGGAGACGCCGGTGACGGCCGTGAGCACGCCGAGCGGGAACGAGACGTCGATGTCCCGGAGGTTGTTCTCCCGGGCGCCGTGCACGGTGAGCCGGCGGCCCGGGTCGACCGGGCGCCGCACGTCGGGCGTGGGGATCGACCGCTTGCCGGACAGGTACTGCCCGGTCATCGACTCGGCGTTCTTCAGCAGCTCCTTCAGCGAACCGGAGTGCACGACCTTGCCGCCGTGCTCGCCGGCGCCGGGGCCGATGTCGACCACCCAGTCCGCGACCTTGATCGTGTCCTCGTCGTGCTCGACGACGATCAGGGTGTTGCCCATGTCGCGCAGCCTGACCAGGGTCTCGATCAGGCGGTGGTTGTCGCGCTGGTGGAGGCCGATGGAGGGCTCGTCCAGCACGTAGAGCACGCCGACGAGACCGGAGCCGATCTGGGTGGCGAGCCGGATGCGCTGGGCCTCGCCGCCGGAGAGGGTGCCGGCCGCGCGGTTGAGCGAGAGGTAGTCCAGGCCGACGTCGACGAGGAAGCGCAGCCGCTCGTTGACCTCCTTGAGGACCCGCTCGGCGATCTTCTTGTCACGGGCGCCGAGCTTGAGGCGGCCGAGGAAGTCGGCGCACTCGCTGATCGACATCGCCGCGACGTCGGCGATGGACTTCTCCATCACGGTGACGGCGAGCACGATCGGCTTGAGGCGGGTGCCCTCGCAGGTGGGGCACGGCACCTCGCGCATGTACCCCTCGAAGCGCTCCCTGCTGGAGTCGCTCTCCGCCTCGGAGTGCCGCCGCTTGACGAACTGCACGGCGCCCTCGAAGGCGGGGGTGGTCCAGGCGCGCTCGCGGCCGTAGCGGTTGCGGTAGCGGACCTCGAGCTGGGTCTTGTGGCCGTACAGCAGCGCCTTCTTGGCGCGGGCGGGCAGCCCGGCCCAGGGCATGTCGGTGGAGAAGCCGAGCGCCTGCGCGAGCCCGTTGATCAGGCGGCCGAAGTACTCCTTGGTGTGGCCGTGCGACCAGGGGTGGATGGCGCCCTCGTCGAGGGACTTGTCCTCGTCGGGGACGATCAGCTCCGGGTCGACCTCCATGCGGGTGCCGATGCCGGTGCAGTCGGGGCAGGCGCCGAAGGGCGAGTTGAAGGAGAAGGAGCGCGGCTCCAGCTCCTCGAAGGAGAGGTCGTCGTACGGGCAGTACAGGTGCTCCGAGTACATCCGCTCGCGCTCGGGGTCGTCCTCGGGGAGGTCGACGAAGTCGAGCACGACCATGCCGCCGGACAGGCCGAGGGCGGTCTCCACGGAGTCCGTCAGCCGGCGCTTGGCGCTGTCCTTCACGGTGAGACGGTCGATGACCACCTCGATGGTGTGCTTCTCCTGCTTCTTCAGGACCGGCGGCTCGGCGAGCTGGACGGTCTTCCCGTCCACCCGGGCACGGCTGTAGCCCTTGGTCTGGAGGTCGGAGAAGAGGTCGACGAACTCTCCCTTGCGCTCCCGCACCAGCGGGGAGAGCACCTGGAAGCGGCTGCCCTCCGGGAGGGCGAGCACCTTGTCGACGATGGCCTGCGGCGACTGCCGCGAGATCGGCCGGGAGCACTCGGGGCAGTGCGGCTTGCCGATGCGCGCGAAGAGCAGCCGGAGGTAGTCGTAGACCTCCGTGATGGTGCCGACCGTGGAGCGCGGGTTGCGCGAGGTGGACTTCTGGTCGATGGAGACGGCCGGGGAGAGGCCCTCGATGAAGTCGACGTCGGGCTTGTCCATCTGCCCGAGGAACTGCCGGGCGTAGGAGGAGAGCGACTCGACGTAGCGGCGCTGCCCCTCGGCGAAGATCGTGTCGAACGCGAGGGACGACTTGCCCGACCCCGAGAGCCCGGTGAAGACGATGAGGGAGTCGCGCGGGAGGTCGAGCGAGACGTTCTTCAGATTGTGCTCGCGCGCGCCACGGACGATGAGACGGTCGGCCACGCCGGTCCGCACCTTTCTAGAGAGAAGCGGGGGCACAGCCCCCGCCGCGGCTGATGCCTGCCTGTGGGGGGCCGCCAGAACGATGGATGCCTGACTTACAAGAATGCCTCCACCGAGCGTATAGCACGCGCATTCGATTTACGGACCTCTTCAGCCCGCTTCACCCGATCGTGTGGCGGAGCTATCGTCAGGCGCATGATCGATCACGCGCATGACCTGGCCTCTGTACGTGAGGCGACCGAGCGGCTGCTGAACGCAGCCGCCCACCTCGACAACGCGGCAGCGGCCGAGCCGTCACGGCTTCCCGGGTGGAGCCGGGGACACGTGCTGGCCCACATCTCCCGTAACGCCGACGCGCTCGTAAATGTTCTCCGGGGCCTGCCGATGTACGTGAGCGGTGACGCACGCGACGCCGACATCGCGCGCGACGCCCCCCGCCCGCTGCAAGCCCACCTCGCCGACCTGCGCGAGAGCGCCGCCCGCTTCGACGCCCAGGGCGCCGTCCCGGCCGACTGGGAGCGCACGGTCGAGCTGCGCAACGGGGTCACCGACCGGGCGGCGCGGGTGCCGTTCCGCCGGCTCGTCGAGGTCGAGCTGCACCACGTGGACCTGGCCGTCGGCTACGAGCTGGAGGACCTGCCGGAGGAGTTCACCGGGCGCGAGACCGACTTCCTCGCGCGGCGCTTCAGCGGCCTGGCGACCGTGCCCCCGACGCGGATCGTGACCGACGCGGGCGAGTGGACCACCGGCGGTGACACGGGTGCGCCGGTCACGGTGACGGGCACGCCCGCGGACGTCGTCGGCTGGCTCGCGGGCCGCCGCGACGGCACGGCCCTGCGCACGACGGGCGGCCCCCTGCCCGCCCTGCCGCCCCTCTGAGGGCCTGGGGGACGGGGTGCTTGGCTAGGCTGAGCGGTATGACATACAGCGGTGTGGTGAAGGTCGGCGGCCCGGCGGACGTGCACGAGCTCACGGACCTGATGATCTCCAAGGTCGCGGTCGGCCCGATGGACAACAACGCCTATCTGCTGCGCTGCCGGGCGACCGGCGAGCAGATCCTGATCGACGCCGCGGCCGAGCCCGCGACCCTGCTCGGCCTGATCGGCGACGACTCGGTCACCGCGGTCGTCACCACCCACCGGCACGGCGACCACTGGGGCGCGCTCGCCGAGGTCGTCGCCGCGACCGGGGCGCGCACCTACGCGGGCCGGGACGACGCCGAGGGCATCCCCGTCCCGACCGACGTACCGGTCGACGACGGGGACACCGTGCGGGTGGGACGCGTCGAGCTCACCGCCCGCCACCTGGTCGGGCACACGCCGGGCTCGATCGCGCTCGTCTACGACGACCCGCACGGCCATCCGCACGTCTTCACCGGCGACTGCCTCTTCCCCGGCGGTCCTGGACGGACAACACAGCCAGACGACTTCCGTTCCCTGATGGAGGGCCTGGAGACCAAGCTCTTCGCCACCCTGCCGGACGAGTCGTGGGTATACCCGGGACACGGCAAGGACACCACACTCGGCGACGAGCGCCCCCACCTCGGCGAGTGGTGGGCGCGAGGCTGGTAGCACCGCCCCGGCCTGCGCAGACACGACAGAGCCCCTGCCCGGCGATCCGGGCGGGGCTCTTTGTCGTGCTCGCGGACGGTCAGTCGTCACCCCACGGCGAGTCCAGGGAATACGTCCGAGAGCCGGGGAAGCGGTGCCTCCACCAGTCGGGGTCCCAGTCGTCCGAGCCGCTCGCCGCCGAAGGCAGACACCGTTGAGCCCCTACGGGAATCGACGCAGGCTCTCCCCCGTGGATGGCGCGTACAGCCTCTCGAACGATCGTCACGGGGTCACCGAGCTGCGCCAGGTTGAACCATTCCCCGTGCGTTCGGTATCGCTGGAACGCGGAGTGGAGCCGCGTCTCAAGCGACTGACCCCCGGGGGTGGTCCACAGAATCTCAAGCTGAGCTGGGGCCCCCGTCTGTAGGGACCTGATTCGCTCGGGGAGGTTCCGGGACACGCCGATCTTCACGGGGTCCATGCCCTTCAGTCCGAGCACGTAGACGACCGTCCCGCCCGGAGTAGGGTCGATCACGTCATTTCCTCTCACCAGGTTCTGACACGGACCCCGTCGCACACCACCGCGACGGGGTCTCTCACTGCCACAGCCCCGGTACCGCCATATGCGGTCCGGGGCTTTCTGCGTCGGCATGCTCGCGGACGGGCGGGCACGGGCGACTACTTGGCGGGGGTGATCGCGATCCGGGAACCGGGCGCATGGACGTCCTCCCAGTACGCGAGCGGGCCGCCCTCGTCGTGGTAGGTCACCCGCTCCACCAGCACCGCCACGGCCGCGTGCGGGGGCGCGTCGATCGCGAGGTCGTTCAGCTCGTTCTGTGAAGCCTGCCTGGCCCCGACGGTCCGCTGACCGGCCACGACCTCCCGGCCGGTCCGCTCGGTGTACAGGCCGCCGAAGAACCCGTTCATCTGGGCCTCCTCGGACAGCTCGGGCACCACGGCCGTGGTTCGCGGCGGGTAGACCGAAAGGCCGACACTGGTCGGCTTGCCGTCCCGCTCGAACACTCGGATCCGGATGACGCACTCGTCGCCGGGCTCCAGGTCCAACGCCTGGCAGACCTCGGGGTCGTCGATGGATCGACGCACGGTCCGGTGCCCGCTCGACACCTCGCCCCGCGCGTACTGCTGACCGTTGCGGCGGATCCGGTCGACCCGGCCGGCGCCCGTCACGGCCACGGGCGGGGTCGCCACGACGCTGCCCTTGCTCGGCTTGGTGACGATCAGACCCTCGGACCGGAGGACGTCGAACGCCCGGATCACGGTGGTCCGGTTGGCGTCGTGCTCCTCCGCGACGGCCGCATACGAGGGCATCGAGTCACCCGGGCTCAAGTCGCCGTTGACGATCGCATCCCTGTAGTGAGCTGCGATTTCCGCGTATCCGCTCATCCCTGCCTCCTGTGCTCGCTGGTCGCCCTGACGTTACGCGCGGACCAACCGGTCGTCAACCGGTTGACATCCGGTTGTCAACCGGTCTAGCTTCGTTCTCGTCGCCAACGGCACGGGGCCCAAAAGCCCCGGGCATCGCCGTGGGCGGAAGGGTCCCGGGACAGATCGGGGCGAGGGTGTCGAGCCGCCAGCGCGCAAGCGCTACCTGGGCAGGGCGGCCGGGACGGATCACCAGTCCAAGGCTTCGCGGGCGACTGCGGAGCACCGGTGATGGAGCCCCTCGGACCGCGATCACGGCGGTACGGCACGAAGCCACCGAGGGGCGCTGGGGCCGCCGAACGGCAGACGCCCCTCCGCTACCTGTGAGGAGCACCCATGAAACGCACTGCACACCGCGTGCTCGCCGACCGGCGGCGCACCAACCGGGCCGCCGCCAAGCTGCGGCGCCGGGGCGTGGCCACTGCGGCCGGCCACTGCATCGCCGCCGGGCTGCGCCCCTCGGACGCCCGGTCCATGGCGGCGAGCCTGCGCCGCAACGCGGTGAAGGCCGGGTGCGAGGGCCGGGCGGGCACGAGCCACGCGGGCCGCCGCCCGGCGAGGGCCTGCACCCGCTACACCCCCGCCGAGGTGGCCGTGGCCGCGAGCACCTACCGGCCGCGCCGTGACGACTTCCGCCGGGCGCGCGCCGCCTTGATGGCGGTTCCGGCGTGAGCACCATGCGTCGCCCGCTCGTCGTGACGGCGCAGTGGGAGCGGGCCGTGGCGGCCGCGGGCGGGCACTGCGCCTGCCCCGGCCGCTGCGGTGCCCGGCACTCCGGGGCCCGCAACTCCGAGCCGTGCCAGGGCTCGGGTCGCCTGTACGTGACCGCCGACGGGCGCGCGCTCTGCGTCGCCTGTTTCGACGCGGTCACCCGCACCGCGCGCAAGCTCGGCGCCGCCTCGGTGCCCGCCGAGGCGGGTGCGCTTTTCGATCTCTGAGGGGACCGTCGTGTTCGCGACCGTGTTCGTGTTGCTCTACCTCGGCCATCTCGCGGCCGACTACCCGTTCCAGACCGACCACCAGGCGGCGCACAAGGCGGACGCCGGGGCCGAGGGGTGGCGGGCGAACCTCGCTCACGCCGCGACCCACGTGGCCTCCTGCGGCATCGCCCTCGCGGTCGCCGTCACTGTGCTTGGCGCCACCATCTCCCTGCCGGTCGCGCTCGCCGCTCTGACGTGGATCGGCGGGACGCATGCCTTCATCGACCGCCGGTGGCCCGTCCGCTGGTGGATGACCCGCATGCGGCAGACGTCATGGGCCGAGCACGGCGGGGCCGCCCACGTCGACCAGACCGCCCACGTGCTCGCGCTCGGACTCGCCACCCTGGCTCTCGCCTCCGTCTGACCAGCGCCACCCGCACCACCCTCGGGCGCAGCGCACGGCTGCGCCCCTCTCACGCCCACCCGAGAGGACCCCGCCATGAAGGCGCCCAAACTCCGTATCCGCCCCGCCGTCGCGCTCCTGATCGTGCTCGTCGCATGGCTGCTGCTGACCGGCATCGCCCCGGCCGCCGCCGCCCCGGCCGCCCTGATCGTCCAGGGCGGCGCCACGATTCTGGGGACGATCCCCGGACCGGCCCTCCTGGTCCTGGTCCTGGTCCTCGGCTGGACGCTGAACCGGAAGTTCCCGCCGGCGGCCGTGCCCACCACCACCGCCCCGGCGCCGAAGCGGACCAAGCCCAAGCGCCCGGCCCCGCGTACCGCGTGATGGCGGGCGAGGTCTCCCGGCTCCTGCGCGAACTGCGCCGGGCCGGGGCGCACATCGAGCGGACCCCCGGCGGTCACTGGCGGGTCAGTCACCCGCAGGCGAACCGGCTGGTGTTCCTGGCCAGTACCCCTTCCGGCTCCCGCTGGAAGGCGAACCGGATGACCGAGCTACGGCATGCCGGCATCCCCGTGAACGAGTCCTGAGAGGACGGACGACATGAGCGACTATCGCGCAGAACGGCGGGCCGACCGGGCCGCCGACGCTGAACTGAAGCTGAAGGCGAAGATCGAGACCGAGCGGCTCCGGGCCGAGGAGCGCCGGAAGGACGCCGAGGCCGAGGACAAGCGGCGCCGGTCGCAGGACGCGGCCGATGCGAAGGAGCGCGCCGCGAAGAGGGCGGCGGCCCGTGCCCGCCGCTCGGCGCTGGTCGCGAAGGCCGCGTCCGAGGCGGCCACGCTGTTCGTCTTCTCGGTCATGGGCGCCGCGCTGGTCGCGTCGTACAGCTCGCAGCTCGGCTACTTCCGGGACCACGGCGCGAACACCCTGGAGGCGACCCTTGGGGCGTTCGCGATCGAGGCGGCCACGTGGGCGTTCACGGCGCTGGCCGCGAGGGCGGAGAGGGACCACCGGCCGACCGGGGCCCTGCGCGCAGGCGCGTTCACGCTGGCCGCGTTCGCGGGGGTGTTGAACTTCCTGCACTGGGGTGGCGTCCTCGGTGTCGCGTTCGGGGTGCTCGCCCCGCTCGCCGCGATCCTCTGGGACCGGCGGACGCACCCGAGCACCCGGACCCGTGAGGACCGGAAGCGCGACGGGGCCGCGAAGCGCCGGACGAGGGACCGGGAGAGCGCCCATAAGGCGGTCGCCAGCATCGCCCGCTCTCTCGTGCTCGCCGACTACGACGGGGCGCTGACCGAGTCGGAGGCGTGGCGCCGGGCGTGGCGGATCGAGCACGGCACGGACGTACTCGGCATGACGCCGGCACTGCGCGCCCGGTCGGTCGACTCGGGCCGTCGGTTCCGCGACGCGGGCGAGGACGGCGACGGGTTCTCGCCGGAGGCGCTGGCCGTGGACGCGCTCCTCTCGGACCTCTTCCCGGAGGGCGAGAGCGATGGCTCTCAGCGCCCCTCTGGCGGCCCCGCGAAGAAGCGTGGGCCCCTTGGGGGGATTGGGCTGTCGCGGCCCGGGAGGACGGCCCGGAAGGACGACGTGGAGCCTCTCGCGGGGGCCGACCTGGACGCGGCGCGGAAGCTCTACGACGCGGCTCCGGCCCGGTTCTCTACCCCGGCGGTCGCCAAGCTCCTCGGTCGCTCGAACCAGTACGCAAAGCGGATCCGCGACGCGGTGAAGGACGAGCGCGAGAGCCACTGACCCGCACCAGGCAGAGCGCCCCGCCCCCTCAGGACTAGTGAGGGGGCGGGGCGCCACGAACGTACACGACCAACTCGGGCCCGGCGGCCACCCCCGCCGGGCCCTTCCCATGGAGGGAACGAACGATGAGCACGCACGAGACCACCCCCGCGGGCGCCCCCGACCCCGAGTGGGACGCCCTGGTCGCCAACGCGTCCGTGTGGGGCGGCGACGGGTTCCGCCCGACCGCCGCCGCCACCGTGGCCGCCAACCCGCTCCCCGAGGTATCCGCCGACCCGGCGGGCACCACCCCGCTGACGCCCGCATGGGTGAAGAACGGCGCCGGGTGGAAGGGCCGGGGCCGCGTCGCCCGAGTCAACTCCGTTCACGGGTTCCGGCGCTGGGTGCGCCGCCAGGGCGGTGAGCACGGGCACGCGGCGCAGGTCTGGCGGGGGCTCGCCCGGACGACCCGGTGGGTCAAGGGCGTGGAGGGCGCTGACATCGACCGGTCCAAGCACGAGGCGCGTCGGGCGCAGGAGGCGTATCGGGCCGCCCGCCGGGCTCACGCCCACAAGCTGATCCCGGGTGACAAGAAGAACAAGCTGGCCAAGGTCATGGACGACGCGTCGAAGGACTCGGCCGCCGCCATGACCGCCCTGGCCAAGGTGCGCAAGGCGACGCGGGCTCGGCGGGCGTGGCGGGCGTCGGCGGTGGCCGCCCCGCTGGTCGCCGCCGAGGTCGGTTCGGTGCTCGCCCTCGGGGACGTCACGAACGGGTCCCTGGTGGCCTGCGCCGCCACGTCGTTCGTCCTGGCTCTGATCGGTCGGCGCACCGACGCGGGCGAGACGTGGACGTCCGACTCCGTGGCCCTCGGGGACGGCGGGAAGCTCACCGACGAGACGCTGAACGCGGCGTACCGGGACGCGGGGGTCCTGAAGGACGATCAGATCCTGAAGCTCCTGTCCCCCGTGGCGCTGACCCGGGACGGCGACGCGTACGAGGTGGTGTTCGACCTTCCCTCGGGGATGCCGACCGACAAGGCGCTGTCGGCCGTGAAGGGTCTCGCCTCCGCGATGGGCGTCTCGATCACGCAGGTACACCAGGGTCGCGGCGAGCGCGAGGGACGGATCCATCTCCGGGTGAACCTGCGCATCCCGTTCACCGGGAAGCCCTCCCCCGGGCCGCTCCTCACGGCGGGCCGCATGGACCTGTTCAAGCCCGTGCCGATGGGCGTCTCCATGCGGGGCAAGCCCATCGAGACCGATTGGGTGGAGCGCTCCGGTCTGTTCGGCGGCGAGCCCGGTGCGGGCAAGTCGGCGGCCGTGAACAACGTCCTTCTCGCGGCGGCGCTCGACCCGTACACGCGGCTGTACCTCGCGGACGGGAAGGCCGGGTTCGACCTCGTCCCGTTCGAGTCGATCGCGGAGATGATCGACACGGCGGGCGACCCGGAGGCGCTCCTCTCGATCCTGACCCACGTGTGGGAGATGGAGGTCCCCGCCCGCCGGGCGGCGCTGCGCGAGCACGGGGCCCGCAAGGTGTCCGCCGAGCTGGCCGTCAAGGATCGGCGACTCGCGCTCGCGATCCTCTTCGTGGACGAGTGGGCGTCCTACGTGGCCGGGGCGCCGGCGAAGCTGCGCGAGGAACTGAACCGCCTGTTCCAGCTCATCGTCTCGCAGGGCCGGGCGCTGGGTATCGCGTCTCTCGCGGCCACGCAGAAGCCCTCGTCCGACTCGGTGCCGACGTCGGTGCGAGACCTCCTCTCGGTCCGGTGGGCCATGCGGTGCATGACCCCGGAGGCGTCAGACACCATCCTCGGCAAGGGGTACGCGTCGGCCGGTCAGAACGCTCAGACGATCCTCAAGTCCCAGCGTGGTGTGGGGATCCTGATGTCCGGTGAGTCGGCGGAGCCGGAGCTGGTCCGGGGGTATTTCTACAAGGACGACGAGGTGGAGCAGATCATCGGGCGGGCGACCGAGCTGCGCGCCGAGGCGGGCACCATGCCGGGCATGGCTCCGCTCGGCGCCACCGCCGCCCCGGCGGCGCCCCGGCTCCTGGACCACCTGATCGCGGCCGTGACCGCAACGGGCCGGGGCGTGGCGACGAAGGGCGAGGTGCTCGCCTACCTCGCTGGTGTCGATCCGCAGTACGCCCCGGAGGACGGGGAGAGCGAGGCACAGTTCCGCTCGCGGGCGGGGAAGCTCCTCGCCGAGTGGCTGGACGCCGAGGGCCTGGAGGTGCCGACGCCGAAGGTCGACGGCCCCGACGGGAAGCGGTCGCTCGGGTACCGACTGGATGACCTGTCCGAGGTCCGTTAGATCACGGTTTGCACCTAGGACACCACCCAGGACGACCGAAAGAAACCGCAGGTCACGCCCTAGGACGCACCTAGGACGGACCCGCCCCGCACCTCGGCCAGACCTAGGACGTCGTCCGAGGTCCGGCCGAGGTCTGGCCGGGGTGCTGGCCGACGTACAAACCACCGCAGATCACCCGAGGGCCCGGCACTCCCGTCGGGCCCTCTCTCACGCCCTGGAGGGCATCGTGAACGACTCCGTGGACCTCTCCCCGGCCGAGCGCGACGCGTCGGCCTACCTCCTCGGGACGGCGGTCCCGACGTCGTATCGCGACGGCTCCCCGCCACAGCCGACCGGGGCGCTCCCCGTGGCGCAGCCGGGCCGGGCGCCGCAGTCGGCCCGCACGACCGAGCTGGCCACCGTGATGCTCGCTGCCGGCGGCGGCACGGCACTCGCCGGTGCGGGCATCTCCGCCGTGCTCCTCGCGCTCAGCACCGTGGACCCCGTGACCCTCGCCGTCGCGGCGGGCGCACCCTCGGTGTTCGCGCTCGCCCTCGGCGGACTCCTCCGGACCGCCGGACGCGCCGCGAAGGACGCGGGCACGGCCGTGACCACGGTGACCAACAACTACGCCGGGCCCGTCTCGCAGACGACCAACACGGCGACCAACACGAGCCGCACGGTGTTCGGCCGGGCCGCGAGCACGAGCAAGACGGGGCGGTGAAGGACCGATGCCCGACCTGTTCGCCGGCCCCGGCGGAATCGACTGTGCGGCCCGAGAGTTGGGCGTCAACCTGACCGGGTTCGAGTGGGACGCCGGTGCGGTCGCCACCCGCCGGGCCGCCGGGCTCCCCACGGTCCACGGCGATGTTCGCGACTACGGCCCCGAGGACGCGCCGGGCGAGGACGTCCTCGCGGGCGGCCCGCCGTGCCAGACCTTCAGCGTCACCGGGAACGGCGCCGGACGTCGGGTACTCACCACCGTGCTCGCCGCCGTCCGAGACGCGAGCGTACGAGGCAGGGTGGCCGCCGCGGGCGAGCTGGACGAGCGCACCTCCCTCGTCCTGGAACCGCTGCGTTGGGCCCTGGAGGCACACGGCGACGGGGCCCCGTACCGGGCGATCCTCCTGGAACAGGTGCCCACCGTGCTCCCCGTGTGGGAGGCGTACGCCGAAGTGCTCACCGGGCTCGGCTACAGCACGGCATACGGGGTGCTGAACACGGAGGAGTTCGGCGTGCCGCAGACACGCCGCCGGGCAGTGCTCCTGGCTCGCCTGGACGGCTCCGTGACGCTCCCCTCGCCGACGCACGACCGGCACCGTACGCACCCCGTGCTCGGGCGCCTGGCCACGCGGACCATGGGCGACGTCATGCCGCGCCGGGGCGAGTTCGAGGTGGTGTCCAACTACGGCACCGGCGGCGACCCGAGGAATCGGGGGCGTCGACACTCCTCCGAGCCCGCGTTCACGGTGACGGGGAAGATCTTCCGGAACCGCGTGGTGGGCCTGGACGGGGTGGAGCAGTCCCGGTTCACGCCCGGCGAGGCGGGGACCCTCCAGTCCTTCCCCGGCGACTGGCCATGGTCTGGGAAGGACATCGGGCAGCAGATCGGCAACGCGTGCCCGCCGGCCCTCGCGGGGCCGCTCCTCGGGGCGCTGGTCTGAGCCGCCCCCCGTTTTACCTAGGTGATTTCACGCGTTCTCACAGCTCACGGCCCTGCACTCAAGTTACGGCCGTTTCTAGTGGAACTGATCACTTATGGCCGGTCAGGGCGAGTTCATCGCCGCCGAGTTCGGCACCAATCCACCAGGGGGAACCCATGCCCGACGTCACGCCCATGCGCGCCGCCCGGCTCGCGGCCGGCCTCTCCGCCGCCGAGGTCAGTCGCCGGATCGGCCTGCACTCCACGGCGATCACGCTGTACAAAACCGGCCGTTCCACCCCGTCTGTCAGCGTGCTGCACAACTACGCCAAGGCGGTCGGCATGACCACCCTCGCCGACGCGCTCGCCCCGCTCGTCGCCACCTTCCCCCGCAACGGGCGGACGGCGAAGAACGACACCGCCCAGAAGCGGGGTGCCGCCTGATGGACGGCTGGCACACCCCGAGCCCCGGGCAGTCCACGGACGACTTCATTGCCGCGTTCGTCGCCGCTCGCCCCCCGCTCACCGGGGGCGAGATCACCGAGCTGCGGGCCCTCTTCAGGACGGTGACCGTCGCCCCGCCGGTGGATGAGGACACGGTCTCGCAGGCCGCCTAGACCAGCCCCTCCACAGCCGAACAGCCCCGGCGCCGAACTCGGCGACCGGGGCTGTGGTGGTGAAAGACGAAAGCCCCGGCGGGAACCGGGGCTTTTCGTAGACCAAGCCGTTCACAGCGGCTAGATCAGTTACTCGACGGAGCCAGAATGCCCGGTTACCTGAGTGATCGCAAGTCAAGCCCAGAGGCGCGTGTCAGTGCGCACGCCCTGACGGAACTGTGGGCTGGCGCCCGTATCGCATGGACGGACGAAGACCTCCCGACGTACGGGACGCCTGAGTGGGCCGCCCTCGGCCCGGACGACCCTCGCCGACTCGCGAGCGCGCTGCACGCGGCGGAGATGTGGCGACGATTCGGCGACGAGGAGGGTCTCGTACAGATGCTCGCCGACGTCTCCCGGGTCCACACCTTCGCGAAGGAGACGCCCGCCCCGTACCGCCCGCGCCCGGCGCACGCGCTGCGCGCGACTCCGGGGTGGCCGCCGATCGCGGTGCCCGGACGGCCCGGGGTCTACCTGACCGCCGAGCGCGACGAGATGCGGTGGGCCGCCTGATGACCGTCATGGACGAGGCGCCTCAGGCGTGCGCCACCTGCGGCGAGCCCGCGCCGTTCCACCTTCCGGGCAGCGGGCACGAGTTCACCCCGGCCGAGGTGTCGGCGCCGGTCGCGATCCTTCCGAACGATGACGACTCCCTGGACACCCTCACGGCGTGGATGGCGTCCCGGGACGGCGACGACCTCGGCCCGTATCTCCCGTCACCCGTGTACCCCTCCCGGGTCGCGACGAGAATCGCGATCGAGCACTCCCGGAATGCCGTGACCACGCTGGTCTACCGGCTCGGGCAGTACTGGGAGTGGACGGGCGCGCACTGGGAGGCGGTGTCGGACGACGACATGCGGGCTCGGCTGTACGAGCGCACCGAGGATGCGCTGTACCTGCGTCCGGCCAAGGACGCTGAGGTGGGCCGGCCAGACATCGTGCGCACCGCGAAGGGTGAGGTGTTAGTCCCCGTGGCGTGGACGCCCAACCGCAGCCGGATCGCCGACCTGAACGAGGCCCTTCAGGCGAAGGTCAAGGAGAGCGACCGGGGCGACGCGCCCATGTGGCGGCGCGGGCACCCGAGCGAGGTGCCGGCGCGCACGTACCTCCCCTGCGCGAACGGGCTGTTGAACCTGGAGACGCGGGAGATGCGTCCGTGCACGCCCAAGCTGTTCAACCTGCATTCGGTGCCGTACGACTACGTGGTGGACGCACGCGAGCCGACCGTGTGGCTCGGGTTCCTGGCCAGCGTCTGGGGTGACGACCCCGATTCCATTGCCCTGATCCAGGAGTGGTTCGGCTACGTCCTGTCGGGACGTACCGACCTTCAGAAGATGCTCGTACTCCTCGGTCCGCCCCGGTCCGGCAAGGGACTCATGATGCGGATCCTCACCGCGATGATCGGCGCGGCGGCCACGGCCGGCCCGACCATGGGGGCGTTCGCGTCCAACTTCGGCATGTCGCAGCTCATCGGCAAGTCGCTCGCGGTCATCGCCGACGCTCGCGTGCCCACTCGCGACAAGGATCAGATCCTCGAAAAGCTCCTCATGATCACGGGTGAGGACACGGTCCAGGTCGACGTGAAGCACAAGGATCCGTGGAACGGGCGCCTGCCGGTCCGGCTCGCGATCCTGTCCAACAACATCCCGACGTTTGCCGACGAGTCAGGTGCGCTCGCCGCCCGCATGCTGGTGGCGACCACGACTCAGAGCTTCCAGGGCGCCGAGGACCGCACGATCGAGCCCCGCATCCTCGCCAGCGAACTCCCGGGGGTGCTCCGGTGGGCCTTGGAGGGATACGACCGGCTCGTAGCCAACGGGCTGCGGTTCACGGCGCCCGGTTCCGCGCAGAACGCATGGGACCTGTACCGGGCCAAGGCGCAGCCGGTGCGCGCGTTCATCGAGGAGCGCTGCATTCTCAGCCCGGAGTCACGCATCCTGAAGGCTGATCTTTTCAGGGCGTGGCAGGCGTGGTGCACCGACGAGGTCGGCCGCGACAAGGTGGGTACCGAGCCGACGTTCGCTCAGGATCTCTACGCCGCGTACCCAGGGATCGTCGCCAAGAGGATGCGCGACGGAGGGAAACAGCAGCAGTACTACGTAGGCGTACACCTTGACCCTACGGCCGCGCCGGCCCCGGACCCCGACGCGTGGTCATCCACCGGCTAGCAGTCACCCGGAAGCCCCCTGCCGATGCGGCAGGGGGCTTTCTTGCGTTCCGGGCAGGCATCGGCCGCTATGCAGGGGCCGTGCAGGGGTACCCTGCACAGCGTTTCCGCAGTTCAGGAGGCATCTAGGGCCCCGCTGTGCAGGGTGTGCAGGGCAAATCTCCATTGCAGCCCTTAGGAGCCACTAGACATCCCCTCATCTCTTATAGCGCGTAGTTTCTTCGAAATGCCTTGCACGCCCTGCACAGCGGAGTCGGAACCCCTTCTGGCATGGGGCGATAGAGATCATTTCCGTGCACCCTCCCCCTGCACACCCCCTGCACAGCCCCCTGCACAGCCCTGCACATCCACTTGGTTCCGCCCTCGTCGCCGTGGCGGCCCGTGGTGGGGAGCCGCAGAGAGAGGGTCGACGCTGACACCGGTGCCACACGTCGCCCGCTGCGCCCCATTCCCGCCCCCATGGCAATCCCCGGACCCCGAGGGGCCGTACGGACGGAGAGCGGGTCGTGGGGCCCCGCCACGGCCACCCCGGGGGGCCGACGCCCCGGGGTGGCCGTGGCCGCCCTCGGTTCTCGTGACCGCCCCGGAGCCTCGCCCCTGCCGTTCCCTTTCGCCGGACACAGCCCCCCGCTTCCGGGATCATGGGGCATCCGGCCGGCCCGTCCGAAGGAGTACGCATGCCCGCCATCACGCAGTCAGACCTCGACCAGCTCATGACCGCCCACCCCACGCTCACTTCCGAGGGGTACGGTCGCTCCACGCTCGTCCCTGCCGACAAAGAGCCTGACCTTCGCGCCGACCTGGCCTCCGATTTGACCTCTGTCCAGCAGGCCGCTGACTGGATCGGCGAACTGGGTTGGACCAGTGCCACATCCGACGACTCTCCGTCCAGCTACCACCTGAAGCACGTGATGGAGGAGGCGACGGGGCGGTACGTGACGAACGGGGCGCTCATCGCGGCGGCGCTCCTGGTGGGCGTCCCGGTGAAGCTCGACGGCCTGAACCCGCCCATCGGCGTCAGTCCGCAGTCTCTGCGTACCGCCTGAGACTGCGACAGGCGTAGCTGCCTGCGACACCAGAGCCCCGCCAGCCATCGTGCTGGCGGGGCTCTGGTGCAAGTGTGGTGGTCAACTCCCTTGCAGTGGAACCCGATTGGGGCTCCGTCCGTAAACGATCGTTTGCGAGACGCTCCCGCGCTGGACGATGACTCCAGGGTTTTCGCGTCTCACAACCCGTGTCCGAATCAATGTATCGCTAACCCCCGTTTTTGATAGAGTAGTTGGCATGAGGATCGGCTACGGACGCGTGTCCACCACGGATCAGAACCTTGACGTGCAGCGCGCCGCCCTGGAAGCGGCTGGCTGCGAGGAGATCTACCTCGACAAGATCAGCGGCAAGCTGACGAACCGCCCCGAGCTGGACAAGGTCATGACCCGGCTGCGCGCCGGGGACACCCTCGTGATCACGAAGCTTGACCGGCTCGGGCGCTCCCTGAAGCACCTGTTGGAGGTGTCCGCCGAGCTGGAGGCGCGCGCCGTGGACCTCGTCGTCCTGGATCAGGGCTTGGACACCTCCACCCCGGTGGGGCGGTTCATGTTCCAAATCCTCGGAGCCGTTGCCGAGTTCGAGCGCAGCTTGAACGTGGAGCGGACCATGGACGGGCTCGCCTCCGCTCGGGCCAAGGGGAAGGTGGGCGGCCGGAAGAACGCGCTCACCCCGGCGCAGGTCCGGCATGCCCGGTTCATGCGCGACGAGCGGGACGAGGATGGTCGGCCTCGGCACACCGTCCAGGAGATCGCCGACGAACTGGGGGTCGGACGCGCCACGATCTACCGGGCGCTCGATCCGGACCGGGTCGGTTGACCGACGAGCACGGCGAAGCGCCCCTCTCCCGATTGCGGGAGAGGGGCGCTCTCGTCTGCATGGCCGCCCATTTACCCGAGGGTCTCTTGTCGCGTCCCCGGCCAACCATCCGTGCGCGCCCACCGCAGGGCGATGGTGGACTCATCGAATCCCGGACCCCGACGGGATACCCGATCGACGCGGACACGGAGTCCGAGCCCGTCGAGCACCCGCCGCTTCTGCGCCACCCCCAGCGCCTCCCACGAATCGGCCGCCCGCTCGCCTACGAGACCGTCGAACGCGTCCAGGTCGAATGAGGGGCGCAGTCGGCGCGCCTCGCTCTGCGCCTCGGTGATCTGACCCGCCAGTGTGCTCGTGATGCGGAGGAGTTGTTCACGCGTGATGAGCCCCGCTGCGTAGTCGTCGGCCGCCGTAGCCTGCCTCGCCTTCAGCCCCTCGGCCCGCTCCAGGGCCGTTAGGGCCGCCGTGCTGTCGCCCCGGAAGACGTCGGCCGCGTCCGGCCGGGACAGCACTCCGACCACGACACGGCCCACGTACCGATCCAGGGCCTCCACATTCCTGCCTACACACCCGGCTCCGTCGCAGACGTACGTGGGCTGCTTCTTCCCCCGCTTCGCGTTCCCCCGCGTCGCCACCCGGAGGACCGCCCCACACGGCCCGCAGGTGGCGACTTCGCCCCAGGTAAGGAGGTACTTTCGCGCCCCCGGGAGTTCGCGCACCACGGCGCGTCCGGCGAACATGTTCCGGAGCTGGGCATGCTGCTCGTCCGTGATCAGTGCCGGCCATGCCGCCTTGTACTCCACGCCCTGGTGAACGCGGATACCGACGTTGGCGGGCCGCAGCGCGAGCTTCTTCACGCTGGTCTTGTTCCAGAGTGAACCGTCGTCGGTCTGCCCGACGGCGCGCCGCTTCAGGACGCGGCCTGCCCCGGGGCTCGGGACGCCCCGGGCATTCAGGTCGGCGGTGACCCCGAGAAGCGACTCCCCCGCGAGGAGCCGGGTCACGATGTCGCGCACCACGGCCGCTTGCTCCGGGTCCTCCACGTCGTGGAATCCGTCGACCTGACCCCGAGCGTCGTACTCGTACTGACGCCTCCACCCGTACGCCACGGCACCGTTGGCGCGCCCCTCCTGTGCCCGCTCCAGGGCCGCACGAGCGACGCGCTCGCTCTTCACCTCGGACTCGGCGGTGTCCGACTCTCCGAGGTTGGCGAGCTGCGAGCGATCCGACGCCTTCGCCATGTTGAACAGGCCTCCGGTCTCGAAGGCGACCCAGCACCCCGCGTGCCGCAGATCTTCGATCGCCTGCGCCCGTTCGACGCGGCGACGCCAGACGCGCGACGGGTGATAACCCGCGACGACGACGCGGACGCCGGGCTCGCGGGCGACCCCGATGGCAGCGGCCATGAACCGGTCGTACTCGGGCCGCTCCTCTCCCGAGTGGGCCGAGACGTCGTTCTCGATGTACTCGCCGCCGACCTCCCAACCGTTCTCCTCGGCGAACCCGCGCAAGTCGGCCATCTGCCGGTTGACGCCTCGCCGGCGGTCGCGGGGATCCTCGGAGATCCGGGCGTAGAGGAGGACGACCGTACGGCGAGGGAGCGTCTTGGTGTTCACGGTAGAGAACCCTACGGATTCCCGGGCGGCGTGGGCAACACCCACGACGACCCGGCGGCCTTCGCCTCGCTGCTGGACGGCGTCGAGGAGAAGCTCTTCGGCGCGCTGCCCGACGAGACCTGGGTCTACCCGGGCCACGGCCGGGACACCACGCTCGGCGCGGAGCGCCCCCAGCTCCCCGAGTGGCGCAGCCGCGGCTGGTAGGCCGCCCGCACGGCAGGCGCCCCGCGGCGCCCGGGTCAGGCCCGGTCGAGCGCGGTGGCGTCCACGGGTCCGGCGTCGCCGGCTCCGGTGAAGGCACGGACCACCCCGGGCGGCAGGGGGCCGAGACCGAGCAGGCCCGTCACCAGGCGGGCGGTGAGCGCGTGCCAGGCGGTCGCCCCGCGGAGCATCGCGTGGTCGCCGCCCGGCATCCGCAGGGCGCAGGTCCTGGCACCGGCGGCGCGGGCGCGGCGGGCCACGCTCCAGGAGCCCCGTGGGTCCGTCACCCGGTCGCGGTCGCCGTGGACGAGCACGACGTCGGTACCGGCGAGATGGTCCACGGGCTCGTCCTCGGGGCACCAGGGGGCCAGGGCGACCACCCCCCGCACCAGGGGATCCGCCGCGGCGCTCAGCGCGGCCCGGCCGCCCATCGAGTGGCCGACGAGGACGACGGGGACGCTTCCGCAGACGGCGGCCAGTTCGCCGAGCGCGCGCGAGGCGTCCCGGGCGGCGTCGGCCCGCTCCCCGTTCCAGCCGCGGTGGACGTAGCGGACGCGGCCCACGGCGATGTCCCGGCCCGCCGTCGCCCGGGTGATCGCGGCCGTGAAGGGCCGCATCCGGGCGCCGGCCAGGCTCAGGGCGGACGGCGGGGCGAGCCCGTCGGCGCGGCCCCCGTGGAGCACCAGCACGGCCGCCGCCGGGCGGTCCGGCATGCGGTCGAGCACAAGGGCGGGCGGTGCGGTGTGCGGCTGCGGGCGTACGGCGATGACGGTCACGTCCCTCGGTGCGGCCGGCCCCTTGCCACGGGGCCGGCGATGCGGTCCTGTCACGGTATTCGCAGCCGCGGCCGCCGCGGATCGGTCCGCGCACGGCGAAGGCCCCGGCCGGGGGGCGTGACGCTCTCGCGTCCGCTCCCGGCCGGGGCCTCAGGTCGTTGCCCGCCGGTGGCCGGTCAGGCCTCGACGCTGTCCTTGTCCTTGCCCGAGTCGTCCGCCGGGCCCGCGGCGGCGGCCTCGGCCGCCTCCCTCTCCGACTGCTTCTTGGACGCGATCAGGCTGGTGATCGTCGTGATGATCAGCACACCGCAGATGACGGCCAGGGAGAACGGGATGGAGATCTCCGGCACGTGCACGCCGCTCTCGTGCAGCGCGTGCAGCACGAGTTTGACGCCGATGAAGCCGAGGATCACCGAGAGGCCGTAGCTGAGGTGGACCAGCTTCTTGAGCAGACCGCCGATGAGGAAGTAGAGCTGGCGCAGACCCATCAGGGCGAAGGCGTTCGCCGTGAACACGATGTACGGGTCCTGGGTGAGGCCGAAGATCGCGGGGATCGAGTCGAGCGCGAAGAGCACGTCGGTGGTGCCGATGGCGAGCATGACCACCATCAGCGGGGTCATCACGCGCTTGCCGTTGACCTTGATGAAGAGCTTGGTGCCGTGGTACTTGTCCGCGACGCCGAACTTCTTCTCGACCGACTTGAGGAGCCTGTTCTCCTCGAACTCCTCCTCCTCGTCGTCGGCACGCGCCTCCTGGATGAGCTTCCAGGCCGTGTAGATCAGGAACGCGCCGAAGATGTAGAAGACCCAGGAGAAGCTGGCGATGATCGCGGCACCGGCCGCGATGAAGATCGCGCGGAGCACCAGGGCGATCAGCACACCGATGAGCAGCACCCGCTGCTGGAGGTGGGACGGCACCGCGAACTTCGCCATGATCAGGACGAAGACGAAGAGGTTGTCCACACTCAAGGACTTCTCGGTGATGAAGCCCGCGAAGAACTCGCCCGATGCCTGGCTCTCGCCCGCGACGAGAAGTCCGATGCCGAAGAGCACGGCGAGGACGACCCAGACGATGGTCCAGATTCCGGCTTCCTTGATCGACACGTCATGGGGCTTGCGCCCGATGAAGAAGTCGACGGCGATCAGGGCGCTGAGACCGAGAATGGTCAGCACCCAGAGAGTCATTGAAACGTCCACTGCGCCTCCGGCGTCGTACGGCTACTGATCAGCGTCGTCGCTGCCGGAGGTCTCCTCCACCCGGGCGGCGTCCCACCGCACCACGGGCCGGCGCCCCGGGACCTCTCTTTCGGTCCGTATTGACGGGCACGCCGCAAGTCGGGAGTACTCCCCTCCGCTCAAGGAACAGTACAGGGAGGACCAAGAAAAGGTAAAGCCGAGACCAAAGGCGCTGCCCGGATATCGAACAGCGCCTGTCGAAAGGCCAGGTCAGCGACCCCAGGAGCGCCGGGCGGCGGCAACCTGTTCGAGAACCTGCCGCAGGATCGCGCTGCCCGGCGGAACGGTCGCCGGTTCGTACGTCCAGGCGTGCCGCACCCAGGGGTCGGCCAGATGGTCGTCGGGGACGGGAGTGATCCTCAGGAGTGAACGCCACAGCGGGTCCAGCACCGGGCCGTAGGCGCTGGCGTCCTCACGGTCCGCGACCATCAGCAGATGGACGCCGACGGCGGGGCCCTCGTCGGCCAGGTAGCGGAGCTGGGTGACGGCGCGGTCGTCGAAACCGTGCGGGAAGTCGTTGACGATCAGCAGCTGCTCGGCGCGGTCGAGGTCCGGCGGCAGGGCGTCGGCGGCGCCGCCGCGCATGGCCATGGAGACCAGGTCGACGCGCTCGGTGAGCCGGGAGAGCACGCTGTGCACGCCCTGGGCGCCGGGGGCCGGGGGCGTGGCCAGCACACCGGTCTCGACGAGCGGCGCGAGGGGGCCGGCGGCCGAGCCCGCCGGGTCGATCACATGGACGGTGAACTCCCCCGGCGGGTAGACCGCGATCAGCCGGGCCGCGAGGGCCACCGCCGTGTCGGCGGCCTGCCTGCGCAGCGCGCCCTCGTCCATGGCGAGCGCGGCGTCCGAGCTGGACCGGCCGCTGTCGACCCACAGGCCCCGCTCCAGCGGCAGGCGCACCAGCAGCGGGATCCGCAGCTCGGGGCTCTCGGGCAGGTGGATGTCGCCGATCCGCAGCGCCATGGGGATCTCCATGGGCACCCGGTAGGCGTGCCAGACCGGGTTGTCCCAGCGGGCGTAGGAGGCGGGCAGCGCGGGCTCCACGACCTCGGACTCCGCGGTGAGCTGCGCCAGGTCGCGGTCGAGCACCTGGCGCGCCTGGTCGCGGAGCTGCTCGAACTTGGCACGGGCGGCGGCACGGGCCGCGTCCCCGCCGCTGCCGATCCGGCTGCGGGGGTCGGAGAGGACCTGGTCGAGCTCCTTGTCCATCCGGGACTCGGCGAACTCCACCGCGCTGCGGTAGGCGGCCACGGCGCGGGCGAGGTCCTCGAACATCCCCCAGACCTGGTTGTAGAGGCGCTCGTCCATGGACCAGCCGGTGGCGTCGCCGGCCACGGGGCCCGCGGGGCGGCCCGGCTCGCCGGCGGGCGCGGCCACCGGCGGGGGCGGGGCAGCGGGCCTGCGGCGCGGGTGGGAGTAGTTGATCGGCCCCGCGGGCACCTGGGGCCCGTCGGGGACCGGGGTCTGCGGGGGGCCGACGGGCGCCGAGGGGCCGTCGGGGATCGTGCGGCCGCCGGCCAGGGCGGCGTCCGGCGCGGGGCTCTGGTCCGGTCCCGGTGCGGCGGGGACGCCGCCGTCGGTGCGGGTGGACAGCCGGGCGGGCTCGGTGCGCGGCACGGCGGGCGCGACGACGGCGCGGACCGCGTCGGCGATCTCCCGGGCCCGGGCCACGCCCTGGTCGGCCAGCAGGTCGCCGAGGCCGCCCGCGTAGCCCTGGCCGACGGCGCGGACCTTCCAGGCGCCCTGCCGCCGGTACACCTCCAGGGCGACGACGGCGGTCTCGCTCTCCAGCCCGGTGACGGTGAAGCTGGCGATCTCCTCGCCGCTGTCCGCGACGACGGCGACGAACGGCGCGGCCGTGGCGCCGAAGCGCTCCGGCGGGCCCGCCAGCGCGAGCAGCACGCTGATCTGGTGGGCCTCTGCGGGGACGGCGTCCAGGTCGAGCCGGAAACGGGGGGCGCTCTCGGCACCCGGGGGAACCTCGACACCGGGCAGCACCGGTGCGCCGGGGCGGGCGATCCACTCCTCGCGGGCGGTGCCGCGGTCGTCCACGAAGGTGGCACAGGCCACGACCGGGTGTCCGGCCGACACCCGTATGTCCAGTCGGGTGTGGGGCAAGGGGTGGTTCTGCCCCCGGACCAGCTCGGCCGTCATCGCTCTCTTTCCCCTCGGTCCTGTGCTGTGCGGTGCTGGTGGTGTCGCTGGTGATGCGGTGGTGCCGTGCGCGCCCGAATCGGTGCAGCTCCCGGGGGCTGCGCCTCCGGGAGCTGCGGTCCGCCGGGTGCGGGACCGGCCGTGGCCGGTCCCGCACCCGCGGGCGGGTCCTACAGGTGCGGCAGGATCGCCGGCATCAGGTCCTGGAAGGTACGGCCGTTGGCCGGGTTGCCCAGGGCGGTCATCTGCCAGCCGCTGCCGGCCCGGTGCACCTTGGCCATGATCTGCGCCGTGTACTGGCCGCCGCCGTCGAGCGTGTAGCGGGCCAGCTCCTGGCCGTTGGTCTCGTCGACGATGCGGCAGAAGGCGTTCTGCACCTCCTGGAACGTCTGGCCGGTGAAGGAGTTCACCGTGAAGACGATCTGGTCGATGTGGACCGGGACCCGCTGGAGGTCCACGAGGATCGCCTCGTCGTCGCCGCCGGAACCGGCGCCGCCCACGAGGTTGTCACCGGTGTGCTTGACCGAACCGTCGTCGCTGACGAGGTGGCGGAAGAAGACCACGTCCACCGGCTGCTTGTCGGCGAAGAGCACGGCCGACGCGTCCAGGTCGATCTCGCGGGTCCGGGAGCCGAACAGACCGCGGCGAGGAGCGGCCTGCCAGCCGAGCCCCATCCGCACAGCCGTGAGGGTGCCCCCGTCGCTCTTCTGCAGGCTGATCGCCTGCCCCTTGGTCATGTTGACCGTCACGCGCTGTCCCCTTCTTCGAAATTCCTCAACCGCTCTTTCGCACGGTTGAGCTGCACCCTACGCAGTGATTGGTGCCGTGCAGCACCGGGCGCCCGATTTTGTGTCGGTCTTGCAACACAGGCGCCCGGTGTGCATCACGCGAGCCCCGCCTCCCTCATCTGGCGCAGCTCCTTCTTCAACTCGCCCACCTCGTCGCGCAGTCGCGCGGCGACCTCGAACTGGAGCTCCGCGGCGGCCGCCCGCATGCGGTCGGTCATCTCCTCGATGATGCCCGCGAGTTCGGCCGCGGGGCGGTCGGTGAGGCCGCCGTCCTTCTTCCCGGGACCGCCCGCTCCGCCGAGCGAGGGCACCGGGGTCCGCGCTCCCTTGCCGGGCTTCTCCGCCTTCGCCTGCCGGTAGCCGGTGCCGAGCAGTTCCTCGGTGTCGATCTCCTCACGCGCGATGGTCGCGACGATGTCGTTGATCTTCTTGCGCAGCGGCTGCGGGTCGATGCCCTTCTCGGTGTTGTACGCGATCTGCTTCTCGCGGCGGCGGTTGGTCTCCTCGATGGCCTTCTCCATCGCCGGGGTGATCTTGTCCGCGTACATGTGGACCTGGCCGGAGACGTTGCGGGCCGCGCGGCCGATGGTCTGGATGAGGGAGGTACCCGACCGCAGGAAGCCCTCCTTGTCGGCGTCGAGGATGGCCACCAGGGACACCTCCGGCAGGTCCAGCCCCTCCCGGAGGAGGTTGATGCCCACGAGCACGTCGTACTCGCCGGCCCGCAGCTCGCGCAGCAGCTCGATCCTGCGCAGGGTGTCGACGTCGCTGTGGAGGTAGCGGACCTGGATGCCCAGTTCGAGGAAGTAGTCGGTGAGGTCCTCGGCCATCTTCTTGGTGAGGGTGGTCACCAGGACCCGCTCGTCCCGGTCGGTGCGCAGCCGGATCTCGTGGACGAGGTCGTCGATCTGGCCCTCGGTGGGCTTGACCACGACCTCCGGGTCGACCAGGCCGGTGGGGCGGATGATCTGCTCCACGAACCCGTCGCCGCGCGACAGCTCGTAGGTGCCGGGGGTGGCGGACAGATACACGGTCTGGCCGATCCGCTTCTGGAACTCCTCCCACTTCAGCGGGCGGTTGTCCAGCGCGGAGGGCAGCCGGAAGCCGTGGTCGACCAGGGTCCGCTTGCGGGAGGCGTCGCCCTCGTACATCGCGCCGATCTGGGGCACGGTGACATGGGACTCGTCGATGACGAGCAGGAAGTCCTCGGGGAAGTAGTCGAGGAGGGTGTTCGGCGGGGAGCCTGGCTCACGGCCGTCGAAGTGCATCGAGTAGTTCTCGATGCCGGAGCAGGAGCCGATCTGGCGCATCATCTCGATGTCGTAGGTGGTGCGCATGCGCAGCCGCTGGGACTCCAGCAGCTTGCCCTGCTTGTCCAGCTCGGCCAGGCGCTGCTCCAGCTCCGTCTCGATGTCGTTGACCGCGCGCTCCATGCGCTCGGGGCCGGCGACGTAGTGGCTGGCGGGGAAGACGTAGAGCGAGCTGTCCTCGCTGATGATCTCGCCCGTGAGGGGGTGGAGCGTGGACAGCGCCTCGATCTCGTCGCCGAACATCTCGATCCGGACGGCGAGCTCCTCGTAGACCGGGAAGATCTCGATGGTGTCGCCGCGGACCCGGAAGGTGCCCCGCTGGAAGGCCATGTCGTTGCGGGTGTACTGGATGTCGACGAAGCGGCGGAGGAGCTGGTCGCGGTCGATCTCGTCGCCGACCTTGAGCTGGACCATGCGGTCCACGTACTCCTGCGGGGTGCCGAGGCCGTAGATGCAGGAGACGGAGGCGACCACGATCACGTCGCGCCGGGTGAGCAGCGAGTTGGTCGCCGAGTGGCGCAGCCGCTCGACCTCCTCGTTGATCGAGGAGTCCTTCTCGATGTAGGTGTCCGACTGCGGGACGTACGCCTCGGGCTGGTAGTAGTCGTAGTACGAGACGAAGTACTCGACCGCGTTGTTCGGGAGGAGCTCGCGGAACTCGTTGGCGAGCTGGGCGGCGAGGGTCTTGTTGGGCGCCATCACCAAGGTCGGGCGCTGGAGCTTCTCGATCATCCACGCGGTGGTCGCGGACTTGCCCGTGCCCGTGGCGCCGAGGAGGACGACATCCTTCTCGCCCGCGCGCACGCGGCGCTCCAGGTCGGCGATGGCCGTCGGCTGGTCGCCGCTGGGCTGGTAGGGGCTGACGACCTCGAAGGGCGCCACCGAACGTTCGATCTTGGAAACGGGCCGCATGGATCCCACCGTACGACCCGCCACCGACAACCGGGACGCGCCGACCGCGGCGGCCCCCCGAAACCGCAGGTCGGAGGCGTGTCAGGCCGGGCGGGTCCGCCGGTGGCCGCGGCTGACGGGCCGCGGGAGGGGCCGTCCTGCCGGGCGGCGGGGGCGGCTCAGCGGCCGTGCCGACGGGGTGGCGGGAGCGGACGTGCCGCTTGGCGGCTCGCCGCCGTGCCGACGGGTGGCCGGGGGTTCACCGCCGTTGCCGACGGGGCCTGAGGTTCGGCCGCCGTGCCGACGGGTGGCCGGGGCGGGTCAGCGGCCGTTGCCGACGGGGCCCGGGCGGGTCAGCGGCCGTCGCGCTCCGCGAGGCCGCGCCGGCGGCCGGGCTCCGCCGCCCAGGCCGCGGTCCGCCGGGGCGGCGCGGTCGCCCGCTGGGCGGGGATGCCCGGGCGCCGGCGTTCGTCGGCCGCGCCGCGCTCCGGCTCGCCGAGCACCAGCAGCGGGTCGAACATCACCACGGCGGCGGCCAGCAGCAGGAAGACCAGCGGCCCGATGAGCACGGGGGCGAGCAGGGTGGCCGGAGACTCCCCCGGGTCCGGCACCCCGGCCGTCGGGTGGAGATGGACGCTGACGGCGGCCATCCCCACGTAGTGCATGCCGCTCACGGCGATGCCCATGACCAGGCTCGCGAGGAGACTCGCCGAGAACCGGTGGACGGAGACGGCCGCCCACAGGGCGGCGGTCGCCGCGACGACCGCGATGACGACGGACAGCGCGACCGTGAGGGTGTCGTACTCGATCGTCCCCCGCAGCCGCATTCCGGCCATTCCCAGGTAGTGCATCGACGCGATGCCGAGGCCCATCAGCGTGCCGCCGGTGACCAGGGCCATCACGGTGGCCCCCCGGTACCCGACGATGAAGACCCCCACCCCCACCATGACGACGGCCACCGCCAGCGAGGCGAACGTCACGGTGCGGTCGTAGCCGATCGGCGCCTCGGCGACGGTGAAGCCCATCATCGCGATGAAGTGCATGGTCCAGATGCCGGAGCCGATCGCGGCACTGCCGAGGGCGAGCCAGCCGGGCCGGGAACGGCCGCCGTTGCGCACGGATCTGGTGGTGCAGCGCAGACCGAGCGCACCCCCGAGACAAGCCATGAGATAGGCCGCCACGGGCGTGACGAGGCCGTAGCCGAATCCGTCCACCGTGCCCTGCATCGCGTACCTTCCGCCCCGTGTGAGTCCCGGTGTCCCCTGGTCAAGCCGGTCCCGCCGCCCTCGGTCATCCGGCCCGGGGCCGGCTCCCCGCGGGTGCGGGGGTCTGGGGCACCGATGATTTCACGCCATTCCGGTGCCGCCTGATGGAACGTCCGTTTCCCGGCGAGCGTACGGGCCGCGGCGGTCCCTGCAAACGGCGGGGGAGCCATTTGTCGACACGGGAGACCGGTGATGACCGGCTGCGGGCGACCGTGTTCACGTTGTGGCCATATTTCTCCTGTCCCGCGTTCTCCGAGCGCTGCGAGCGTCGGCCCGTCCGCGCATCACCGCCACGACATGAGGAGTTTCTGTGCACCTTCGCCCGCGCCCCGCCGCCGCCCTGGCCGCCACCGCCGTCGGAGTCACCGCGCTGCTCGTGCCGGGTCCGGCGTGGGCCGGCCCGCACCAGGCCGCCGGGCACCGCGACGCGCCCCTGGTGATCGCGCACCGCGGCGCCTCCGGCTACGCGCCCGAGAACACCCTGGCCGCCGTCGACACGGCCGACGCGATGGGGTTCGCCTGGGTGGAGAACGACGTGCAGCGCACCAGCGACGGCGAACTCGTCGTCGTCCACGACGACTCGCTGGCCCGCACCACCGACGTGGAGCAGCGCTTCCCCGACCGCGCGCCCTGGAAGGTCAGGGACTTCACCGCCGCGGAGATCGCCACGCTCGACGCCGGGAGCTGGTTCGGCGAGCGCTGGGCCGGCGCCCGGGTGCCCACGCTCCAGCAGTACCTGCGGCGGGTCGACGCCAACGGCCAGAAGCTGCTGCTGGAGATCAAGAAGCCGGAGCTCTACCCGGGCATCGAGCGGGACACCCTGCGGGTCCTGGGCGAGGAGGGCTGGCTGGACCGGCGGCACGTCCGCAGCCGCCTGGTCGTCCAGAGCTTCGGCGCCGACAGCGTCAGGGCCGTCCACGAGCAGCGGCCGGACGTGACCACCGGCTTCCTCGGCACCCCGGCCGTGGCCGACCTCCCCGCCTACGCGGCCTTCACCGACCAGATCAACCCGACGCACACCTCGCTCACCGCGGAGTACGTCGCGGCCGTCCAGGCGCTCAAGGGGGCCCACGGCAAGCCGCTGCGGGTCAACACCTGGACCGTGAACGACGCGGCCGGCACGGCCCGGGTGGCCGGCTTCGGCGTCGACGGGATCATCACCAACAACCCGGACGTGGTGCGGGACGCCATCGGCTGACGCCGGCGGGGCGGGGGCGGCCGACGGGGCCGGCCGACGGGGCGGGGGGCCTCGGTGACGGGCCGGGACCGGGAGTCGGTGACGGGCCGGGAACCGGGCGGGCCTCGTTGTCGGTGCCGGGTCCTACGGTGGGCGCATGAACACCTTCGAGTGGGGCGTGGTCGACACGGACATCGGTCCGCTGCTGCTCGCCGCGAGCGGGCGGGGTCTGGTGACGGTGGCCTTCCACGCCCGGCCCGCCGTCCGCGACCGCACGCTGGCGCGGCTGGCCGAGCGGCTCGGCGCGGAGCCGGTCGCGGAGACCGGTGTGCGCCTGGCCGAGCCGATACGCCAGCTCCGCGCGTACTTCGGGGGCGGGCTGCGGGAGTTCGACCTGCCGCTGGACTGGTCGCTGAGCGGCGGGTTCAACCGCGAGGTGCTGCGGAAACTGCTCGCCGGTGTGCCCTACGGGACGGTCGTCGGGTACGGGGATCTGGCGGCCCGGGTGGGGCAGCCCGGTGCCGCACAGGCCGTCGGGGCGGCGATGGGCTCCAATCCGATACCCGTGGTGGTGCCGTGCCACCGGGTGGTGGAGACGGACGGCGGGCTCGGCGGTTTCGGCGGGGGCCTGGAGACCAAGCGCCGGCTGCTCGCCCTGGAGGGCGTGCTGCCGGAGCCGCTGTTCTGACCGAGGGCCTGTCCGCCGGGAGCCCGCCCCTGCCCGGACGAGCGCGACCGGAGCGGGGAGCGCGCCCGGGCGGGGCTGCCACACTGCCCCGGTGACGACCCTCCAGCCGGGCACGCCCGACGGCCCGGACACCCCCGGCATATCCGACACCACGCAGGACACGCAGGAAGCGCAGGACACCGCGCCCGGCGCCGCGCCGGGCGCCCTCGTGCCCGGCACCGCGCCCGGCGTCTCCGGACTCCCCGCGCTGCGGCGCCGGGTGAACGCGGTGCTCATCGCCAGTCAGATCCTCGGCGGCCTCGGGGTCGCCACCGGCGTCGCGCTCGCCACGGTGCTCGCACAGGAGATCAGCGGCACCGAGGCGCTGGCGGGTCTCGCGCCGACCGCGAGCGTCGCGGGCACCGCCCTGCTCTCGGTGCCGCTGGCCGCCCTGATGACCGCCAGGGGGCGGCGTCCGGGGCTGGTGCTCGCCTACGCCGTCGGCGCGCTCGGGGCGGGCGTGGTCGTGGTCGCCGCCGTGGCCGGCAGCTTCCCGCTGCTCCTCCTCGGCATGGCGGGCTTCGGGGCGGCGTCCTCCGCCAATCTCCAGGCCCGGTTCGCCGCCGCGGACCTGGCCGAGCCCGAGCACCGGGCACGGGCGATCTCCCTGGTCGTCTGGGCGACCACGATCGGCGCGGTCCTCGGCCCGAACATCGCCGCGCCCGCCGGGCACAGCGTGTCCGGGCTGGGCATACCGGCGGCGGCCGGGCCGTTCCTGTGGGCGGCGGGCGTCTTCCTGGCGGCCGCCGTGCTGGTCCTCGTCCTGCTGCGGCCGGATCCCCTGCTGACCGCCCGCGCCCTCTCCCCGGAGGACCGCTCCCCCGAGGGACGTTCGCTGCGGGCGGCGGTCCGCGCGGTACGCGACTCCCCCATGGCCCGGCTGGCACTGGTGACCGTCGCCGTCTCGCACACGTCGATGGTCTCGATCATGTCGATGACCCCCGTCGCCCTCGGTCACCACGGCGCCGGGATCGAGCTGATCGGCCTGGTGATCAGCGGCCACATCGCGGGCATGTACGCCTTCGCCCCGCTGATGGGCAGGCTCGCGGACCGGCTCGGCCGGCTGTCGGTCATCGGACTGGCGGCCGGGCTGATCGCCGTCGCGGCACTGCTGGCCGGTACGGCCGGCGCGAGCCACGGGCGCACGGCGACCGGCCTGTTCCTGCTGGGCCTCGGCTGGTCGGCCGGACTGGTGGCCGGCTCGGCCCTGCTCACCGACTCCGTGCCGCAGCCGGTCCGCGCGGCGGTCCAGGGCCTGTCGGACCTCACCATGAACACGGCGGCGGGGATCGGCGGCGCTGCGGCGGGCCTGGTGGTGGCGCAGGCCGGCTACCCGTGGCTGAACGCGCTCGGCGCCGCGCTGCTGCTGCCGATGGCGGCCCTGACCGTCCGCCGGGCCCTGAACCGCGCCTGATCCGGACCCGCCCCGCGGGCGGGCGGCGGTGACCGGAGACGTCACACGCCCCGTGTCGCCGCGGGCCGCCGACGGACGCCCGGAGCACGCCGGTGTTTGCGGCTCCCGCCACCGCGCCAGGGATGAGGACATGCCGAACAGTGCCGTGGAAGTGTCCGCAGAGGTACGCAGCGCCCTCGACTCCGGCGCCCCGGTGGTGGCCCTGGAGTCGACGATCATCGCGCACGGGTTGCCGCGCCCGCGCAATCTCGCCGTCGCCCGCGAACTGGAGGACCTGGTACGGGAGCAGGGCGCCGTGCCCGCCACCGTCGCCGTCCTCGACGGGCGGCTGTGTGTGGGCCTCGACAAGGAGGGGCTGGAACGGATCGCCGGCGACCCCGCGATCCGGAAGCTGGGGCACCGCGACCTCGCGCCCGCGCTCGCTACGGGCGCCAGCGGGGCGACCACCGTGTCCGGGACCGCGCTCGCCGCGGAGAAGGCGGGCATCCGGGTCTTCGCCACCGGCGGTCTCGGCGGCGTCCACCGGGGCTGGACGGAGACCCAGGACGAGTCCGCCGATCTGCGTCTGCTCGCGGAGTGCGGTGTCGCCGTGGTCTGCGCGGGCGTCAAGTCCATCCTCGACGTACCGGCCACGCTCCAGCGTCTGGAGACGCTCGGCGTGGGGGTCGTCGGCTACGGGACCGCCCACTTCCCCGGCTTCTACCTGTCCTCGTCGGGCGAGCCGGTGGACTGGAGCGTGGACACGCCCGAGGAGGTCGCCGCCGTGATGCGCGCGCAGGACCGGCTCGGTCCGCCGTGCACCTCGCTGGTGGTGGCCAACCCCGTGCCCGAGGCGGAGCAGCTCGAACCGGCCCTGCACGACCGGGTGCTGGCCCGCGCCCTCCAGGAGGCGGAGCACGAGGGCGTCACCGGCCAGGCCGTCACCCCCTTCCTCCTCGAACGCCTCACCCGGTACACGGAGGGGGCCTCGCTGGAGGCCAACCTGGCGGCCGTGCGCGGGAACGTGACGCTGGCGGCGCGGGTGGCGGCGGCGTACGCGGCGGCCCGGGCATGACGTCCTGGACCAGGAAGGCGCACCGGGCGCCGTGGCCGCACGACGCCCGCGGTCAGGAGCCGCCCGGGCTGCTCGTCGTCGGCGACGTGGTCACGGACGTGGTGGCCCGCCACTCGGCACCGCTCGCCCGGGGCACCGACACCGACGCCGACATCCGGATCGTGCCGGGCGGCGCGGGGGCCAACGTCTGCTGCTGGGCCGCCGACCGGGGCTGCGGCGACGTCCGGATCCTGGCCCGGGTGGGCGAGGACGACGTGGCCTGGCACGCGGAGCGGCTGCGGGCGGCGGGGGTCCGGCCGATGCTGGTGACCGACGCCGAGCTGCGGACCGCCACGGTCATCGCGCTCGTCGACACCTCGGCCGAGCGCACGTTCCTCACGGACAGCGGAGCGGTGCTGCGGCTGGCACCGGAGGACTGGTCGCCGGAACTGCTGGACGGGGTGGGGCATCTCCATCTGTCCGGCTACCTGTTCTTCGCCGACTCCAGCAGGGAGGTCGCCCGGCTGGCGATGGACGCGGCGCGGGCGCGGGGTGTGCCGGTGAGCGTGGATCCCGCGTCCGCGGGCTTCATCACCGCCCAGGGCGTGGACAGGACGCTGTCGGCCCTCGACGGCGTGGACATCCTCCTCCCGAACGCGGACGAGGCGCGGCTGCTCACCGGCGCCGAGGATCCGGCGGACGCGGCGGCCGAGCTCAGCCGGCTGGCGCCGCTCACCGTGGTCACCCTCGGCGCCGAGGGGGCCGTGATCGCGGAGTCGGGCCGGGTCACGGCGCGGGTCCCGGCGCTCCCGGCCGAGCCGGTGGACTCGACGGGCGCCGGGGACGCGTTCACCGGCGCGTTCCTCGCGGCGCGCCTCTGCGGGGCGGACGCGCCGGCCGCCGCGGAGGCGGGCTGCCGGGCGGGCGCCCAGGCGGTCACCCTCGTCGGCGGCCGCCCCTGACACGGGCAGACCGGACCGGGACCGGTCCGCACGACGCATCCAGCGGCCGGCCGTGCGCCGCGGTCCTGGGCGTCCGGGCCCTTGCGCGGGGGCGGGCGGCGCCGCACCCGGGGCCGGTCAGGGCAGGCCGCTCCAGGCCGGACGGCGCGGGTCGTCGGCGCGGACGACGACGTCCGCCGCGCGGCCGGGCGCCACCTCGTCCTCGTAGCGGGCGAAGGCCGGCAGCGTCCAGCGGTCCGCCTCCGCGGTCCGGCGTTCCAGCGCTCCCGGGGAGAGCCGCAGATGCACCGTCAGGTCGAACGGGAACCAGTGGCCCAGCAGGAACGGGCCGTGCAGCAACAGCACTCCCCCGTGGGGCAGTTCGACGTGCGGTGAGCGGGTGGCCCGGTCGGTGGCGGGATCCCAGAGGTCGGGCAGCACCCGCCCGTTCCCGCCCGCGTCCAGTGGCCCCAGGACCTCCCGCCACAGCGCGCCGGTGTCGAACCAGCCGCTGAGATACGTGTCGGGGTCCTCGCGGCCGTACTCGTACCGGAGCGAGGCCGGCCGCAGGAAGCCGCCGGTGCCCACCACGAGGACGCCGTGTCCGCGCAGCCGCAGCTCGTCGGCGACGCGGGACGCCAGTTCGTCCGGGCGTGCGGCGGGCGCGCCGTCGACGCCGATGCGCAGCCACGGGCTGCCGTCGGCGGCCGGTGACGCGAGCACGTGCTCGGCGAGGTGTCCGGCCAGCAGTTCCCAGGTGATCGGTTCGACGCGCACCCGCCCATCATGACGCGGGAGCGGCCGGACCCTGTGACGCGGGGGCGGCCGGACCCGGCGGGCCGGGCCCCGGCGCGGTGCGGCCCCCGGTGCGGTCGGGCCGGGCCATGGCACCGGAGCCGGCGGCCCCCGGTGCGGTCAGGGCCCTCCGTCCGGCAGGCCGACGAGCGCCGCGTCCCCCTCCACGGTGATCCGCCCGGCGCGCACCGCTTCCGCCGGCGTGATCTCCCCGCCGGCCAGTGCGGTGCAGGTCTCCGTGGCGAGGGTCAGGACGGCGGCAGGGGCGTCGGCGGGGCCGTCGCCGTACGACGGCGGGGCGTCCGCGGACAGGCGCAGATGGAACACGCCCTCGTCGATGCGGACCTCGACCGTCCCGCTGCGGCCCGCGGCGGTCGCGCCGAGGACGCCCAGCAGGGGGATCGCGAACCAGTGCGCGCGCACCGCGTCCGTGGCGCGGCGCTCGGCGAGTGCGGGCGCCCCCCAGACGGCGAGGGCGTCGAGGACCGGCAGCAGGGCCCGGCCGCGTTCGGTGAGTTCGTAGACGTGGGCGGCGGCGGGCGGCGGCAGGCGGTGGCGCTCGGCGAGGCCGGTCAGCTCCATGTCCTTCAGGCGCGACGCCAGGACGTCGGTGCTGACGCCCGGGAGGTCCGCGTGGAGGTCGGTGTAGCGGCGGGGACCGGCCAGCAGCTCCCTGACGACGAGCAGCGTCCACCGGTCGCCGACGGCGTCGAGTGCGCGGGCCGCGGCGCAGTACTGGTCGTAGCTCCGGCGGCGGGTCTCACGTGGCATGCGACGCAGTGTAGACATGTTGTTGGACTTTCCAAGCTCATGCTTGGTAAAACCAAGTACGACATTCAGTCCTGGGGAGGCCACGGCATGGAGTTCCGGCAGTCGAGCAAACTCAGCGAGGTCTGCTACGAGATCCGCGGTCCGGTGATCGAGCACGCCAACGCGCTGGAGGAGGCGGGTCACAGCGTCCTGCGGCTCAACACGGGCAACCCCGCGCTCTTCGGCTTCGAGGCGCCGGAGGAGATCGTCCAGGACATGATCCGGATGCTGCCGCAGGCGCACGGCTACACGGACTCGCGCGGCATCCTGTCCGCCCGCCGCGCCGTGGCGCAGCGCTACCAGGCGATGGGCCTGACCGGTGTCGACGTCGACGACGTCTTCCTGGGCAACGGCGTCTCCGAACTCGTCTCGATGGCCGTCCAGGCGCTGCTGGAGGACGGCGACGAAGTGCTGATCCCCGCGCCCGACTTCCCGCTCTGGACGGCCGTGACCACGCTCGCCGGCGGCAAGGCGGTGCACTACCTGTGCGACGAGGAGTCGGACTGGTACCCGGATCTGGCCGACATGGCCTCGAAGATCACCGACCGGACCCGCGCCGTCGTGATCATCAACCCGAACAACCCCACGGGCGCGGTCTACCCGCGCGAGATCGTCGAGGGCATCCTCGACCTCGCCCGCCGGCACGGCCTGATGGTGTTCGCCGACGAGATCTACGACCAGATCGTCTACGACGACGCGGTCCACTATCCGGCCGCCTCCCTCGCGCCCGACCTCGTCGTGCTGACCTTCGGCGGCCTGTCCAAGACGTACCGGGTCGCCGGCTTCCGCTCCGGCTGGCTGGTCGTCAGCGGTCCGCGCGGGCACGCCCGCAACTACATCGAGGGCCTCACCATGCTGGCCTCGATGCGGCTGTGCGCCAACGCGCCCGCGCAGTACGCCATCCAGGCCGCGCTGGGCGGCCGCCAGTCGATCGGGGAACTGGTCGCCCCCGGCGGCAGGCTGTACGAGCAGCGGGAACGGGCCTGGCAGAAGCTCAACGAGATCCCCGGCGTCTCCTGCGTCAAGCCGAAGGGAGCGCTGTACGCCTTCCCGCGGCTCGACCCGAAGGTGCACCCGATCCACGACGACGAGAAGTTCGTCCTGGACCTGCTGCTCCGGGAGAAGATCCAGGTCGTGCAGGGCACGGGCTTCAACTGGCCCCGGACCGACCACTTCCGGATCCTCACCCTGCCGTACGCCGACGATCTGGACGCGGCCATCAGCCGCATCGGCCGGTTCCTCGCGGGCTACCGCCAGTAGCGCGGAAACGGAGCGGGCCCGGGGGTGTAGCCGACCCCCGAGCCCTGTGATGCCGCCCATTCGGCACGCCGGCACGCTTGAGGACCCGGGTCAGCATGATGTCGTCGCGTCCTGCCTTTGGACCACCGCGCATCGAGCTGCGCGGGCCGGACTTGAACCGGCAATTCGACGTCCGGAGCCCAGGTCCGGTCGATCCGGCGATCGGCGGCGAATGCTGAGTCTGGAGCAATAGTCTGAGATTGAACGCGGTCTGCCTCTGCCTGACTTGGGCCACCCCGGCACGAGTGCCGGGGGGAGGATTCGAACCTCCACCACCACCGCGTGATCACGACGAACTTCAGTTTCAGCTTTGCGCTCCTCGCGCACCCCGGCCCGCGCACAGGCGGACCGGGGAGTCATGGGGCTATCCGAAGAGATAGCCGAACACGGCGTCACCCACCCGCTGGTCGGTGACCTCGGCGCCGTTGGCCTCCTCGCGGGCGAACTTCACCGCCTGCTGGAGCTTCTCCACCCGCTCCAGCAGTTCGTTGACCCGTCGGGCCGGCAGCGCGCCGGAGAACTTCACCGTCGTCCAGTACCCGACCGGGATGTCCTCGTAGTACACCTCGACCTGCGCCGGGTGCTTCTCGGTGGCCTCGGCCTTGACGTGGTTGCGGGGCACCTTCTTGGTGCGCAGCGTGCGGACCGCGTCCGTCTTCCAGTCGTCGGTGGACGGGTCCTGCGTCCAGGACTCGGACGCGTCGAGCACCGGCAGCTTCCGGACGAAGGTGTTGATGTCGGTGAGCTGCTTCTCCAGGAAGAGCAGATACGACACGGGCACGTCGCCCACCAGCACCCGGCCGTCCACGCTCACGTCCGCGCGGGCCGCGCAGTTGGCCCAGTCCTTGGTGGCGGTCACATCGAAGAGCCTGGTCAGCGTCTTCGCCGTCTCGCGCAGCACGTCCTCGGCCTTCACCTGGACCCGGGTGGACTCGGGCGGCAACTGCTCGCCCTCCTCGTCCTTGGGCTGGTAGGTCCGCGAGATACCGGCGAGCAGCGCGGGCTTCTGGAGCCCGTGGTGGGCCGCCGTCAGGTCCTGGTGCGCCTTGGACTTGACGCCCTTCTCCACTGCGATGATCTGATTGAGTTTCGCCACGACAGGAACGTAGCAAGATTGCTGGGGCCTGATCGAACGATTATCCGCTCTGGAGCAAGCACATGTGGACCACCGTCATCGCGGTCGCGGGCACCCTGCTGGGTTCGGTGGCGACCCACCTGTTCCAGCACCGGACCACCGAACGCACCGCCGCGCTCGCCCGCGAGGAGCAGCTCCGCCAGGAACGGATCACCGCCTACAGCGCCTTCGCCGGCGCGCTGGTGGACTACCGGCGCGGGCAGAACGACCGCTGGCACCGGGCGCAGGAGACACCGGGCAGCGCGGTCGCCGAGGCCGCGCGCATCGACTCCTACCGTCTGCGCTCCGGCGCACACCAGGCGCTCATCCGGGTGCAGTTGGTCTGCGACGATCCGCAGGCGCTGGCGCTGGCCGCCGAGGCGTTCGAGGTCACCAACTGCATGCACGAGGCCCCGGACGAGCCGGAGCGCTCCCGGCGCTCGGAGCAGGCCCGGGAGACGCTCTCGGAGTTCATCGGCGCCGCGGCGCCGGGGGTGCGCTAGCCGGGTGTGCGCTAGCCGGTCGTCCCGGCGGGCGCGGCGAGGACGCGGACGGGGCCGCCCGCCAGATAGGCGGCGATGTCCTCGACGGCCTCGCGGAAGTAGGCCGTGTAGTTGTTCCGGGTCACGTAGCCGAGGTGGGGCAGGCCGAGGAAGCGCGGCACGGTGCGCAGCGGGTCGCCGGCGGGCAGCGGCTCCTCGGCGAAGACATCGGCTCCGGCCCCCGCGATCCACCCCTCGCGCAGGGCCGTGAGGAGTGCGTCCTGGTCGACGATCGCGGCCCGTGAGGTGTTGACCAGATAGGCGCTCGGCCGCATCCTGCGCAGCTCCGGGGCACCGATCAGCCCGCGGGTCCGGTCGCCGAGCTGCAGGTGCACGGAGACGAAGTCGCCCCCCTCCAGCAGCTCTTCGAGGGATCCGGCGCGTACCGCCCCGCAGGCGGCGGCCCGCTCCTCGGTGAGGTTGCGGCTCCACGCGGTGACCTCCATGCCGAACGCCCGGCCGACGGCCGCCACCTGCGCCCCGATCCTGCCGAGCCCCAGCAGGGCGAGGGTGCTGCCCCGCAGGTCGGTGCCGAGCGTGGACTGCCAGGGTCCGCCCTCGCGCAGTGCCGTGCTCTCGGGCACCACCTGGCGGGCGAGCCCGAGGATCAGTGCCCAGGTCAGCTCGGCGGGCGGCGCCGAACCGCTGGACGTGCCGCAGACGGTGACGCCCTGCCCGGTGGCGGCGTCCAGGTCGATCGAGGCGTTGCGCATACCGGAGGTGACGACCAGCCGCAGCCGGGGCAGCCGGGCGAGCAGGGACGCGGTGAGGGGGGTGCGTTCGCGCATCACGACGAGGATCTCGCAGTCCCCGACGGCCTCCACCACCTCGTCCTCCGTGGCCGGATGCCGGCTCAGGGAACGGACGTCGACGGAGGGGGCGAGCGCGGACCAGTCCGCGAGGGAGAGCGCGACGTCCTGGTAGTCGTCGAGCACGGCACAGCGCAGGGTCATGGGAGCCGAGCCTAGACCGTGGGTATCTTCCCGGTATGGGCCTGGTGGTCGTGAGGCCGTCGAGGGGCAGGCACTGCGCCGAGTGCCGCCGGGGGCCGCTGCCGATGCACGCGGTCGAAGCCGGGCTGCCCGTCTGCCTGGACTGCGCCGACCTCGGCCACCTGGTGTTCCTGCCGCGCGGCGACGCCGCGCTCACCCGACGGGCCCGTGAGGCCGGTTCGCTGCACGCGGTCGTCGTCCGCCGCAACCGCCGCCGCCGTCGCTGGGAGCGCCAGGGGCTGCTGGTGGAGGAGCAGGCGCTCGCCGCCGCGGAGGCGGCGTGCCTCGCCGACGCCGAGGCGCGTGCGCGGCGGCGGGCCCGTGACGCGGAGCGGCGGGCGGCGGCGGACGCGCACGTCACCGCCGGTCTGGCCGCCGAGATCCGGCGGCTGTTCCCCGGCCGAACGGGCCGCGGAGATCGCCGCCCACGCCTCGGTGCGCGGCAGCGGGCGGGTGGGGCGTACCGCCGCCGGCCGGTCGCTCGACGAAGGGGCGGTCACGGCCGCGGTGCGGGCGTCGGTGCGCCATCTGGACACCCCGTACGACGCGATGCTCATGGCCGGCGTGGAGCGCCGCGCGGCACGGTCCCGGGTCGCCGCGACGATCGACGCGGTGCTGGCCGCCTGGCGCGCAGGCGCCACCGGCACCCCGGGCACCACCGGCACCTCGGGTCACGCTGCTCGCACCGGCCGCCCGACGGCGGAGTCCCCGGCGGACGACTCCCGCCGGGGGCACTCCGGGTGACCGGCGCGGCGTCGAGCTGCGTGGAGGCCCGGGGGGCGTAGGCCGGGGACTCAGCCGTCGGGACCCGGAGGCCCGGGGGCGTAGGCCGGGGACTCAGCCATCGGGACCCGGAGGCCCGGGGGGCTCAGGCCGGGGACTCCGCCGTCGAGCCGCCTGGCGGTCGGGGCCCGGGGGCTCGGTCGCCGGGCCCTTGGCGGTCGGAGGCCGGGAACTCGGTCGCCGGGCCCTCGGCGGTCGGGGGCTGGGGGCTGGGGGCTGGGGGCGGCAATCAAGCCGCCTGGAGGCCCGAGGGCTGGGGGCCGGGGCGGCCGGAGGCGCGGCCTCCGGGCCGCTTGGCAATCGGGGGCGGCCGGGGCGCGGCCTCCGGGCCGCATGATCGCTGGACCGCTTGGCCGCCGCGGCTGGTCCGCCCGGCCCTCGGGGCGCCCGCGCCCCCTGGCGTGCACCGGCTGCTCCCGTGCCGCCGGCAGCCCCGGCGGCACGGGACCGATCAGGCTCCGAGGCCGCCCTGGGACGGGCGGAAGCGCCGGTAGAGAACCGCGCCGCCGAGCAGCATGGCCGCACCGGCGGGCACGACGAGGCCGAGCGCGCCGGCACCGGTCTGGGCGAGAGACTCGCCCGCGGGCTCCGGCGCCTCGACGACGTCGTCGCCCTGCGGGGCGGGCTTCGCCGGCGGGACGGCCTTCGGGGGCGTGATCGGCAGCGTCTTCGGGGGCTCGCCCGAGTCGTTCACCGAGGTGTTGCCGATGGACGGGTTGCCGATGCCGACGACGTTCACCGAGTTGCCGCTGAGGTTGACCGGGAGGTCGACCGGCAGCTTGACGCCGTTGCCGGAGAGCACGCCCGGGGAACCGGCGCTGTCGCCCTCCGCCGCCGCGCCGCCGCCGTTGTGGGTACCCACGCCGGAGGTCCCGGTGCCGCCGCCCTCCACGGCCTCGTCGGTGTGGCCTGACTGCGCACCGCCGCCCCCGCCCCGCGACACATTGGCGCAGGAGTTGCCCGCGGCGGGGTTGAGCAGGCCGACGACGTTGACGGTGTTGCCACAGACGTTGACCGGGACGTGCACGGGAAGCTGCACCGCGTTGCCGGACAGCACACCGGGCGATCCGGCGGCGGCGCCGCCCGCGTGGGAGTCCGCCTGCGCGTGACCGGTGGCCATCGCCAGCACGCCACCCGTGAGCATCACGGTGGCCAGGCCCTTGCGGTGAACCTGCCTCATGGTTCCCTGCCTTCGCATCTGGTTCGCGGGACACTCGCCCGCACCGGGAATAACGCGGCGGGCACCCATGGGTTCTGCCGCACGAGGCATTCACCCGTCCGTGTGAGCGTGGTGTCGAACGCGCCCGCCGTCGCACCGATCGGGCGGAATCTTCGCTTCCGCCAACTCCGCCCGCAGGGCGCCGATTCGCCCCGCAGGGGCCGGGCGGTCCTCGTCACGCAGGTGGGAGCGGCTTGCGCTCATGCGGGTGGTTTACCCCCGCCCCCGGTGATCCGACCGGCTTGCGGGGCACGGGCGTTGACACAGTGGGGCGCCGGCCGGCACCGGGCCGTTCGGCCGGAACCGAACGAAAGGGATCGATCCGTGCCCTCCCCGAAGCTGTCGCGTCCGCTGCCGCGCTCCGTGAAGCAGCGCACGCTGCTCGCCGGCGTGGGCGCGGCCATCGCCGTCCTGGCCGTGGCCGCACCCACCGCGCAGGCCGGTCTGGGAACCGACCGCACCGTGTCCATCGCCCCCGCCACCACCGCCGTGCGGGGCGAACGCTACGTCGAGACACGGCTCTTCTTCGGGACCGAGCGCCCCGACGGCGGCCCCGACGTGACGGACGCGCAGTTCATGGCCTTCGTCGACCGCCATGTCACCCCCGGCTTCCCGGACGGCCTCACCATCCAGGAGGGCCGCGGGCAGTGGCGGGACTCCCGGGGCGCCATCGAACGGGAGCGGTCCTACGAACTGATCCTGCTCTACCCGGCGTCCGAGGCGTCGCGGCGCTTCCCCGTCATCGAGGCGATCCGGGACGCCTATGTGCGCTCCTACACCCAGGACTCGGTGGCCCGTCTCGACGAGCCGACCCTCGCGGACTTCTGATCCCGGGGCGGACCGGGGCGACCCACCGGGCCGACCCCAGGACCGACCCGGTCGGCTGCCGGGCGGGCCGGGGCGGCTCGCTCCGGGGCGGTCACGGTCGGCTGCCGGGCGGACCGGGGCGGCCGCCGGGCGCCCACGGGCGCCGCACCCCGCTCAGCGGGCCATGAGCGTGGTGAGGGCGCCGACCGGGTCCGCGTCGGGCGAACCCCGGGGCCACCAGTCCTCACGGCCGGTGTCGGACTCGTAGCCGTACCAGAGGCCGTCCCTGCCGAGGCGGAGCTGGAGCGCCGGCGCGGAGAGCTGGTTGCGCCAGGGCCGGAAGGGCGGCAGACCGGCGGCGGCGAGGGCGGGGCGGGCACGGTCGAAGGGGCCGGCCGGCGGGTCCCACGGCTCCTCCAGCACGCGCAGGGCGGCCTCGCCGCCCTGGCGCCAGGCGGCCACGGCCCGGGCCAGATCCGTGGGCGTGCGGTCCGTCGCCGCGGCGAGGTCGCGGTACAGGGCACGGGTGGAGGCGGTCAGTCCCGAGCCCGGGTGCGCGGCGGCCAGGCGGACGGCGTCCTGCCAGGGGGTCAGTCCGGCGACCGGGTCGGTGCCGGTGGTGAGCAGGGCGTGGGCGCGGGCGGCGGCCTCGGTGGCGAGGAGGTCGAGCGCGAAGGGGTCGGGAGCTCCGGGCGCGCCGGGGTAGGCGGGTGGGCGGCCCGGCCGGGCGGGCGGCGGGAACGGCGGGGGCAGCGGCGGCCGGCCGGCCGTACGGACGGCATCGCGTGCGGAGACGCCGGGTGTCGGGGCCGCGGAGGGAGCGCGCTCCGCGACGGACCGGCCCGCGTTGCGGCGGGCGAGGGCCGAGAGGATCTCGCGCTCCCCCCGGCCGCGCATCAGGAACAGGACGAACGGATCCTCGTCGAGGATCGCGGCCGTGCGGTAGCAGAGCGCCGCGGCGTGCTTGCACGGGTAGCCGTCGTCGGGACAGGAGCAGTCCGGGACGAGGTCGCCCGGGGCGGGGAGCAGGTCGGCGGCAGCGGCCAGGGTGTGCGGGACGTCCTTGTCGAGCAGTGCGGCGATGTGGTCGGGGCGGGCCGCCGCGGCGTCGAGGAGTTCCTCCCACTCGTCGTCGCCGAGGGTGCGCATGCGGATCTCGGCGCGGTACGGGCGCGCCCGGCTGCCCTGCACATAGGCCGTGACCCTGCCGGGTGTCACGGTGATCGACGCGACGTTGCCGCGTCCCGCGTAGCCGCGGCCGCGTTCGAGGCGGGCCGGGTCGAGGGCGGTGTCCTCCAGGGCCTCGACCCAGGCGTGGCCCCACCAGGTGGCGGGCGGCAGGTCGCCGGCGAGCTCGGCGGCGGAGAAGGTGCGGCGCAGGTCGTCGTGCGACGGGTGGGCCCGGAGGGCGGAACGGCGGGGCCCGCCGGGGCGGGGCGTCATGACGGCCTCCGGAGGGAGACGAGATCGGCGAGCTCGCGGTCGGTCAGCTCGGTGAGCGCGGCCTCCCCGGAACCGAGCACCGCGTCGGCGAGGGCCCGCTTGGCGGCAAGCATCTCGGCGATGCGGTCCTCGACCGTGCCTTCGGCGACGAGCCGGTGCACCTGTACCGGCTGGGTCTGGCCGATGCGATAGGCACGGTCGGTGGCCTGCTCCTCGACCGCGGGGTTCCACCAGCGGTCGAAGTGGACGACATGACCGGCCCGGGTCAGGTTGAGCCCGGTGCCCGCGGCCTTGAGCGACAGGATGAACACCGGGACCTCGCCGGACTGGAAGCGGTCGACCATGCGCTCCCGTTCGGCGACGGGGGTGCCGCCGTGGAGCAGCTGGCTGGGGACGGCCCGGGAGGACAGGTGGTCGGAGAGCAGGCGGGCCATGGCCACGTACTGGGTGAAGACCAGGACCGATCCGTCCTCGGCGAGGATGGTCTCCAGCAGTTCGTCGAGGAGGGCGAGTTTGCCTGAGCGGCCGGTGAGTCTGGTCGTGCCGGCGCCCGCGGCGAAGCGTGTGCCGTAGCCCTTGCCGTGCTCCTTGAGGAACTGGGCGGGGTGGTTGCAGATCTGCTTGAGGGCGGTGAGGAGCTTCATCACCAGGCCGCGGCGTGCCATCCCCTCCGCCGCCTCGACGGCCGCCATCGTCTCGCGCACCACGGCCTCGTAGAGGGACGCCTGCTCGCGGGTGAGGGGGACCGGGTGGTCGGTCTCCGTCTTCGGGGGCAGCTCCGGGACGATGCCCGGGTCCGACTTCCGGCGCCGCAGCAGGAAGGGGCGGACGAGCCGGGCGAGGCGGTCGGCGGCCTGATCGTCCTCTCCGTTCTCGACGATGCGGGCATGACGTGCGCGGAACGCCTTGAGCGGGCCGAGCAGCCCGGGGGTCGTCCAGTCCAGCAGGGCCCACAGCTCGGAGAGGTTGTTCTCCACGGGGGTGCCGGTGAGGGCGACGCGGGCGGGGGCGGGGATGGTCCGCAGGGCCTTGGCCGTCGCGGAGAACGGGTTCTTCACGTGCTGGGCCTCGTCGGCGACGACCATGCCCCAGCTCTGTGCGGCGAGTTGTTCGGCGCTGGTGCGCAGGGTGCCGTAGGTGGTGAGGACGAAGCCGCCGGCGGTGCCGTCGAGGGAGCGGTCGGCGCCGTGGTAGCGGCGCACGGGGACGCCGGGGGCGAACCGGGTGATCTCCCGCTGCCAGTTGCCGAGGAGGGAGGCCGGGCAGACGACCAGGGTCGGCGCCTGCCGGGCCCGGCGCAGGTGCAGGGCGATCACGGTGACGGTCTTGCCCAGGCCCATGTCGTCGGCGAGGCAGCCGCCGAGGCCGAGCCCGGTCATCATGTCCAGCCATGCCAGGCCGCGGAGCTGGTAGTCGCGCAGGGTGGCCGCGAGCCCTGCGGGAGCCCGCACGGGGGCGGCGCCCGTGGTCAGCCTGTCCCGGAGGGCGGCGAGCGCTCCGGTGGGCACGGCCTCCACCGTCTCGCCGTCCACCTCTGCCGTCCCGGTGAGGGCGACGGCCAGCGCGTCGACGGGTTCGAGCAGGCCCAACTCCCTCTTGCGGGCCTTGCGTACGAGGTCCGGGTCGACGACGACCCACTGGTCGCGCAGGCGCACGATGGGGCGGTGGGACTCGGCGAGGGCGTCCATCTCGCCCTCGGTGAGCGGGTCGCCGGACAGGGCGAGCTGCCAGTCGAACGCCAGCAGGGCGGTGCTGTCGAAGAAGGCGGTGCCGTCGGTCGCGGACCCGGGCGCGGGTCTCACCACCGCGGCGGCGGTGAGCGAGCGGACCAGCTCCCTGGGCCAGTGCACGGCGATTCCCGCCGCGTCGAGGCGGGCCGCGCCGGGGCCCAGCAGCTCGTACAGCTCGTCCTCCGACAGCGGCAGGACGTCGGGGACGTCCTGCTCCAGCAGCCTGTTCAGCGGGGGCCAGACCCGGCCGGCCCTGCGGAGCGCCAGCATGGCGTCGACCCGGGCGCGCGGCCCGAAGTGCTCCTCGCCCTCGCCCGCCCACAGCCGGCCGGCGTCCGTCACCAGGGTCGGATCGGCGAGGCTGTGCACCTGCACCAGCGCGGTGGCGGCGCGGCGGGGCTCCTCGCCGCCGTCCGCGCTGGTGTCGAAGAGGTCGTAGGCGGAGAGGTCGAGGCGCAGCGACACCCGCACCCCCGCGTCCATGCCGGCCGCGGCCTCGGCCGCCCAGGCCCGGGCCCGGGGCAGGTGCTGCGCGGCCTGGGCCGCGAAGGGCTCGCCCGCCGCGTGGGCGGCCGCCGGTGTGCGCGGGAGGCTGTCGGCGACGGCGTCGAAGAGCTGCCGTACGAGCGCCTCCGGCTCGGGCAGCTGGAGCGGAGAGAAGCCGGGCAGGGGGACGGCGTGGGCCTCGGGCGGCATGGCGGCGGCCACCGCCCGCAGGTGCGCGATGTCGTCGGCGTCGAGCGGGCCGGCGCGCCAGGCGTCGTGGTCGCTCGCGGTCAGGCCGGGGAGCAGCCTTCCGCGGGCGGCGAGGTGGAGGGCGTGGAGCACCGCGGCGCCCCAGCAGGCCGCGGCCGGGTGGGCGGCGGGATCCCGGCGGGCCCGGGCGAGGAGGGGGGCGGCTTCGGCGACGGGCAGGGTGCGGGCGGGCACGCTGCGGCTGCGCACTCCGGTGCCGTGCGGCCGCACGACGGTGATCCGGCCGTCGGCGCCGGGGACCTCGCCGCCCTCCGGGTCCCAGAAGGCGATCCGGCCGTCACGCGGCAGCGCGCCGGGGAGGAAGACTGCTGCGCAGCGCCGCAGCGCGGCGCTCGTCGCACCGGCGGGCGGCTCGGTCGGCGACGCGACGTCCGCGGCCATCGGGATCACCCCCTCACAGGATCTGCCGGTGCGGCACCACACCGACTCGACGACCATACGGGCGGGGTCTGACAATGCTTCGGCACACGTCGCTGACCTGGTACTTCACCCGGCCCGGGACACCGCGCCGCGCCGACCCCGCAGGCTGCGGGGCCGGCGCGGGGCGGCACACACGGCGGACGGCCGGGCACGTCTCACGCGGCGGACGGTGCGGAGGGCGGCGCCGCTCCGTCGGGCGGCTGCTCACCGGGCGGCTCGGCCCGGGGCCGGGGCGCCGCCGGGGCGGCCTCCGTACGGTTGTCGGCCATGGCCCGGCGGAACCCCTCGGACAGCGCCTCGGTGAGTCCGCCGGCCAGCCCGGGCGCCGCGACCGGCGGCCCGATCGCCTGCGGGGGCGCGGTGGTTGCCTCCGTCCCGGTCTCCGCGGCGGGCGTGCCCTCCGGTGGCCCGGCACCCGGGGACGCCGGGGGCGCCGGCTGGGCGCCCGCGGGCTGCTGGGCCCGTTCCAGGAACCGCAGCAGTTCCACCGGGAACGGCAGGACGAGGGTGGAGTTCTTCTCGGCCGCGACGGCGACCACGGTCTGCAGCAGCCGCAGTTGCAGGGCGGCGGGCTGGCGGGACATCTCCCCCGCCGCCTCCGCCAGCTTCTTCGACGCCTGGAGCTCCGCGTCGGCGTTGATCACACGGGCGCGCCGCTCACGGTCGGCCTCGGCCTGGCGTGCCATGGAGCGCTTCATCGCCTCGGGCAGCGACACGTCCTTGATCTCCACACGGTCGATCTGCACGCCCCATCCGACCGCGGGACTGTCGATCATCAGCTCCAGTCCCTCGTTGAGCTTCTCGCGGTTGGACAGCAGGTCGTCCAGGTCGCTCTTGCCGATGATCGACCGCAGCGACGTCTGGGCCATCTGCGAGACGGCGAACCGGTAGTCCTCGACCTCCACGAGGGCGTTCGGCGCGTCGATGACGCGGAAGTAGACCACCGCGTCCACGCGCACGGTGACGTTGTCCCGGGTGATGCCCTCCTGGGCGGGCACGGGCATCGTCACGATCTGCATGTTGACTTTGTGCATGCGGTCGATCGCGGGAACGATGAGCGTGAACCCCGGCTCGCGCACCTCCCGGCGCAGCCGCCCGAGGCGGAAGATCACGCCCCTCTCGTACTGCTTGACGACCCGGGCGGCGGCCATCGCGTACACGGCGCACCCGGCCACGGCGGCGCATCCCGCCACCACCAGTTCCTCGACCATGGGAGGCACCCCCTGTCGTCCGACCACGGTTCCCAACGACTGGGTTCACTACTACGGTATGCCCGTTATGCCCCCATCTTGAAGGTTCACGCCTGTACGACCGTCCCGACCCGTGACCACCCGGCCCGCGCCGTGGATCGCGCGGCCCCCGCCACCCCTGCCGCACAGGGGGTGCACGGGTCCATGCTGGAGGGGAAGGGGCGATTGCGATGCGCAGTGGAAACGAACCGGTCAACGCCCGCAGTCCGCTGCGGCTCCGGCTGGGGCTCGGGATCTGGGGGCTCGTCTGGGCCGGAGCGGCGACGGCCGCCTTCGCGCTCACGGACCATCCCGGGTGGGCCGTCCTCTGCGGGGTGATCTTCCTCGTCACGGTCGTGGACATCACCCTGGTGACACGCCACATCCGGCAGGGTCCCCACTACCAGCCGGGCCGCGACGTGCCTCCGTACGAGCCGGACCACCACTGACCCCGACCGTGCGGCGGTGCCGCCCCACGAACCGGACCACCACTGACCCGGCCGTCGGCCGTCCCGGGCCGTGCGGCGGCTCAGTCGGCGTCGAAGCGCGCGGCTCGCAGGTACTCCGGGTTCGGGTCCAGCGCGGCGGCGAGCCGGAAGTGGCGCCTCGCCTGCTCGGGCCTGCCCGAGCGCTCGAAGGTCCGGGCGAGCGCGAAGTGGGCGAAGGCGTTGTCCGGCTCGCGCTCCAGGACGAGTTCGAATTCCAGCTCGGCCGGCCGCAGCTGGGCGGCCGCGAAGAAGGCACGGGCGCGGAGCAGGCGGGCGGCCGTGTGCTCGGGGTGCGCCGCGATGACGGAGTCGAGCAGCTTCACGGCGCCACGCGGGTCCCTCGCGGCCAGCAACTGCTCGGCCGCGCGGTAGTCGATGACGTGCGTCTCCGGAGTGGTGTCGGGCACGCTCGGATCCTTCCCCTCGCTCGCCGCTTTCCAACACCGGCGGGAACGACGGTATTCCGCCGCCGGGGAAGCAGGCAGCGGAGCACGGGACGCCGAGGCGCCCGAGCGCCCTACCGCGCGGCGGCCCGGCGGCTGAGCTCGTCCCAGACCTTGCGGACCTGGGGCTCCAGCTCGCCCAGCGGCCCGTCGTTGTCGATGACGAGGTCGGCGACCGCCCGCCGCTCTTCCCGCGTGGCCTGCGCCGCCATCCGGGCCCGGGCGTCGGATTCGGACATTCCGCGCAGCCGGACCAGCCGGTCGAGCTGCGTCTCCGGGGAGGCGTCGACGACCACGACGACGTCGTAGAGCTCCGCCAGACCGTTCTCCATGAGCAGGGGCACGTCGTGGACGACCACGTCGTCCGGGCCGGCCGCGGCCTCCAGCTCGCGCGAGCGCGCACCGACCAGGGGGTGGACGATCGCGTTCAGCGTCGCGAGGCGCTCGGGGTCGCTGAAGACGACGGAGCCGAGCTTCGGCCGGTCGAGCGCGCCCTGCGGAGTGAGTACCTCCCGGCCGAACGCCTCGACGACGGCCGCCAGGCCGGGCGTACCGGGCTCCACGACCTCGCGCGCGATCCTGTCGGCGTCGACGAGTACGGCGCCGTACGAGACGAACAGCCGGGACACCTCACTCTTCCCGGCACCGATGCCTCCGGTCAGGCCCACGGTCAGCACGGCCGCGCCTCCACTCGTTCGACGATTCCCCGTCCGGCGCGGGGCGACTGCCGGACCGGCGGCCGCGTGTCCGCGCACCGATCCCGCCGGCTCCGCCGGGAGAGGGCGGAGGACGGCGGACGCAGCCTAGCCGATCAGCCGGAGTCGCCTTCGCGCTCCGCCAGGAAGCGCTCGAACTCGAGGCCGATCTCGTCGGCGGAGGGCAGGTCGACGGGCTCGGCCACCAGGCTGCCCCGGGTCTCGGCCCCGGCGACTGCGTCGTACTGGTGCTCCAGCCCCTGGACGAGCGCGATCAGTTCCTCGTCGCCCTCGCCGATCTGCCGCTCGATCTCCGTCTGGGTCCGGTGGGCGGCGGTACGCAGGGCATGGGCGATGCCGGGCAGCACCAGTCCCGTCGCGGCCGTGATGGCCTCCAGGGCGGTGAGCGCGGCGTCCGGGTAGGAGGAGCGCGCGACGTAGTGGGGGACGTGCGCGGCCACGCCGAGCACGTCGTGCCCCGCCTCCATCAGCCGGTACTCGACGAGCGCCTCGGCACTGCCGGGCACCTGCGCCTCGTCGAACGGGCTGCGGTGGCCCGGCACGAGGTCCGTGCGGTTGCCGTGCGGGGTGAGCCCGACGGGCCGGGTGTGCGGCACGCCCATGGGAATGCCGTGGAAGTTGACGGCCAGCCTGACCCGCAGGCGTTCTGCGATCTGGCGGACCGCGGCCGCGAAGCGCTCCCACTCGACGTCCGGCTCGGGGCCGGACAGCAGCAGGAAGGGCGCACCGGTGGCGTCCTGGACGAGCCGGACCTCCAGCGTCGGGGTGTCGTAGGCGGCCCAGCGGTCACGGCGGAAGGTCAGCAGCGGCCGGCGGGCACGGTAGTCCACCAGCTTGTCGTGGTCGAAGCGCGCCACCACCTGGTGCGGAAGCGAGTCCAGTACGTTCTCGACGATCTGCTCGCCGGTCTCTCCCGCGTCGATGTAGCCCTCGAAGTGGTACAGCATGACGAGGCCCGCCGACTCCTGCGCGAGCGCCGTGTCGACGACCGCGAGCCCCTTCGGGTCCCATTCGTACAGCCCCTGCGGATCATCCACGGTTACCGCTCCTCCTCGTGTCCAACAGACGTAACACCTGGTCGGGGCCGCGCATTCCCGGGACGCGAGCCGAACACCCGCCGACGGGCGGCGGGTTCGGGCGGGGCGGCACGGGCCTCCCGCTCTGGTCTAGACCTTGACACCCCCACGGGGTGTCCTTACCGTCTCGGAGCAGCACACATTCACGGACGCGCCCTCTGTTCATGTACGAGAACTCTCGAACCGACAGGAAGGCACCCCCATGCGCACCCGAGACCTGCTCCCCCTGCTCCTCGCCCCCGCCCTCGCGGTCGCCGGTCCGGTACTGACCGCGCCTGCTGCCACGGTGTCCACGGCGTCCGCGGTCATCGACGTGGACACCGCGGCGGAGCTCAAGTCGGCTCTGGCGGCGGCCCGGCCGGGCGACACCATCCAGCTCGCCGACGGCACCTACACCGGAAACTTCAAGGCCACGGTCGACGGCACGTCCGCTTCCCGCATCACCCTGACCGGCTCGTCACGAGCGGTGCTGAAGGCCGGCGGCGGCTACGGGCTGCACCTCAACGGCGCCTCGTACTGGACCGTCCGCGGTGTCACCGTCACAGGCGGCCAGAAGGGCATCATGACGGACGCGGCCGACAACGTGATCATCGAGTCGGTCACCGTGCACGGCCTGGACATGGAGGGGATCCACTTCCGCACGTCCAGCCGCGACGGCATCGTCAGGAACTCGCGCATATACGACACCGGCAACGACGGCCGGGGCATGGGCGAGGGGATCTACGTCGGCTCGGCCGGCGGTACGTCCGACCGCAGCGACAACGCCCAGATCATCGGCAACGTCATCGGCCCGGACGTCGGCGGCGAGGCGGTGGACATCAAGGAGGGGACGACCGGGGCGAGGATCATCGGCAACACCTTCGACGGGCGGGGCCTGACCGGGGCGAACTACGACGACTCCTGGGTCGACGTGAAGGGCAACGGCGTCCTCGTCGAGAACAACACCGGGAAGAACACCACGAACAACGGCTTCGAGACGCACACACAGCAGAGCGGCTGGGGCTGCGGGACCGTCTTCCGCGGCAACCGCTCCGACCTGAGCGGGGCGAGCGGCGCGAAGCAACTCGCCGTGTACGTCACCAACCAGAGCGCCGGCTGCACCACGACCGTCCACGCGAGCAACACGGTCACCGGCGGCAAGGGGCTGACGAACATCGCCGTCACGCCCTGACCGGGCGGCGCTCCCGTCGCCCCCTGTGCGTAAACGGCACAAGGCCCGCCCCCCGAAGGGAGCGGGCCTTGTGCGTCAGCTGCTGTGACAGCCCGGGATCAGAGCGTCAGCTCTGGCCGCCGGCCAGCTTCTCGCGCAGCGCGGCGAGCGCCTCGTCCGACGCCAGGGCGCCGGAGTTGTCGTCCGACTCCGAGGAGTAGGAGCCGCCACCGGCGGGCGCGGCGGCCGGAGCGGCGGCGCCACCCTCGGCAGCAGCGGCCTCGTCGGCCTCGCGGGACTTGATGACCTGGGCCTGGTGCTGCTCGAAGCGCTGCTGCGCCTCGGCGTACTGCGTCTCCCACGCCTCACGCTGGGTCTCGAAGCCCTCGAGCCAGTCGTTGGTCTCGGGGTCGAAGCCCTCGGGGTAGATGTAGTTGCCCTGGTCGTCGTAGGACGCGGCCATGCCGTACAGGGTCGGGTCGAACTCGACCGAGGCCGGGTCGGCACCGAAGGACTCGTTGGCCTGCTTCAGCGAGAGGCTGATGCGGCGGCGCTCGAGGTCGATGTCGATGACCTTGACGAAGATCTCGTCGTTGACCTGGACGACCTGCTCCGGGATCTCCACGTGGCGCTCGGCCAGCTCGGAGATGTGGACCAGACCCTCGATGCCCTCGTCCACGCGGACGAACGCACCGAACGGAACCAGCTTGGTGACCTTACCCGGGACGACCTGACCGATCTGGTGCGTCCGGGCGAACTGCTGCCACGGGTCCTCCTGCGTCGCCTTCAGCGACAGGGAGACACGCTCGCGGTCCATGTCCACGTCGAGAACCTCGACGGTGACCTCCTGGCCGACCTCGACAACCTCGGACGGGTGGTCGATGTGCTTCCAGGACAGCTCGGAGACGTGCACGAGACCGTCGACGCCACCCAGGTCCACGAAGGCACCGAAGTTGACGATCGAGGAGACGACGCCGGACCGGACCTGACCCTTCTGCAGGGTGGTGAGGAACGTCTGGCGGACCTCGGACTGGGTCTGCTCCAGCCAGGCACGGCGGGACAGGACCACGTTGTTGCGGTTCTTGTCCAGCTCGATGATCTTGGCCTCGAGCTCCTTGCCCACGTAGGGCTGGAGGTCGCGGACACGGCGCATCTCGACGAGGGAGGCCGGCAGGAAGCCACGGAGGCCGATGTCGAGGATGAGACCACCCTTGACGACCTCGATGACGGTACCGGTGACGATGCCGTCCTCTTCCTTGATCTTCTCGATGGTGCCCCAGGCACGCTCGTACTGGGCGCGCTTCTTCGAGAGGATCAGGCGGCCTTCCTTGTCCTCCTTCTGGAGAACAAGGGCTTCGATCTCGTCGCCGACCTTGACGACCTCGTTCGGGTCGACGTCGTGCTTGATCGAGAGCTCGCGGCTCGGGATGACACCTTCGGTCTTGTAACCGATGTCGAGCAGGACCTCGTCCCGGTCGACCTTCACGATGACGCCGTCGACGATGTCGCCGTCGTTGAAGTACTTGATCGTCTCGTCGATCGCGGCGAGGAAGGCTTCCTCGTTACCGATGTCGTTGACCGCAACCTGCGGGGTGGTGGCGGTGGTCTCGGTGCTGCTCGTCATGTGGGAAAGGGCTCCGGTACGGACATTGAAGTCGTAGGTACTGCTACGCCGAGAGCCCGTATCGCAGCTGCAGAAGCCGGACAGCTTAGGAAGCGCCGACCGGGAGAACCCGGGGCGCCTCGTGAACCGAGGGATACATACAGATGCGAGCGCGGCCTGCTCCGTCTGAGGCGCGCAGGCCCGCAGCGCAACTTGTAGCATACGGGGGCAGCCGGACAGGGTCAATGCGCGAAGCCGCCCACCCGGGGTGGAAGTCCGCAATCCCGGCACAACTAATGTCTTCCGAGGCCACGATGGCCCCGTCCGGGCCGTCCGTGGCGCGGGGTACGCAAACTACAACGACGGTGACCATGAGCCAAGATGTTGAACCGGAAGCGACCCGCCGTGACGCCGGGGACGCGGAGAGCAGCCGGGCGAACCGCGGCTGGTGGGACCGGAACGCGGACGAGTACCAGCAGGACCACGGCACCTTCCTCGGCGACGACCGGTTCGTCTGGGGCCCCGAGGGCCTCGACGAGGCCGAGGCCGCGCTGCTCGGGCCGGCGTCCTCACTGAAGGGGCTGCGCGTCCTGGAGATCGGCGCCGGCGCCGCGCAGTGCTCGCGCTGGCTGGCCGCGCAGGGCGCGATGCCGGTGGCCCTCGACCTCTCGCACCGGCAGCTCCAGCACGCCCTGCGCATCGGCGGGGACCTCCCGCTCGTCCAGGCGGACGCCGGGACGCTGCCCTTCCGGGACGGGACCTTCGACCTCGCCTGCTCCGCCTACGGCGCCGTGCCGTTCGTGGCCGATCCCGTCAGGGTCTTCCGCGAGGTGCGGCGGGTGCTCAGGCCCGGCGGCCGGTGGGTGTTCTCGGTGACCCATCCGCTGCGGTGGGCCTTTCCCGACGAGCCGGGCCCCGAGGGGCTGTCCGTCTCGGCCTCCTACTTCGACCGGACCCCCTATGTCGAACAGGACGAGGAGGGCCGCGCGGTCTACGTCGAGCACCACCGCACCCTGGGCGACCGGGTGCGCGACGTGGTGGCGGGCGGCTTCCGCCTGGTGGACCTGGTCGAGCCGGAGTGGCCGGCGTGGAACGGACAGGAGTGGGGCGGCTGGTCGCCCCTGCGCGGGAACCTGATCCCGGGCACGGCGATCTTCGTCTGCGAGCGCGACGGGTCCGCCGCCGCCTGAGGGGCGCGGCCCGCCCCCGGGCCCCCGCCCGGCACGGCTGGTCGCCCGCCGGGGCCCCGCCCGGAACGGCTGGTCGCCACCCGGGACGCCTCCCGGAGACGGGGCGGCACGTCTCCCGAACGGGCGCTTCCGGTCGTACGAGACGATGAACGGTCGCGCCTGTGGACGGGCCGGAGACGGCATCGCCCGCACCGTACGAGACTGAGGCCGTGATCCGAACCGACGCTCTCGACCGTCTCCCCGTCCGTCACGCCGTTCCCGGACTGCTGTCCGCGCTCGGCGACCGCGGTGCGGCCGTCCTCCACGCTCCGCCCGGCACCGGCAAGACCACACTGGTGCCGCTGGCCCTGGCCGGGCTCATAGGACAGGGAGACAGGCACCGGGTGCTGGTCGCGGAGCCCCGCAGGATGGCCGTGCGCGCGGCCGCGCGCAGGATGGCGTGGCTGCTCGGGCAGGACGTCGGCGACGAGGTCGGCTTCTCGGTGCGCGGCGAGCGGCGGGTGGGGCCGCGCACACGTGTCGAGGTGGTGACGACGGGCGTCCTCCTCCAGCGGCTGCAGCGCGATCCGGAGCTGCCCGGCGTGGACACGGTCCTGCTCGACGAATGCCACGAGCGGCACCTCGACGCCGACACGGCCCTGGCCTTCCTGATGGACGTCCGCTCCGCCCTGCGGCCGGAGCTCCGGCTGGTGGCCGCCTCCGCGACGACCGACGCCGGGACCTGGGCCGCCCTGCTGGCAGGCCCCGACGGCACCGGGCCCGTCCCCGTCGTCCGCAGCGAGGGCCAGGGGCACGGCGTCGAGACCCACCACGCCCCGCCGCCGAGCGGTGTCCGGCCCGCCCACGGCACCTGGGTCGACCCGGCGCTGCTGCGGCACGTCGCGGCGACGGTCCGGCTGGCGCTAGCCCGGCACGAGGGCGACGTGCTCTGCTTCCTTCCCGGCACCGGCGAGATCGCGCGCACCGCCGGGATGCTCGACGGGGTGGCGGCGGAGGTGCTGCAACTGCACGGCCGGGCACCCGCGGCCGTGCAGGACGCGGTGCTGCGGGGCGGCTCGGGCCGGCGGGTCGTGCTCGCGACCTCGGTCGCCGAGTCGAGCCTGACGGTGCCGGGCGTGCGGGTGGTGGTCGATTCCGGTCTCGCCCGGGAGCCCAGGGTCGACCACGCCCGGGGGCTGGGTTCACTGGCCACGGTGCCCGTCTCGGCGGCGGCGGCCGCCCAGCGGGCCGGCCGGGCGGGCCGCGAGGCGCCCGGCACGGTGTACCGCTGCTGGCAGACGGCCGACGACGCCCGGCGTCCCGCGTACCCGTCCCCGGAGATCGCGATCGCCGATCTGACGTCCTTCGCCCTGCGCGCGGCGTGCTGGGGCGACCCCGGCGCGTCGGGGCTGTCGCTGCCGGACGCACCGCCGCCGGGCGCGATGGTGGCCGCCCGGTCGGTGCTGACCGCGATCGGCGCCGTCGACGCCGAAGGTCGCGCCACACCGCGCGGGGAGCGGATGAGCCGGATCGGTGTGCACCCCCGGCTGGCCAGGGCCCTGCTGGACGCCGCGCCCCGGCTGGGGGCCCGGCGGACGTCAGAGCTGGTCGCCCTCCTCGGTGAGGAGCCGCCGCGGGAGTACGGGGACGATCTCGCGGCGGCCTGGCGCGCGGCGCGCCGGGGCGGCGACGCGTACAGCGCGCGCTGGAGCGCCGAGACGAGGCGCCTGGCGGCGGCCCTGGCCGGCGGGAACGACGCGGCGGCGGCCCGGGAGCCGGGGCGTCCCGGCCGGGGCGAGGGCGGGGCGGGCGACGGCCGGAGGGGTGGCGGCACGGGCGGTGCGGCCGGCGGCGCGGCGGCTCTCGGCGACGACGCGGCGGCGGGGCTGGTGGCCGCGCTGGCCTTCCCGGAACGGGTGGCACGGGCCCGGGGCGAGCGGTCGTTCCTGATGGTGTCGGGCACCGGGGCGGAGCTCGGTGAGACGTCGGCGCTGCGGGGTGTCCCGTGGCTGGCGGTCGCCGTCGCGGACCGGCCGGCGAGCGCCGCATCGGCCCGGGTGCGGCTGGCGGCGGCGGTGGACGAGGAGAGCGCCCGCGCGGCCGCGGGGCATCTGCGGACCGAGGCGGAGGAGGTCCACTGGGAGGACGGGGACGTCGTCGCACGGCGGGTGGAGCGGCTGGGCGCCGTGGAGCTGGCGGCACGGCCACTGAAGAACGCGGACCGGGGGCTCGTCCGGCAGGCGCTGCTGGAGGGGCTGCGGCGGGAGGGGCCGGACCTGCTGCTGTGGACGCGCGAGGCGCGGGGGTTGCGCGACAGGCTGGCGTTCCTGCACCGGGTGGTGGGCGCGCCGTGGCCCGACGTGTCGGACGAGGCACTGCTGGCACGGGCGGACGACTGGCTGGAGCCCGAGCTGTCCCGGGCGGGGCGGCGTTCGGACCTCGGCAGGGTGTCCGCGGGCGAGGCGCTGCGCCGGCTGCTGCCCTGGGCGACCGGGGAGGCGGCCCGCCTGGACGAGCTGGCCCCCGAGCGGATCGAGGTGCCGAGCGGGTCCCGGGTCCGCGTGGACTACGGCGGGGAGCAGCCGGTGCTCGCCGTGAAGGTGCAGGAGTTGTTCGGGCTGCGGGAGACCCCTCGGGTCGCGGGCGCCCCGGTCCTGGTGCACCTGCTCTCCCCCGCGGGGCGGCCCGCGGCGGTCACGGCCGACCTGGGCTCGTTCTGGCGGGAGGGCTACCGGGCCGTGCGCGCCGAGCTGCGCGGCCGCTACCCGCGGCACCCGTGGCCGGAGGACCCGTCGACGGCGGAGCCGACCCGGCACACCAAGGCGCGCCAGAGCCGTCTCACGGGAGGGAGCTGACACCACGTCACCCGCGGGCCAGGGGCGGACGGCGGCGGGCCTGCAGCGGGCATCCGGCGGGCGACGCCCGGGAGCGGCCCCGCGGACGGCGCCCCGGAGCCGGAGAACGGGCAGAGGGCAACTGCCGGGAGCGGCCCCGCAGAAGACCGCCGGCTCCGGTGGAAGCCGCTGAGGCCCCCGCCCGGGAGCAGCCCCAGAACGGCGGCCGCCCCTCCGCCGGCCGGGCGCGGAGAGCGGCCGCGGGGCGCGAGGGGCGGTCGGCGGATGCCGTCCCGGGTCAGCCGGTCGCCGACGGCGACGGGGAGGGGCTGGCCTCCTCAGGCGCTTCGGGCGCTTCGGGCGCTTCGGGTGCCTCGACGGTCACCTTGACGTCGAGGGAGGCGCCGCCCGGCGTGGTGAGACGGAGCAGGAAGGTGCCCGTCGCCTCGCCCGCCGTGAGTTCGGGGAGCTTCAGCAGCCCGCCGGCCCCGGTCCGCAGGGTGAGGGTGCGGACGGCGCCGTCGTCGCCCTGGAAGGACGGGCTCGTGGCGCCGGCCGGCTCTCCGTCCGCGGTGAGGACGGTGACGGTCACGTCCGCGTTGGGCGCCGCGGCTCCCTTGCAGGCGGCCGCGACGGTGAGCCGCTCGGCGAACACGGCGCCGGGGGCGGCGGTGAACGTCGTCTCGTCGGTCCGCTCCAGATGGTCGGCGACCCGCTGGGTCACCGTGGCGACGAGGTCCACGGGGGCGAGGGTGCGCCCGTCGACGGTGGCGCGGACGGTGAAGGTGCCGGTCTTCTCCCCCGCGCGCAGGGCGGGAGCGGTCACCGTGCCGTCGGCGCCGGTCGGGAGGACGATGCTGCTCTTCCCGTCGGGGAAGCGGCTGTCGGTGTCGCCGATGACGGTGAAGCGGACGGCCTGGCGGGCGACGGCCTCGCCGGCGGTGTTCTTCACCTTGACCTTGGCGCGGGCCGTGAACTCCTCGCCCGCGGTGGCCGTCAGCCGGCCGGTGCCGTCGTTCTCGATCCCGGAGACACGCGGCGGGACGCTGGGCGGGGTCGCCTCGCCGGAGCCGCCGCCCGGCGTGGACGGCGGAGGAGTCGACGGGCCGGGGGGGCTTCCCCCGCCCGGATTGCCCGGGGCCGGCGTGGGCGAAGGGCTCGGCCCCGGGGTGGGGCTCCCGCCCGGCACCGTTCCCGCGCTGTCGGGCCCGTTGCCGACGGGCAGCACACCGGCGCCGTCGGGGACCTCGTGGGTGCCGCGCTTGTAGTACTCGAACCAGGAGAGGACGGTGCGCAGGTACTCGCGTGAGTGGTTGTAGCCGAGGATCGCCTTGTCCAGATCCTCCTGCACGGTGAGGTCCCGGCCGCCGTGGCAGAGGTAGCGGCCGGCCGCGAGGGCGGCGTCGTAGATGTTGTTGGGGTCCTTGCGGCCGTCGCCGTTGGCGTCCTGGCCCCAGGTCTGCCAGGTGGAGGGGATGAACTGCATGGGGCCGACGGCACGGTCGTGCACGGTGTCGCCGTCGAAGGCGCCGTTGTCCGTGTCCGAGATGTTCGCGAAGCCGACGCCGTTGAGGACGGGGCCCAGGATCGGCGTGAGCGTGGTGCCGTTGGCGTCGACCCGGCCGCCGCGGGCCTGGCCGGACTCCACCTTGCCGATGGCCGCGAGGAGTTGCCACGGCAGGCGGCAGTCCGGGTCGCTCTCGGCGATGGTCCGCTCGGCCTGCTTGTAGGCGGCGAGGACCGTCGCGGGTATGCCCGCCTCACCGGCTCCGGTGACGGGGGTGCCCACCGCGGCGCCGGCGTTGTCCGGGGTGTTCAGCGGGGGAAGGTCCGTGTAGTAGGGGGAGTTGCCGGTGACCGGCGTGTCGGACGACGGTGTGTTGTCGGTCGCCTCGAGACTGCCGCCGGAGGGCGTCGGGGCGGCCCCGGGTGCCTGTGACGCGGAGAGTGCGGCCACCGCGAGCGCGGCCACGGCGGTGGTTGCCGCCCCCTTGTAGAGCCGGCGGCCGATGTGCGCTGCCATACGTCTGGACCCTCCCCGGTCGGCGGCGTGTCGCGCTCCCCAGGGCGCGGTCTCACGTGACCCTAGTGCAACTCGGGGCCCCGGAACACCGGTCCCTGACCGGTGTTCACCGGTTCGCCACCTATGGGGACGTCCCCGGGGCCGTCCGGATTGCGGAAGCGGAAGGCCTCCGGTGTGTCACGCATACTGGACGCGCCGACCGCGTCGATCGTCACAGGGGGCCTGCCGGGATGCCGTTCACTCTCAGTCATGCGGCGGCCGTGCTGCCCGGCGTCCGCAGGGACGGAACGGCCCGCGGCCCCCTGCTGGCCTCGGCGCTCGTGCTCGGTTCGCTCGCCCCCGACATGACGTACTTCGCGGCGAGTTTCGTGCCCGGGGCCATGGAGTTCGGGACGGTGACCCACGGGCCGCTGGGTGTGCTCACCGTGGACGTGGCGGTGACGGCGCTGCTCGTCGCGCTCTGGCTGCTGGTGCGCGACCCGCTGGTGGCGCTGCTGCCGCGGACGTGGCGGGGCAGGGTCCACCCGGTCCTGCGGGGAAGCGCCTGGGGCACCCGGCCGCTGCCCGCGGTGGTGTTCTGGTTCTGGGTGTCCGCGGTGCTCGGTGCGACGACCCATGTGGTGTGGGACGCGTTCACCCATATCGACCGGTGGGGCGTGCGCCTGGTGCCCGTCCTGGACGAGACCGTGGCCGGCTTCCCTCTCTACACGTTCACGCAGTACGGCAGTTCGGCGGTGGCGCTGGTGGCGCTGGTGTGGTTCGCGGCCTCGGCGCTGCGGCGGGCCGAGCCCACCGGGGCTCCGTCGCTGCCGGTGCTCCGCCCGGGTGCCCGGCGTGCGGGGTGGGCGCTGATCGCGCTGTGCGTGCTCGGCGGCACCGCCCACCGCTGCCTTCGCTGGTACCAGTACTGGGGTGCCGTCGAGACGCCGCTCGACATCATCCCGACGGCCTGCTTCGGCGCGGGCGCCGGGCTCGCCGCGGGCCTGGTGCTGTACGCGGCGGCGGTACGGCTCGGGGCGGGGGCCGTGGTGCCCCCGCCCGTGCCGGACGCTCAGTGCGCGGCGGACTCCCAGTCGGGGCCCACGCCCACCGAGACGTCCAGCGGTGCCCGCAGTTCGACGGCGGACGACATCTCCTGACGCACCAGCGCCTCGACCTGCTCGCGCTCGCCCGGGGAGACCTCCAGCACGATTTCGTCGTGGACCTGGAGCAGCAGCCGTGACTGCAGCTTCGCCTCCGTCAGCGCCCGGTCCACCTGGAGCATGGCGACCTTGACGATGTCGGCCGCGGTGCCCTGGATGGGGGCGTTCAGCGCCATCCGCTCGGCGGCCTCCCGGCGCTGCCGGTTGTCGCTGTTGAGGTCGGGCAGGTAGCGGCGGCGGCCGAGCATGGTGGCCGTGTAGCCCGTCGCCCGGGCCTCCTCGACGACACGGTGCAGATAGTCGCGCACCCCGCCGAAGCGCTCGAAGTAGGTGTCCATCAGCACCCGGGCCTCGGCGGGCTCGATGCTGAGCTGCTGGGAGAGGCCGAAGGCGGAGAGCCCGTACGCGAGCCCGTAGGACATGGCCTTGATCTTGCGGCGCATCTCCGCGTCGACGGCGGACCGCTCCACGGCGAACACCTGGGAGGCGACGGTGGTGTGGAGGTCCTCGCCGGAGGTGAAGGCCTCGATCAGCCCCTCGTCCTCCGACAGATGGGCCATGACGCGCAGCTCGATCTGGCTGTAGTCGGCGGTCATCAGCGACTCGAAGCCCTCGCCGACGACGAAGCCCCGCCGGATCGCCCGGCCCTCGTCCGTGCGGACGGGCACGTTCTGCAGGTTGGGATCGGTGGAGGAGAGGCGGCCGGTCGCGGCGACGGTCTGGCTGAAGGTGGTGTGGATCCGGCCGTCGGCCGCGACCGTCTTGATCAGCCCCTCGACCGTGGAGCGCAGCCGGGCCTGCTCCCGGTGGCGCAGCATGATGACGGGCAGCTCGTGGTCCGTCTGGCCGGCCAGCCAGGCGAGGGCGTCGGCGTCCGTCGTGTAGCCGGTCTTCGTCTTCTTCGTCTTGGGCAGGTTGAGCTCGCCGAAGAAGACCTCCTGGAGCTGCTTGGGCGAGCCGAGGTTGAACTCGTGGCCGACGGCGGCGTGCGCCTCCTTGACCGCCTGCTGCACCGCGCCCGCGAACTGCTGCTCCATCGCCTCCAGATGACCGCGGTCGGCGGCGATGCCGTGCCGCTCCATCCGGGCGAGCAGCAGCGAGGTGGGCAGTTCCACGTCGTGCAGCAGTTCCGTGGCGCCGACCTCGGTGAGCCTCTCGCCGAGGGCGTCGCCGAGGTCGAGGACGGCGCGGGCCTGCGCCATCAGCGCGTCGGCTTCCGCGTCCTCGTCGGCGCCGAAGGCGAGCTGGCCGTCGGCGGCGGCCGGGGCCAGCTCGCGGTGCAGGTACTCGACGGAGAGGGCGTCCAGCGCGAAGGACCGGCGGCCGGGCTTGACCAGGTACGCGGCGAGCGCCGTGTCCATGGTGATCCCGTCGATCCGCCAGCCGTGCTCGGGGAACACCCGCAGGGCGTCCTTGGCGTTGTGCATGGTCTTGGGGCGGGCCGGGTCGGCGATCCACTCGGCGAAGGCACGCTCGTCGTCCTCGCCCAGGGTCGTGGTGTCGAACCACGCGGCCTTGCCGTCCGCTCCGGCGAGCGCGATCTCGCTGACGTTGCCGACGCCCAGGGCCCAGCTCGCGACCGTGGCGACACCGAGCGGCTGACCGGCGTGCTCCTCCAGCCAGGGGCCGAGTTCACCGGTGGCGAGGACGCTGCCGTCGAGTTCGACACCGGCGGCCGGCGGCGGCGCCTCCTCCTCCGCGGCACCCGGGTCCACGGCGAGCAGGCGCTCGCGCAGGCTGGGGTTGCGGATCTCCAGGACCTCCAGGAAGCCCTTCAGCGCCGTGCGGTCGTAGGGGGCGCGCTCCAGCTCGGCGACGGCCTTCGGCAGCTCCACGTCGCGCACCAGCTCGGTGAGGTGCCGGTTGAGCTTGACCGACTCCAGGTGGTCGCGCAGCGCCTGGCCGACCTTGCCCTTGACCTCGTCGGCGCGCTCCACCAGCTCGGCGAACGAGCCGAACTGGGAGATCCACTTCGTGGCCGTCTTCTCGCCGACGCCGGGGATGCCGGGCAGGTTGTCCGACGGGTCCCCGCGCAGGGCGGCGAAGTCCGGGTACTGGCGGGGGGTGAGCCCGTACTTCTCCTCGACCTTGGCCGGGGTGAAGCGGGTCAGCTCGGAGACGCCCTTCGTCGGGTAGAGCACCGTGGTGTGCTCGCTGACGAGCTGGAAGGAGTCCCGGTCGCCGGTGACGATCAGCACCTCGAAGCCGGCCGCCTCGGCCTGGGTGGCGAGGGTCGCGATGATGTCGTCGGCCTCGAAGCCGTCGACCGCGAAGCGGACCGCGTTCATCGTGTCCAGGAGCTCGCCGATCAGCTCGACCTGGCCCTTGAACTCGTCGGGGGTCTTGGAGCGGTTCGCCTTGTACTCGGGGAAGTCCGCGGAGCGCCACGTCTTGCGCGAGACGTCGAAGGCCACCGCGAAGTGCGTGGGCGCCTCGTCGCGCAGCGTGTTCGCCAGCATCGAGGCGAAGCCGTAGACGGCGTTGGTCGTCTGGCCGCTCGCCGAGGTGAAGTTCTCCGCGGGCAGGGCGAAGAACGCCCGGTACGCCAGGGAATGCCCGTCCATGAGGAGCAGGCGGGGTCGGTTGTCTGCCGTCTTCTTCGATGCCGTCTCAGCCACGGTCCCGATCCTGCCACGTACCGCCGACAATCCCGACCGGCCCGACCGGCCCGGGACGCTGTCGGCGGCGCGTGACAAGATCTGAGGTGTACCGCAAAGCCGCCCGCTCGAAGGAGAGCGCGATGCCCAGCAAGCCGCCCGCCCAGGACCCCGTCCAGGACGCGCCGCAGGTCGCGGCCCCGCAGCACGCGGCCGCCGGGCTGACGGCCATCGCCCACACCCTGCGCATGGCCCAGGAGCAGATGGGCGTCGCCCGCACCGCCCGCACCCTGCTCAAGGTCAACCAGAAGGACGGGTTCGACTGTCCGGGCTGCGCCTGGCCCGAGGGCGACAAGCGCCACCTGGCCGAGTTCTGCGAGAACGGCGCGAAGGCGGTCGCCGAGGAGGCCACGGTGCGCCGGGTCACCCCGGAGTTCTTCGCCGCGCACCCCGTGTCCGATCTCGCGGAGCGCAGCGGCTACTGGCTCGGCCAGCAGGGCCGGATCACCCGGCCCGTGCACCTCGCCGAGGGCGCCACCCACTACGAGCCGGTGAGCTGGGAGAAGGCGTTCGCGATCATCGCCGAGGAGCTGGGCGCCCTCGGCTCCCCCGACGAGGCCCTCTTCTACACCTCCGGCCGCACGAGCAACGAGGCCGCGTTCCTGCTCCAGCTCTTCGCCCGCGAGTTCGGCACCAACAACCTGCCCGACTGCTCCAACATGTGCCACGAGTCCTCGGGATCGGCGCTCACCGAGACCATCGGGGTGGGCAAGGGCAGCGTCTCGCTGGAGGACCTCCACCAGGCCGACCTGATCATCGTCGCCGGTCAGAACCCGGGCACCAACCACCCCCGGATGCTGACCGCCCTGGAGCAGGCGAAGGCCTCCGGCGCGAAGATCATCTCGGTCAACCCGCTCCCCGAGGCCGGCCTGGAGCGCTTCAAGAACCCGCAGAGCGTCTCCGGCCTGGTCAAGGGCGTCTCCCTGACCGATCTCTTCCTCCAGGTCCGCATCGGCGGCGACCAGGCCCTCTTCCGCCTGCTGAACAAGCTGATCCTGGAACGCGACGGCGCGGTCGACGAGACCTTCGTCGCCGCGCACACCCACGGCTTCGAGGAGTTCGCCGAGGCCGCCCGGTCCGCCGACTGGGAGGAGACGCTCGCCGCCACGGGGCTCGGCCGCGAGGAGATCGAGCGGGCGCTCGCCATGGTCCTCGCCTCGGAGCGCACCATCGTCTGCTGGGCGATGGGCCTCACCCAGCACAAGCACTCCGTGGCCACCATCCGCGAAGTGGTCAACTTCCTGCTGCTCCGGGGCAACATCGGCCGCCCGGGCGCCGGTGTCTGCCCCGTGCGCGGCCACTCCAACGTGCAGGGCGACCGCACCATGGGGATCTTCGAGCGGCCCTCCGCCGCGTTCCTCGACGCGCTGGAGGCCGAGTTCGGCTTCGCGCCGCCACGCCACCACGGGCTCGACGTGGTCCGCTCCATCGAGGCGCTGCGCGACGGCCGGGCCAAGGTGTTCTTCGCCATGGGCGGCAACTTCGTGGCCGCCACCCCCGACACCGCCGTCACCGAGGCCGCCGTGCGGCGCGCCCGGCTCACCGTCCATGTGTCGACCAAGCTGAACCGCTCGCACGCCGTCACCGGCCGCCGGGCCCTGATCCTGCCCACCCTCGGCCGCACCGACAAGGACGTCCAGGCCGGCGGCCGGCAGGTCGTGACGGTCGAGGACTCGATGGGCATGGTCCACGCCTCCCGCGGCAACCTCGCCCCCGCCGGCCGCCATCTGCTCTCCGAGCCGGCGATCGTGGCGCGGATGGCCCGTGCCGTCCTCGGCGCCGGCTCCCGCACCCCGTGGGAGGAGTTCGAGAAGGACTACGGCACCATCCGCGAGCGGATCGCCCGGGTCGTGCCCGGCTTCGAGGACTTCAACGCGAAGATCGCGCGGCCGGGCGGCTTCGCCCTCCCCCACGCGCCCCGTGACGAGCGCCGCTTCCCCACGGCCACCGGCAAGGCCAACTTCACCGCCGCCCCCGTGGAGTACCCGAAGGTCCCCGCGGGCCGGCTGCTGCTCCAGACCCTGCGCTCCCACGACCAGTACAACACCACGATCTACGGCCTGGACGACCGCTACCGGGGCATCAAGGGCGGCCGGCGGGTGGTGCTCGTCCACCCCGACGACGCCCGGGAGCTCGGCCTCGCCGACGGCGCGTACGCCGACCTCGTGGGCGAGTGGAAGGACGGCGTGGAGCGCCGCGCCCCCGGTTTCCGGGTCGTCCACTACCCCACGGCCCGCGGCTGCGCCGCCGCCTACTACCCGGAGACGAACGTCCTGGTCCCGCTGGATTCCACCGCCGACACCAGCAACACCCCCGCCAGCAAGTCCGTCGTCGTGCGTCTGGAACAATCACCGTCCGCCTAAGCGTTTGCTCAGGCAGCAGGGACAACGACGTTCGACGATCGGAGCCGGCCCCATGGGCGAGCAGACCACCGTGCAGTTCCCGCAGGAAGTCATCGACCAGTACGCCGAGCTCGGCGTGGACCTGCCCGCCCTGTTCTCCGCCGGAGACCTCGGCGAACGCATGGGCGTGACCATCGTCGAGGCCGCCGCGGACCGCGTCGTGGGCACCATGCCCGTCAAGGGCAACACCCAGCCCTACGGGCTTCTGCACGGCGGCGCCTCCGCGGTGCTCGCCGAGACCCTGGGCTCGGTCGGCTCCATGCTGCACGGCGGCCCGTCCAAGGTCGCCGTCGGCGTCGACCTCAACTGCACCCACCACCGCGGCGTCCGCGACGGCCTGGTGACCGGTGTCGCCACCCCCGTCCACCGCGGCCGTTCCACCGCCACCTACGAGATCGTGATCTCCGACGAGCAGGACCGGCGTGTGTGCACCGCCCGCCTCACCTGCCTGCTCCGCGACGCCCAGGGCTGACGAACGGGCCGCCCCGGCCCCGCACACCATGAACGGCACCGCACACGGCGAAGGGCCAGGAGACCTCGGTCCCCTGGCCCTTGCCTTCCCTGCTACGTGCTGACGGCCGCGGCCGTCAGGCGCCCTCTCCGAGGTACGCCGCACGGATCCGCGTGTCGGACAGCAGCTCGGTCGCCGGGCCCGACATCGCCACCGCGCCCGTCTCCAGGACGTAGCCGCGGTCGGCCAGGCCCAGGGCCTGCGTGGCGTTCTGCTCGACGAGCAGCACGGTCGTGCCCTGCTTGTTGATCTCCTCGATGATCTCGAAGATCTGCTGCACGATCAGCGGCGCGAGACCCATCGACGGCTCGTCCAGGAGCAGCAGCTCCGGCCGGCCCATCAGCGCGCGGCCGATGGCGAGCATCTGCTGCTCACCGCCGGAGAGCGTGCCCGCGAGCTGCGTACGCCGCTCGGCCAGGCGCGGGAACAGGGTGAACGCGCGGTCCAGGTCGGCGGCGTCCACCGAGTTGAACTTGTACGCGCCCATCTCCAGGTTCTCGCGCACGGTCATCGTCGCGAAGACCCGCCGGCCCTCGGGCACATGCCCGATGCCGAACTGCACCAGCTCGTGCGACTTGATCCCGTCGATGCGCTCACCGCGGTACAGCACCTCGCCGATCCGCGGCTGGAGCATGCCCGAGATGGTGCGCAGCGTCGTCGTCTTGCCCGCGCCGTTGCCGCCCAGCAGGGCGACGATCTCGCCCTTGCGCACGGTCAGGTCGATGCCCTTGAGGGCCTCGATGGCGCCGTAGAAGACGTGCATGCCCTTGAGTTCGAGGAGGGTCTCCTCCGCGGAACCGCCGGTACCGGCGTCCTTCTGCAGCTCGGTCGTGGTGCTCACTTGCCGCTCTCCTCGTCCGGCGAAGCGCCGTCCGCCGCCTGATCCGTCGTCGCCCCGGACGGCGCCGCCTCGGCCGAGGCGGCCTCCTCCGGCGCGTCCTCGTCCGACGCCTCGGCGCCGTCCGACGCCGCGTCACCGGAGGCGTCCGCGCCACCGGCGGCGACCGCGGGCGCGGCCGCCGGCCGGGCCACGTCGTTCTCCTCCGACGCGCGCTGCTCGGCGATCACGGCCTGCACCACCTCGGCGTCCTCCGAGGAGGCACCGAGGTACGCCTCGATGACCGCCGGGTGCTGCTGCACCTCGCTCGGCGACCCCTCGGCGATCCGCTTGCCGAAGTTCAGCACCATCACCCGGTCCGCCACCGACATCACCAGACGCATGTCGTGCTCGATCAGCAGCACGCTCACGCCGAGTTCGGTGTTGATCCGGCGGATGAGCTGCTCCAGCTCCAGCTTCTCCGTCGGGTTCGTACCGGCGGCCGGCTCGTCCAGCAGGAGCACCTGCGGGTCGGTCGCCAGCGCCCGGGCGATCTCCAGACTGCGCTGGTCACCGTAGGACAGGCTGCCCGCGATCTCGTTGAGCTTGCTCTCCAGGCCCACGAACCGCAGCAGCCGGTGCGCCCGCTCGTCGCTCTGCCGCTCCGCCTTACGGGCGTTCGGCAGACCCAGCATGATCGACACGGGGCCGGCCTTCAGCCGGGTCTCCGCCGCGATCTTCACGTTCTCCAGCGCCGTCAGCGCCGAGAACAGCCGGATGTTCTGGAACGTGCGCGCCAGGCCCACCCGGTTGACGATGTGGGGCTTGCTGCCGAGCAGCGACTTCTGGTCGCCGTCCTTGGAGCGGAAGAGGATCTTCCCCTCCTGCGGGGTGTACGCCCCGGTGAGCGAGTTGAACAGCGAGGTCTTGCCCGCGCCGTTCGGCCCGATCACCGCGAGGACCTCGCCGCGGCGCATCCGCACGTCGACCTTGTCGAGCACGGTCAGACCGCCGAACCGCAGCGTCAGGTCCGACGCGTGCAGCACCAGGTCCGCACCGGCGTCCGCGGACCCGGAGCCCGCCGTCGCTTCGTTCTTCACGTCGGTGCCCATCAGAACTTGCCTCCCGCCGGCTCGGTCATCGCGTCGGCGTCACCGATGCCTTCCTCGGCCATCTTCAGCTCACGCTGCCTGCGGCGGGACGGCCAGACGCCCTGCGGCCGGTAGATCATCATGACCACCAGCAGCGCGCCCAGGTACATGTAACGGTCGGACGGGTCCACCCAGTCCTTCAGTGCCTCCGGCAGCCACACCAGCAGCGCCGTGCCGATCAGCACACCCGGGATCGAGCCCATACCGCCGAAGATGACGTAGGCCAGGATCAGGATGGACTGGAGCAGCGGGAAGACCTCGGGGTTGATGTACCCGTACTTGCTGGTGAAGATCACGCCCGCGACACCCGACGTCGAGGCGCCGATCGCGAAGGCCATCAGCTTGAAGCGGACCGTGTCCACGCCGTTGGCCGCCGCCGCGATCTCGTCCTCGCGGATCGCCGTCCACGCGCGGCCCACCCGGGAGTGCTCCAGGCGCGCGAACAGGAAGATGACGAGCACGATGAAGAAGACCAGCAGGTACCAGTAGGGCAGCGGCTTGATCGACCACTTGTACTCGATACCGGCGAAGTCGATCGAGAAGTCCGGGATCAGACGCGCGCCCTGCGGGCCGCCCGTCAGGCCGTCGGCGTTCTTCGCGACCAGGTAGATGATCTCGTGGAAGCCGAGGGTCACGATCGCCAGGTAGTCGCCCCGCAGCCGCAGCGTCGGAGCACCGAGCAGCAGACCGCAGATCAGACACGTCACCACGGCGACGGGGATGACCCAGAAGTTGTTCAGGACCACCGGCGGTTCGACCGGCAGCCGGCCCGTCCAGTACGCCGTCGAGTAGGCGCCGACCGCGAAGAAGGCGAAGAAGCCGAGGTCCAGCAGACCCGCCCAGCCGATCACCACGTTCAGACCGATCGCCAGCAGCGCGAAGATCGCGATCTGGTCCACCAGCACCGTCTGCCAGGTCCGCTCCAGACCCGAGGGAATGACGAGCACCAGGATCAGCAGGACCGCCAGCGCACCCATCCGCAGGCGCTTGTCCGCCTTGAAGCGGGCGACGAGGCCGCCCACCGGGCCGCTCGAAGCCGTCGACTGCGCCGCCGCCTTCGCCTTCGCCACGCCGCCCTTGATGGGCGCGGCCACGAACTCCCGCAGCGCCCACACGCCGACCGTCAGCGCCAGGCAGATCCACAGGTTCAGGCCGGTGAAGGTGTGCTCGATCGAGTAGAAGATGTCGCGGGTGTTGCCCTGCTCACCCGTCACCAGCGCGAGCAGCACACCGAGCGCGATCATCGCCCACAGGCGCGTGAAACGCTCCGTCCGGTACCACGCCGTACGGCGCAGCTTCGCCGCAGCAGACGGCGTCAGGTTCTTGGAAGTCTGGACCGTGCTCATGCCGCCCTCCCCACTCGCTCGCCGAGGATGCCCATCGGGCGGAACATCAGCACCAGGATCAGCACGACCATGGCCGACACCGCACGCCACTCGTCACCGAGCAGCGGCACGGTCATCGTCTCCACGATGCCGATCAGGATGCCACCGAACATCGCGCCGCGGATGTTGCCGATACCGCCGACGACGGCGGCCGCGAACGCGGTGATGCCCGGGATGAAGCCCATCGTGTAGGAGACCTGGTTCAGGTTGGCGAACAGGAAGCCCGCCACACCGCCCAGGACGCCGCCGACGATGAACGTCCGGGAGATGACCTTGTCGATGTTGACACCCATGAGGCCGGCGACCTCGGCGTCCTGCGCCACGGCGCGGATGCCCTTGCCGAGCTTGGTGCGGTTCACCAGCATGTCGAGCGCGATCATCATGACCACGGCGGTGCCGAACTGCAGCATCTGGGTGATGTTCACACCCGCGCCGAAGATCGAGAACACCTCGCGGTTCTGGTACATCTCCGGAAGCGGGAGCGGGTCACGCCCGAACAGCTTGCCGGCGAGGTTGTACAGGAAGAACGAGGCGCCGATCGCGGTGATCAGGAAGATCAGGCGAGGAGCACCGCGTCTGCGCAGAGGCCGGTACGCGACCTTCTCCAGGCCGTACGCCGTGACACCGCCGAACAGCGCCGATCCCGCCATGGCGAGGGCGACGAAGCCGATGGACGCCAGAGCGGACGGGTTGTCCCCCGGACTGACGAGCTGAAGGACGATGAGGCTGCCGTAGGCGCCGAGCATGAAGACCTCGCTGTGCGCGAAGTTGATCAGCTGCAGCACACCGTAGACAAGTGTGTAGCCGATGGCGATGACGGCGTACAGCGAGCCGAGCATCACCCCTAGGACGAGATAGTCCCAGAATTCCTGAAGGGACATGGAGCAGACTTCCTTGTGGGAGCTGAGCGGACCCGGCGCTCGTGGCGACGAGGGCGGCCCGCGGGCGGAACTTTCGAAACAGCGGGGGCCGAGGGCCCCTCACTTCGCAGACGAGGGCCGGGAGAACTGCTGCCTCCCGGCCCCCAGTCGCATGGCGTCAGCCACTCGGTCGCGTGGCTCGGCCACTAAGCCCCAGCGTCAGCCGGCCAGCTCGTTGATGTTGCCCTGGTACCCGATCTTGCCGCCCTTGACCTGGTACAGGTAGACGTCGGTGCCCTTGAACTCGCCGTTCTCACCGAAGGCGAACGTCTTGGTCAGGCCCTTGTAGGAGGCCTTCGCCAGCGCGTCGCGCAGCGCCTCGCGCTCGACGTCGGCACCCGACTTCTTGACCTCTTCGATGATCATGTTGGTGATGTCGTACGCCTCGGCGGAGTACGTGCCGGGCGCCCGGCCGAACTCCTTCTGGTAGTCCTCGGCGAACTTCTTCGTCCCGGCCTCGACGGTGGCGTCGGTGCAGGGGCAGGTGAGGAACCAGTTCTCGGAGGCGTCGCCCGCCAGCTCGACGAACTTCGCGTCGTTCGTGCCGTCACCGGAGATCGCGGCACCCTTGTAGCCCGCGTCCTTCAGCTTCTTGGCGAACGGCGCCGCGTCCTGGTAGTAGCCGGCGTAGATCAGCGCGTCGGCCTTGGAGTTGACGACGTCCTTCGCGGTGGCCGAGTAGTCCGGCGTCTTCGCGGGAACGGACTTCTTGACGACCTCGATGCCGGCGTCCTTCAGGCTCTTCTCGGCGACAGTCGCCAGGCCCACGCCGTAGTCGGTCTTGTCGTCGATCAGGTAGACCTTCTTCGCCTGCAGCTTCTTGGCGTAGTAGGTCGCCATGCCGGCGCCCTGCTGGTTGTCGTTGGGGACACCGCGCAGGAAGGAGGTGAAGCCGTTCTCCTTGTCCGTCAGCAGCGGGTTGGTCGCGGACGGGGAAACCGTCACCAGACCGGACTCCGCGTACAGCGGCGACGAGGTGTTCGTCGGACCGGAGAAGGCGGGACCGACGACCGCGACGACGCCCTCGTCGTCGATGATCTTCTGCGCGGCGGCCGTGGCCTTGTCCGGCAGACCCTGGTCGTCACCCGCGACGTACTCGAGCTCGAAGTCGAGGTCGCCCTTGGCGTTGGCCTGCTCGATGGCCAGCTTGACGCCGTTCTGCATGTTCTCGCCGAGTGCGACGTTGTCACCGGAGAGCGGGCCCTGGAAGGCAATCTTCACGGCACCGTCGCTGCCGGAATCCGATCCGCATCCCGTCAACGCGAGAGCACCCACTGCAAGCGGTATGGCCAGCTTGACGATGGTCTTGTTCAGCACTACGAACCCCTTGGAGCCGCCCGAACGATCTTGTCTGCGGGCGCAGTTGCCGACGCCTCGCAGGACACCGCTTGTCCGCGCGGTGTGCCGGGAATGTAATCGCGCGTTCGTGCGCACCGATAGGTGACCGGAGGATGTGTGATCGCCCTGTGACCTGAGTCATGCGCCGGAAACAGAACACTCCTTACCGGCGACCGGACATGTCATGCGTGATCCACAGCTTCCCGACAACTCGCGCAGGGGGCCTCGCGACCGCCGCGCCCGCTCCCCGGCACCCCTCCGGAGCCACCGGAATCCCCCAGGTCAACACCCCTGGGCACCTCCGGGAGACCTGGCGCCGACCGCCGCCACGACTCCCGCACATTGGCCGGAACCCGACCCCTCACGGGCCCCGCACCCCGCGTCCGCTGAGCGGAACGTCTCATCCCGGAGCACCGGCCGGACCCCGCGGGACCCCTTCCCGAAGCGATTACACAGAGTCACCACAAGGCCACAACCCGTCAGAACGCGGAGAGTGCCACAGTAGTGGCCACCCCTCCCCCGCGCCCCCACCGCGACGTCAACCTTCACAACTTCCCCCGCCCTTCCGTGCCGCACCACGCGCCCCGGGAACGACAAAAGCCCCCGGCACACCCCAAACGGGGTGCGCCGGGGGCTCCGGCACCACACGGCCCGACAGGGCCCGTGCTACTGGCCCTTGGCCGCCTTCTTCTCCTCGGCGTCCTCGATGACCGCCTCGGCGACCTGCTGCATCGAAAGCCGCCGGTCCATCGACGTCTTCTGGATCCACCGGAAGGCCGCCGGCTCCGTCAGGCCGTACTGCGTCTGCAGAATGCTCTTCGCCCGGTCCACCAGCTTCCGCGTCTCCAGCCGCTGGGAGAGGTCGGCGACCTCCTGCTCCAGCGCCCGCAGCTCGGTGAAACGCGACACCGCCATCTCGATGGCCGGCACCACGTCGCTCTTGCTGAACGGCTTCACCAGGTACGCCATGGCCCCGGCGTCCCGGGCCCGCTCGACCAGGTCCCGCTGGGAGAAGGCGGTCAGCATCAGCACCGGGGCGATGGACTCCTCGGCGATCTTCTCCGCCGCCGAAATACCGTCCAGCACGGGCATCTTCACGTCCAGGATCACCAGATCCGGACGGTGCTCCCGCGCCAGCTCGACGGCCCGCTGCCCGTCACCGGCCTCGCCGACGACCGCGTAGCCCTCCTCCTCCAGCATCTCTTTGAGATCGAGCCTGATCAGGGCCTCGTCCTCGGCGATGACGACACGGGTCGTCAGCGGCGGTACGTGCGACTTGTCGTCGTCGTCTGCGATCGGCTGGGGCGACTCGGGGGCGGTCACGGGACTCCTCGTTAATGGCAGATCTGCTGCTCTCACAGCCTACCCAGCTGAACGCGGGGGCGGTCACCAGGTACACTCCAACGAGCACCGAGCCGGGTTGGTGGAACGGTATACACGGAGGTCTCAAACACCTCTGCCCGTGAGGGCTTGCGGGTTCGAGTCCCGCACCCGGTACCGGCGAAAAGCGGATGTTCACTTCCTGTGAATATCCGCTTTTGTCTGTCCGCCGCGGAATTTCCTCACGCACAGTGAGGGCAGGCGCATTCCAGCCCCCGTTCCGGCGGAGGATCCACCGGCATCCCGCCCGACGGCGCGCGTCCGCGGTACCGGTGGACGCGCGGCCGGGCCGGGCCGCGGCGGGGACGGGCCGCGGCACGGGCGGTCCGGCTACTTCACGCTCTCGCCGATGTGGTGCACGCGCACCAGGTTGGTCGAGCCGGCGACGCCGGGCGGGGAGCCGGCCGTGATGACGACGATGTCGCCCTTGCGGCAGCGGCCGATGCGCAGGAGTTCCTCGTCGACCTGGGCGACCATCGCGTCGGTGGAGTCGACGTGGGGGCCGAGGAAGGTCTCGACGCCCCAGGTGAGGTTGAGCTGGGCGCGGGTGGCCGGGTCCGGGGTGAAGGCGAGGAGCGGGATCGGGGAGCGGTACCGGGAGAGACGGCGGACGGTGTCCCCGGACTGGGTGAAGGCGACGAGGAACTTGGCGCCCAGGAAGTCGCCCATCTCCGCGGCCGCCCGGGCCACGGCGCCGCCCTGGGTGCGGGGCTTGTTCCGCTCGGTGAGCGGCGGCAGGCCCTTGGCGAGGACGTCCTCCTCGGCCGCCTCGACGATGCGGCTCATGGTCCGGACGGTCTCGACCGGGTACTTGCCGACGCTGGTCTCGCCGGAGAGCATCACGGCGTCGGTGCCGTCGATGACGGCGTTGGCGACGTCGGACGCCTCGGCGCGGGTGGGGCGGCTGTTGTCGATCATCGAGTCGAGCATCTGGGTGGCGACGATGACCGGCTTGGCGTTGCGCTTGGCGAGCTTGACGGCGCGCTTCTGGACGATGGGGACCTGTTCGAGGGGCATCTCGACGCCGAGGTCGCCGCGGGCGACCATGATGCCGTCGAAGGCGGCCACGATGTCCTCGATGCTGTCGACCGCCTGGGGCTTCTCGACCTTGGCGATGACGGGGACGCGGCGGCCCTCCTCGTCCATGACCCGGTGGACGTCCTCGATGTCGCGCCCGTTGCGGACGAAGGAGAGGGCGATGACGTCGGCGCCGGTACGCAGGGCCCAGCGGAGGTCCTCGATGTCCTTCCCGGAGAGGGCGGGGACGGAGACGGCGACGCCGGGGAGGTTCAGGCCCTTGTGGTCGGAGACCATGCCGCCCTCGATGACGACGGTGCGCACACGGGGGCCGTCGACGCCGGTCACCTCGAGGGCGACCTTGCCGTCGTCGACCAGGATGCGCTCGCCCGGGGTGACGTCGCCGGCGAGTCCGCCGTAGGTGGTGCCGCAGGTGTGGCGGTCGCCTTCGACGTCTTCGACGGTGATGGTGAATTCATCGCCGCGTTCGAGAAGTACGGGGCCTTCCTGGAAGCGGCCGAGCCGGATCTTCGGGCCTTGAAGGTCGGCGAGGACACCGACGCTGCGGCCGGTTTCCTCGGCGGCCTTGCGGACGTGCCGGAATCTTTCCTCGTGGTCGGCGTAGACACCGTGGCTGAGGTTGAGTCGGGCAATGTCCATTCCGGCTTCGACCAGAGCTTTGATCTGGTCGTATGTGTCGGTGGCGGGGCCCAGGGTACAGACGATTTTGGCTCGGCGCATGGTTCGAGCCTATGGCTTACCGACGGGTAGAGAATTGGCCCGGCATGACTGTTCAACAACCTTTGCATGAAGGGTTGTTGACAAGTGTTGAATTGTGCATGGGGCCGCTCCGATGAGCATGCCGTGACCGCGCCGCACCGGTCCGGCGGGCGGCCTCAGAGGCGCGGCGGGGTGATCGTGAAGCGCGCGGTGAGCTGCGCGAAGACGGTCTGGCGCCGGGGTTCGAGGTCGAGGGCGGGTGCGGCCTCGGTCGTCGCGGGGCCGCCGAAGGCGCGCAGGGCGCCGGCCGGCGGGCCGAAGGGGTCCTCGGTGCCCGTGTCGGCGAGTTCGAGGAGGGTGTCGAGCCCGCTGCCGAGCGCGTCGGCGTATTCGCGGGCGCGGCGGACGGCGTCGTGGACGGCGGCGCGCCGGGCCTCGGCGTGGACGGGCGAGTCGGGGCGCAGAGCCCACCAGGGGCCGGTGACGGTGGTGAGTTCGAGGTCGGCGAGACGGGTGGTGAGTTCGCCGAGCGCGGCTAAGTCGGTGAGCACGGCAGTGGTGTGGACGGTGCCGTGGTAGGCGCGGACGCGTTCGCCGCGGCCGTGCTGGCCGAGTTCGGGGCTGATGGAGAAGGCGCCGGTGGAGACCTGCTCGACGGCGTCGCCGCAGGACCTGATCAGGTCGAGCACGGCGGTGTTGCGGCGGGTGAGGTCGTCGAGCGCGGCGCGGCGGTCCCTGCCGCGGGCGGCCACCTGGACGGCGATGGTGGCGATCTCGGGGTCGCGTTCCAGCCGGGCTTCGCCGCGGACGTGGACGCGGGGCGCTGCGGGCGGGGTTCCGTCGGCGGTCATGGGGCTCCTCGGTGGGGGGTTGCCGGGTCTGCGCGCGTTCGGTGTGAGGTGAAGCCTTCCCCACCGAGGGGGTGCTGCGCCATTATCTACGCGCGTTGTGCACGTGAGCGAAGGAGACGAACATGCCGTTGAACCGCAGGAAGTTCCTGGAGCGGTCGGCCGCCGCGGGGGCCGGTGCGGCCATCGCCGGGGGCGCCGCCGCGCCCGCCTCGGCGGCCGGGGCGCGGGAGCAGGACCGGGGCCGGGGGACGAAGCGGTACTCCTTCACCGTGATGGGGACGACCGACCTGCACGGCAACGTCTTCAACTGGGACTACTTCACGGACAAGGAGTTCGACGACAAGGCGCACAACGACGTGGGCCTGGCGAAGATCTCGACCCTGGTGGACCGGGTGCGGGCGGAGCGCGGCCGGGGCAACACCCTGCTCATCGACGCCGGTGACACCATCCAGGGCACACAGTTGTCGTACTACTACGCCAAGGTGGACCCGATCACGGCGCGGCGGGGCCCGGTGCACCCGATGGCGCAGGCGATGAACGCCATCGGCTACGACGCCGCGGCGCTCGGGAACCACGAGTTCAACTACGGCATCCCGGTGCTGCGCAAGTTCGAGGAGCAGTGCGACTTCCCGCTGCTGGGGGCGAACGCGCTGGACGCGAAGACGCTGCGCCCGGCGTTCGCGCCGTACAGCATGCACCGGCTGCGCACGCCGCACGGGCGTGATGTGCGGGTGGCGGTCCTGGGGCTGACGAATCCGGGCATCGCGATCTGGGACAAGCAGAACGTGGGTGGCCGGATGGTGTTCCCGGGCCTGGAGGAGCAGGCGGCGAAGTGGGTGCCGCGGCTGCGTTCGATGGGCGCCGACGTGGTGATCGTGTCCGCGCACTCGGGGTCGAGCGGCACCTCCTCGTACGGGGACCAGCTGCCGTACGTGGAGAACGCGGCCGGTCTGGTGGCCGAGCAGGTGCCGGGCATCGACGCGATCCTGGTGGGCCACGCGCACACGGAGATCGCCGAGCACTTCGTCACCAACAAGGAGACGGGTGCGCAGGTGGTGCTCTCGGAGCCGTTGAAGTGGGGGCAGCGGCTGACGCTGTTCGACTTCGACCTGGTGTGGAGCCGGGGCCGCTGGACGGTGGAGCGGGCGGGCGCGCAGGTGCTGAACTCGAACGCGGTGGACGAGGACCCGCGGATCGGGCGGCTGCTGGGCGACGAGCACCGCAAGGTGGTGGCGTACGTCAACCAGGTGATCGGTACGTCGGCGGCGGCGATGACGACGGCCGAGGCCGCGTGGAAGGACGAGCCGATCATCGACCTGATCAACCACGTGCAGACCGAGACCGTCCGGGCGGCGCTGGCCGGCGGGGAGTACGGGGCGCTTCCGGTGCTCTCGCAGGCGTCGTGCTTCTCCCGTACGGCGGCGATCCCGGCGGGCGAGGTGACGATCCGGGACGCGGCGGGCCTGTACGTCTTCGAGAACACACTGGAGGCGCGGGTGTTGACGGGCGCCCAGCTCAAGGACTATCTGGAGTTCTCGGCGCGGTACTTCGTGCGGACGGCCCCGGGCGCGCCGGTGGACACCGCGCAGCTCACCAACGCGGAGGGGACGCCGGACTACAACTACGACGCCGTCTCGGGCCTGGTGTACGACATCGACATCTCGCGGCCCGCGGGGTCGCGGATCGTGGATCTGGCCTTCGAGGGCGCGCCGGTCGATCCGGCGGCGCGGTTCGTGCTGGCGGTGAACAACTACCGGGCGAGCGGTGGCGGGAACTTCCCGCACGTCGCGGGGGCGCAGCAGGTGTGGGCGAACTCGGAGGAGATCAGGAACACGATCATCGGCTGGGTGCAGACGGAGGGCACCGTCGATCCCGCGGCGTTCGCCTCGGTGGGCTGGCGGCTGACCCGGGAGGGTGTGCCGGTCTTCTAGGGCGTGTCGCGGGGCCCCGGGGGTGCGTCCCCCGGGGCCCCGCGGTGTCTCAGTGCTGCCGGAGGGGGGTGAGTGCGGGCCCCTGCCCGGGGATGCCGGGGGCTTCGCGCCGTTCGAGGCCGAAGCTGGTGAACGCGGTGCGCCGCGGCAGGGGGTAGGGCTCCTTGCCGGTGAGGGTGTTGAGGATGGACGCGCTGCGCCAGGCGGCGAGGCCGAGGTCGGGGGCGCCGACGCCGTGGGTGTGGCGCTCGGCGTTCTGGACGTAGACCGTCCCGGTGACCGAGGGGTCGAGCTTCAGCCGGTGGCGGTCGTCGACGATCGGACGGCCGGCACTGTCGCGGCGCATGTAGGGGTCGATGCCGGCGAGCAGCCTGCCGAGGGGGCGTTCGCGGTAGCCGGTGGCGAGGACGACGGCGTCGGTGGTGAGCCGGGACCGGGTGCCCTGCTGGGCGTGTTCGAGGTGGAGCTCGACCTTGGTGGTGGCGACGCGGCCGGCGGTGCGGACGGTGACACCGGGGGTGAGGACGGCGTCGGGCCAGCCGCCGCCGAGGGTGCGGCGGTAGAGCTCCTGGTGGATGGCGTCGATGGTGGCGGCGTCGATGCCCTTGTGGAGCTGCCACTGGCGGGGCACGAGGTCGTCGCGCACGCGTTCCGGCAGGGCGTGGAAGTAGCGGGTGTAGTCGGGGGTGAAGTGTTCGAGGCCGAGCTTGGAGTACTCCATGGGCGCGAACGACTCGGTGCGGGCGAGCCAGTGGAGGCGTTCGGCGCCCGAGGGCCTGGTCCTGAGCAGGTCCAGGAAGATCTCGGCGCCGGACTGGCCGGAGCCGATGACGGTGACATGGCCGGCGGCGGCGAGGGTGTCGCGGTGGTCGAGGTAGTCGGCGGAGTGGATGACGGGCACGCCGGGGGCCTCGGCGAGCGGCCGCAGCGGCTCGGGCACGAACGGTTCGGTGCCAACGCCGAGGGCGATGCTGCGGGTGTAGGCGCGGCCGAGCGCCTCGGCCTCGCCGGTCGGGTCGAGCTGGGTGTAGTCGACTTCGAAGAGGTCGCGTTCGGGGCTCCAGCGGACGGCGTCGACCTGGTGGCCGAAGTGGAGTCCGGGGATGCGGTCGGCGGCCCAGCGGCAGTAGGCGTCGTACTCGGCGCGCTGGATGTGGAAGGTCTCGGCGAAGTAGAAGGGGAACAGCCGCTCGCGTGAGCGGAGGTAGCTGAGGAACGACCAGGGGCTGGACGGGTCGGCCAGGGTGACGAGGTCGGCGAGGAAGGGCACCTGGAGGGTGGCGCCCTCGATGAGCAGCCCGGGGTGCCAGCGGAAGGCGGGCCGCTGCTCGTAGAAGGCGGTGGCGAGGCCGCCGGGCACGCCGTCGGCGAGGGCGGCGAGGGAGAGGTTGAACGGGCCGATGCCGATGCCCACGAGGTCATGGGGGCGGACGGTGTCGGCACCCGCCGGGGCGGGCTCGGGTGCGGGCGTGGCGGGCGGGGCGTTCATCAGGGGGTGCTGCCTTCCACGAGGGCGATCAGGGTGTCGAGCCGTTCGGCGGTGGTGTGCGGGTTGAGCACGGTGGCCTTGAGCCAGACGCGCCCGTCGGCGCGGGCGCGGCCGAGGACGGCGCGTCCTTCGGTGAGCAGGGCGCGGCGGATGTCCGCGGTGCGCTCGTCGGTGGCGCCGGCCGGGCGGAACAGGACGGTGGAGAGGGTGGGCCGCTCGTAGAGGTCGAGGCGGGGGTGCTTGTCGACGAGGTCGGCGAGGTCCTGGGCGGTGGCGCAGACGCGGTCGACGAGGTCGCCGAGCCCGGCGCGCCCGAGGGCCCGGAGGGTGACGGCGATCTTGAGGATGTCCGGCCGGCGGGTGGTGCGCAGGGAGCGGCCGAGGAGGTCGGGGAGGCCGGCGTCGGTGTCGTCGGCGGCGTTGAGGTACTCGGCGGTGTGCGCGAGGGGGGCGGCGCGGTCGGCGCTCGGGACGGCGAGGAGTCCGGCGGCGACGGGCTGCCAGCCGAGTTTGTGCAGGTCGAGGGTGACGGAGTCGGCCCGGTCGAGCCCGTCGAGCAACCGGCGCCGGGTGTCGCTGAACAGCAGGGGACCGCCGTAGGCGGCGTCGACGTGGAGGCCGGCGCCGTGGTGGGCGGTGACGTCGGCGACGGCGCTCAGGGGGTCGATCCGTCCGGTGTCGGTGGTGCCGGCGGTGGCGACGACGAGGGCGGGGCCGAGCGTCGACGCGAGGACGCGGTGCAGGGCGGCCGGGTCGTCGAGCGGGGCGGTGACCGGGGCGGGCAGCCCCAGGAGCCAGGCGGCGCGGTGCACGGAGTGGTGGGTGTCGGGGCCGCAGACCACGCGCAGCGGGGCGCCGGGGGCGCGTTCCCTGGCGAGCAGCAGGGCGAGCTGGTTGGACTCGGTGCCGCCGGTGGTGACGAGGGCGTCGGGGGCGGGCCGCGCGGGGTAGACCTCGGCGGCCAGCGCCCGGGTGACGCCGTGCTCGATCTCGGAGGCGGCGGGGGCCTGGTCCCAGGAGTCCATGGACGGGTTGAGCGCGGCGGCGGCCAGGTCGGCGGCGACGGCGAGCGCGAGGGGCGGGGTGTGCAGATGGGCCGCGCAGAGGGGGTCCGCGGGGTCGGCGGAGCCCTCGGCGAGGGTGCGGACGAGGTCGCGGAGGGTGCTTTCGTGGGGGTGGCCGTGCGCGGGGAGAGGGTCGCGCAGCAGGTCGCGCACCCGGGCGGCGACGGCGTCGGGGCCGCCGGCGGGGAGCGGACCGCCGCGGGCCGCGGCGCCGTCCCCGAGCGCGCCGAGCACGATGTCGACGAGCGGCCGCAGGGCGTCCGGTCCGGCGGTGCCACCGGCGAGGGGCGGTGTCGGGGGCGTACGCATGGGGCCTGGGTCCTTCGGCGCGGGTCGTCCCGGGGCACGCGGGGGTGCGTGCGCCCGCACAGGCACGGCGCGGGGGTGCCGCGCTGCGCCTCGGGAGACTCAACGATCCGGAGCGGAAGGGGTATTGGGGGTGCGCGGGGGTTTCCGGCACGGGGCGGGGCGCTTCCCGCGCGGGGGGCGTTCCGCATGTGCGGGCGCACGCCGGGGGTGCCCGCGGCGCGCTCGGGCGGGAACCGGGGGCGCGAGAGCCCCCGGTACCCCGGTGGCCGCGTACCGCGCTCCGCGCGATGCCCCGGAACGCCGGACGGGCCGGCGAACGCAGCCCGCCCGGCGCCCGAGGTCACGGTCGCGGGGCCGTGCCGCGCCCCCGGCCCGGCGGAGGGACGGCGGCCCGGCCCCGGCGGGAGCTCAGGCCCCCCGCACCCGCAGGGCGCGCGCCAGGTCGTCGAGCTGGTCGGTGAGCTTGCGGCGCAGCGCCGGAAGGAGGTCCTCCGCCTCCAGGCAGGTCCGCCCCAGCCGCAGCGACTCGTGGTCGACCGCGTGGGACGGGAAGGCGAAGCGCCCCGCCGCCTCGGCGATCACCGGCCCGCGGCGGGCGGCGACGGCGACGGCGTCGGGGTAGAAGCGGCTGACGTACTCCCGGGTCAGGGACGCCTGCTCCGGCTGCCAGAAGCCCTGGGCGGTGGCCGCGAACAGGTAGTTCGACAGGTCGTCGGAGTCGAAGAGCCGGGACCAGGCGGCGGCCTTGGCCTCCGCGGTGGGCAGGGCGGCACGGCAGCGGGCCGCGCCTTCCTGGCCGGTAGCGGAGGGGTCGCGCTCCAGTTCGGCGGCGATCTCCTTCTCGCCCACGGCGCCGAGCACGCTGAGCCGGGTGAGGACCCGCCAGCGCAGCTCGGGGTCGAGCTCGGGGCCGCCGGGGACGTTGCCGTCGTTCAGCCACTCCTGGAGGGAGTGCGGCTGGGTGGCCGCGTCGACGAAGTGGCGGACGGCGGTGAGGCGCAGCCCGGGGTCGCTGCCGTCCTCGGTGCGGCGCAGCAGGGCGCGGCAGGTGTCGGTGAGGAGGGCGAGCGCGGCGGGGCGCTGCTCGGCGGGCAGGTAGCAGTCGGCGATCTGCCCCGCGGCGAAGGCGAGGACGCCCTGGACGACGGCGAGGTCGGTCTCGCGCGGCAGATGCGCGCGGGCGGCCTCCAGGTAGGTGGTGGGGGCGAGTTCGCCGTCGCGGACCATGTCGCGGGCGGCGTTCCAGACGACGGCACGGGTCAGCGGGTCGGGGATGCCGGACAGAGAGGTGAGCACGGTGGCCCAGGACTCGGTGTCCAGGCGCACCTTGGCGTAGGTGGTGTCGGCGTCGTTGAGGAGGACCAGCGCGGGCCGGCGGCCGGGGTGGGTGACCGGTGCGTCCAGGGGCACGTCCAGGTCGATGCGTTCGCGCAGGACGAGGGCGCCGGGCTCGACCGGGTCGCGGTCGTAGGCGCCGACGCCGATGCGGTGGGGCCGGCTGCCGTCGTGGGTGACGCCGAGGGTCCAGCCGCCGTCGGTCTGGGTGACGGCGGGGGTGAGGGTGTCGACGCCGGTGGTGCGCAGCCAGCGGTCGGCCCAGGCGTGGACGTCGCGGTCGGTGGCCCCGGCGAGGGAGTCGATGAAGTCGGCGAGGGTGGCGTTGGCGAACTTGTGCCGGGCGAAGTGGGTGTTGATGCCGGCGAGGAAGTCCTTCTCCCCCATCCAGGCCACGAGCTGCCGGAGGGCGGAGGCGCCCTTGGCGTAGGAGATGCCGTCGAAGTTGAGCATGGCGGACGCGGTGTCGGGCACGGCCTCGGGGTCGGGCGCGACGGGGTGGGTGGAGGGCCGCTGGTCGGCCTCGTAGCCCCAGGACTTGCGGGAGACGCCGAACTCGACCCAGGTGTCGGTGCACCAGTCGGCGAGCGGGGTGCCCGCGGTCCCGGCGGCGGCGACCTCGTTGAGGGTCTGGTAGCCCATGTACTCGGCGAAGGACTCGTTGAGCCAGATGTCGTCCCACCAGCGGAGGGTGACGAGGTCGCCGAACCACATGTGGGCCATCTCGTGGGCGATGACCATGGCGCGGGTCTGCCGCTGGGTGCCGGTGACGGCCGAGCGGAAGACGAACTCGTCGCGGAAGGTGACGAGGCCGGGGTTCTCCATCGCTCCGGCGTTGAACTCGGGGACGAAGGCCTGGTCGTAGGAGTCGAAGGGGTACGGCTCCTCGAACTTCTCGTGGTAGCGGTCGAAGCAGCGGCGGGTGACGTCGAGGAGTTCGTCCGCGTCGGCGTCCAGGTGGGCGGCGAGGGAGCGGCGGACGTGGAGGCCGAAGGGCAGTCCGGCGTGGTGGACCCGCACGGAGTGCCAGGGTCCGGCGGCGACGGCGACGAGATAGGTGGAGAGCGGCGGGGTCGGCGCACAGGTCCAGCGGCCGCTGCCGTCGGGGGTGGCGATGCCGTTGCCGAGGACCGTCCAGTCGCCGGGGGCGGTGACGGCCATGTCGAAGACGGCCTTGAGGTCGGGCTGGTCGAAGGCGACGAAGACGCGCTGGACGTCCTCCATGAAGAGCTGGGTGTAAACGTAGGTCTCGCCGTCGCTCGGGTCGGTGAAGCGGTGCATGCCCTCGCCGGTGCGGGAGTAGCGCATGGCCGCGTCGGCGCGCAGTTCGTGCTCGCCCGCGGTGAGGCCGGTGAGGGGGTAGCGGTTGCCGTCGAGGGCGGCGGGGTCGAGGGGCTGTCCGTCCAGCGTGAGCGAGCGCAGCTCGGCGGGCTTGAGCTCGACGAAGGTGTCTCCCGCCGTGCGCGCGGTGAAGCGGATCACGGTGCGGGAGTCGAAGGTGTCGTCGCCGGTCGTCAGGTCCAGTTCGATCGTGTAGCGGTGCACGTCGATCTGCTGGGCTCGGGTCTGCGCTTCGTCGCGCGTCAGTACGGACATGGGTGTCATGCTGCCCGATCGGCGCTGTCCGGTACACGGGGGAGGATTGCGCGGTCAGCGGACGAGCGGCGGGCCCGGCGCCGGGCGGGGCCCGCCGGGGGCCCGGGAGCCCTCGGGGGCGTGCGGCCCCGGGGCTCAGCCCTCGGGGGTGGTCGGGGTGCTCTCCGCGATGGTCTCGTGGTGGCGGATCACCTCGGCGATGATGAAGTTGAGCAGCTTCTCCGCGAAGGCGGGGTCCAGCCGGGCGCTCCCGGCGAGCTGGCGCAGGCGCTCGATCTGGCGTGCCTCGCGGGCGGGGTCGGCCGGGGGCAGCCGGTGCTCGGCCTTGAGGTGGCCCACCTGCTGGGTGCACTTGAAGCGCTCCGCGAGCATGTACACAACCGCGGCGTCGATGTTGTCGATGCTCTCGCGCAGGCGGGTCAGTTCGGCGCGGACGCCCTCGTCGATGTCCCTGGTGGTCATGGTCAGCGAGCTTACGTGGCGGGGCCGAGGACGGTCGGGGGGTGTTCGGGGTCTGGGACGCGGTTGCTCCAGCCGCCGGGCACGACACGGCCCTGCTGCTCCCTGAAGCGGATGGGCGCGAGGCCCACACGGCGGGTGAACAGGCGGGAGAAGTAGGCCGGGTCCTCGTAGCCGACGCGCCGCGCGACGGCCGCGACGGGCAGGTCGGTGCCGGCGAGGAGTTCCTTGGCGCGGCCGAGCCGGATGGAGAGGAGGAAGTCCTTGGGGCTGCATCCGGCGGCCCGTCGCACGGCGGTGCGCAGCGCGGCGGGGGTCATGCCGTGGCGTGCCGCGTGGTCGGCGACGGACAGCGGCCGGCAGGCGTCGCGGGTGAGCGCGGTGAGGACGGGGTCGCCGTCGGCGTCGGTGTCGGCGCGGGCGCGGCGCAGCGCGACGAGGAGCTCGTGGACGGCCGCCGCGGTCTCGATCTCCATCAGCGGGTTGCCGCGGCGGGCGGCGCGGGCGATGCGTCCGACGACGGCGCGGGCCCCGGCGGCGTCGGACAGCGGGACGACGGGCCGGTCGGCCTCGATGCAGCCGAGTTCGGTGTAGGTGGCGGTGGCGGGGCCGGTGAAGTCGACGAAGCACTCGTCCCAGCCGGTCTCGGCGTCGGGCCCGTAGTGGTGCGGGACGGAGGGGGTGAGCCAGATCACGGCGGGTGCGGTGACCTTGGTGCGCCGTCCGTCCGCGGTGCGGTACCAGCCGCTGCCGGCGCTGATCACCACGGCGACGTGGTGGTCGAGGGTGCGGGGTCCGACGGTGGGCAGCCGGCCGTGCTGGAGGCCGACGCCGAGACAGACGAGGCCGAGGCGGTGGTGGACCGGGCTGGGGGTGAAGTACCGCATCCAGGTGTGATACATGGCGTCTTCTCTCCTTTCGCACCGGTTCGCCGCGATGGTGCCGGTTCGATTGTCGCGTCCCCCGCGTCCCCGTCCCCGTCCCCGTCCCCGGCGGGTGGTGTGTCCGGCCGGGGGCCGTGGCGTGCCGAGTCCAAGTCAGGGCGATCTTTGTCCATGGACGCGCCGCACGCCAGGGGGCGATCGTTCAGCGGGTGAGCACGAGAGAGACGGACGGGCCGGTGGCGGACTTCACGGTGGGCGGGACGGACTTCCTGCTGGACGGGCGGCCGGTCCGGCTGCTGTCGGGCGCGCTGCACTACTTCCGGGTGCACGAGGACCAGTGGACGCACCGGCTGGCGATGCTGCGGGCGATGGGCCTCAACTGCGTCGAGACGTACGTCCCGTGGAACCTGCACGAGCCGGAGCCGGGGCGCTGGGCGGACGAGGGCGCGCTCGGCCGCTTCCTGGACGCGGTGCGGGCGGCGGGGATGTGGGCCGTGGTGCGGCCGGGGCCGTACATCTGCGCCGAGTGGGAGAACGGCGGTCTGCCGCACTGGCTGACCGGGCCGCTGGGGCGCCGGGTGCGCACCCGGGACGCGGAGTACCTGGGGCATGTGGAACGCTGGTTCGCCCGGCTGCTCCCCCAGGTCGTGGCGCGCGAGATCGGGCGCGGCGGCCCCGTGATCATGGTGCAGGCGGAGAACGAGTACGGGAGCTGGGGCAGCGACGCGGAGTATCTGCGCGAGGTGGTGGACCTGCTGCGCCGCTGCGGGGTGACGGTGCCGCTGTTCACGTCCGACGGGCCGGAGGACCACATGCTCACGGGCGGTTCGGTGCCCGGTGTGCTCGCGACGGTGAACTTCGGGTCCGGGGCCGCGGAGGCCTTCGCCGCGCTGCGCCGGCACCGGCCGGACGGGCCGCTGATGTGCATGGAGTTCTGGTGCGGCTGGTTCGAGCACTGGGGCAGCGAGCGGGTGGTCCGCGATCCGCTGGACGCGGCGGCGGCGCTGCGCGAGATCCTGGCGGCCGGGGCGTCGGTGAACGTCTACATGGCGCACGGCGGGACGAGCTTCGGCGGCTGGGCGGGGGCCAACCGGTCGGGCCCGCTCCAGGACGGGGCGCTGTCGGGGACGGTGACGTCGTACGACTACGACGCGCCGGTGGACGAGGCGGGGCTGCCGACGGAGAAGTTCTGGCGCTTCCGCGAGGTCCTCGCCGAGTACGCGGACGGGCCGCTGCCCGACGTGCCCCCGCCGCCGGTGCGCCTGGGCGCCCCGGCCGCCGCGCGGCCCGCGCGGTGGACGCCGCTGGAGGACGTGGTCGGGGAGCTGGGCGGCAAGGAGTGGGAGGGGCCCGTTCCACCGACGTTCGAGGAGCTGGACGTCGACCGGGGACTGGTCCACTACCGCCTGGAGGTGCCGGGGCCGCGGCAGCCGTATCCGCTGCGGGTGCGGGGCCTGCGGGACCGTGCCGTGGTGCACGTCGACGGGGTGCGGGCCGGGATCCTCGACGAGGAGCGGCCCGTGCTGCCGGAGCCGGTGGCGGGCCCGGCGGCGGTCGAGCTGTGGGTGGAGTCCCTGGGGCGGGTCAACTACGGGCCGCGCACGGGTGAACCGAAGGGGATCTGCGGGGGCGTGCTGCACGAGCGGCAGTACGTGCACGGGGTGCGGGCGCGCGGACTGCGGCTGGACGCGTTCGACGACCGGGCGGCGGTGGAGCGTCTGCCGTGGCGGGCACTCCCGGAGGGCGCCCAGGGCGACGGGGGCGCCGCGCACCCGAGAGGTCTGTTCGGCGCGGTGGTGGAGGTGGCGGAACCAGGTGACGCGTGGCTGGAACTGCCCGGCTGGACGCGGGGCTTCGTCTGGGTGAACGGATTCTGCGTGGGCCGCTACTGGTCGGCGGGGCCGCAGTCGGCGCTGTTCGTCCCGGGGCCGGTGCTGCGCGCCGGCGCGAACGAGGTGCGCGTGCTGGAACTGGAGGACGCCGGGGCGTGCGGGGAACTCCGGCTGCGCTGAGCGGACGTGGCGCGCGGGGGCCGGGCGCGGGCGGGGCGCGCGGCTGGCGGCTGGCGGCTGGCGGCTGGCGGCTGGCGGCTGGCGGGCCACGGTGGGCGGTGCGCGGCCCCGGTGCGCGTGCCCGCGGGGCGCGGGTGCCCGGCGCCGGGGGTGCCGGCGCCGGGCGGGGTGTGCCGCGGTGCGTCCCTACAGGGTCGCGGCCGCCGACTTGATGGCCGCCGCGAAGGTCGAGACCTCCGTGTAGACGCCGGGGTAGCCGGGCCGTGCGCAGCCCTCGCCCCAGCTCACGATGCCGACCTGGATCCAGGCGCCCGCGTTGTCCCGGCGGAACATCGGGCCGCCGGAGTCACCCTGGCAGGTGTCGACACCGCCCTGGGAGTAGCCCGCGCAGATCTCCTCGGCGGGGACCAGGTCGCTGCCGTAGGACTGGCGGCAGGAGGTGTCGGAGACGAACGGGACCTGCGCCTTGAGCAGGTAGCGCTGCTGCGCGCCGCCCTCGCGGGCCGCGCCCCAGCCGGCGACGGTGAACGTGCCGCTGTTGTACGCGGTGGTCTCGGCGATCTTGAGGGTGGGCAGGTTGATGGGCTGGGCGAGCTTGATCAGCGCCCAGTCCTTGCCCACGCCGTTGTAGCCGGGGGCCTGGAGGACCTTGGTGGAGCGGACCTTGACGGCGCCGGTGCTGTTGAGGTCGACCACACCGGCGGTGGCGGTGATGCTCGTGTTGTTGCCGGAGCCGTTCACGCAGTGGGCGGCGGTGAGGACGATGTTCTGGGTGTAGAGGGCACCGCCGCAGCCCATGGAGAGCCGGACCATGAAGGGGAACTCGCCCTGGGCGGCGCGGGTTCCGCCGACGACGGGCGGGGCGGCGGCCGAGGCGGACGAGGGCTGGAGGCTGACGGCGGCGAGGATCACCGCGCCGGCGGCGGCACATCTCTTGAGTGCACGCAGAAGCTGCTTCAACGGACTGCCTTTCGTGGGGGGTTGACCGGTGCGTCCGCGCCGGGCGCGCGGAGTCACGTGTCCGTGCGCCAGGACCCGTTCATGACATGCGCCCGACAAAGACGTGTCCGGATTATGGGCAGTGGATCAGGGGCCCGACAAGAAGCCGGTTTCGGCCACGCGCCCCACGGGGCACGCCCGTACCGGCGCGGCCCGCCCCGGCGGGCCCGGACGGCGGTCGTAGAGTGGACCGCGGGCGGTCGTGTGCATGGGGGTGCGGACGTGGCGAACGGCAGCGAGGTGGTGCGCGGCTTCCCGCACCTCGACACGGTCAGGTCCGCCGTGACCGCCCTCTACCGCAGGCTCTCCGCCGACGGCGTGCAGCGGTTCGCGTCCAGCGTCTCCCCCGCCGACGTGGCCTTCTCCCCCGACGACGACCTGTACCTGGGCACCCAGCGGGTGGCCCGCGCCCTCGTCTCCCATCTCCGCCTGCCCGACGCCCGGATGATCGTGGGCTTCCGCGAGATGGAGCACGCCGCGAGCGTGGAACTGACCGCGGGCCCCGAGTACTTCATCGAGCTGAACAGCCGCTTCCGCACCCACCGCCGCGACATCGGCGCCGCCCTCGCCCACGAGATCACCCATGTCCTGCTGCACCGGCTCGGGCTGTCGTTCCCCGGCACCCGGGACAACGAGATCCTCACCGACACGGTGACCACCTATCTCGGCGCGGGCTGGCTGCTGCTCGACGCGTTCCGCGAGGACGCGCTGACCAGCCAGAAACTCGGCTACCTCACCCCGGAGGAGTTCGGCTACGTACTGGCCGGACGGGCCATGGTCTTCGGCGAGGACCCCTCGGCCTGGTTCACCAGCCCCCAGGGCTACCGCGCCTACACGGCCGGCCGCACCGAGGCGCTGCGCGACGCCCGGCAGCCGCCGCTGACCAGCGCGGGACGGGTCGGCCGCCTCCGCTACGCCGGCCGGCGCCGCCAGGCCCTCGCGGGCGACCGCGCCGGGGCGGGGCCCAAGGACGCCTACGCCTTCGAGCAGGGGCCCGGCGGACTGCGGGTCTCCTTCCCGTGCACCACCTGCCACCAGCGGATCCGGGTCCCGGTCAGCGGCCGGGTACGGGCCCGCTGCGGCCTGTGCCGGACGGTACTCGAATGCGACACCTGACCCCGGATCCGTAGGGTCGAGGGTATGGACGAGGCACAGACCGACCGGGCGGGCGAACTCTTCGACGCGCTGTACGGAGGCACGGAGGACAGCGTCCTAGCGCTGCTGCGCGCGGGCGCGCCGGCGGAGGCGACGGACGAGGAGGGGCAGACGCCGCTGTATCTGGCGGCCGTGGCGGGCGAGCCCGGCATCGTACGGCTGCTGCTGGTCGCGGGCGCCGACCCGGACCGCGCCTGCGGACCCGACCGCGACGACCTGCCGCTGTGCGGGGCCGCGGTCGGCGGCCACACCGAGGTGGTCCGGGCCCTGCTCACCGGCGGCGCCACGCCCGACCTCCGGGAGGCCCTCGGCTTCACGGCGCTCGCCTGGGCCGTCGGCCAGGGCCACGCCGGCACCGTCGAGGCCCTGCTGGAGCACGGCGCGGACCCCGACCTGACCTGCCCCGGCGGCGAGGCGCCCCTGGTGGTCGCGGCCCGGCGCGGCTCCCCGTCGACCGTCCGCGCCCTGCTGCGCCACGGGGCGGGCAGCCGGACCGAGGCCCTCCACGAGGCCCGCTCATGGCTGGAGCGCGACGTGGAGACCTCCCTGCGCGAGGCGCTGCTCACCGCGTACGGGCAGGACGCCGAGACGGTCGCGCGGCGGGTGGCCGAGGACGGCGGGTCCACCGTGATCGTGGAGGTGCTGCGCGACGGCCGCCCGGCGGCGGGCAACGAGCAGCAGACCGGTCACGGCGCGATCGCCACCCTCCTGGAGGCGGAGCTGGGGGTCCGCACCCCGTACGCGACCCTCGCCGAACGCGCCCTGCGGGAGGGCGACCCGGAGCGCGACGACTGGACCGCGTCGGTGGCGGCGCTGTGGCGGCGCGGCGACGAGGAGACGTTCCAGGCCGCGGCGGCCTGGTGCGCGAGCGACGACCCGCTGCGCCGGGCGTTCGCGGCGGACGTGCTGTCCGAACTCGGCTTCGCGGGTGCCGGCGCGGACCCGGCGGCGGGGCGGGTGCTGCGCGACCGCGACGGGACGGTGCGCCACGCGGACGGCGTGGAGCGCCCGTTCGCGGCACGGGCGCTGCCGCTGCTGCGCGAGCTGTCCCGGGAGGCCCGTGACCCGGAGCTGGTCCAGGCCGCCGTGAACGCGCTCGGCCACCACGCGGACCCGGCGGCGGTCCCGGACATCGTGCGCCACGCCGCCCACCCCGAGGCGCCGGTGCGCCGGCGGGTGGCCACCGCGCTGTGCGGGCTGGTCCCCGGCGACGACGCGGAGGGCCTCGCGGCGCTGATCACTCTCGGCGGGGACCCGGACACCGAGGTCAGGGACTGGGCGACGACCGCCCTGGCGGGGGTCGCCGCCGACACCCCGGAGATACGCGCGGCCCTGGCCGCCCGCCTCGACGACCCCCACCCGGACACCGCCGCCGAGGCCGCCCGGGGCCTGGCGGTCCGCCAGGACCCGCGGGCCGAGGCGGCGCTCTCCCGCCTGCTCACCGACCAGCCCCCGGAGACCCACGCCCACCGCACGGCCACGGACGCCGTCCGCCACCTCACGGACCCCCGCCTCCGCACCCGCCTCGCCTCCACCGTCCCCCGCCGCCCCTGACGGCCACGGCAGGGCGGCGGAGACGGCCCGAGGCCCCCGGCCCCCGGAGCCCCCCACTCACCACACGGCCCCCGCCCGGCGTCCACCGTCCCCCGCCGCCCACGGCAGGGGCGGCAGAGACAGCCCGAGGCGGCCCGGACACCGGAGACCCCCACTCACCACACGGCCCCCGCCCGGCGTCCACCGTCCCCCGCCGCCCACGGCAGGGGCGGCAGAGACAGCCCGAGGCCCCCGGCCCCCGGAGCCCCACGCCCACCTCACGGACCCCCGCCTCCGCACCCGCCTCGCCTCCACCGTCCCCCGCCACCCCCGACCCGCCCCGCCGGCCACGACGGGACGGCACAGACGGCCCGAGGCCCCCGGCGATCCCCGACCGCTCCTCGCGGTCCCGGCCCCGCACCCGGACAGCACGGCGCCCGCGTCACCGCCGCCGCGCGGCGGTGACATCCCACGAACCCGGTGCCCGGTGCCCGGCCGGTACGCACAACGGCGCGGGCCGGACCCCCCGACGGGAGTCCGGCCCGCGCCGTTTCGGTGTGCCGCTCAGGCCGCGCCGGTGCCCCGGGCGCGGCGGGTGCGGGAGCGGGGGCCCGCGCCTCGCCCTGCGGGGCGGAGGCGGCGCCGCGGCGGGCCTCGCCCTGCCCGCCGGCGCGGCCCGCACCCGCGGACGCCGCACGGCGCGACGGGCGCGACCCTCGCCCTGGCCACCGGCGGCGGAGGCACGCCCCGCGCCGGCGGACGCCCCGCCGGAAGCGGACGTGCCGCGTCCCGCCCTGGGCGTCTGGCGCTGCGCCGTGCCGCTCTCCGCGCGCCGGCCGCGTCCGCCGCGCGAGGAGCGCCGGCGGGACGTGGCCCCGGCGGCCTCCGCGGGCGCGGCGGCCTGCTGCGGAATCTCGATGGTCACCGGCACGCCGGACGGCTCACGGGCGCCGGTCAGCCGGGCGAGTTCCTCGTCGGAGGAGGAGACCCGCGCCGTCCGAGGCGCTATGCCCGCGTCCGACATCAGCCGGGTCATCTCCCGCTTCTGGGCGGGCAGCACCAGCGTGACCACGCTGCCGGACTCCCCCGCGCGGGCCGTGCGCCCGCCGCGGTGCACATAGTCCTTGTGGTCGACGGGCGGGTCGACGTTGACGACCAGGTCGAGGTCGTCGACGTGGATGCCGCGGGCCGCCACATTGGTCGCGACCAGCGCGGTGACCTGGCCGTTCTTGAACTGGTCCAGGGTGCGGTTGCGCTGCGGCTGCGAACGTCCGCCGTGCAGGGCGGCCGCCCGGACACCGCTGGCCAGCAGACGCTTGGCGAAGCGGTCGGCGGACCGCTTGGTGTCCACGAAGAGGATCACCCGCCCGTCACGGGCGGCGATCCGCAGGGCGACGGCCTTCTTCTCGGTCTCGTCGGCGATGTGCAGCACATGGTGCTCCATCGTCGTCACCGCACCGGCCGACGGGTCGACCGAGTGGACCACCGGGTCGGTGAGGAACATCCGCACGAGCCGGTCGATGTTCTTGTCCAGCGTCGCCGAGAACAGCATCCGCTGCCCGTCCGGCTCGACCTGCTTGATCAGCTTGGTGACCTGCGGCATGAAGCCCATGTCGGCCATCTGGTCGGCCTCGTCCAGGACGGTCACCGACACGCTGTCGAGCCGGCAGTCGCCCCGGTCGACGAGGTCGATCAGCCGCCCGGGGGTCGCCACGAGCACCTCGGCGCCCCGGCGCAGGGCGCCCGCCTGCTTGTTGATCGACAGACCGCCGACCACGGTGGCGAGACGGAGCTGCACGGAGGTCGCGTACGGGGTGAGCGCGTCGGTCACCTGCTGCGCGAGCTCACGGGTGGGCACCAGGACGAGCGCGAGCGGCGCACCGGACTCGGCGCGGCGGCCGGCGGTGCGGGCGAGCAGCGCGAGCCCGAAGGCGAGCGTCTTGCCGGAGCCGGTGCGTCCGCGCCCCAGGAGGTCGCGGCCCGCGAGCGAGTTCGGCAGGGTGGCGGCCTGGATGGGGAACGGCTCGGTGACGCCCTGGGCCGCGAGTGTCTTCAGCAGGGCGGCGGGCATCTCCAGCTCGTCGAACGCCGCCACGGCGGGCAGTGCCGGGGTGACGGTCTCGGGCAGGGTGAATTCCTGCGGCGGCGCCACGGGGCGCGCGGCGCCCTTGGAGCGGCCGCCCCTGCCGGCGGATCCCTGGGAGCGCGCGGTGCCGCGCGCGGGACGGGAGTCCGTACGGGATTCGGTGGGGCGCTTGCGTGCCGGGCGTTCGGAGCGGTTCATGTACGAGAAATGCCTTCCAGGCCCTGGGACAGGGACGAGCCGGGGCCCGCACCGTGCGGTGCGGGCCCCGGCTGCGATGAAGCGGGTCCTCCGGCGATCAGGCCGGGAGGATGTTCTCCGCCTGCGGGCCCTTCTGGCCCTGCGTGACGTCGAACGTCACCTTCTGGCCTTCCTGGAGCTCACGGAAGCCCGAGGTGGCGATGTTGGAGTAGTGGGCGAAGACGTCGGCGCCGCCGCCGTCCTGCTCGATGAAGCCGAAGCCCTTTTCCGAGTTGAACCACTTCACGGTTCCAGTTGCCATGTCATTCTCCTTGAACGGGGCAAGCCGGGAATCCACACCTCGTGGACTCCCCGTCGCTGCATTGACCCCATCCGGAGAATCCGGAAACAAAACATGCGCCTGACGAAGCATTCCCGTCAGGCGCACACAGAGTTCATGGGTACCAAAACTGCAACGCAGCCACCGTAGCACGAATCGCCACGGACACCTGTGTTCCCCCTCACGCCCGGCAAAGGTGACCAGGTCACACCGCCGATCCGCCGCCGCGGTCCCGGAACGCGGCCGCCCTCGTCCCGGGTTTTCGCCCGGAGGGATGCAGGCGGCGGCCCGGGGTGATGTGCTGGAAGTCGGGTACCGGGCCGCCGCCGGGGCGACGGGGAGGCGTGGGGCCCGCCAGCGAGGAGAGACGCGATGACGATCTTCATGCACGCGACTCTGCCGGGTGTCACGCCCGCGCAGTACGACGCGCTCAACGCGGAACTGCGGTCCCTGCCGGGCGACACCTTCGCGGGATGCCTCTCGCACACCTGTGTGCCGTCGGAGGCGGGCGTCGAGATCTACGACGTGTGGGAGTCCGAGGAGGCGATGGACAAGTTCGCCGCGGTGATCATGCCGGTGGCCGAGAAGCAGGGGCTGCCCGCCGGGCCCGACCGCCCCCGGGTGCGGCAGGTGCACAACTTCTGGATCCCCGGGAGCGGCTGACCTCCTGGGCGCCGCGGCGTCCGCTCAGCGCACGATCCCCTGGGCGCGCGCGTCCGCCAGCCAGCCCGGGAACTCGGCCAGCAGCCGGTCGTACAGCTCGTCGTCCGGCACCCGCCTCGGGTCCGCCCCCGCGTGGAAGAAGCCGGCGTTGTCGACGGGCCGCTTGGCGGGCACGGCGAGCTCGTCGAGCCGGCGCAGGAAGTCGAACTGAGTGCTGCGCTTGTCCCCGAATCCGACGAACTGCCAGAACAGCGGCATCCTGGCGGCCTTGCAGAGATAGCGCTCCGCCGCGAGCTTGCTGACCGGTCCGCCGTCGGTCTGGAAGACGACGAGCGCGGGGGCGGTGGAACCGCTGTCGACGTAGTGGTCGAGGACGGCGTCCATCGCGAGGTGGTAGCTGGTCTTCCCCATGTGCCCGAGCCCGGCGACGATCCGGTCGATCCGGCCCTGGTGGTCGTCGAGCGCGATCTCGGTGACGGCGTCGACGTCCGTGGAGAAGAAGACCACCGGCACCACGCCGTCGTCGTCGAGATGGGCGGACAGCCCGAGCACCCGGTCGGCGAGCGCCTGCACGCTGCCGTCGCGGTAGTAGTCCTTCATCGACCCGGAGTAGTCGACCACCAGGTACACCGCCGCGCGCTGCCCCTCCATCCCCCGCTTGCGCAGACCGGCCCCGGCGCTCTTGTACAACGACACGATCCCGGGCGCCCGCTCCTCGACCTTGCGCAGACTGATCGCCGGCCCCGGTGTGGTCCGCGTGGTCATGGGGCGTGCCTCCGTGTTCGCGTCCACTGTCCTGTTCGTCCGACGATATCCGGTCACCCGCACCGCCAACGAGGGCCCCGACGGGGTCGGTTGGGCGGGGTGGTCCGCCGGTCTCCGAGCAGGGGCGCACAAGACCGTCCGCCCGGCCGCTCCCGCCCCCGGACACACCACGGCGCCTGCCGGATCCGGTCGGGGACGAGGCAGGCGCCGTGTTCAGTTCCGCACGCCGTTGTACGGGACGTCATGGAGTTGTCCGCGCGACGCCGGCCCCGTGGGGCCGGGTCGTGCTCCGGTCGTCAGACCGTGAGCGCGCGGTCGGTCGGGCGGATCGGCGCCGGCAGCGCGCTCGCTCCCGTGAGGAAGCGGTCGACGCCGCGTGCCGCGGAGCGGCCCTCGGCGATCGCCCAGACGATCAGCGACTGGCCGCGGCCCGCGTCGCCGGCGACGAAGACGCCGTCGACGTTGGTGGCGAAGTCGGCGTCGCGCGCGATGTTGCCGCGCTCGTCGAGCTCCAGGCCGAACTGCTGGACCAGGCCGTTGGACTGGTCCGTGCCCGTGAAGCCCATCGCCAGCGTGACCAGCTGCGCCGGAATCCGCCGCTCGGTTCCGGGCTTCTGGGTCAGCTTACCGTCCACGAACTCCACCTCGATCAGGTGGAGGGCCTGGACGTTGCCGTCCTCGTCGCCCTCGAAGTGGGTGGTGGAGACGGAGTACACCCGCTCGCCGCCCTCCTCGTGGGCCGAGGTGACCTTGTAGAGCATGGGGAAGGTCGGCCAGGGCTGGCCGGCGATCCGCTCCTCGCCCGGGCGGGGCATGATCTCCAGCTGGGTGACCGAGGCGGCGCCCTGACGGTGGGCGGTGCCCACGCAGTCGGCGCCGGTGTCGCCGCCGCCGATGACGACGACGTGCTTGCCCTCGGCGGTGAGCGGGGGCGCCACGAAGTCGCCCTCCTGCACCTTGTTGGCGAGCGGCAGGTACTCCATGGCGAAGTGGATGCCGTTCAGCTCGCGGCCGGGGACCGGCAGGTCGCGGGAGACGGTGGCACCGGCGGCGATGACGACCGCGTCGTAGCGGCGGCGCAGCGCGTCGGACGGCATGTCGGTGCCGATCTCGACCTCGGTGCGGAACTTGGTGCCCTCCGCGCGCATCTGCTCGATGCGGCGGTTGATGTGCACCTTCTCCATCTTGAACTCGGGGATGCCGTAGCGCAGCAGGCCGCCGATGCGGTCGGCGCGCTCGTACACGACGACGGTGTGGCCGGCCCGGGTGAGCTGCTGGGCGGCGGCGAGACCGGCCGGGCCGGAGCCGACGACGGCGACGGTCTTGCCGGAGAGGCGGTCCGGCGGCTGCGGGGTGACGTCGCCGGAGTCCCACGCCTTGTCGATGATGGAGACTTCGACGTTCTTGATGGTGACGGCCGGCTGGTTGATGCCGAGGACGCACGCCGCCTCGCAGGGCGCGGGGCACAGCCGCCCGGTGAACTCCGGGAAGTTGTTGGTCGCGTGCAGGCGCTCGGACGCCGCCGACCAGTCCTCGCGGTAGGCGTAGTCGTTCCACTCGGGGATGAGGTTCCCGAGCGGACAGCCGTTGTGGCAGAACGGGATGCCGCAGTCCATGCAGCGGCCGGCCTGCTTGCTGATGATCGGCAGCAGGGAGCCGGGGACGTAGACCTCGTTCCAGTCCTTGACGCGCTCCTCGACGGGGCGGGTCTCGGCGACCTCGCGGCCGGTGGTCAGGAAGCCCTTGGGGTCAGCCATTGGTCGCCGCCTCCATCATCTTCTCGGTGGTCTCCTGCTCGGTGAGACCGGCGAGCTCAGCGGCGTCCTTGGCGGCGAGCACTGCCTTGTACGTGGTCGGGATGATCTTGCTGAACCGGGCGGCGTTCGTCTCCCAGTCGGCGAGGAGCTTCTCGGCGACGGTGGAGCCCGTCTCCTCGTGGTGGCGGCGCACGACGTCGTGCAGCCACTGCCGGTCGGCGTCGGACGGGGTCTCGATCGCCTGGAGGTTGCCGGAGTTGACGTTGTCCCGGTCGAGGTCGACGACGTAGGCGATGCCGCCGGACATGCCCGCCGCGAAGTTGCGGCCGGTCTCGCCGAGGACGACCGCGTGTCCGCCGGTCATGTACTCGCAGCCGTGGTCGCCCACGCCCTCGGAGACGACCAGTGCGCCGGAGTTGCGGACGCAGAAGCGCTCGCCGGTGCGGCCGCGCAGGAACATCTCGCCGCCGGTGGCGCCGTAGCCGATGGTGTTGCCGGCGATGGTCGAGTACTCGGCGAGGTGGTCGGCGCCGCGGTCCGGGCGGACGATCACCCGGCCGCCGGAGAGGCCCTTGCCGACGTAGTCGTTGGCGTCGCCCTCCAGGCGGAGCGTGACACCGCGCGGCACGAAGGCGCCGAAGGACTGGCCCGCGGAGCCGGTGAAGGTGATGTCGATGGTGTCGTCGGGCAGGCCCGCGCCGCCGAACCGCTTGGTCACCTCGTGGCCGAGCATGGTGCCGACGGTCCGGTTGATGTTCCGGATGCCGATCTGGGCGCGCACCGGCCGGGCGTCCTCGACGCCGGCGGCGTTCAGCGCCTCGGCGGCGAGCTCGATCAGCTCGTTGTCGAGCGCCTTCTCCAGACCGTGGTCCTGCTCGGTGATCCGGTGGCGCACCGCGCCCTCGGGCAGCTCGGGCACGTGGAACAGCGGGGCGAGGTCGAGGCCCTGGGCCTTCCAGTGGCTGACGGCACGGGTGGTGTCCAGCAGCTCGGCGTGGCCGACGGCCTCCTCGACGCTGCGGAAGCCCAGCTCGGCGAGGATCTCGCGGACCTCCTCGGCGATGAACTGGAAGAAGTTGACGACGAACTCGGCCTTGCCGGAGAACCGCTCGCGCAGCACCGGATTCTGGGTGGCGATGCCGACCGGGCAGGTGTCCAGGTGGCAGACGCGCATCATGACGCAGCCGGAGACGACGAGCGGGGCGGTCGCGAAGCCGAACTCCTCGGCGCCGAGCAGCGCGGCGATGACGACGTCGCGGCCGGTCTTGAGCTGGCCGTCGGTCTGCACCACGATGCGGTCGCGCAGGCCGTTGAGGAGCAGCGTCTGCTGGGTCTCGGCGAGGCCGAGCTCCCAGGGGCCGCCCGCGTGCTTCAGCGAGGTCAGCGGGGAGGCGCCCGTTCCGCCGTCGTGGCCGGAGATGAGGACGACGTCCGCGTGGGCCTTGGAGACACCCGCGGCGACCGTGCCGACGCCGACCTCGGAGACCAGCTTCACGTGGATGCGGGCGACCGGGTTGGCGTTCTTGAGGTCGTGGATGAGCTGGGCGAGGTCCTCGATGGAGTAGATGTCGTGGTGCGGCGGCGGCGAGATGAGGCCGACGCCGGGCGTCGAGTGACGCGTCTTGGCGACCCACGGGTAGACCTTGTGGCCGGGGAGCTGTCCGCCCTCGCCGGGCTTGGCGCCCTGGGCCATCTTGATCTGGATGTCGTCGGCGTTGACGAGGTACTCGCTGGTGACGCCGAAGCGGCCGGAGGCGACCTGCTTGATGGAGGAGCGGCGCTCCGGGTCGTACAGGCGCTCCGGGTCCTCGCCGCCCTCGCCGGTGTTGGACTTGCCGCCGAGCTGGTTCATGGCGATGGCCAGCGTCTCGTGCGCCTCCTTGGAGATGGAGCCGTACGACATGGCGCCGGTGGAGAAGCGCTTGACGATCTCGGAGACGGGCTCGACCTCGTCGACGGGGATCGACGGGCGGTCGGAGGTGAAGCCGAACAGGCCGCGGAGCGTCATCAGGCGCTCGGACTGCTCGTTCACCCGGTCCGTGTACTTCTTGAAGATGTCGTACCGCTTGGTGCGCGTGGCGTGCTGGAGGCGGAAGACGGTCTCCGGGTCGAACAGGTGCGGCTCGCCCTCGCGGCGCCACTGGTACTCGCCGCCGATCTCCAGCGCGCGGTGCGCGGAGGGGATGCCGGTGGCCGGGTACGCCTTGGCGTGCCGGGCGGCGACCTCCTTGGCGACGACGTCCAGGCCGGCGCCGCCGATCTTGGTGGCGGTGCCGTTGAAGTACTTCTCCACGAAGGCGTCGTCCAGGCCGACGGCCTCGAAGACCTGCGCGCCGCGGTAGGAGGCGACGGTGGAGATGCCCATCTTGGACATGACCTTGAGGACGCCCTTGCCGAGGGCGTAGATCAGGTTGCGGATCGCCTTCTCGGGCTCCAGGCCGTCGATGAAGGTGCCGGCGCGCACGAGGTCCTCGACGGACTCCATCGCCAGGTACGGGTTGACCGCGGCGGCGCCGTAGCCGATGAGCAGGGCGACGTGGTGCACCTCGCGGACGTCGCCGGCCTCGACCAGCAGGCCCACCTGGGTGCGCTGCTTGGTGCGGATGAGGTGGTGGTGCACGGCGGAGGTGAGCAGCAGCGACGGGATCGGGGCGTGCTCGGCGTCGGAGTGCCGGTCGGAGAGCACGACGAGCCGGGCGCCGTTCTCGATGGCGGTGTCGGCCTCGGCGCAGATCTCGTCGATCCGGGCGGCGAGCGCGTCGCCGCCGCCGGAGACCCGGTAGAGACCGGAGAGCGTGGCGGCCTTCATGCCGGGCATGTCGCCGTCGGCGTTGATGTGGATGAGCTTGGCCAGCTCGTCGTTGTCGATCACCGGGAACGGCAGGGTGACGCTGCGACAGGACGCGGAGGTCGGCTCCAGCAGGTTGCCCTGGGGGCCGAGCGAGGAGTACAGCGAGGTGACGAGCTCCTCGCGGATGGCGTCCAGCGGCGGGTTGGTGACCTGTGCGAAGAGCTGGGTGAAGTAGTCGAAGAGCAGCCGGGGGCGCTCGGACAGGGCCGCGATCGGGGAGTCCGTGCCCATGGAGCCGAGCGGCTCGCCGCCGGTGCGGGCCATCGGCGCCAGGATGACGCGCAGCTCCTCCTCGGTGTAGCCGAAGGTCTGCTGGCGGCGGGTGACGGAGGCGTGGGTGTGGACGATGTGCTCGCGCTCGGGCAGGTCCTCGAGCTCGATCTCGCCGGTCTCCAGCCACTCCTCGTAGGGGTGCTCGGCGGCGAGGCCCGACTTGATCTCGTCGTCCTCGATGATGCGGTGCTCGGCGGTGTCGACGAGGAACATCCGGCCGGGCTGGAGGCGGCCCTTGCGGACGACCTTCGCGGGGTCGATGTCGAGCACGCCGACCTCGGAGGAGAGCACGACGAGGCCCTCGTCGGTGACCCAGTAGCGGCCGGGGCGCAGACCGTTGCGGTCGAGGACCGCGCCGACCTGGGTGCCGTCGGTGAAGGTGACGCAGGCCGGGCCGTCCCAGGGCTCCATCATCGTGGAGTGGTACTGGTAGAAGGCACGCCGGGCCGGGTCCATGGAGTCGTGGTTCTCCCACGCCTCGGGGACCATCATCAGCACCGAGTGGGGCAGCGAACGGCCGCCGAGGTGGAGCAGCTCCAGCACCTCGTCGAAGGAGGCGGAGTCGGAGGCGTCCGGGGTGCAGACCGGGAAGATGCGCTCCAGGCTGCCCTCGCGGAACAGGTCCGAGCCGAGCTGGGACTCCCGGGCGCGCATCCAGTTGCGGTTGCCCTTGACCGTGTTGATCTCGCCGTTGTGCGCGACGAAGCGGTACGGGTGGGCCAGCGGCCAGCTCGGGAAGGTGTTGGTGGAGAACCGGGAGTGCACGAGGGCGACGGCGGTGGCGCAGCGCCGGTCGGACAGGTCCGGGAAGAAGGGTTCGAGCTGGCCGGTGGTCAGCATGCCCTTGTAGACGACGGTGCGGGCGGAGAGCGACGGGAAGTACACGCCGGCCTCGCGCTCGGCGCGCTTGCGCAGCACGAACGCCTTGCGGTCCAGGGCGATGCCCGAGTTCACCCCGTCGGCGACGAAGAGCTGGCGGAAGGCCGGCATCGTGGCGCGGGCGCCGTTGCCGAGCAGCTCGGGGGCGACGGGGACCTCACGCCAGCCGAGGACGGTGAGGCCCTCCTCGGCGGCGATCGTCTCGATCCGTGAGACGGCCTCGGTGTTGTCCTCGGCCGGGAGGAAGGCGATGCCTACGGCATAGGAGCCGGCCTCGGGAAGATCGAATCCGGCCACTTCGCGCAGGAAGGCGTCGGGGACCTGGAGGAGGATGCCCGCGCCGTCGCCGGAGTCGGGCTCGGAGCCGGTGGCGCCGCGGTGCTCGAGGTTCCGCAGTACGGTCAGCGCCTGCTCGACCAGCTCATGGCTGGCTACACCGGTGAGGGTGGCCACGAACCCGACACCGCAGGCGTCGTGTTCGTTACGGGGGTCGTACATCCCCTGGGGGGCGGGGCGACCGTCCATGGGCGACCAGGCGTCGGAACGCATCGGCTCTCCCGTCGTCGTCGTGGCATGTGCAGTGCCGAGGGACGACGTTGGCCCTGGCGAAATTTCGTGCAGGTTACATGATGGAGTGCTTCTCGGAAAGCGGATAGACCATTCCAGCATGCGGACACCGCTGAGCGCGGTGACAGGGGGCCCTGGGGCGTACGAACCGGGAGAACCTGGTGAAGGAAACGGATCGCGGTACCGGAGGACCGGCGCGGACAGGCTTCGTTGCCCGGAGCGCTTTCGGCTCATGCCCGGTGGTTGCGGAGACGAAACCACCGGGTAACGGCTATGTATGTCGTGCCTTGCATAGTGTCTCACTGTTGCGCCGCTCGGCGGAGGGGACGTACGTCACAGGGTCGGCGATGGAACGCGAAAGCGCGACCGCACCGGCCCCTGACCTGGGGCCGGTGCGGTCGTGTCCGCCGGGAGGGCGGGCCCGGTGGGGAGCCGGGCGGGGACGGGGGCGCGGGGGTACCGGGGCGCGGGTCGCGCGGTCGTCAGACCGCGGCGCCGATCAGCATGCCCAGCCCGTAGGTGACCGCCGCGGCGGCGCCGCCGAGCGCGAGCTGGCGCATCCCGCTGAACAGCCAGCCGCGGGCCGTGACCTTCGCCACCAGGGCTCCGCAGGCGAACAGCCCGGCGAGGGCGAGCAGCACGGCGGGCCACAGGGCGCTCGCGCCGAGCAGGTACGGCAGCACCGGCAGCAGCGCGCCGAGGGCGAACGAGCCGAAGGAGGAGACGGCGGCGACGGTGGGCGACGGGAGGTCGTCCGGGTCGATGCCGAGCTCCTCGCGGGCGTGGATCTCCAGCGCCTGCTCGGGGTCCCTGGAGAGCTGCATCGCCACCTCGCGGGCGAGCTCGGGCTCCACGCCCCGGGCGGTGTACAGCGCGGCGAGCTCCTCCATCTCGTCCACCGGGTGCCTGCGCAGCTCACGGCGCTCGACGTCGAGCTCGGCCTGGACCAGTTCGCGCTGCGAGGCGACCGAGGTGTACTCGCCGGCCGCCATGGAGAACGCGCCCGCGGCCAGGCCGGCGAGGCCCGTGACGACGATGGTCTGCTGGGAGGCGGCGCCGCCTGCGACGCCGGTCATCAGCGCCAGGTTGGAGACGAGTCCGTCCATCGCCCCGAACACCGCAGGACGCAGCCAGCCGCCGTTCACGTCGCGGTGGGTGTGGTTGTCGCGGTGCGCCTCGTGCAGCGCGGCCTCGGTCTCGATGATGGACACAGCTCTCCCCTCTCGACCGCGATGCTCGTGCACCGCGGCCCTCTGACCTCGAACGTACGCCGGATGTAAGGGGCGCGCCAGCAAGGCAGGCCGTACTTACCTGGGGCCGGGAGGCGCCCTCGAAGGGGTCCCGGCATACACCGGGTCGGGTGACAGAAACGTTTCTCTGATGAGGGCCGGGCGGCGCGTGGCACACATCGGGGACCAGGCTCGCGCGCGCGAAAGGGCCCCACATGGAGTTGCTGACCGAGTCGTCCACCGGCGGGCCGGCCACCGTCCCGGTGTCGGCGCCCGCCACGGCCGTCACCCCGCCCGCGGACCGTGCCGACCGGGCACGCGGGGCGCTGCTCGGCCTCGCGGTGGGCGACGCGCTCGGCGCCCCCGCCGAGAACATGCGGCCGTCCGAGATCCGCCGCCGCTGGGGCCGCATCGAGGGCTTCGTCAGCGACGATCCGGCCGGCACCGACGACACCGAGTACGCCATCCTCTCGGGCCTGCTGCTCGCCCGGCACGGCTCGGAGCTGACCGTCGCCCACGTCGAGGCCGCCTGGCACGAGTGGATCGCCGACCGGGACGAGGGCCCGTTCCGGGGAGCCGGCTTCAGCGAACGCGGCACGCTGGAGAACCTGCGGCGGGGGCTGGCCGCGCCGATCTCCGCCCAGCACCGGCACGCCTGGAGCGACGGGCTCGCCATGCGCGCGGCCCCGTTCGGCGTCTTCGCCGCCGGCTGCCCCGAGGAGGCGGCCCGGCTGGTGACCGTCGACGGCAGCGTCAGCCACGACGGCGAGGGCATCCACGGCGGCCGGGCGGTGGCGGCGGGGGTCGCGGCCGCGATGGGCGGCGCGGGGCCCGCGGGGGTGATCGGGGCGGCGCTGTCCGTCGTCCCGATGGACTCCTGGACCGCCCGCACCCTGCGGCGCGGGGTGATCGCGGCGGGCCGCACCTACCCGGACGCGCTGTCCATGGAGCGGGCGGTGCGCTCGGCCGTCGTGATCGGCGGCTACCCGTGGACCGACCTGGCGCCGGAGGCGGTGGGGCTGGCGTTCGGCGCGTTCGCGGCGGCCCGCGGGGACTTCCGCACCTCGGTGCTGACGGCCGTCAACATGGGCCGCGACGCCGACACCACCGCGGCCGTCGCGGGCGCGCTCGCGGGAGCGGTCCAGGGCGCGGGCGCGATCCCGCCCGAATGGGCCGGCGCGATCGGCCCGGTGCGCGGGAGCTGCCTCCCCTCGATGCGCGGCCACCACGTCCTCGACGTGGCCGCGCTCCTGACCCCGTCGGCCTCATGACCGCCCCCGCGTCGCACGGCCCCCTGGACACCGCCCGCGCGGGCACGGGCCCCGCCGGCCCCGGGGAGGAGGCGGCCCGGCACGGCACGGCGGCAGCTGCCGGGCACAGCACGACGGAGACGGGGTCGCACGGCACAGCGGAAGCGGCCCGGCACGGCACGACGGAGACGGGGTCGCACGGCACAGCGGAAGCGGCCCGGCACACCGCGACGGAGACCGCACGGCACGGCACGGCGGTGGCGCGACCGCTCGAAGGGCTGCTGCTCGGGCTCGCCGCCGGGGATGCCGCGGGCTGGCCGGCGGCGAGGCACCGGGCGGGCCGGATGCCCGAGTGGACCCGCCGGCTCACCCGGGAACTCGACACGTTCGCCGAACAGAACGCCACCACCACGCTCCCGGTGCCGATCGCGCTGAACCAGCCGCCGGAGCCGCTGCGCCTCGGCCCCTCCGACGACGCCGAGTGGGCCGCGTTCGCGGCCCAGATCGTGCTCACCGCGCGCGGCGACGACGTCCGCGGACCGTCGCCGGCCCGCCGGGTCCGGGCCGCCGTCGACCTGGCGTGGAACGCCCTCGCGAGCCAGGTCGCCGCGGCCGCCGCACGGGCCCCGGAGGTCGAGTCGGCGGTGCTGCCGCTGCGGGCCCGGATCTCCGTGCGCGCGGGGCTCGGCAACCTCGCCACCGGCCTGCGCCCGCCGGCGACCGGCCACGACAATCCGCACTACTTCGACGACGCCGCCTGTGTACGGGCCGCCGTGCTCGCCGTCGTGCACCCCGGCGACCCGGCGGCGGCCGCCGCCCTCGCCGAGTTCGACGCCCGCTACACGCAGGACGGGGACGGGGTGCACGGCGCCCGGGCGATGGCCGCCGCCGTCGCGGCCGCCCTCGGCGGCGCGGACGTCGAGGGCGCCGTGGCCGCCGCGCTCGGCCAGTTGCCCGAGTCCACCGAGATCGGCCGCAACGCCCGGCACGCGCTCGCCCTCGCCCGCGAGGCCGGCTGCGCCTTCGATCTGGTGCCCCTGCTGGAGCACCAGATCGTCGACCACGTCTACAGCTACGGCATCGCCGCCGCCGAGACGGTGCCGGTGGCGCTCGCCGTGACCCTCGCCGCCCGGGGCCGGGTGTCCGAGGCCGTGCCCACGGCGGCGTGCCTCTCCCGGGTCGCGGACTCCGCGCCCGCGCTGGCCGGGGCGCTGACCGGTGTCCTGGGCGGCGGCGACCGCGTCCCCGCCGGCTGGCGCGAGGCCTGCCGCACCCTCGCCGGCTGCGTCCTCCCCCACCTCGCCGGGACCGACCTGGTGGCCCTGGCCGCCCTCCTCGCCGCCCCGGAGGACACCGGGCCCGGGGACGGAGGGCTTCCCCGGTAGCGGACGGGGCCTCCCCCGGGCGTCGTGCGCCGCCCCGGCCGGTCCGCCGCCCGGGCCTCCGCGCCCCGGGCGGGCGCCGCCCGGCCGCGTGCCGCGCATCGCGCGCGGGCAGGAGGTCCGCGGGGCGGCCGGGGCGGGGAGAGTGGCCGAATCCCCGGGCGAGGTACGCCGCGCGCGACGGAACAAGGGGGACAATCCGGCCATGACCACAGCGACGGCGAACGCGGCCACCCCATCGGCGAACCCCGACTCCCCCTCCCTCGACGACAGGCTCACGGGCAGCCTGGTCGGTGCCGCCGTCGGCGACGCGCTCGGCGGGCCGGTCGAGGGCTACACCCCGGAGCAGATCGTCGAGCGGCACGGCGGCCGGGTCGAGGGCATCGTCGGCCCCTGGAACGGCGACGCATGGCGCACCGCGCGCCCGATCGCCCCGTACCACAAGGGCAACGGGCACATCACCGACGACACCCTGCTCACCCACGCCCTGGTGCGCGTCTACGCGGCGGTCCGCGACCACCTGGACGCCTACGCCGTCGCCGACCATCTGGTGCCCGACCTGATCTCCACCCCCCGCTGGATCCCCGAACTGGAGGCGGAGGCCCTCCCCCTCCAGCGGATCTTCCTCGCCGAGAAGTGGCTGGTGCACCGGCTGCACTACGGCCACAACGACCCCCGCGAGGCCGGGGTCGGCAACATCGTCAACTGCGGTGCCGCGATGTACATGGCGCCGGTCGGCCTCGTCAACGCCGCCGACCCGGACGCCGCCTACCACGAGGCGCTGGACGTCGCGGGGGCGCACCAGTCCTCCTACGGGCGGGAGGCGGCGGGCGTGTTCGCGGCCGCCGTCGCGGCGGCGGCGGCGCCGGGGGCGACCCCGGCCACTGTCGTGGAGACGGCGCTGGCGCTGGCCAAGGACGGCACCCAGGCCGCGATCGAGGCCGTCGCGGAGACCGCCGTCCGCCACACGGACTTCGAGTCGGCGCTCGCGCCGCTGCGCGCGGCGGTGGCCCCCTTCGACACCGTCGGCCCCGACTACCGGGCCCCGTCGCTGGGCGCCCGCCGCCCCTCGCGGCTGCACTCCATCGAGGAACTGCCCATCGCCCTGGGCATGCTGCTCGTCGGCGCGGGCGACTTCCGGCGGACCGTGCTCGCCTGCGTCAACTACGGCCGCGACTGCGACTCGATCGCGACGATGGCCGGAGCCCTGGTGGGGGCGATGCACGGGGAGCGGGCGGTGCCGGACGACTGGGCGCGGCAGGTGGCCCGGGCCAGCCGGATCGACCTGCGCGCCCCCGCGGCCGAACTCGTGGCGGTGGCCCGGGAGATCCACGCGCGCGACCTGGCCCGCCGCCGCGCCCACGAGGCGGCGTTCGCCGCGCTGGCGGACGCCCGATGACCGGGACGCTGCGGCTGACCTGGGTCCAGCCCGAGGACCTCATCGGGCACGAGCTGCGGCAGGCGGACGAGGACGGGCGGGACGCGGGCGATGTCCGCGACCGCTGGCGGGCGGCGGGCGGCGCCCCCGCGCCCGCGCGTGCGGGCGCCTCCGCCGAGCCGGCCCCGCCCCGGCTCCGGGCGCTCGCGGAGCGCCTCCTCGACGAACTCGCCGCGCTCCCCTCTCCCTTGGCCGCCGCCGAACCGCTGGACTGGTCGTCGATCGCGGCGGCCTGCCCGGCCCTGGGGCACCTGTCGGCTGCCGGTCCCGGGCCGGACCGCCGGGGAACCCCCGGGCTCCCCGGCGGGGACGCGTCCGGTTCCGCCGGTCCCCCGCGCGGCGACGCCGGCGAGGTGGCCCGGTCCCGCGCGGCGGCCGGTGCCGCGCCGACCGAGGACGCCGCGCGCACCGCGTGGCCCGGACGGGCCCCCCGCCCCGACGACACGCACGGCGACGCGCTCCACCCCCGCCCGTCCGGGCAGCCGCCCCGCACCGGGGCCGCGCCCGGCGATGCGCCGCAGACCGACCGGCCCGGGCGGCCGCCCCGCACCGCCGCCGGGCCCACCGAACACGCCCCGCACGCCCACCCGCCCCGCACCGCCGCCGCGCCCGGCGAGGACGCGCTGCATGCCGCGTGGCTCGGGCGGGCGGCGGGGTGTCTGCTGGGGAAGCCCGTGGAGAAGCTGCCGCTGGACGCCATCCGCGCGCTGGCCCGTGCGACGGGCAACTGGCCGCTGGCCGACTGGTTCACCGCGCGCGGGGTGCCGGCGGAGCTGGCCGCCGCCCACCCGTGGAACCGGCGCAGCGCCGCCACCAGCCTGGCCGAGAACATCGACGGCATGCCGGAGGACGACGACCTCAACTACCCGCTGCTCGGCCTGGTGCTGCTGCGGCGGCACGGCCGCCGCTTCACCACCGCCGACGTGGGCGCGCTGTGGCTGGACGAACTCCCCGCCGGACGGACCTTCACCGCGGAACGCGTCGCCTACCGCAACCTGCTGTGCGGCGTCGAGCCGCCGCTCACGGCCGTCCGCCGCAATCCGTTCCGGGAGTGGATCGGCGCCGCGATCCGTGCCGATGTGCACGGCTGGACCAACCCCGGGGCCCCGGCCGCCGCCGCGGAGCAGGCCTTCAGGGACGCCGCGCTGAGCCACACCGCGAACGGCGTCTACAGCGCCATGTTCGTCGCCGCCACGGTGGCCGCCGCGGCCGGCGGCGACGCCGGGGTGCACGAGGCGCTGGCCGCCGGCCTCGCGGTGGTGCCGCCGCGCTCCCGGCTGGCCGGGGCCGTCCGCTTCGGCATCGCCGCCGCCCGCGCGGAGGCGGACTTCGACCGGGCGGTCGACCGGATCCACCACGCGTACGGCGCGCTGCACTGGGTCCACGCCGTCCCGAACGCCGCGCTGCTCGCCGCCGCGCTGACCCACGCGGACGGCGACTTCACCGGGTCCGTCTGCCGTGCGGTGTCCGGCGGTCTGGACACCGACTCCAACGGGGCGACCGCCGGTTCGGTCGCCGGGCTGCTGGCCGGCGCCCCCGACGCGCTGCCCGAACGCTGGACGACGCCGCTGAAGAACCGGCTCGCGACCTCGGTCGCCGGCTTCGACGGCGTCGGATTCGACACCCTCGCCCGTCTGACTGTGGAGGAGGCACTGCGCCCATGACCGGCATCGTGGTGCTCGGCAGCACCAACATGGACCTCGTCGCCTACGTGGCGAAGCCGCCGAAGCGCGGAGAGACCGTCACCGGAAGGGAGTTCGCCACCGTCCCCGGCGGCAAGGGGGCGAACCAGGCCGTCGCCGCGGCCCGCGCGGGCGGCGACGTCACCATGATCGGGGCGGTCGGCGCGGACGAGTTCGGCGCACTGCTGCGGCACACCCTGAAGGCGTCCGGAGTCGACACCGACCTGCTGCGCACCGCGGACGGCCCGTCCGGCACCGCGCACATCGTCGTCGACGACGACGGCGGGAACTCGATCGTCGTCGTCCCCGGCGCGAACGGCACCGTCACCGCGCTGGCCCCGGGCGACGAGGCCGTCATCGCCGCGGCCGACCTGCTGCTGCTCCAGCTCGAACTCCCCCTCGGCGCCGTGCTCGACGGCGCCCTGGCCGGCCGCCGGCACGGGGTGCGCACCGTGCTGACGCCCTCACCGGTGCAGCCCCTGCCGCCCGAACTGTTCGCCGCGGTCGACCTGCTCGTCCCCAACGAGCACGAGGCCGCCGCGCTCACCGGTGTGGCCGACCCGTACGAGGCCGCCGCCGCCCTGCTGCGCAGCGTGCCCGAGGTGGTCATCACGCTCGGCTCCGCGGGCTGTCTCCACGCCGCCCGGGACACCGCGCCCGTCACCGTGCCCGCCCCGCGGGTCACGGCCGTCGACACCACCGCCGCCGGGGACACCTTCGTCGGCACGCTCGCCGTCGCCCTCGGCGAGGGCCGGCCCGTGGAGCAGGCCCTCGCCTGGGCGTGCGCCGCAGCGGCCCTGTCCGTCCAGCGCCCGGGAGCGTCCACCTCCATGCCGTACCGCCCCGAGATCGACTCCGCGTCATGACGCCGCCGAGCAGCGCCCCGAACGGCGCGCCGCCGCTGAGCGGCCTGCGCGTCCTCGACCTGGCCACCCTCTTCGCCGGCCCGATGTGCGCCACGATGCTCGGCGACTACGGGGCCGAGGTCGTCAAGGTCGAGCACCCCACCCGCCCCGACCCCTCCCGCGGGCACGGGCCGGCCAAGGACGGCGTGGGCCTGTGGTGGAAGGTCCTCGGCCGCAACAAGCGCACCATCACGCTGGACCTCTCCACCCCCGGCGGCCGCGACACCCTGCTGCGCCTGGCGGCCACCGCGGACGTGGTCGTCGAGAACTTCCGCCCCGGCACCCTGGAGCGCTGGGGGCTGGGCTGGGAGGAGCTCAGCGCGGCCAATCCCCGGCTGGTGCTGGCCCGGATCACGGGCTTCGGGCAGTTCGGCCCGTACTCCCACCGGCCCGGTTTCGGCACCCTCGCGGAGGCGATGAGCGGTTTCGCGGCGGCGACCGGACAGCCCGAGGGGCCGCCCACGCTGCCGCCGTTCGGTCTCGCCGACTCGGTCGCCGCGCTGGCCACCGCGTACGCGGTGATGACCGCGCTGGCCGCGCGCGGCGTCACCGGCCGGGGCCAGGTCGTCGACATGGCGATCATCGAGCCGATCCTGGCCGTGCTCGGCCCGCAGGCGCTCTGGTACGACCAGCTCGGCTATGTGCAGCCCCGCACCGGCAACCGCTCCCGCAACAACGCGCCCCGGAACATCTACCGCACGGCGGACGGCGGCTGGGTGGCCGTCTCCACGTCCGCCCAGTCCGTCGCGGAGCGGGTGATGCACCTGGTCGGCCGGCCGGAGCTGGTCGACGAGCCCTGGTTCGCCACCGGCAGCGGGCGGGCCGACCACGCGGACGAGCTGGACGGGGCGGTCGGCGGCTGGATCGCCCGGCAGAGCTGCGCCGACGCGATCGCCGCCTTCGAGAAGGCCGAGGCGGCCATCGCCCCCGTCTACGACATCCGGGACGTGTACGCCGATCCCCAGTACCAGGCGCTGGGGACGATCACCGAGGTGCCCGACCCCGAACTCGGCACGCTGCGGATGCAGAACGTCCTCTTCCGGCTCTCCGAGACGCCCGGCTCCATCCGCTGGGCCGGCCGGCCGCACGGCGCGGACACCGACGCGGTGCTGGCCGAGATCGGGATGTCCCCCGCCGACATCGCCGCACTCCGTACCGAAGGAGCGCTATGACCATCCCGCTGACCTGGCTCTACGCCCCCGGGGACCGGCCGGAGGTGGTGCACAAGGCGATCGCCGCCCGTCCGGACGTCGTCATCGTCGATCTGGAGGACGCGGTGGCCGGGCACCGCAAGGAGTACGCCCTCGCGGCCACGGCCGAACTGCTGTCGCAGCATCTGCCGCTCCCCGTCCATGTGCGGATCGACTCCCCCGGGGACGTCGCGGCGCTGGCGGGGCTGCCCGGTCTGGCCGCCCTGCGCATCCCCAAGGTCGCCTACGCCACCGATGTGCAGCGGATCGCCGCCGAGGCGCCGGGCGTCGGGCTGTACGCGCTGCTGGAGTCGGCGCTCGCCGTGGAGCACGCCTATGCCATCGCCACCGCGCACGAGGCGCTGCGCGGCATCGCGCTCGGGGAGTCGGACCTGCGGGCGGACCTCGGGGTGCGCGGGGACACCGGACTGGACTGGCCGCGCACCCGGATCGTGGTCGCGGCGCGTGCGGCGGGGCTCGCACCGCCCACCCAGTCCGTCTTCCCCGACATCCTCGACCTGGACGGGCTGCACGCCTCCTGCGCGCACGGCCGCTCGATCGGCTTCCTCGGCCGGGCGGCGATCCACCCCCGCCAGCTCCCGGTGATCGAACGCGCCTACCGGCCGACGCCGGAGGAGATCGACGCGGCGGAGGAGATCGTCAAGGCGGCGGCGTCGGACACCGGGGCCATGGCCCTCCCGGACGGCCGCTTCGTGGACGCGGCGGTGGTCGCGGCGGCGCGGCGCACCCTGGCGATCGCCGCCCGCGAGATCCCCTGACCGGCAGCCGGCACCGGGGAGCGGGGCGGACACGGACGAGGGCCGCCGCGGGCAGTGTGCCCGCTGCGGCCCTCGTGCCGGCCGTCCGTCGCCGCCGTCGCGGCGTCGTGGCGGCCCCTGGTCCTAGCCCTTGCCACCGGCCGGCTTCGCGCCGGCGTCGGCCGTGTCGTCCGACCCCGCGCCGGCGTCCGCCGTGTCGTCGGAGGCGGCCTCGGCGTCGGCCTTCTCGTCCTTGCCCTTGTCGTCCGTGGCCTTCTCGTCCTTGCCGTCCTCCGGGGACGGCTTCGCCAGGGTCACGGCGCCCGGCTCGACGATCTCCTCACGGCCCGGACGCAGCCGGTTCGAGACGACGATGTAGGCGACGGCCAGGACGAAGACCAGGATCGACGTCCACACGTTCAGCCGGAGGCCGAGGACGTGGTGCGCCTCGTCGACGCGCATGTACTCGATCCAGCCGCGGCCCGCGCAGTACGCGGCGACGTAGAGCGCGAAGGCCCGGCCGTGGCCCAGCTTGAAGCGGCGGTCGGCCCAGATGACCAGCAGGGCCACGCCGATGCACCACAGCGACTCGTAGAGGAAGGTCGGGTGGTAGGTGCCGGCCTCGCGGCCCGCGCCCTCGGAGATCTTGACGGCCCACGGCAGGTCGGTCGCCTTGCCGTACAGCTCCTGGTTGAACCAGTTGCCCCAGCGGCCGATCGCCTGCGCGAAGGCGATCGCCGGCGCGAGGGCGTCCGCCCAGGCGGGCAGCGGGATGCCACGGCGGCGGCAGCCGATCCAGGCACCGACCGCGCCGAGCGCGATGGCGCCCCAGATGCCGAGGCCGCCCTCCCAGATCTTGAAGGCGTCGACCCAGTTCTCACCCTCGCTGAAGTACAGCTGGTAGTCGGTGATCACGTGGTAGAGGCGTCCGCCGACCAGGCCGAAGGGCACGGCCCACACGGCGATGTCGGCCACCGTGCCGGCCTTGCCGCCCCTGGCGACCCAGCGCTTGTTGCCGAACCAGACGGCGACGAAGACACCGATGATGATGCAGAAGGCGTAGCCGCGCAGCGGAAGCGGTCCGAGGTGGATCACTCCGGTCGACGGGCTCGGGATGAAGGCGATTTCCATGGCAGCACTGACGCTACCCTGCCGGGTGGGGCGTGCGGCAACCCACCCGGCAACGTCTGCATAACGAGGGCCCCGGCGAAGCGGGGTGGCGCGGCGGCCCCGGACGTCAGGACGCGGGGGATCCGGTGGCGGCGCTGCCGGCGGGCGAGGGCTGCCGGGTGCCGGGCTGCTTGCCCTTGTTGGCCTCCTCGACCCACTTCTTGAAGTTGGGCACCGAGATCTGTTCCTCGCCCTTGGTGGGGAAGATCGATTCGCCGTTGAGCAGGACCGTCGGGGTGCCGCGGAAGCCGCCGTTCTGGAAGGCCGTGTTGGACTTCTCGACCCAGCTGTCGTGGGTGCCGTCGTTGACACAGGTGCGGAAGGCGGGGGTGTCGAGGCCCTCGACCTTGCCGGCCAGCTCGATCAGCCGGTCGTTGTCGGCGAAGGCGTCGTCCGGCTCCGGGGGCTGGTTGGTGTAGAGCACGTCGTGGTACTCGGGGAACTTGCCCACGTCCTGGGCGCAGGCCGCCGCGTTCGCCGCGCGCAGGGAGCCGCTGCCACCCATGTTGCCGTCGATGATGGTGGCGAGGTGGTACTCGACCTTGATCTTCCCGGCCGCCACGAGGTCGTGGATCGTGGACCGCAGCGCGTTCTCGAACTGGGCGCAGGCCGGGCAGCGGAAGTCCTCCCACACGGTGAGGGTGGAGGGCGCGTCGCTCGCGCCGACGGGGATGGCGAGCTGCTCCTCCCCCTGCACCCCGCTGGGCGCGCTGAGCGGACCGGCCTCCGACGAGCCGTCCTTGTCCTTGCCGCTGTTGGCCGCGACCAGGCCGACGACGGCGGCCAGGCCGAGGACGCCGACCACGGCCGAGGCCACGATCAAGGTCCTGCGGCGCCGCTCGCGGGCCTTGTCCAACTGCCGTTCCCGCTGGATCCGCTCGCGTGCGGTCCGCTTCCGTTCTTGGTTGTCGCTCACGCACCGCAAACGAACCGGGGAGGCGTCTGCGCGCCTCCCCGGTCCCGTTTCCACCCGTTCGAGCTACGCGGTGCCGCGCACGCCCCGGGCGAGGTCGCCCGCCAGTTCCCGTACCGCCGCGACGGCGGCGGTGTCGTCCGCCGCGTCGAGCATCCGCTTGACGAACGCGGAGCCGACGATCACCCCGTCCGCGAAGCCGGCCACCTCGGCGGCCTGGGCGGGGTCGGAGACGCCGAGGCCCACGCAGACCGGGAGGTCGGTGGTGGCGCGGGTGCGCCGCACCAGGTCCGCCGCCTGCTCGCCGACGGACGCCCGGGTGCCGGTGACGCCCATCAGGGAGGCGGCGTACACGAATCCGCTGCCGGCCGCCGTGATGGTGGCGAGCCGCGCGTCCTTGCTGCTCGGGGCGACGACGAAGACGGTGGCGAGACCGTGCTTCTCGGCGTGCTCCCGCCACAGGCCGGACTCCTCGACCGGCAGGTCGGGCAGGATGCACCCGGCGCCCCCGGCCTCGGCGAGCTCGGCGGTGAACCGCTCGACGCCGTAGCGGTCGATCGGGTTCCAGTAGGTCATCACCAGCACCGGCTTTCCGGTCGCCGCGTGTGCCTCGCGCACCGTGCGCATCACGTCGGCGATGCGCACGCCGCCCCGCAGCGCGATGTCGTCGGCGGTCTGGATCACCGGGCCGTCCAGGACCGGGTCGCTGTGCGGCAGCCCGACCTCGACGACGTCGGCGCCGCCCTCGAAGGCGGCCTTGACCGCCTCGATGCCGGTGTCGACGTCGGGGAAGCCGGCCGGGAGGTAGGCGATCAGCGCGGCCCGGTTCTCCTCCCGGGCCGCGGCGAGGGTGCTGTTCAGCAGGTCGAGATTGCCGCTCACGAGGCGTCCCCCTGGATCTCTGCGGCGCCGTCGTCCGCCGAGGCGTCGGCCTCGACCCGGGCGTCCGTGTCGTACAGCCCGAAGTAACGGGCGGCGGTGTCCATGTCCTTGTCGCCGCGGCCGGACAGGTTGACCACGATCAGCCCGTCCTTGCCGAGCTCGCGGCCGACCTCCAGCGCGCCGGCCAGCGCGTGCGCCGACTCGATGGCCGGGATGATGCCCTCGGTGCGCGACAGCAGGCGCAGCGCCTGCATCGCGTCGTCGTCGGTGACCGCGCGGTACTCGCCGCGGCCCGAGTCCTTGAGGTAGGAGTGCTCGGGGCCGATGCCCGGGTAGTCGAGTCCGGCCGAGATCGAGTACGGCTCGGTGATCTGGCCCTCGTCGTCCTGGAGGACGTAGGACCGGGAACCGTGCAGGATGCCCGGTTCGCCCGCGGTCAGGGTGGCCGCGTGCTCCCCGGTGGCGATGCCGTGGCCGGCGGGCTCGCAGCCGATCAGGCGGACGCCCGAGTCGGGGATGAAGGCGTGGAAGAGGCCGATGGCGTTCGACCCGCCGCCGACGCAGGCGACGGCGGCGTCGGGGAGCCGTCCGGCCCGCTCCAGGAGCTGCCGCCTGGCCTCGACGCCGATGACCCGGTGGAAGTCGCGCACCATGGCGGGGAAGGGGTGCGGGCCGGCGACCGTGCCGAAGAGGTAGTGGGTGCGGTCGACGTTGGCGACCCAGTCGCGGAACGCCTCGTTGATGGCGTCCTTGAGGGTGCGGCTGCCGGACTTCACGGCGACGACCTCGGCGCCCAGCATCCGCATCCGGGCGACGTTGAGCGCCTGGCGCCGGGTGTCGATCTCGCCCATGTAGACGGTGCATTCCAGGCCGAACAGGGCGCAGGCGGTGGCGGTGGCGACACCGTGCTGGCCCGCGCCGGTCTCGGCGATGACCCGGGTCTTGCCCATGCGCCGGGTGAGCAGGGCCTGGCCCAGCACGTTGTTGATCTTGTGCGAGCCGGTGTGGTTCAGGTCCTCGCGCTTGAGGAAGACCCGCGCGCCGCCGGCGTGTTCGGCGAAGCGGGGCACCTCCGTGAGGGCGCTGGGGCGGCCGGTGTAGTCGGCGAGCAGTCCGCCGAGTTCGGCGGTGAACTCCGGATCGGCCTTGGCCTTCTCGTACTCGACGGCGACCTCGTCCACGGCGGCGACGAGCGCCTCCGGGATGAACTTGCCGCCGAAGGCTCCGAAGTAGCCCTGGGGGGTGGGGACATGACCGTCGGGGTCGGGAATGAAGAAGTCGCTGGACATGGCGACGGGACTCCTCGTATCCGGGCGGGTGTGCCGCTCCGGGACGTGTCGGGTGATGGGTGACGGGGCGTCGCGCCCGCGGCCGGAGCCCGCCGCGCCCACGCCCTTCCCGTACGGAGGCTACGCCGCCGCCCCGCCGTGTCCGGCCACCGGCGCGGCCGGACGCCGTCCGGGTGCCGATGGCGACGGCCGCCGGGGCCGCCGGGAGTGCGGGGGCGCCGCGCGGACGCGGCGGTGTACCGGGCCGGGCCCGGTCAGGGAAGGAGGCGGGTCGGGGCGGTGACCCCGCTCCGCACGGCCTGTCGGCCTGCGCGCGAGAGCGCGCGGCGCCATCGCATGCCGTTGACCTGGCCCGGTTCGTCGCCGATCACGTACCGCACCCGCCGGCCGTGGACCCTGCGGGCCGGGGCGCGGCAGCCCCGCGGACGGCAGCCGCGGGCGAGCCGGGCGTACGCGTGGCCGGGCGCCGCGGGCACGCCGGACCTGCCCGGGCGGACGCCCGGGGCGGGTCGGCGGTGGCGGCGCGCGGCGGTCACGGAGAGGTCAGCCCCGCCCGTGGCGCAGGGCCGGGTGGGCGCCGGCGGCGACGAGGTCGGCCACGGCCGACTTCGGGTCGCGGCCGGTGACGAGGGACTCGCCCACGAGCACGGCGTCGGCGCCCGCGTTCGCGTAGGCGATCAGGTCGTGGGGGCCGCGCACGCCGGACTCGGCGATCTTCACGATGTGCGCCGGGATCTCGGGGGCGACGCGCTCGAAGGTGGAGCGGTCGACCTTGAGGGTCTTCAGGTTGCGCGCGTTGACGCCGATGATCTTCGCTCCGGCGTCGACGGCGCGCTCGACCTCGTCCTCGTCGTGGACCTCGACGAGCGGGGTGAGCCCGATGGACTCGGCGCGCTCGATCAGCGAGACCAGCGCCTCCTGCTCCAGCCCGGCGACGATCAGCAGCACCACGTCGGCACCGTAGGCGCGGGCCTCCCAGAGCTGGTACGCGGTGACGATGAAGTCCTTGCGGAGCACGGGGATGTCGACCCGGGCCCGGACGGCCTCCAGGTCGGCGAGGGAGCCGCCGAAGCGGCGCTCCTCGGTCAGCACGGAGATGACCGCCGCGCCGCCCGCCTCGTAGTCCGCGGCGAGACCCGCCGGGTCGGCGATGGCGGCGAGGGCGCCCTTCGACGGGCTGGAGCGCTTGACCTCGCAGATCACCTTGACGCCGTCGCCGCGCAGTGCGGCGACCCCGTCCTTGGCGGCGGGGGCCTTGGCGGCGCGCTCCTTGAGCTCGTCGAGGCTGACACGCGCCTGCCGCTCAGCCAGGTCGGCGCGCACACCTTCGATGATCTCGTCGAGCACACTCACGCGAGCGGCCCCCTTCCGGGACGGTGATGACAGTTCAGGATCAGCCATCTCGATGGTATCCGCACCAGGGCCGAGGCTCCGCATCCGGATGGCCGGCGTCCCACTGGCTGGGACTTTCAGGGGGCCAGCGCGGACCCGAACGGCAGGTTCCGCACCACGGCGAAGATCAACGCCAGGGCGCCGACGGACCACCCCACGAGGGGGCTGACCCGTGGCCGGAACGGCCGCCCCCGGACGGCGTGAACCAGCCAGATCACCCACACCACGGCGAAGACCAGATAGCCGGCGACGGCGACGGCGTTGGCACCCAGCGCGGTCGCCAGATCACCGTGGACGAACGCGTGCGCGCTGCGCAGCCCGCCGCAGCCGGGGCAGAGCACGCCGGTGACGCCGTACAGCGGGCAGACCGGGTAGTGGCCGGGTTCGTTGGGGTCGACGCTCCCCACGTATGCGAAGGCCGCGGCGACCCCGGCGAACGTCACCACCGGCCCGGCGATCCGCCGCCCCAACGTCGCCGGACCCGCGTGGGCGGCCTGCTGCCCGGGGGCGCCGTGCCCCCATCCCCCGGGGGGTGCGCCGTGCGGCGCGGGAGCCGGGGGTGACGCCGGGGTGCCCTGCGGCGCGGGCCCGGCCGATACGGTCGCCGACCGGCCGTCGCGCTGGGCGGGCTGGGCGTCGCGGGGCGGGCCGGGGCGCGCAGGAGCGCCGTCCTGCACGGGCTCGGCCGACGCGGTCGCCGACCGCCCGCCGCGCTGGGCGGGCTCGCTCGCGCGGGGCGCGCCGTATCGAGCGGGCCCGGGCTGCTCGGCGGGACCGCCGGGCAGGGCGGCCCCGGGATGCCCGCCGGTCGGCGCGCAGGCCGGGTGCGGCGCGGCGGCCACGCCGGCCGCCGGATCCGGGGACGGTGCGGGCTCGGCCGGGGTGGCCGGGCGGCCGGCGGGGGTGGGCTCGGGGGCGGGGGCGGGTGACGGGGAGGTCGGGGTCACGGGCGTGATTGTGCCGGGTGCACGACGGCGGCCGCGTCAGGCCGCTGCACCCTCGCGCGCGGCGGCGCGGGCGCGGGCGTCGACGACGGCCTGCGGCTCCTTGGGGGTGCCCATGCCCGCCATCTTCATCGCTCCGCCGACGACGGCGCCGAGCACGATGAGGGCCGACCCGGCCCAGAAACCGGCCGGGCTGTCCGCGACCATGAAGACGCCTGCGACACAGAAGCCGATGAAGGCGATGATGACGCCGGTCCAGGCGGCCGGGGTGTGTCCGTGGCTTCCCGCCATGAGTGTGCTCCTCGTTTCTGGTGCGCTGTCGTGAGCTGGGCCCCGGCGCCGGTGGGGCCGGTGCCCGTGGTCGGGCCGGGGGTCCGATGCCATTGTCCCGTACGCCGGGACGGTGGATCCGGTGGGGTCACCCTTCGCGCGTCGGGTCCTCGCCGCGGTCCAGTGCCTTCCACAGATCCTCGGGGCGGTCGGGATCGACGGCGGCGGCCCGCCGGGGCCGGGGGGTGCCGTCGCGCTCGTAGCGGCCGGACATGGTGGGCCAGAGCCTGCCGTACCGCAGGGCCAGCAGACCGGCCAGCAGGATCAGCAGTCCGCCGGCGGCCGTCACATAGGGCCAGACCGTGTGGGTGAGCCCGTCCACGGCGGCCGCCGCGTCACCGGTGGTGCGGGCCGCCTTCTCGTCGAGGGCGTCGGTGTCGGAGGCGCCGAGCAGCGCCGCAGCCACCGCGCCGGCGCCGCTGAGCGCGAGCAGGGCGGAGACGAGCAGCCGGCCGCCGCGGCGGGCCGCGAAGACCGCCACGAGCGCGGCCAGGCCGACGACGGCCAGGGCGGTCGGGACGCCGGTGACGTCGCCGCCCTTGGCCTCCAGCCCGACGGTCCCGCCGCCGACGGACGCGGTGCCCTCGGCCCAGACGCGGCCGGCGGCGAGGAGGACGACGGTGGCACCGGCGGCGCCGAGGAGCAGCGCGGCGGCGAGGCTGCGGCGGCTGCCGCTCGCCGCCGGCGGTGCGGCGGCCGAGGTACGGGGCTGGGGTACGGGAACGGCACTCACCCGTCCCACTATCCCCTACCGGCCGGTCAGCCGTTCAGCCGGTTGGCCGTGTGGACGGCACGGAGCACCGCGGCGGCCTTGTTCCGGCACTCGGTGTCCTCGGCGACCGGGTCGGAGTCGGCGACCACGCCCGCGCCCGCCTGGACGTAGGCGGTGCCGTCGCGGAGGACCGCGGTGCGGATGGCGATGGCGGTGTCGGAGTCTCCGGCGAAGTCCAGGTAGCCGACGGCCCCGCCGTACAGGCCGCGCCGCGAGGGTTCGAGTTCGTCGATGATCTGCATGGCCCGCGGCTTGGGCGCGCCCGAGAGGGTGCCGGCGGGGAAGCAGGCGGTGAGCACGTCGAAGGCGGTGCGGCCCTCGGCGACCCGGCCGGTGACGGTGGAGACGATGTGCATCACATGGGAGTAGCGCTCGATCGACATGAAGTCGACCACCTCGACGCTGCCGGGCGCGCAGACCCGGCCCAGGTCGTTGCGGCCGAGGTCGACGAGCATCAGGTGCTCGGCGCGCTCCTTGGGGTCGGCCAGCAGTTCCTCGGCGAGGTCGTGGTCCTCCTGAGGGCTCGCGCCGCGCGGCCGGGTGCCCGCGATGGGGTGCACCATGGCCCGGCCGTCCTCCACCTTGACCAGCGCCTCGGGGCTGGAGCCGACGACGTCGAAGCCGTCGAAGCGGAAGAGGTACATGTACGGGGAGGGGTTGGTGGCCCGCAGCACCCGGTAGACGTCCAGCGCGCTCGCCGCGCACGGTGTCTCGAAGCGCTGCGAGGGGACGACCTGGAAGGCCTCGCCCGCGCGGATGCGCTCCTTGATGTCCTCGACGGCCGCCTGGTAGTCCGGGCCGCCCCACAGGGCGGAGAACTCCGGCAGTTCGGAGGGCGGCAGGACGGCGGGCGCCGAGGCGAGCGGCCGGGAGAGGTCGGCCTCCATGGCGTCGAGGCGGGCGACGGCGCCCGCGTACGCCTCGTCGACGCCGGTGTCGAGGTCGTTGTGGTTGATCGCGTTGGCGATCAGCAGGACCGTCCCGTCCCAGTGGTCGAGCACCGCGAGGTCCGAGGTGAGCAGCATGGTCAGCTCGGGGAGGCGGAGGTCGTCGCGCTCGCCGGGGCCGATGCGCTCCAGGCGGCGGACGATGTCGTAGCCGAGGTAGCCGACCATGCCGCCGGTGAACGGGGGCATGCCGGCGGCCAGGTCCCGCGTGGTGTGCAGGGCCTCGACGGTCTCCCGCAGCGCGACCAGCGGGTCCCCGGCGGTGGGCACGCCGACGGGCGGGGTGCCGATCCAGTGGGCCTCGCCGTCGCGGGCGGTCAGCGTGGCGTCGGAGCGCACGCCGATGAAGGAGTAGCGCGACCAGGAGCGGCCGTTCTCCGCGGATTCGAGGAGGAAGGTGCCGGGGCGTTCGGCGGCGAGCTTGCGGTACAGGCCGACGGGCGTGTCGCCGTCCGCGAGCAGCCGGCGGCCGACGGGGATGACGCGGCGGTCCGCCGCCAGCTTGCGGAAGGTCTCGAGATCCATGGCGGCAGACCCTACTTGTCCAGGAGCACGTCGGCGTCGAAACAGGTGCGGGCCCCCGTGTGGCAGGCCGCGCCGACCTGGTCGACCTTCACCAGCAGGGTGTCGGCGTCGCAGTCCAGGGCGACGGACTTGACGTGCTGGACGTGGCCGGAGGTGTCGCCCTTCACCCAGTACTCGCCGCGGCTGCGGGACCAGTAGGTGCAGCGGCCGGTCGTCAGGGTGCGGTGCAGCGCCTCGTCGTCCATCCACCCGAGCATGAGCACCTCGCCGGTGTCGTACTGCTGGGCGATGGCGGGCACGAGGCCGTCGGCGCTGCGCTTGAGGCGGGCGGCGACGGCGGGGTCGAGGGAGCTCGGCGGGACGCTGCTGGTCATGCCGGCCATTGTGCCGTGTCGCACCGGCCCGGCGGACGGGCGTCCACGGGCCGGACCGGGTGGCGGGAGCGCGCGCACGGTGTGCCGCCCAGGGCCGTCGGACCGGCGCGCGCGCCCCGGATCGGGGCCCCTCACACCGGGCGCCCGGTCGCGGGGCCCCGTACGCTGGCGGGCATGTCGACCCATGCCAAGCGTGAACGACTTCTGCTCGCCGACCTGTTGGAGGCGGCGGGCCCGGATGCCTCGACCCTGTGCCACGGCTGGACGGCGCGTGATCTCGCCGCGCACGTCGTGATGCGGGAGCGGCGGCCCGACGCGGCGGGCGGGGTGCTGCTGAAGGCCCTCGCGGACCGGGCGGAGCGGATCCAGGCCGAGTTCGCGGCCCAGCCGTACGAGGAGCTGCTGCGGATGATCCGCAGCGGCCCGCCCCGGATGTCGCCGTACTCCCTCAAGCAGATCGACGAGGCGGCGAACACGATCGAGTTCTTCGTGCACGCCGAGGACGTGCGCCGGGCGCAGCCGGACTGGACCCCGCGTGACCTGGACCCGGTCTTCGAGAACGTGCTCTGGTCGCGGCTGGAGAAGGGCGCGCGGCTGCTGGGCCGGCGGGCCCCGCTCGGCGTGGTGCTGCGCAGGCCCGACGGTCAGACGGTGGTGGCGCACCGGGGGGCGCCGGTGGTGACGGTGACGGGTCAGCCGGGCGAGCTGACGCTGTTCGCGTTCGGCAGGCAGGACGCCGCCCGGGTGGACCTGGAGGGCGACAAGGACGCGATCGCACGGGTGCGCACGGCGCGGCTCGGGGTGTAGGCCCTCCGGCCCGGTCGGGGTGCGGGCTCCCCCGCCGGGCGGCCCCGGGACAGCCTGGCGCACCGGCCGGGGCGAGGGCCCGGGGCTTCCCGGGTGGGCGCGGCGGATCCGGCGGCCCCCGCCCGGCCGGGCGCGCCCCAGGGCTCCCCGGCTTCCCCGGGAGGGGCCCGTCCTGCGAGGTGGTTCGCCGCGCCGGGACGCTTCCGGAAGACCCGGTGGCGGATCGGGGGCGGTCAGTGCGGGAGCTCCGCCCGGCGCAGGTGCGCCGAGCAGAGGCCGTACACCGCCCCCGCCGCGCACACCAGGGCGCTGACCGCGAAGACGGGGGTGGTGCCCCACAGGCCGACGGCGGCGCCGGTGAGCGGGAAGCTCAGCGGCGCGAGGCCGAGGCTGACGAAGGTCGCCAGCGAGGTGACCCGGCCCAGGTGGGCGGGGTCCGACGCGGTCTGGAGCAGGGCACCGCAGAGTGAGCCGCTGACCCCGGTCAGCACGCCGACCAGGGCCGCGACGGCCACGGCGGCGGGGAGGCCGGGCACGAGGGCGAGCGCGGCGATCGCGGCGGAGCCGGTGACCAGCGCCAGACCCATGACGAGCCCGGCCCTCGGTATCCGGCCCCGGACGGCCAGCAGCAGGGAGGCCGCGGCCGATCCGGCGGCGAAGCCGGCGAGCAGCCAGCCGAGTCCCGGGGCGCCCCAGCCGCGGGCCTCGGCGAGCAGGGCGAGGCCGACGCCGAGCGGGCCGACGAAGCCGAGGTCGCTGACGGCGATGACCACGATCAGCGGGCCGAGCACCCGGTGACCGCGCACATGGCGCAGCCCGTCCCCCAGGTCCCCTGCCAGGCGCTTCAGGCGACCGGTACGGGCCGGCCCGGGGGGCGGGGCCGTATCCGGCGGCGGGAGCGGGGCGATGCGGAGGGTGAGCAGCAGCGGGAGCGAGAGCGCGAAGAGGGCCGCCGCGGCGGCGAACGCCGCGGGTGCGCCGGACAGGGCGGTGGCCGCCCCGCCGAGCGGGGCTCCGGCGACGGTCGCCCCGCGGCCGGCGAGACCGCGCAGCCCCTGGACCCGGGCGAGCTGGCCGCGGGACGCGATGCGCGGGGGCAGCGCGCCGACCGCCGGCATGAAGACGGCGTCGAGGACGCCGAACACGACGGCGACCGCCGCCAGCACCCACAGTCCCGGCGTGGCCAGCCACAGCAGGGCGGCGAGGCCCAGCACGACCAGGCAGCGGGCGGTGTCGCTGACGACGACCACCGTCCGGGGCCCGACCCGGTCGGCGAGCACGCCGCCGCCCAGCATGAGCAGCGCCCGCGGGACGGCCCCCGCCGCCAGCACGGCCCCCGCCTCGGCGGCGCTGCCGCCGCGGGTGGCGGCCCAGGTCAGGGCGACGTGGTAGACGCTGTCGCCGGTGGCCGACAGTCCGTACGCACCGAGCCAGCGCAGCACCTGGGGATCACGATGGGCGGGCAGCCCCACATCGGCGGGCACAGCGGTGGGGCCTCTCGGAACGGAAACAGGGGGAACGGGGGCGGCGCGGGGCGCGCGCCCCGGAGCGGGCCGTGCGGCGGCGACCCCGCACGAATGTACGGGACCGCCTCCCACCCGCCGCGGCCGCCCGCGCCTGCGGGCGCGCGGCCCCGCGCCCGCAAGGCGACGCCCCCGCCCGGGCGGACCGGGGCGGGGGCGGGTGGGCCGGGGTCAGCGGACCGGGTGGCCGGCTTCGCGGAGGGTGTCCTTGACCTGGCCGATGCGCAGGTCGCCGAAGTGGAAGACCGACGCGGCGAGGACCGCGTCCGCGCCCGCGGCGACCGCGGGCGGGAAGTCGGCGAGGCGGCCCGCGCCGCCGGAGGCGATCACGGGGACCGACACGTGCGTGCGCACGGCGGCGATCATCTCGGTGTCGTAGCCGTCCTTGGTGCCGTCGGCGTCCATCGAGTTGAGCAGGATCTCGCCGGCGCCGAGCTCGGCCGCGCGGTGCGCCCACTCGACGGCGTCGGTGCCGGTGCCCCGGCGGCCGCCGTGGGTGGTGACCTCGAAGGTGCCGGACGGGGTGCGCCGGGCGTCGACGGAGAGCACCAGCACCTGGCGGCCGAAGCGTTCGGCGATCTCGCGGATCAGCTCCGGGCGTTCGATCGCCGCGGTGTTGACGCCGACCTTGTCGGCGCCCGCCCGCAGCAGCCGGTCGACGTCGTCGGCGGAGCGCACGCCGCCGCCCACGGTCAGGGGGATGAAGACCTGCTCCGCGGTGCGGCGCACCACGTCGTAGGTGGTCTCCCGGTTGCCGGAGGAGGCGGTGATGTCGAGGAAGGTCAGTTCGTCGGCGCCCTCGGCGTCGTAGAGCTTGGCCATCTCGACCGGGTCACCGGCGTCGCGCAGGTTCTGGAAGTTGACGCCCTTGACGACGCGTCCGGCGTCGACGTCCAGGCAGGGGATGACGCGTACCGCGACGGTCATGCGTCACCTCCGGCGGGACGGTACGCCTCGACCTCGACCTCGACCACGAGCGAGGGGTCGACGAAGCCGGAGACGACGATCATCGAGGCCGCGGGCCGCGCCTCGCCGAAGAGCTCCTTGTGGGCCCGGCCCACGTCCTCGGCGTCACGGGCGTGGGTGATGTACATCCGGGTGCGCACCACGTCGGCCGCGCCGAGCCCGAGCTGCTTCAGCGCGTCGACGGCGACGCCGAACGCGGTGAGGGTCTGCTCGTACGGGCTGCCCGCGGCGATCTCGCCGTCGACGACGGAGGTGCAGCCGGCCACCAGGACCAGGCCGTTCGGCAGTTCGACGGCGCGGGAGTAGCCGAAGGCCTCCTCCCACGGGCCGCCCGAGCCGACGCGGCGCACGGCGCGGCTCATACCGCCACCGCCGCGAGTGCCTCCTCCAGGGTGAACGCCTTCGCGTACAGGGCCTTGCCCACGATGGCGCCCTCGACGCCCACCGGGACCAGGCCCGAGAGGGCGCGCAGGTCGTCCAGGGAGGAGACGCCGCCGGAGGCGACGACGGGCTTGTCGGTGGCCGCGCAGACGTTCTTCAGGAGCTCCAGGTTGGGGCCCTGGAGGGTGCCGTCCTTGGCGATGTCGGTGACGACGTAGCGGGCGCAGCCCTCGGAGTCGAGCCGGGCGAGGGTCTCGTAGAGGTCGCCGCCGTCGCGGGTCCAGCCGCGTCCGCGCAGCGTGGTGCCGCGGACGTCGAGGCCGACGGCGATCCGGTCGCCGTGCTCGGCGATGACCTTGGCGACCCACTCGGGGGTCTCCAGCGCGGCGGTGCCGAGGTTGACGCGGCGGCAGCCGGTGGCGAGCGCGGCGGCCAGCGAGGCGTCGTCGCGGATGCCGCCGGAGAGCTCGACCTTGATGTCCATGGCGGCGGCCACCTCGGCGATCAGCTCCCGGTTGTCGCCGGTGCCGAAGGCGGCGTCGAGGTCGACCAGGTGCAGCCACTCGGCGCCGGAGCGCTGCCAGGCGAGCGCGGCCTCCAGCGGGGAGCCGTAGGAGGTCTCGGTGCCCGACTCGCCGTGCACCAGGCGGACGGCCTGGCCGTCGCGGACGTCGACGGCGGGGAGGAGTTCAAGCGTGCTGCTCACAGTGTTCCGATCCAGTTGGTGAGGAGCTGGGCTCCGGCGTCGCCGGACTTCTCGGGGTGGAACTGGGTGGCCCACAGCGCGCCGTTCTCGACGGCGGCGACGAAGGGCTCGCCGTGCGTCGCCCAGGTGACCCGGGGGGCGCGGATGGCGGGGTTGGTGACCTCCAGCTCCCAGTCGTGCACCGCGTAGGAGTGCACGAAGTAGAAGCGCTCGTCGGCGCCGACCCCGGCGAACAGGTCGCTGTCCGCGGGGGCTTCGACGGTGTTCCAGCCCATGTGGGGCACGACGGGGGCCTTCAGCGGGCCGACGGTGCCCGGCCATTCGTCGAGGCCCTCGGTCTCGACGCCGTGCTCGATGCCGCGGGCGAAGAGGATCTGCATGCCGACGCAGATGCCCATGACGGGGCGCCCGCCGGCCAGCCGGCGGCCGACGACCCACTCGCCGCGGGCCCTGCGCAGTCCGTCCATGCAGGCGGAGAACGCGCCGACGCCGGGGACGAGCAGTCCGTCGGCGTTCATGGCGGTGTCGTAGTCGCGGGTGATCTCGACGTCGGCGCCGACCCGGGCGAGGGCCCGCTCGGCGGAGCGGACGTTGCCGAAGCCGTAGTCGAAGACGACGACCTTCTTGGCTGCTGCGCTCATGGCGCTACCCCCAGATTCCCTGGATCCGCAGGACACCGGCGAGCAGACACATGAACGAGGCACCGGCGAGCAGCACGATGACGCCCTTGGGCATGCCCTGCTTGGAGAAGGAGTACACGCCGCCGGCGAGGAACAGCCCGACGACGATGAGGATGGTGGAGAGGCCCGTCATCGGATTACAGCGCGCCCTTCGTGGAGGGAAGGATGCCGGCGGCGCGGGGGTCGCGCTCCGACGCGTACCGCAGGGCCCGGGCGAGGGCCTTGAACTGGCACTCGACGATGTGGTGGGCGTTGCGGCCGTACGGGACGTGGATGTGCAGCGCGACCTGGGCCTGGGCGACGAAGGACTCGAAGATGTGGCGGGTCATCGTCGTGTCGTAGGCGCCGATCATGGGCGCCATGTTCTCCGGCTCGGTGTGCACGAGGTACGGGCGGCCGGAGAGGTCGACGGTGACCTGGGCGAGGGACTCGTCGAGCGGCACGGTGCAGTTGCCGAACCGGTAGATGCCGACCTTGTCGCCGAGGGCCTGCCGGAAGGCGGCGCCGAGGGCGAGGGCGGTGTCCTCGATGGTGTGGTGGGTGTCGATGTGCAGGTCGCCGTCGGTCTTGACGGTGAGGTCGAACAGACCGTGCCTGCCGAGCTGGTCCAGCATGTGGTCGAAGAAGCCGACGCCGGTGGCGACGTCGACCTTGCCGGTGCCGTCGAGATCGATCTCGACGACGACCGAGGTCTCCTTGGTGGTCCGCTCGACCCTTCCGATACGACCCTCGCGCGTCATGCGCTCTGCTCCTTCTTCAACTCACGAACCGCGTCGAGGAACGCGTCGTTCTCTTCGGGGGTGCCCGCGGTGACCCGCAGCCAGCCCGGTACGCCGTTGTCGCGGACGAGGACGCCCCGGTCGAGGATCTGCCGCCAGACCGCGTGCGCGTCCTCGAAGAGGCCGAACTGCACGAAGTTGGCGTCCGAGTCGGTGACCTCGTAGCCGGTGGCGCGCAGCTCGGCGACCAGCCGGTCGCGCTCCGTCTTGAGCTGCTCCACGTACCCGAGCAGCGTATCGGTGTGCTCCAGCGCGGCGAGGGCGGTGGCCTGGGTGACGGCGCTGAGGTGGTACGGCAGGCGCACGAGCTGGACGGCGTCCACCACCGTGGGGTGGGCGGCCAGGTAGCCGAGGCGCAGTCCGGCGGCGCCGAACGCCTTGGACATGGTGCGGGAGATCACCAGGTTGGGCCGGCCCTCGGTCAGCGGCAGCAGCGAGGGGCGGTGGCTGAACTCCACGTACGCCTCGTCGACGACCACCAGCGAGGGGCGGGCGGCCTGGGCCGCGTCGTACAGCGCGGTCACGGTGTCCGCGTCGACGGCCGTCCCGGTGGGGTTGTTGGGCGAGGTGACGAAGACGACGTGCGGGCGGTGCTCGGCGATCGCGGCGCGGGCGGCGCCGGTGTCGACGGTGAAGTCCGCGCGCCGCGGCCCGGAGATCCAGCCGGTGCCGGTGCCGCGGGCGATCAGTCCGTGCATGGAGTACGAGGGCTCGAAGCCGATCGCCAGCCGGCCCGGGCCGGCGAAGGTCTGGAGGAGCTGCTGGAGGACCTCGTTGGAGCCGTTGGCCGCCCAGACCATCTCCCGGGTGACCGGGTGGCCGGTGGTGCGGGTGAGGTAGGCGGCGAGGCCCTCGCGGAGCTCGACCGCGTCCCGGTCGGGGTAGCGGTTGAGCCCCCGGGCGGCCTCGCGCACCCGCTCGGCGATCCGCTCGACGAGCGGCTCCGGCAGCGGGTAGGGGTTCTCGTTGGTGTTCAGCCGGACGGGGACGTCGAGCTGCGGGGCGCCGTAGGGCGACTTGCCGCGCAGCTCGTCGCGGATCGGCAGGTCGTCGATGCCGAGGGATGCGCGCTCGCTCACCGGACCGGCACCTTCCAGCCGAAGCGCGCCTTGAGGGCCGCGCCGTGCGCCGGCAGGTCCTCCGCCTCGGCCAGGGTGACCACGTGGTGGGCGACGTCGGCGAGCGCGTCGCGGGTGTAGTCGACGATGTGGACGCCGCGCAGGAACGACTGCACGGACAGGCCCGAGGAGTGGCAGGCGCAGCCGCCGGTCGGCAGGACGTGGTTGGAGCCGGCCGCGTAGTCGCCCAGCGAGACGGGGGACCACGGCCCGACGAAGACCGCGCCGGCGTTGCGCACCCGGGCGGCGATCCCCGCGGCGTCGGCCGTCTGGATCTCCAGGTGCTCGGCGCCGTACGCGTCGACGACCTTGAGGCCGTCCTCCACGGAGGAGACGAGCACGATCGCGGACTGGCGTCCGGCGAGGGCGGGCTTGATCCGGTCCTCGACGTGCTTGGTGGCGGCGACCTGCGGCTCCAGCTCGCGCTCGACGGCCTCGGCGAGCTCCTCGGAGTCGGTGACCAGGACGGCGGCGGCGAGCGGGTCGTGCTCGGCCTGGCTGATCAGGTCGGCGGCGACGTGCGCCGGGTCGGCGGTGTCGTCGGCGAGGACGGCGATCTCCGTGGGGCCGGCCTCGGCGTCGATGCCGATGCGGCCGGTGAAGTACCGCTTGGCGGCGGCGACCCAGATGTTGCCGGGGCCGGTCACCATGTTCGCCGGGGGGCAGGACTCGGTGCCGTACGCGAACATCGCGACGGCGGTGGCGCCGCCGGCCGCGTACACCTCGTCGACGCCGAGCAGGGCGCAGGCGGCGAGGATCGTGGGGTGCGGCAGGCCGCCGAACTCCTGCTGGGCCGGGGAGGCGAGCGCGATGGACGGGACGCCGGCCTCCTGCGCCGGGACCACGTTCATGATCACGGAGGAGGGGTAGACGGACCGGCCGCCGGGCGCGTAGAGCCCGACGCGGTCGACCGGGATCCACTTCTCGGTGACGGTGCCGCCGGGCACGACCTGGGTGGTGTGGTCCTTGCGGCGCTGGGCGCGGTGCACGATCCGGGCGCGCCGCACCGACTCCTCCAGAGCGGCCCGTACGTCCGGGTCGAGCTCGGCGAGTGCCCTGGTCAGGGCGGCGGCCGGGACCTTGACCCGGTCCAGCTCGACGCCGTCGAACCGCTTCGCGTACTCGATCAGCGCCGCGTCGCCCCGATGATGCACGTCCTCGCAGATCGGCCGCACCTTGTCCAGGGCGGCCGCGACGTCGAAGTCGGCACGGGGCAGCAGGTCGCGCAGAGCGCCACCCTCGGGGAGGGCGTCGCCGCGCAGGTCGATTCGCGAGATCACGGGGTCAATTCTCGCAGACCGGGGCGGGCGGTCGTTTTCCGTATCAGTGGCTGATACGAAACCGCCCGCCCCAGGCGCACCGTCCCTCACGGCGGCTCGATCGAGTCACCCCGTTTCCCGGGGGACGACCATCACCACTAGCGTTCAGGCCGTCACTCAGCGGGAAGAACAGCTGTACGAGCCAAGGAAGCGGAGGGCGGCAGTGACCGAGCCGCTGGACGGCGGGCCTCCGGACGGAGTGAGCCCTGCCGAAGCAGCCATGTGGAACGCGTTCCGGGACGGCAGCACATTCGACCTCAGCGACACCGACCCCTTGCAGAACAATCCCTTCTCGCCTTTCCCCTGGGGTCCCGAACGAATCGTCCGCGCCTGGGTGGTGGCGCGGCTCCTGCTGAACGGCCCGGAGGCGAGACCGGGCCGGGTCGCGGCGCTCAAGCTCCGCGGCCTGCAGATCACCGGCACGCTCAAGCTGGCCGGCGGCAGCATCGCCCCCTACGTGGAGCTCAACGGCTGCCGCTTCGAGAGCGAACTGCTGATGCCGGAGGCGCACTTCGCCACCCTGCGGCTGATCAGCTGCGCCGTGCCGCGGATCGAGGCGGCGCGGCTGCGCACCGAGGGCGACCTGCATCTGCCGCGCTGCCGGGTGGAGCACGGCATCCGCCTCACCGACGCGCAGATCGGCACCGATCTGCTGATCAACCAGATCCACGTACGGCCCGACAGGCGGGGCCGGGCCATCACCGCGGACGGACTGTCGGTCGCCCAGGACCTCCAGGCCGAGCTGATCGAGACCTACGGCGAGGTCAGCCTGCGGGGCGCGAAGGTGGGCGTGTCGCTGAGCCTGCGCGGCTCCCGGCTGCGCGCGGCCGGCGACCGGCGCGCGCTCAACGCGCCGCAGCTCAGCGTGGAGCGGACGCTCTACCTGAACGGGGCGTGGGTGAGCGAGGCGACCGGCAACCAGGGCGCCACTCCCCCGTTCGGCATCAACGCGGGCGGCCTGGCGCGGGGGTCGCGGCTCCAGAACTTCGAGTGCCACGGCGGGGCGCGGCTGGACGACGGTCGGTTCGGCGACTCGGTCGACCTGGACGGAGCCCGCTTCGTCCTCGGCCCGCGCGAGGAGCTGTCGCTGCGCCGGATCACCGCTCCCGAGCTGCGGTTCCACGCGGAGCGGCCCGAGGAGGGCCGGGTGGTGCTGAACGGCGCCAAGGTCGTGACGCTGATCGACCGGGCGTCGAGCTGGCCGGGGCCCGGCGGCCTGGCGATGGGCGGCTTCGTCTACGAGAACCTCGTGCCGCACGAGGAGTTCCCGCTCTCGCGCCGCCTGGAATGGGTGGCGTCGGCGACGCCGGAGTACTCGCCGGAGCCGTACGAGCGGCTGGCCACGGTGCTGCGCAACAGCGGCGAGGACGCGGACGCGCGCGAGGTGCTGCTCGCCAAGCAGCGCCGCCGGCGCGAGACGCTGCCGCTGGCGGCGAAGCTCTGGGGGTACCTCCAGGACTGGACGGTGGCCTACGGGTACCGGCCGGGGCGGGCGGCGCTGTGGATGGCGGTGCTGTGGGCGGCGGGGACCTTCGCCTTCGCCGCGGTCGAACCGGAGCCGATGAAGAAGGAGGAGCACCCTGTCTGGAATCCGGCCCTCTACGCCCTCGATCTGCTCGTCCCGGTGATCAATCTCGGCCAGGACGGCTACTGGCGGCTGGACGGACGGTGGCAGTGGGCCGCGGCCGTGCTGGTGCTCCTCGGGTGGATCCTGGCGACCACGGTGGCGGCCGGGGCGTCCCGGCTGCTGCGGCGCGGCTGAGGCCGCGGAAACACGAGCGCGCACTTCTTTGCCCGCCCTTGACCGAGCGGCGGGCAACCTTCACGCCACCACCAAAGCTTCACAGCAGGGCCTCTGGCGCACTCGTTCACCTGCGGTTTTCAATGGTCCGCACCATGTCATTGATGCACGCCGCGATGCGCTTCGCGCGCATGATCCGGCATACCCCCCACCTCGCCGCCACGCGTCAGGGGCTCGTTCCCGACGACGCGGTACTGCTCGACGCACCCGACGAGCGCCTCGGCCCCGCGCTCGTGGCGGCCGCCGCCGGCGAGTGGGACACGGCGGCGGAGCTGCTCGCGACCACACGGGAATCAGCCGAATGGGAGAACCGCGACCGCTATGTGGCGCGGCTCGCCGCGTTCGCCCGCAACCGGGACGAATGGCTCACCGGCTGGCTCGCCGCGTCGCCGCGTGACGCCGACGCCCTGCTGCTGAAGGCGCAGCTCGCGGTGGACCGGGCCTGGGAGTCGCCCGCCCGCGCCGAGCGGCTGCGCGAGGTCGGCCCGCTGATCGACGCCGCCGCGGCGGCGGAGCCGGGCGACCCGGTGCCCTGGCGCCTCGCGCTCGACCACGCGCGCGGGACCCATGCCACCCACACCGCGTTCGAGCGGCTGTGGGAGCAGGCGGTGCGGCGGTCCTCGCACCACTACGGCTGCCATGTGGCGGCGCTCCAGTACCTGTCCGCGCAGTGGTACGGATCGCACCGGGAGTGCTTCGACTTCGCGGAGGGCGCGGCCGAGGACGCGCTGCCGGGCTCCCTGGTCCGCGCCCTGCCCGTGCGGGCCGCGTTCGCGCAGCTCCTCACCGGCGAGCCGACCACCTCCGTGCAGGACGACCGCATCGACGGCGCGGCCGACCTCGCCGTCGAGCTGTCCGCCGGCTACGAGCGGGGCGACCCGTGGCCCGCCGAGGTGCGCAACGTGCTCGCCCATGTGCTGGTGGCCCGGGGGCGCTGGAACGACGCGCTGGAGCAGTTCCGGCGGATCGGCCCGTACGCGACCTCCTTCCCGTGGACCTCGGTGACGGACGACCCGCTGGGCCAGTTCCTGCGCGCCCGGGACGGGGTCCGCGTCGAGGTCGCGTCCACGATGCCGCTGCGCAGGGTCGGGGGCCGGTCCGCCGCCCATTACGCTTGACCGCTGTGACCACCGCTCGCCTGCCGCTCTTCCCGCTGAACTCGGTGCTGTTCCCCGGGCTCGTGCTGCCTCTGAACGTCTTCGAGGAGCGTTATCGCGCCATGATGCGCGAGCTGCTCAAGACGGCGGACGAGGAGCCGAGGCGCTTCGCCGTCGTCGCGATCCGCGACGGACGGGAGGTCGCCCCGACCGAGCCGGGCATGCCGGACCCGACCACGGTGGTGGCCCGCGGCCCGGCGGCGGGCTTCGGGCCCGACCCCGTGCAGGCCTTCCACCGGGTGGGATGCGTCGCGGACGCGGCCACCATCCGGGAGCGCCCCGACGGCGGTTTCGAGGTCCTGGCGACCGGCACCACCCGGGTCAGGCTGCTGTCCGTGGACGCGAGCGGCCCCTTCCTCACCGCCGAGCTGGAGGAGCTCCCCGAGGAGCCCGGCGACGGCGCGGCGGCACTCGCGGAGGGCGTGCTGCGCGCGTTCCGCAGCTATCAGCAGCGGCTCGCGGGGGCCAGGGAGCGGTCGATGGCGACCGGCGCCGACCTGCCGGACGACCCCTCGGTGGTGTCCTATCTGGTCGCCGCCGCGGCGATCCTCGACACGCCGGCCAAGCAGCGGCTGCTCCAGGCCCCCGACACGGCGACGCGGCTGCGCGAGGAACTGAAGCTGCTGCGCGCCGAGACGGCGGTGCTGCGGCACCTGCCCTCGCTGCCGGCCGTGGAGCTGACCCGGCAGCCGACGAACCCCAACTGACGCGAGGATCACCAGCGGTGGCGAAGAAGCCGAAGAAGCAGGCCGGGGGCACGCCGGCGACGGTGGCCCTGACCGCGGCCGGCACCCCCTTCACCGTGCACTCCTACGACCACGACCCGGCCTCGCCGTCGTACGGCGAGGAGGCCGCCGAGGCGCTCGGGGTGCCGCCCGCCCGGGTCTTCAAGACCCTGGTGGCCGATGTCGACGGCGCCCTGACGGTGGCCGTCGTGCCCGTCGCGGGCCAGCTCGACCTCAAGGCGCTCGCCTCGGCGGTGGGCGGCAAGCGCGCCACCATGGCGGACCCGGCGGCGGCGGAGCGCACCACGGGCTACGTCCGGGGCGGCATCTCGCCGCTCGGCCAGCGCAAGCGGCTGCCGACGGTGCTGGACGCGTCGGCCTGGGAGCACGAGACGATCTGCGTATCGGCGGGGCGGCGCGGCCTGGAGGTCGAACTCGCCGCCGAGGCGCTGCGCACCCTCACCTCCGCCGTCCGCGCCCCGATCGCCCGCGCCTGACACACGGGCGATCGGGGACGTCGGTACGGCGCGTCAGGGAGCGCGCGGGGGCCACGCCGGGGTGGCGTACGGGTCGTGGACGGGCTCCGGGTCGCGCGGGGCGAAGAGGGCGGTCAGCCCCAGGTGCACCGCCATCGCCGCGAGCGGCCAGGCCAGCAGCGCGCCCTTGGCCCGGAGCTGGAGGTAGGCGTCGAAGGTGACGCCCTCCCCCACCCGGCGGGCGTGCTCCACCACGTCCTGGGACGGGCCGAGCCAGACGCCCATGCCCCAGCCGAGCAGGGAGGCGAGCAGCCCGCCCACGGCGAGCGCGATCACCAGGGCGATGCCTCCGCGGCGGCGGAACAGGAAGACGCCCGCGGCGCTCAGCGCGCCGAGCGCGACGGCGATCAGGACGAACGTTCCGTCGGCCGCGATGGCCTCCTCGCCCTCGCTGTTCCTCAGGAAGACGGCGTCCCCGTTGGAGACCAGCGGCACCCGGGGCGCGAGCCACAGCCACAGCAGTCCGAGCGCGACCCCGAGCACCGTCACCGCGGCGACCACCACGGCGCCGTCCCGCAGGTCGCGCCGGAGCTCCGCCTGCTTCGCCAGGCGGGCGTCGTCCGTCCAGGCCGAGGCGTACGGGGCGGGCGGACCCGACGAGGACGACGGCCGGTCAGGCTGGTGGGGCGGTGTCAGAGGTGCGGTCACACCGCCATCGTGCCAGGCCCGGTGGGGCGACGCCTCACCGGACCGCTGCCCGCCGGTAGGCCCAGGTCGCGACGGCCAGCGAGACCACGCCGACACCGGCGCAGACCGCCAGGTCGAGGGCGACGGCCGGCCAGTCCGGGTGGGCGTCGAAGGTCCGGGCCATGGCCTCGACGCCATAGGTCGAGGGCAGCAGGTCGCGGGCCCAGACGATGGGCTCGGGCATGCGTTCGGCCGGGAGCACGCCGAGGAGGAGCGCGGCGGACATCCCGAGCTGGCCGAGCAGGGTGGCGAGTTCCTGGCGGGGCGCGAGCAGCCCGAGGGCCGCGCCGAGTCCGGCGAGGGCGGCCCCGGCGAGGGGGATCACGGCCACGAGGATCCACAGGTGGGTCAGCGGCAGCCCGAAGAGGACCGAGCCGATCACCGCGGTCACGATCGTGCCGGGCACGGTGAACGAGGCGTAGGCGCCGGCCGCGCCGAGGACGACCGCTGCGGGCGGCACGGGCAGGGTGGCGTAGTGGTCGAGGCCGCCCTGCGCCCGGAGCTGCCCGAAGTACTGGGCGAGCAGGTTGAGCGCGACGAAGGCGACCACGAGCACGCTGGCGCCCGCGACGACGGCGCGCGCCTCCGTGCCGCCGTCGACGACCCCGCGCATCAGCACCATGATCCCGACGGACTGGAAGGTGGCGACGAACAGCAGCGGGATCCGGGCCACCCTGGCCCGGGAGAGCTGCGCCCGGTAGACGGCCCCGAGGGCGGGCAGCAGCCGCGCGGCGGGTGCCAGCGGCGCGGGGGCGGCCCGCCCGGGCGTGCCCGTGGGTGCGGTGGTCGTCCCGGTGGACTCAGCGGACACCGTGCTCACGCCTTGACCAGCCCTTTCGTCGCGTTTCCGCCGAGTGCCAAGTAGACGTCCTCCAGGCTGGGGGTGGCAAGGGTGAAGTCGTCGAGCGCCGAGAAGGCGGCGCCCCCGGTGACGGCGGCGACGGCCGCCCTGGCCTCCTCGGGAGCGAGCCGCAGGGTCCAGCGCCGGCCGGACTCCTGGGCGGCGTCGCGCAGGGCGGCGACCTCCGGCACGTCGAGCGGGGGGCCCTCGCGCCACACCAGCTCGACGCGCACCTCCCCGGCGACACGTTCCTTCAGCCCGGCCGGGGTGTCGCAGGCGATGACCCGGCCCCGGTCGAGGACGGCCACCCGGTCGAGCACCGACTCGGCCTCGATGACGTTGTGGGTGACGAGCAGCACGGTCGCGCCGTGCTCCTCGCGGCGCCGGTCGACGGCCGCCCACACGGCACGCCGGGCGACCGGGTCCATCCCGGTGGTGGGCTCGTCCAGGACGAGCACGGGCCGGTGCCCGACGAGGGCCGCGGCGAAGCAGGCGAGGCGACGCTGGCCGCCGGAGAGCCTGCGGACGGGACGGGAGGCGAGGTCGCCGAGGCCGAGCTCGTCGAGGACGCCGTCCCGCTCCTCGCGGGCCTGCCGTGCGCTCAGCCCGCGCAGCCGGCCGGTCGTCTCCGCGGCGAGGGCCACGGTCATCTCGTCGAGGGCGGTGGACTCCTGCCCGAGGTAGCCGATCAGCCGTGCGGCGCGTTCAGGGTGGCGTACGAGGTCGTGGCCGAGGAGCTCCACGCTGCCGGAGTCGGGGCGCATCAGCCCGGTGAGCTGACGCACCAGGGTGGACTTGCCCGCGCCGTTGGGTCCGAGCAGGCCGAAGATCTCGCCGTGCCCGACGTCGAGGCTGATCCCGTCGGTGGCCCGCACCTCGGGTGTCCCCGGCGTACCCCTTCGTCCTCGTGCGGCCGGGTACGTCTTCACCAGATCCCGCACCACACACACCGTACTCACGAGGTACGAGACTACGGGGTCCGCCCGCCCCGGATGCCCTCGGGCCCCGGCTGGTCCGCGGCGGCGGGGTGTTCGGCGGCCGTGCAGACGTCGATCTCGCGCCAGAATCCCGCCCGGATCGCGTAGCGGTCGTGCTCGTCGATCTGGTCGTCCTTGTGGGCGAGGAGGCCGAACCGGGCGGCGTAGCGCAGCAGTTCCCCGTCGATGCGGTGCGGGATGCGCGGGTACATGGCGGACAGCTTCTGCACATGGCCGCTCTCCGGCAGCCGCTCCATCCACCGCCGGGCGAACACCTGCCCCACCTCGAAGGGGTCGCCCCCGACGGTGGTGATGTCCTCCTCGCGGTCCGCCCAACGCTGCTCGGCGCTGGTGAGCTGGGCGAGGGTGGGCAGCGACGCGCTCTCCGGCGGCTCGCCGAGGGCGCCGCCGGACCGCTCGATCCAGCCCCGGTCGGAGGACCAGCGCAGGGTGGCGTTCGGCGGGTGGTGCGGCGCGTGGTGCGGGCCGTGGGAGCGCAGCGAGGCGAGGTCCTTGGGTGTGGGGACGCCCTTGGCGGCGGGCGGCGGGGCGCTCTCGGTGTCCTCGTCGGCGGGCGCGGTCGCGGCGCCGTTGCGCCCGGCGGCCTCGGCGCGCCGGCCGGCCGCCGAGGCGAGCGCCGACTCGGGCAGCGGGGCGGAGAGGATGGCGGCGATGTCGGGGCGGGTGGCGGGCTGGGGCGCGCAGACGCCGCTGAGGTCCTTGGCGCGGACGGCGCGGGTGATCCAGATCCGGTCGAGGACCCGGCGTTCGTCGGCCTCGGCGACCAGGTCCTCGGACTGGTTGTAGTCGCCGTCGGCGGCCTGGACGGCCCAGAGGTGGACGGCGACTCCGTGTTCCTTGGCGGACATCAGCCCGGGGAGCAGGTCTCCGTCGCCGGTGACGAGAACGACGTCGGAACAGGCGCAATTTCTGGCCAGTTCGGTGAGCTCGGCGTGCATGGCCGCGTCGACGCCCTTCTGGGCCCAGCGGCCGTCGCTGCGGGTCAGTGCGCCGAGGCGGACGGTGACCCGGGGCATCACGCGCAGCCTGCGGTGTTCGGGCTGGGGCACCCGGTCGGGCGCCCCGTCGAACCAGTAGATGCGCAGCAGGGGCCGGCCGGTGTCGGCCTCGGCGAGTTCCCGCAGGCCCTGGATGAGGGAGGCGTGGTCGACGGTGATCCGTGAGCGCGCCGGTTCTCCCGCGAGAAGGCTCGCGGCGGCACCCAGCAGATATCCGGCGTCCACCAGGACGACGCAGCGGTCCACGCGTTCCACCCTCTTTCGGGACTTCGTCAGGTGCTCTTCCGGGGCCCTCGGCGGTGGGCGCCCGGTCCATCCGCGCTCCGGGGAGCGCGGGGTCGGCGGAGGTCCGGATCGGGGATTGTTCCGGGTTTCCCTCGAGTCTGCCCGACCACGGGTGGGTTAACGGCCGGAACTCGATCATCGGCGTGGCGGATCCGGCCCGATGACCTTCACCTTCGGCGACTACGGTCCGCAATGATCCAAAATGCGCTGTAAATACGCATATGTGAGTCTGGTCCCGGCCCTGGCCCCTAGACCCTCACAGGAGGCACCACCATGGCCAAGAACAAGAACCGCGAGCGCAGTCAGAAGGCGTCCCCGGCCGAGCGCGGCCGGCAGGACGCCGAGAAGTCCTCGATGGAGGCGCAGGCCGAGCAGCGCATGTCGCAGGTCACGCCCTCGGACATCGCGCACAAGGGCCGGCAGAAGCGCTTCGGCCACAACTGAGGCCGGGCCGAAGGCCTGATCAGCAGAAGGGGCGCGCCCGTGACGACGGGCGCGCCCCTTCTGCTGATCAGGGCCGCGCGCGGACGGTGGTCAGCCGGCCAGGCAGGACGGGCCCAACAGCACCTTGAGATCGCCGAAGAGGGCCGGATCGGGCTGCACCCGGTGCCGGTCGAGGCGCAGCACGGTGGTCTTGCGGGGGCCCTGGAGCTTGATCCGCACCTCGGTGTTGCCCTTGTGGTGGCTGAGGATCTCGCCGAGGCGGGTGACCATGGGCGGGGTGACCTTGACCGTCGGGATGGTCACCACCACGGGGGCGTTGGTCCCGGCGGACGACAGGTCGGGGACCATCAGCTCCATGGCGACCAGCCGGGGCACGTCCTCCCGCTTGTCGAGGCGGCCCTTGACGAAGACCACGGTGTCCTCGACGAGCTGGGTGGAGACGAGCTGGTACGTCGCCGGGAAGAACATGCACTCGATGGAGCCCGCGAGGTCCTCGACGGTGGCGATGGCCCAGGCGTTGCCCTGCTTGGTCATCTTGCGCTGGAGCCCGGAGATGATGCCGCCGATGGTGACGACCGCGCCGTCCGCGTGCTCCCCGCCGGTGAGCTGGGAGATCGCGGCGTCCGTCTTGTCGGACAGCACGTGCTCGATGCCGAAGAGCGGGTGGTCGGAGACGTAGAGGCCGAGCATCTCCCGCTCCTGCGCCAGGAGGTAGGACTTCTCCCACTCGATGTCCGAGAACTCCACGTCCAGGCCGAAGCCCGGCTCGCTGGACTCCTCCTCGCCCATGCCGCCGAAGAGGTCGAACTGGCCCTCCGCCTCCTTGCGCTTGACCGCCACCACGTTGTCGATCATCGGCTCGTGGTGGGCGACGAGCCCCTTGCGGGTGTGGCCCATCTCGTCGAAGGCGCCGGCCTTGATCAGGGACTCGACGGTGCGCTTGTTGCAGACGACGGCCTCGACCTTGTCGAGGAAGTCCGGGAAGGAGCTGTACTTCCCCTTCGCCTTGCGCGACTTGATGATCGACTCGACGACGTTCGTGCCGACGTTGCGGACGGCGGTGAGGCCGAAGAGGATCACGTCGTCGCCCTGGGCGGCGAAGTTCGACATGGACTCGTTGACGTTGGGCGGCAGGACCTTGATGCCCATCCGGCGGCACTCGTTCAGATAGACGGCCGACTTGTCCTTGTCGTCCTTGACCGAGGTGAGCAGCGCGGCCATGTACTCGGCGGGGTGGTTGGCCTTGAGGTAGGCCGTCCAGTAGGACACCAGGCCGTACGCGGCGGAGTGGGCCTTGTTGAAGGCGTAGCCGGCGAACGGGACCAGCACGTCCCACAGGGCCTGGATGGCCTCGTCGGTGTAGCCCTTGTCCCGGGCGCCCGCCTGGAAGAGCACGAAGTTCTTCGCCAGCTCCTCGGGCTTCTTCTTGCCCATCACCCGGCGGAGGATGTCGGCCTCGCCGAGGGAGTACCCGGCGATGATCTGGGCGGCCTTCTGGACCTGCTCCTGGTAGACGATCAGGCCGTAGGTGACCGCGAGGACCTCTTCGAGCGGCTTCTCCAGATCCGGGTGGATCGGGGTGATCTCCTGCTGCTTGTTCTTGCGCAGGGCGTAGTTGGTGTGCGAGTTCATGCCCATCGGGCCCGGGCGGTACAGCGCGGACACGGCGGAGATGTCTTCGAAGTTGTCGGGCTTCATCAGGCGGAGCAGGGACCGCATGGGCCCGCCGTCGAACTGGAAGACGCCGAGGGTGTCGCCGCGCTGGAGGAGCTCGAAGGTCTTGGGGTCGTCCAGCGGCAGGGCGAGCATCTCCAGGTCGATGCCCTTGTTGGACTTCACCATCTTGATGGCGTCGTCCATGATCGTGAGGTTGCGCAGGCCGAGGAAGTCCATCTTCAGCAAGCCGAGCGACTCGCACTGCGGGTAGTCCCACTGCGTGATGGTGACGCCGTCGGTGTGCCGCACCCAGACGGGGACGTGCTCGGTGATGGTCTCGCTGGACATGATCACGCCGGCGGCGTGCACGCCCATCTGCCGGACCAGGCCCTCGACGCCCTTGGCGGTGTCGATGACCTTCTTCACGTCGGGCTCGTTCTCGTACATCCCGCGGATCTCGCCGGCCTCGCTGTAGCGCGGGTGCGAGGGGTCGGTGATGCCGTTGAGGTCGATGCCCTTGCCGAGGACGTCCGCGGGCATCGCCTTGGTGAGGCGGTCGCCCATGGCGTACGGGTAGCCGAGCACCCGGGCCGAGTCCTTGATGGCGTTCTTCGCCTTGATCTTGCCGTAGGTGCCGATCATGGCGACCTTGTCGGCGCCGTACTTCTCGGTGACGTAACGGATCACCTCGACGCGCCTGCGCTCGTCGAAGTCGATGTCGACGTCGGGCATGGAGATGCGCTCGGGGTTGAGGAACCGCTCGAAGATCAGACCGTGGGTGAGCGGGTCGAGGTCGGTGATGCCCATGGCGTAGGCGACGATCGAACCGGCCGCGGAGCCGCGGCCGGGGCCGACGGCGATGCCCTGGTTCTTGGCCCACATGATGAAGTCGGCGACGACGAGGAAGTACCCCGGGAAGCCCATCGAGATGATGGTGTCCATCTCGTACTCGGCCTGCTTCATCCGGTCGTCCGGGATGCCGTCCGGGTAGCGGCGGTGCATGCCGCGCATGGTCTCCTCGCGGAACCAGCTCACCTCGGTGTGGCCCTCGGGGATGTCGAACTTCGGCATCAGGTTGCGCTCGACGAACATGCCCTCGGTGTCGACCTGCTGGGCGACCAGCAGGGTGTTCGCGCAGCCCTCCTGCCAGGCGTCCGAGGAGTCGATGGCGTACATCTCGTCGGTCGACTTGAGGTAGTAGCCGGTGCCGTCGAAGCGGAAGCGGTCCGGGTCGGAGAGGTTCTTGCCGGTCTGGATGCACAGCAGCGCGTCGTGGGCGGTGGCCTCGTGCGCGTAGGTGTAGTGCGAGTCGTTGGTGACCAGCGGGGGGATGCCGAGCTTCTTGCCGATCTCCAGGAGCCCGTCGCGGACCCGGCGCTCGATCTCGATGCCGTGGTCCATCAGCTCCAGGAAGTACCGGTCCTTGCCGAAGATGTCCTGGTACTCGGAGGCCGACTTCAGCGCCTCGTCGAACTGGCCGAGCCGCAGCCGGGTCTGGAGCTCGCCGGAGGGGCAGCCGGTGGAGGCGATCAGCCCCTCGGACCACTGGGCGATGGTCTCCTTGTCCATCCGCGGCCACTTCTGGAGCCAGCCCTCGGCGTAGGCGTCGGAGGAGAGCCGGAAGAGGTTGTGCAGACCCGTGGCGTTCGCCGCCCAGATGGTCTTGTGGGTGTAGCCGCCGGAGCCGGAGACGTCGTCGCGCTTCTGGTGCGGCTGGCCCCACTGGATCTTGCGCTTGTTGCGCCGGGACTCGGGGGCGACGTACGCCTCGATGCCGATGATCGGGGTGACCCCGGCCTTCTTCGCGGAGTGGAAGAAGTCGTAGGCGCCGTGGAGGTTGCCGTGGTCGGACATGGCGATGTGCGTCATGCCCATCTCGTTGCACGCCTTGAACATGTCCCCCAGCCGCGCGGCACCGTCCAGCAGCGAGTACTGGGTGTGGACGTGCAGGTGCGTGAAGGGCGGCTTGGTCACGGCGGTGCGCCTCCGAGAGAACGACGGTCGACGGCCCGAAGGCGGTCTGGGGGGTCAGCCTGGAAGTCTACGACGCCCGGCGGACAGCCCGAGGGGGAACCACCGGCCCTCCGGCGCGCCCCGGGCGGGCACTCCCGCGCGCCGCCGCGCGTTGGTACCGGACGGAAACGCTGTCCCGTACGCCATGCACCAGGAGGCACCCCGCGATGCCGGTCCCGCAGCCCACCGCCGAGCAGCGCGGCGAGGAGATCCTCGCCGTGTTCGACACCGCCTTCGGCGAGCTCCTGGCCGCCGACCCGGCCGCCTTCCGGGTCAAGTTCCGCAAGATGGCCGCCTCCGCCTTCGCCTTCTACCGGGGCACGGCCTGCCTGTTCTACAGCGACCTGGAGGCCGAGCGGCACGGCGGCCCGTTCCTGGACGAGCGCACCGGCCGGGTGTGGATCCACGGCGATCTCCACGCCGAGAACTTCGGCACCTACATGGACGCCAACGGCCGGCTGATCTTCAACGTCAACGACTTCGACGAGGCGTACGTCGGCCCCTTCACCTGGGACCTGAAGCGGCTCGCCGCCTCGCTCGCCCTGATCGGCTACACCAAGGCGCTCGGCGACGACCAGATCACGGACCTGGTGCGGATCTTCGCCGCGGCCTACCGCGAGCGCATCCACGCCCTGGCGGCGGGCGCCAAGACGGACGAGCTGCCGCCGTTCACGCTGGACACCGCCGAGGGGCCGCTGCTCGGGGCGCTGCGCACGGCCCGCTCGCTGACCAGGTTCTCGCTGCTGGACTCGATGACCGAGATCCGCGACTACGAGCGCCGCTTCGCGGCGGGCGGCGGGGCGGTCGAGCTGGACGCCGCCATGCGCTACAAGGTGCTCGCGGCGTTCGACGGCTATCTGGAGACGCTGCCGGAGTCGAGCCTCACCCGGCCCGACTCGTACCGGGTGAAGGACGTGGTGGGCCGGCGGGGCATCGGCATCGGCTCCGCCGGGCTCCCCTCGTACAACATCCTCCTGGAGGGCAACAGCGACGCCCTGGAGAACGACGTCGTGATCTACATGAAGCAGGCGCAGACCCCGGCGGTCTCCCGGCACATCACCGATCAGGCGATCCGCGGCTACTTCCGGCACGAGGGCCACCGCACGGTGATCTCCCAGCGCGCCCTCCAGGACCACGCCGACCCGTGGCTCGGCTGGACGGAGCTGGACGGCGCCGGCCAGCTCGTCGCCGAGGTCTCGCCGTACGCGGTGGACCTCGACTGGTCGGACCTCGACGACCCGGCCCAGATCGCGGCGGTCGTCGCGGACCTCGGCCGGGCGACGGCCACCATGCACGCGGCGGCGGACGACGAGAGCGGCCACTCGCTGGTGCCGTTCTCGACCGAGCGGGCCATCGACGCGGCGATCGCGGCCGACGAGGAGGGCTTCGGCGAGCTGCTGACGGGCTTCGCCCACGAGTACGGCGCCCGGGCCCGCCGCGACCACCAGATCTTCGTGGACCTCTTCCGCAACGGCAGGATCCCGGGGCTGCGGGGCGCGTCCGGGGCGGTCTGACGAGGTCCCCCGCGGCATCCGTTTAAGGAGTCCTTACAGGAAGGCATGGCACACTCACCGGCGATGGACATATCGGGAACGCAGCTCAGGACGCTGCGGGCAGCGGTCTTCACGGCACTGGTCGTGACCCTGTCCGCCGCGTCCCACGTGCTGCTGTCCCAGGCGCCGCTGCCGCTGTCGACCGTGGCGCTGCTCGCCGCCGCCGTCTTCGGCACCGCCTACGCCCTGTCGGGCCGGGAGCGCGGCTTCTGGCGGATAGCGGCCCTGCTGGTGCCGCTCGAACTGGCGGCGGACACCGTCTTCACCTTCGGCCAGCACACCTGTTACGGCGCCACCGGCGGCCCGGTCGCCGGATCGCTGCGCACCTTCGGTCTCGACGTGCTCTGCGGCGGGAGCCTCGGCTCGGCGCTGCCGGGCGTCGCCGAGCCGGCGGGCGCCGCCGGGCCCGCCGCGCTGCTCGCCTCCCCCGACCCGTCGGTGCCGCTGGTGCTGCTGGCCGCGCACATCGGGGTGGGTCTGTTCGCCGCCGCCTGGCTGCGGCGGGGCGAGGCGGCGCTGGCGGCCCTGCTGCGGGCCGCGGGCGCCCTCGCCTTCCGGCCGCTGCTGCTGGCCGTCGCCGCCGTGTGCGGCGGCGCTCCCGCCGCCCGGCCCGCGGGCCGTGCCGGGCACCGCGCACCGCGCCCGGCCCGCGCCCGGCCGCTGGTGCACTCCGTGGGACGGAGGGGACCTCCGCGTCCGGTGGCGCTCTGCGCGTAAGCGCGCGCCACCTTCCGGAGCCAGTCCTTCCGCAGTTTCCCACGTCCCCGTACGGAGTGATCGATCATGAGCAAGCGCAACAACCAGGCCAACAAGGCTGCCGCCCGCGAGCGGCTGCGCGAGGAGCGCGAGCGCCAGGCCAAGAAGGAGCGGACCCGCCGGCAGCTGATCGTCGCCGGCAGCGGCGTCCTGGTCCTCGCCCTCGCGGGCGGCGTCGGCTACGGCATCATGCAGGCCAACAAGCCCTCCCACTGGGAGACCGCGGCGGACGCGAAGAACATCACCGCGCCGAAGAACACCTCGGGCGAGAACGGCACGACGGTCGTGATCGGCAAGGCGGACGCGAAGAAGACCCTGGAGCTGTACGAGGACTCCCGCTGCCCGGTCTGCGCCGTGTTCGAGCAGGAGGTCGGCGCGTCCGTGGACAAGGGCGTCGAGGACGGCTCGTACAAGGTCGCCTACATCGGCGCCACGTTCATCGACGACGCCGCCGGCGGCGAGGGCTCCAAGAACGCGCTGAGCGCCCTGGGCGCCGCGCTGGACGTGAGCCCCGAGGCGTTCACCGCGTACAAGACGGCCCTGTACTCGGAGAAGTGGCACCCCGAGGAGAACGAGGACTCCTTCGCCAAGGACTCCTACCTGCTGGAGGTCGCGGACACGGTGCCCGCGCTGAAGGGCAACGCCGAGTTCCGCAAGAACGTGGAGGCGGGCACCTTCGACGCCTGGGCGATGAAGATGTCCGGGAAGTTCGACGCCAGCGGCGTGGGCGGCACCCCCACGCTGATGATGGACGGCAAGAAGGTGACCGCCGAGGGCAGCGACACGGCGCCCATGACGGCCGAGCAGTTCGACGCCGCGATGGACAAGGCGCTGGCCGGCTGACCTCCCCGGGCCGGCCGCCCGCCGGGGGACCGGCGGGCGAACGTCCGGACGACCCCGCGCGATGGGCGGGCGAACTTTTTCCGTTCGCCCGCCCATTCGACCTACCGATCAGTAGTCTGATCGGCCGTGACCAGTCGATTTTCCTCAACTCCCCGTCGCCGCACGGTCGTCAAGGCCGTCGCCGCCACCGCTGCCGCCGCGCCCGTCGCGCTGGCCCACGCCGTCCCGGCCACCGCCGCGGACCTGGCCCCCGCCTTCCTCCACGGCGTCGCATCGGGCGACCCGCTGCCCGACGGCGTCCTGCTGTGGACCAGGGTCACCCCCGGCCCCGACGCCCTCCCGGGCTCCGGCCGGGGCGCGGACACCCCGGTGCGGTGGGAGGTGGCCGAGGACAAGGACTTCACCCGGGTCGTCGCCCGGGGTGACGTGACCGCCCGCGCCGCGGGCGACCACACCGTCAAGGCCGACGTCCGCGGGCTGCGCCCCGCGACCGTCTACCACTTCCGCTTCTCCGCGGGCGGCGCCGTCTCCCCCGCCGGGCGCACCCGGACCGCCCCGGCGGCCGACGCGGCTGCCCCGGGCATCCGCTTCGGCGTGGTGTCCTGCGCCAACTGGGAGGCCGGCTTCTTCTCCGCGTACCGGCACCTCGCCGCGCGGGCAGACCTGGACGCGGTCCTGCACCTCGGCGACTACATCTACGAGTACGCGGCCGGCGGCTACCCGTCCGGCGGCGGCGTCCGCGCGCACGAGCCGCGGCACGAGATCGTCACGCTCGCCGACTACCGCACCCGGCACGCCACCTACAAGACCGACCCCGACCTCCAGGCGCTGCACGCCGCCCATCCGGTCATCGCGATCTGGGACGACCACGAGATCGCGAACGACGCCTGGGCGGGCGGCGCGGAGAACCACACGCCGGGCACGGAGGGCGACTGGGCGGCCCGCGCCGCGGCGGCCCGGCAGGCGTACTTCGAGTGGATGCCGGTCCGCGCCTCCACCGAGGGCACCGTCTACCGCAGGCTGCGCTTCGGCAGGCTGGCCGATCTGCACCTGCTGGACCTGCGCACCTTCCGCTCCCAGCAGACCAGCATAGGCGACGGCGACGCCGACGACCCGGAGCGCACCATCACCGGCCGGGCCCAGCTCGACTGGCTGAAGGCGGGCCTCGCCGGCTCGGACACGGCCTGGCGCCTGGTGGGCACCTCGGTGATGATCTCGCCGGTCGCCTTCGGGTCGCTGCCGGCCCATCTGCTGGGGCCCCTGGTGGAGTTGCTCGGTCTGCCCAAGGAGGGCCTGGCCGTCAACGTGGACCAGTGGGACGGCTACACCGACGACCGCCGGGAGCTGCTCGCGCACCTCACCGCGCACGCCGTCCGCAACACCGTCTTCCTCACCGGGGACATCCACATGGCCTGGGCGAACGACGTCCCGGTGCAGGCCGCCACCTACCCCCTGTCGCGTTCCGCCGCGACCGAGTTCGTGGTCACCTCGGTGACCTCGGACAACCTCGACGACGTGCTGAACGTCGCGCCGGGCACGGTCTCGCTGGTGGCCCAGGCCGCGGTGCGGGCGGCCAACCGCCATGTGAAGTGGGTGGACATGGACGGGCACGGCTACGGCGTGCTCGACGTGACGTCCGAGCGCACGCAGATGGACTACTACACCGTGTCCGACAAGACGAGGCGGGACGCGACGGCCGCCTGGACCCGCTCGTACCGCACGCTGAGCGGCACCCAGAAGGTCGAGCGGGTGAACCAGCCGGTGCGCTAGGCCACCCGCACCGTCGATTCTCGGCCAGCCCTCGAGCTGTTGACGCATGATCACGCCCCGGTGACGGGCGGGGTGTTCCGCGGCACCGATGCGGACACACCGCCCGGCGCCCGGCGCCCCTGCGTGACGGCCGGCTGCCCGGCGGCTCCGCCGCCGACGACGACGAGGGCGACACCGGAACCCACGAAGCCAGCCACTGGATGGGGCTCCACCACACGTTCCAGGGCGGCTGCAATGGCAACGGGGACTACGTCAGCGACACCCCGGCCGAGAAGAGTGCCGCCTACGCCTGCCCGACGGGTCGTGACACCTGCACGTCGAAGACGGGCGCGGACCCGATCCACAACTTCATGGACGACACCTACGACGCCTGCATGTACCAGTTCACCTCCGGCCAGGTGCAGCGCATGAAGGACCACTGGACCGCGTACCGCGCGGGCTGATCCCACCCCGGGGCACGGTGCCGCACACAGCGGCGCCGTGCCCGGCGGCGTTCCGGCGGCCGGGTGCGTCAGCCCTCGTCCAGCGAGTCGAGGAAGGCGAGGGCGATCCGCCAGGTCCGCTCCGCCGCCGCCTCGTCCCAGTCGTCCAGCCCCGGGTCGGTGTACAGGTGCCCGGCGCCCGCGTACCGGTGGATCTCCACGTCGGCGCCGGCCCGCTGCATCCCCAGGTACCAGGTGTTCAGCCAGTCGTCCGACTCCGCCGGGTCCGGGTCGGCGACATGGAGCTGGACGGGCAGCCCGTCCGTGTGGGCGTCCTCCGGAAGGTCCGAGGTCCCGTGCAGGAGGAGCAGGCCGCGGGCCTTCTCGTCGCCGAGGGCGAGGTTCTGCGCGATGGCGCCGCCGAGCGAGAAGCCGGCGTAGACGAGACCGTCCTCCGAGTACGGCGCGGCGGCCGCGACCGCCCGGCGCAGCAGCTCCTCGTGACCGATCCGCTCCGTGATCTCCCGGCCCTCGTCGCCCGAGTCGGTCGTTTGCCCGTCGTACAGGTCGGGCACGCGCACTTCGTGCCCGGCGGCCCGCAAACGGTCGGCGGCGGCGTGCACCGCAGGCCGCAGCCCGTAGCTGGAGTGGAGGAGAACGATGTTCATCCGGCCATCCTGCCAGGGCCCCGGGCACGACCGCGGCTCCGGCCGTGCGCGGGCCGCCCACCGGGGCGCCGCGTGCGAGGAGCCTTCCCGTCACGGAGTCAGGGAGACATGGAGAACGTACTGCGCCCGCTGATCGTCCTCGGCGGCTCGGTGCTGCTGACGCTCTGCGTCGGCTGGGCCGTCGATCTGGTGCTGCGCCGCGCCGACGCACGCCACCCGGAGACACCGCTGTGGGGTCTGCTGCGCCGCTGCCGGCTGCCCCTGCAGGTGGTCCTGCTCGGCGCGATGCTGCGCGCCTCCTACGGTGAGATCCGCCACCCCCTCGTCGTGGACTACCGGGCGGGGATCGGTCATGTGCTCTCGCTGGTGCTGATCGCGGCGAGCGCCTGGCTGATCGTCCACATCGCCTCCGCCGCCGTGGAGTCCACCTACGCCCGCTACGCCTCCGCCACCAGGGACGCGGCCCGGGTCCGCCGGGTGCGCACCCAGGTGACGCTCATCATGAGGATCGTCACGGCCGTGGTGGCCGTGGTGGCGGTCGCGGCGATGCTGCTGACCTTCCCCGGCATGGAGAAGATCGGCACCTCGATGCTGGCCTCCGCGGGCATCATCGGCATCGTCGCCGGTGTCGCGGCGCAGTCGACGCTGGGCAACCTCTTCGCCGGCTTCCAGATCGCCTTCGGCGACATGGTCCGCATCGGGGACACCGTCGTCGTCGACGGCGAGTGGGGTGTGGTCGAGGAGGTCACCCTCACCTTCCTGGCGGTCCGCACCTGGGACGAGCGCCGGATCACCATGCCCGTGTCGTACTTCACGGGCAAGCCGTTCGAGAACTGGTCGCGCGGCGGCGCCCAGATGACCGGCACCGTCTACTTCCACCTGGACCACTCGGCGCCGCTGCCGCTGATGCGGGAGAAGCTGCGCGAGATCCTGGAGGACTGCGCCGCGTGGGACCGCCGGGACTGGAGCCTCGCGGTCACCGACACCACCCCGAGCACCATCGAGGTGCGGGCCGTGGTCACCGCGAAGGACGCCGACGACATCTGGACGGCCCGCTGCACGGTGCGCGAGCAACTGCTCGCCTGGCTCTGCGAGAAGCATCCGTACGCGCTGCCGCGGGTGATCACCTCCCCGGCGGCCGAACGGCCGGCGGGCCGCCCGGCGGGCCGTGTCGGGGCGCCCCGCCCCTCCGAGGTGCACAGCAACAACTCCGAGGAGTACCTGTCCGCCGACACCGCCGCGTCGAACGGCGAGGCCCCCCGCACCGGCCGCGGCTGACGCCGCCGGCGGGGGCCCGGGGGCGTTCGCGCGCGTCCGGGCCGTCCCGCGCCTCAGCGCAGGCTGCGGACGTCGAGGTGGTGCAGCACCCGGTCGACGACCTCCGGGTCGACGCCCGGTTCGCTGCGCGCCGCGAGGACCTCGTGGCGGGCGGCCGACAGCATCTCCCGCTGGATGCGCTGCACGGTCGCGAACCGCTCGACGCGCTTGGCGAACCACTCCCGGCGCTCGTCGTCGACGATGTCCGGGCTGATCCTCGCCCCGATGTCGAAGGCGCCGCGCAGCAGCCGCTCGCTGGCCTCCTCGGGCAGCTCCTCCGTCTCCTCGATCTCCCGCAGCCGGTGCTTCGCCGCCTTCGCGGCACGCACCGCGAGGCTGCGCTCCAGCTCCCGCTCGGCCCCGGCGTCGGCGCGCACGCCGAGCCGTTTCACCAGCCACGGCAGGCTGATGCCCTGGCACACCAGGGTGACCATGATCACGGCGAACGCGATGAAGACGATCTCCCCGCGCTTGGGGAACTCGTCGCCCGCCTCCGTCGTGAGCGGGATGGCGAGGGCCAGCGCCACGGAGGCGACGCCCCGCATCCCCGCCCACCACAGCACGACGGTCTCCCGCCAGCTCGTCGGCACGTCCTCGTCGTAGTCCCGCTTCCGGTGCAGGCGTTTGGCGAGCCAGGCCGCCGGCAGCAGCCACGCCAGCCGTACGCCGACGACGACGGCGACCACCACGGCGCTCCAGCCGATCAGTTCGCCGAGATGGCCCTCCGCGGTGCCGAACACGTTGTGCAGTTCGAGGCCGATGAGGCCGAAGGCGATCCCGGTGATCAGGGTGTCCAGGATGTCCCAGAAGGTGTTCCCGGCCAGCCGGCCCATCACGTCGTCGGCGTCGGCGGTGTGCTCGGCGAGGTAGAGGGCGCAGGTCAGCACGGCCAGCACGCCGGAGCCCAGGAGTTCCTCGGCGAGCACGTAGGCGGCGAACGGCACCATCACGGTGAGGCCGGTCTGCAGGGTCGGGTCGCCGAGCAGGCCCATCACCTTGTTGGAGACCCAGCCGAGCGCGAGGCCGACCGCGACGGCGACGACCGCCGACAGCACCAGCTCGCCCGCGGCCCGCCCGAAGGAGAACTCACCGCTCACGGCCGCCGCGATCGCCACGTGGTAGAGCACGATGGCGGTGACGTCGTTGAACAGCCCCTCGCCCTCCATGATCGACACCAGCCGCCGGGGCAGCCCGAGCGATCCCGCGACCGCCGTGGCGGCGACCGGGTCGGGCGGTGCCACGAGCGCGCCGAGCGCGACGGCGGCGGCCACCGGGAGCCCGGGCACCACGGCGTGGGCGGCGGCGGCGACCGCGGCGGTGGTCACGAAGACCAGGGCGACGGCGAGCAGCAGGATCGGCCGGGCGTTGGCGGCGAACTGCCGCCAGGACGTCCGCTGGACGGCGGCGTAGAGCAGCGGAGGCAGCAGCAGCGGCAGGATCAGATCGGGCGGCACCTCGATGTTCGGCACGAACGGGAGGAAGGCCAGCACGATGCCGCCGAGCGTCATCAGCACCGGTGGCGGCAGCCCCAGCCGGCGGCCCAGCGGTACGGTCACCACCGCCCCGAACAACAGCGCGAACAGCAGCGCCAGTTGGTCCACGGTGCGTCCTCCGGCGGCTCGGAACCTCGGCGATCGAGGTCCCAACCCTGCCACGGGGCCCGCCCGAACCCGGCGCGACGCCACCGCGCCCCGGCGGCGGAGCCCCGCAGGTCACCCGCGGCGGTGCGCGCAAGAGGCGCCGCACAGGTCACCCGCGGCGGTGCACGCAAGGAGGCGCCCCGCGGATCACCCGCGGCGCCCGCGGCCCCGGGCCCGGCTCAGTCGTCGAGCGCGCGCCGCATCGAGCGGTGCGGGATGCCCGCGTCCTGGTACTCCTCGCCGTACGCCACGTACCCGAGGCGCTCGTAGAAGCCCAGCGCGTGCGACTGCGCGTGCAGGTCGACGGCACGGAGCCCGCGCTCGCGGGCCGCGTCCTCGATCGCGCCGACCAGGGCCACCCCGATGCCCAGACCGCGGGCGTCCCGGGTCACCGCGAGACGGCCGAGCGAGCCGACGGCGAGGTCGCCGCCGGTGCGGTCCGCGGCCGCCGGTCCGTGCAGCAGCCGGCCGGTGCCCAGCGGCACCCCGTCGTCGCGGACGGCGAGGACGTGCACGGTGCCGGTGTCCTCGGCGTCGAGGGCGTCGTACTCGATCTCCTCGGGCACCCGCTGCTCCGCGACGAAGACCTCCTTGCGGACCGCGAAGCACGCCTCACGGTCGGCCGGGCCGTCCGCCACCCGAAGGCTCCAGCCGCTCACGCGCTCTCCGCCGCGATCTTCTCCAGCGCCTGCTGGAGGTCGTCGGGGTAGTCGCTGGCGAACTCGACCCACTGCCCGTCGGCGGGGTGCTCGAAGCCGAGGCGCACGGCGTGCAGCCACTGCCGCGTCAGCCCGAGCCGCTTGGCCATCGTGGGGTCGGCGCCGTAGGTGAGGTCGCCCACGCAGGGGTGCCGGTGGGCGGCCATGTGCACCCGGATCTGGTGGGTGCGGCCGGTCTCCAGCTTGATGTCGAGCAGCGAGGCCGCCCGGAACGCCTCGATGAGGTCGTAGTGGGTGACGGAGGGCTTGCCCTCGGCCGTGACGGCCCACTTGTAGTCGAGGTTCGGGTGCCGGCCGATGGGTGCGTCGATGGTGCCGCTGAGCGGATCGGGGTGGCCCTGCACCAGCGCGTGGTAGCGCTTGTCGACCGTCCGCTCCCGGAACTGCTGCTTCAGCAGGGTGTACGCGCGCTCCGACTTGGCGACCACCATCAGCCCGGAGGTGCCGACGTCGAGCCGGTGGACGATGCCCTGGCGCTCGGCGGCGCCGGAGGTGGAGATCCGGTAGCCGGCCGCGGCCAGGCCGCCGATCACGGTCGTCCCCGTCCAGCCGGGGCTCGGGTGGGCGGCGACGCCGACCGGCTTGACGATCACCACGATGTCGTCGTCGTCGTGGACGATCTCCATGCCCTCGACGGGCTCGGCCACGATCTGCACGGGCGCGGGCGCCTGCGGCATCTCGACCTCGAGCCAGGCGCCGCCGTGCACCCGCTCGGACTTCCCGACGACCGACCCGTCGACCTGCACCTTCCCGGCAGCGGCCAGCTCGGCCGCCTTGGTGCGGGAGAAGCCGAACATCCGGGAGATGGCGGCGTCGACGCGCTCGCCCTCCAGGCCGTCGGGTACGGGCAGGGTGCGGATCTCGGGAAGGGTACTCACCCGTCGAGTATGCCTTGTCAGTCCTTGTGGACCGTCCCGTCGGGGTCCAGGCCCTTGAACGACAGCAGCACGATGAGGATGCCGCCGCAGACGATCGCCGAGTCGGCGAGGTTGAAGACCGCGAAGTGGGCCGGCGCGATGAAGTCGACCACGGCGCCCTCGAAGACGCCGGGCGAGCGGAAGATGCGGTCCGTGAGGTTGCCGAGCGCCCCGCCGAGCAGCAGACCGAGCGCGATCGCCCAGGGCAGGCTGTAGAGCTTGCGGGCGAGCCGGATGATCACGACGATCACGGACGCGGCGATGAAGGTGAAGATGATCGTGAAGGCCTCGCCCATGCCGAACGCGGCGCCCGGGTTGCGGACCGCCTCGAACCTGAGCAGATCGCCGATGATCTCGATCGGCGCGTGGTGCTCCAGCTTCTCGACCACGATGATCTTGCTGATCAGGTCGAGCAGATAGGCCACCACCGCCACCGTGAACAGCGCGAGGATCCTGCGCCTGCCCTTGGGCTGCTCGGCCGGCTCCGCCGTCTCGTCGTCACCATCCGGCGTACCGATGATGCGCTCCGCCTCTGCCACGTGAGTCCCTCAACCTAGGTGCCTGACAGCGGGCCGTCCGGCGGACCGGGCCGCTGCCGGGACGGGCCCGCGCGGTCCGGGCCCCGTGAGGCGCCGACGACGTGCCGCACCGCGCCCCGGCGTCCCGGGCGGCAGGGCCGCCGGGGCGCGCCGGTGGCGCGGCGAGGTGTCGTGCGGGCGTCACGGTCCGGCGGATCACCGGCCGGACAGGGTCCCTGCGCACGAGGGTACGGCACACCAGTGCGGCATCAGCCCCGGCGTTCCTGCTTCTGCTTGCACTCCACGCACAGCGTCGCGCGGGGGAACGCCTGCATCCGGGCCTTGCCGATCGGGTTTCCGCAGCTCTCGCAGAGTCCGTAGGTGCCGGCGTCCAGCCGTTCCAGCGCCCGCTCGGTCTGCTCCAGCATCTCGCGGGCGTTCGCGGCGAGGGCCATCTCGTGCTCGCGGGTGATGTTCTTGGTGCCGGTGTCCGCCTCGTCGTCGCCCGCGCCGTCGCCGGAGTCCCGCATCAGCCCGGCCAGCGCGCTCTCCGACGAGGTGATCTCGGCGGTGAGCCGGACCGCCTCGCTCTCCAGGTCCGTGCGCGCCTCGTCCACCTCGGCGGCGGTCCAGGGGTCCTCCCCCGGACGGACCGCCAGCTCACCGGGCGCCGTGGCGGCCGCCGCGCGGGCCGTGGGCACACCTGCGGCACTCCTGGCCGCGGTCTTCTTGGTTCCCACCGTCCTGGCTCCTGTCTGCTTCGCGGCCGCCTCGGCGGCCTGCTCGGTGGCCGCCGGGGCGGAGGCCACCGCGGTCGTGGGCGGACTCTTCTTCGCCGCGGTCCTGCCCGGCGCCGCCTTCTTCGCGGCCCCCGCCGCCGCGGTCTTCGCCGGCGCCTTCTTCGCGGGCTTCTTCACAGCCTTCTCGGCGGCCTTCGCCGCCTTCTTCGCCGCCTTCTTCGCCGGGGCCGCCGCCGTCTTCCCGGCGGCGGTCCTCTTCGCCGCCGCCTTCTTCGCGGCAGCCTTCTTCGCGGTCCTCCCCGCGCCCTCCCCGGCCGGCGCGGGACCGGCGGCGGAACGGGAGTGCGCCGGTGTGTCGGCGGTCTTCTTCGCCACCATGGCCGCGGCCCCTTCACATTTTGTGATCTTGCTCGCGAATCGTGCTGGGACGATAAATCGACACCAGCCCGGCGGCAACGGGGCACGCCGCCGGTGGGGCCCGGTCACGGCTGCGGGATGCCGGGTCTGCATCCGTTGTGCCCAGCTCCCCGCCCCGTAATCCGCCGCCGGGGAGCGCGGCGCGCCCCCGCGCCCCCCGGGCGGCATTCGGGTCAACGCCGCCGCCCCCGCCGGCGGCCCTCCCCACGCCCCCGCCGTGCCCGGAAATGCGGTCCGCGACGAGGGCGCCGGGCCCTTACACTGGGCGCAGCGAAAGGCATGGATGGGGACCAGTAGCGTCGTACGCAGCCATGAGCGACCCGGGGACGGTGAGAGCCCGGGGGCGAGCGCGAGGCGAAGCATCACCCCGGAGCCGCCGGAAGAAAGCCGCCCAGGCGAGTAGAACCGGCATCGCGACCCCAATGAGGGGGTCCGGGGCCTGCGGGCCCGGGGCCAAGGAGGGTGGTACCGCGGGAGCGCAGCGTTCGGCTCTCGTCCCTCCGACGGAACAAGCGAGATGTCCGCCGGAGGAGACCGATGACGCCGCCGCAGTACCGCCAGGTACCCGCCCAGGTAGACCTGCCCGCGCTCGAGCACGCCGTGCTCGACTTCTGGCGCGAGGGCAAGATCTTCGCCAAGACCCTGGAGCAGTCCGAGGGACGCCCCGAATGGGTCTTCTACGAAGGTCCGCCCACGGCCAACGGCATGCCCGGCGCGCACCACATCGAGGCCCGCGTCTTCAAGGACGTCTTCCCGCGCTTCCGCACCATGCGCGGCTACCACGTCGCCCGCAAGGCCGGCTGGGACTGCCACGGCCTGCCGGTCGAGCTCGCCGTCGAGAAGGAGCTCGGCTTCTCCGGCAAGAAGGACATCGAGGCGTACGGCATCGCCGAGTTCAACGCCAGGTGCCGCGAGTCGGTGACCCGGCACACGGACGCGTTCGCCGAGCTGACGACGCGCATGGGCTACTGGACCGACATGGACGACCCCTACCGGACGATGGACCCGGACTACATCCAGTCCGTGTGGTGGTCGCTGAAGCAGATCTTCGACAAGGGCCTGCTCGTGCAGGACCACCGGGTCGCCCCCTGGTGCCCGCGCTGCGGCACCGGCCTGTCCGACCACGAGCTGGCGCAGGGCTACGAGACGGTCGTGGACCCGTCGGTCTACGTGCGCTTCCCGCTGACCTCCGGCCCGCTGGCCGGCGAGGCGGCCCTGGTGGTGTGGACGACCACCCCGTGGACGCTGGTGTCCAACACGGCGGTCGCCGCCCACCCCGAGGTCACCTACGTGGTGGCGCGCCGCACCGGCGACGAGGACTCCGAGCGGCTGGTCGTCGCCGAGCCGCTGCTGGAGAAGGCGCTCGGCGAGGGCTGGGAGGCGACCGGGCAGTCGTTCACCGGCGCCGAGATGGAGCGCTGGACGTACCAGCGGCCCTTCGAGCTGGTGGAGTTCCCGGCCGCCGAGGCGCACTACGTGGTCAACGCCGAGTACGTCACCACCGAGGACGGCACGGGTCTGGTCCACCAGTCCCCCGCGTTCGGTGAGGAGGACCTCAAGGTCTGCCGCGCCTACGGGCTGCCGGTCGTCAACCCGGTCCGCCCCGACGGCACCTTCGAGGAGGACGTGCCGCTGGTCGGCGGCGTCTTCTTCAAGAAGGCCGACGAAGCGCTGACCGCCGATCTCCAGGCGCGCGGGCTGCTGTTCAAGCACATCCCGTACGAGCACAGCTACCCGCACTGCTGGCGCTGCCACACGGCGCTGCTCTACTACGCACAGCCGTCCTGGTACATCCGCACCACCGCCGTCAAGGACCGCCTGCTCGCGGAGAACGAGGCGACCAACTGGTTCCCCGACTCGGTGAAGCAGGGCCGGTACGGGGACTGGCTGAACAACAACATCGACTGGGCGCTCTCCCGGAACCGCTACTGGGGCACGCCGCTGCCGATCTGGCGCTGCGAGGACGACCACCTCACCTGCGTCGGCTCGCTCGCCGAGCTGTCGGAGCTGACCGGCGCCGACCAGTCGGGCCTCGACCCGCACCGCCCGTACATCGACGACGTCACCTTCGCCTGCCCGCAGTGCTCCGCCACCGCGACGCGCGTCCCCGAGGTCATCGACGCCTGGTACGACTCCGGTTCGATGCCCTTCGCGCAGTGGGGCTACCCGTACAAGAACAAGGACGTCTTCGAGAAGCGCTACCCGGCGCAGTTCATCTCGGAGGCCATCGACCAGACCCGCGGCTGGTTCTACACGCTGATGGCCGTCGGCACGCTGGTCTTCGACAAGTCCTCGTACGAGAACGTGGTCTGCCTCGGGCACATCCTGGCCGAGGACGGCCGCAAGATGTCCAAGCACCTGGGCAACATCCTCCAGCCCATCCCGCTGATGGACCAGCACGGCGCCGACGCGGTCCGCTGGTTCATGGCGGCCGGCGGCTCCCCGTGGGCGGCCCGGCGCGTGGGCCACGGCACGATCCAGGAGGTCGTGCGCAAGACCCTGCTGACGTACTGGAACACCGTCGCCTTCCAGGCCCTGTACGCCCGCACGTCCGGCTGGGCGCCCTCGGCGGCCGACCCGGCGCCCGCCGACCGGACGGTCCTCGACCGCTGGCTGCTGAGCGAACTGCACGCGCTGGTGGACCAGGTGACCTCGGCGCTGGAGGCGTACGACACCCAGCGCGCCGGGAAGCTGCTCTCGGCGTTCGTCGACGACCTGTCCAACTGGTACGTGCGCCGCTCCCGCCGCCGCTTCTGGCAGGGCGACAAGGCGGCGCTGCGCACCCTCCACGACGTCGTGGAGACCGTGACGCGGCTGATGGCCCCGCTCACGCCGTTCATCACCGAGCGGGTGTGGCAGGACCTGGTCGTCCCGGTCACCCCGGACGCCCCCGAGTCGGTGCACCTGTCCTCGTGGCCGGTCGCCGACCTGGACGCGATCGACCCGGCGCTGTCGCAGCAGATGGTGCTCGTGAGGCGCCTGGTGGAGCTGGGACGGGCGACGCGGGCGGAGTCCGGCGTCAAGACCCGCCAGCCGCTGTCACGCGCCCTGGTGGCCGTCTCCGGCTTCGAGACCCTCTCGCCCGAGCTGCACGCGCAGATCACCGAGGAGCTGAACGTCTCCTCGCTCGCGTCGCTCTCCGAGGTCGGGGGCTCGCTGGTCGACACCACGGCGAAGGCCAACTTCCGCGCGCTGGGCAAGCGTTTCGGCAAGGGCGTCCAGGACGTGGCGAAGGCCGTCGCGGCCGCGGACGCCGCCGCGCTCTCCCTGGCGCTGCGCTCGGGCGAGGCGACGCTGGAGGTCGGCGGCGAGACGATCACCCTCTCCCCGGAGGAGGTCATCATCACCGAGACCCCGCGCGAGGGCTGGTCCGTCGCCTCGGACTCGGGCGCGACGGTCGCCCTCGACCTGGAGATCACGCCGGAGCTGCGGCGCGCGGGTCTGGCGCGTGACGCGATCCGCCTGATCCAGGAGGCCCGCAAGAACAGCGGCCTGGACGTGGCGGACCGGATCGCGCTGCGCTGGTCCTCCTCGGACCCGGAGGTCGCCTCGGCCCTGGCCGACCACGCGTCGCTGATCGCGGACGAGGTGCTGGCGACGGACTTCGCCGAGGGCGAGGGGGACGGGGCCTTCGGCCCCGGCTTCACGGACGAGAGCCTCTCCCTGACCTTCCGCCTCCACAAGGCCTGACGCCCCCGGCGTCCCGAGGGCCCGGCAGCCTCCGCTGCCGGGCCCTCGCCCGTCCCTGGCCACCCCAGCCCGACCGGCCACCGGACGACGCCGCCGGCCACCCCAGCCCGACCGGCCACCGGACCACGGCGCCGGCCACTCCAACCCGTCCGGCGATTGAGGACACGGCGCGCAGCGACGTACCCCACCACCCGGGGCCAGGCACCCCGAAAACCCCACACCCCCCGGCAGGGGCTCCGCCCCCACACCCCCGCGCCTCAAACGCCGGCGAGGCCGAGAAGTCGCCGGCCCACCCGCCTATCAGGCCGAGAGGCCACCGACCCACCCGCCTCCCAGGCCGAGAGGCCACCGACCCACCCACGAGACCGCAAGGTCACCCACGCGCCCAGGCACAAAGATCGCCCGCCGCGCGGCTCCCCGGGGGACGCGCAAAAGGGCCGGGCCCGGAGCACTGGTGTGCTTCCGGGCCCGGCCCTGTGGTCTGCCGACCAGTCACGCGCGCGGCGTCAGTTGTCGTCCTCGTCGATCAGAAAGCCCCGCATCGGCGACGGCGCCTGCTGCATCGGCTGCGGCGCCTGCGGCCGCACCGGTGCCATCGGCTGGGTCATCGCCGGGGACATCTGCTGCTGGCCGCCGTACGAGGGGCCGGACGGCGAGGGGCCGTGGCCGCCCATCGTCTGGTTGCCGCCGTAGGACGGGGCGCTCGCGCCGGCCGGTGCCATGGAGGGCGCCGGGGACGGCGGGAGCGACGCCGCCGCGGGGGCGCGCGGCGGGGCCAGCGAGTCGTCGGCCTGGGTCTCCAGCTGGCGGAGCTGCGACTCCAGGTACGACTTCAGACGGGTGCGGTACTCGCGCTCGAAGCCGCGCAGGTCCTCGACCTTGCGCTCCAGCGTCGCGCGCGCGGACTCCAGGGAGCCCATCGCGACGCGGTGCTTCTCCTGGGCGTCCCGCTCCAGGGCGTCGGCCTTGGCGCGGGCGTCGCGCTCCAGGCCCTCGGCGCGCGAACGCGCCTCGCCGACGATCTTGTTGGCCTCGGAGCGGGCCTCGGCGATCGCCTGGTCGGCGGTCTGCTGGGCCAGCGAGAGCACACGTGCGGCACTGTCGCCGCCGGGGCCCTGACCCATCGGGCCCTGCCCCATCGGACCCTGACCCATCGGACCCTGGCCCATCGGGCCGGGACCCTGGGGGCCGCCGTGACCCATGGGGCCACCCATCGGACCGCCCATGGGGCCGCCCTGCATCGGACCGGGGCCCATGGGGCCGCCGGGGCCCTGCGGGCCGCCGTGGCTCGGACCGGCCGGCAGCTGGGGAGCACCACCGGGCAGCTGGGGCGGACCCATCTGCGGGGGCTGCTGCTGAACCGGAGGTCCGGATATGGCGGCGGGCACGGGAGCGCCGGGACCGCGGCCGTCCTGCGGCTCCGGCGGTTTGCGCATGCCCTGCTGCTGCTGGTTCTGCGCGGCCGCACGGGTCGCGGCGGCCAGCTTGGCCCGCAGGTCCTCGTTCTCGCGGAGCAGGCGGGTCAGTTCGGCTTCGACCTCGTCGAGGAAGGCATCGACCTCGTCCTCGTCATAGCCTTCTCGGAGGCGGACGGTCGTGAACTGCTTGTTCCGCACGTCCTCGGGGGTCAGCGGCATCTCTTCTTCACCTCTACGTAGTCGTCGGCAGTCGGCAGGACCGTATCGCTCACATCGAGCTCCCCACGCCGCGGACGACGGAGATCAGGATGTAGACGATGATCATCAGAACGAAGAAGGACAGGTCGAGTGCCACGCCCCCGAGACGCAACGGCGGGATGAACCGCCGAAGAAGCTTGAGCGGTGGATCGGTGACAGTGTAGGTGGCCTCCAGAACGACCACCATCGCCTTGCCGGGTTGCCATGAACGTGCGAACTGGAAGACGTAGTCCATGACCAGCCGGAAGATCAACACGACCAGGAAGCACATCAGCGCGATGTAGATCACTTGTAGTGCGACGCCCATCCCGCGCTTCCCTCTCCCCTGGTCTTTCGTGTTGCCGGCCGTGCGGCCGGGTCGTTCCCGGAGTCTTTCCTCAGCTCTGGTTGAAGAATCCGCCCTCTGCGATGCGGGCCTTGTCCTCAGCCGTGACATCGACGTTAGCAGGCGACAACAGGAACACCTTCTGCGTCACTCGTTCAATGCTGCCATGCAGGCCGAAGACGAGTCCCGCGGCAAAGTCGACAAGTCGCTTCGCGTCGGTGTCGTCCATCTCCGTGAGGTTCATGATCACCGGGGTGCCCTCACGGAAGTGTTCCCCGATGGTACGGGCCTCGTTGTAGGTCCGGGGGTGCAGCGTGGTGATGCGGTAGGGCTCCCGCTCGGACACGGCCTTGGGCATGATCACCGGTGCGTTCTTCTCCAGGCTCGGACGTTCAGGTGTGATGGATGCCACGGGGGCGATGCGCGCCGGGCGCGGGCTCTCGACCGGCAGGGCGATGGGCTCGCGCGGTGCGGGCGGGGCGGCCACGCGGACCGGCTCCTCCCGCTCGATCTGGTGCGGGGGTGCGTGCCGCCGGTGGTCGCGCTCCGGCTCGGGCTCGGGTTCGAAGTCGTCATCGGGGTCGAAGCCCCGGCCGTCGTACCCATCGTCCTCCACGAGGCCGAGGTAGACCGCCATCTTGCGCATAGCGCCGGCCATTCTCTGAGTCCTCCGCTCTGTGGTGGATCGGCATTCGTCACCAAGTGCCCGTATCCACGCGGCCCGCCCCGCTTTCGACGGGAATGACCATATTTTCTACTGTGGTCCGACTTGCTTCGCGACGTTACCGGAGCCTCGGTCGGACTCCGAGTACCGCGGTACCGACGCGCACATGTGTCGCTCCGGCTGCCACGGCCTGCTCGAGGTCCGCACTCATCCCTGCTGACACCATGTTCGCAGCCGGATGGGTCGCGCGCAGGCCGGATGAGAATTCCATCAGCTGCTCGAACGCCGCCTGTTGCCGCCCCGCGAAGGGGCCGGCGAGCGGCGCGACGGTCATCAGTCCGCCGAGCCGCAGCCCCGGCGCGGCGGCCACCGCGCCGGCCAACTCCTCGATGCGGTCCGGCGCGACGCCCCCGCGCTCGCCCTGCTGCCCCGACTCGGCGTCGAGCGCGACCTGGACCAGGCAGTCGATCTCGCGTTCCGCCCGGACCGCGGCGGCCGAGAGGGCGGAGACGAGCTTCGGGCGGTCGACGGACTGCACGACATCGGCGTAACCCGCCACGGAACGGACTTTGTTGGTCTGGAGCTGACCGACGAAATGCCAGTGGATGTCCAGATCCGCGCAGGCCGTCGCCTTCGGCGCCGCGTCCTGGTCGCGGTTCTCCGCCATGTGCCGCACCCCGAGTCCGTGCAGGATCCTCACATCGGACGCCGGGTAGGTCTTGGTGACCACGATCAGGGTCACCTCGCCGCGGTCGCGGCCTGCGGCGGCGCAGGCGGCGGCGATCCGCTCCTCCACCCGGGCCAGGTTGGCGGCGAGTTCGGTGCTGCGGTCCGTCATGACTCTTCCCGGCCTTCGAGCCAGACGTATCCGGCGAGCCGCCCGGTGGTCCGGTCACGGCGGTACGAGTAGTGGTCGCGCGATTCCAGGGTGCAGATCCCGGACGCGCGGCGGTCGGTGACGCCGAGCGCGGCGAGCTGGGCGTGCACCGCCGCGGTCACGTCGACGGCCGGGGTGCCCCAGCTCGTCTCGGACCATGCGGCCGGTTCCGCTTCGGCGACATCCGCCCGCATCTGCTCGGGAACTTCGTAGCAGCGACCGCAAACGGCCGGGCCGGTGCGGGCGATGATGCGTTCCGGTTCGGCACCGAGACCGGTCATCGCCCGGACCGTGGCCGGCACGATGCCGGCGACGGTGCCGGGCCGTCCCGCGTGGGCCGCGGCGGCGACGCCCGCCACCGGGTCGGCCAGCAGGACGGGGGCGCAGTCCGCGGTCAGCACCGCGAGCGCCAGTCCCCGCCGGGCGGTGACGACACCGTCGACGGAGGGGACGGGCGCGTCCCCCCACGGGCCGTCGACCACGGCGACGTCCCTGCCGTGCACCTGGTTCATCCAGACGACCAGCTCCGGGTCGAGGCCCAGGGCCCGTGCCGCGACGGCACGGTTGGTCCGCACGGCGTCCGGGTCGTCGCCGACCGCGCCGCCGAGGTTGAGCTCCTCGTACGGAACGGCGCTCACCCCGCCCCACCTGTCGGTGAAGGCGAAGTGGGCGCCGCTCGCGTGTATCGCGTCGTGCTCCACGGTCACTTCAGGAAGTCGGGGACATCCAGCTCTTCGGCCTGGGTGTCGTACGGGCGGGCCGAGGGGACCTGGGGCGGGGCCGAGGAGACCGCGTCGCCTGCGACGGGGGCGGGCTCGGGCGCCGGGGGCTCCTCGCGCACCGGCACGGTGCCCAGACCGCTCGCCGGGCGCACCGGCTCGGGGCGCTGCGGCGGGGCCTGCTCCTCGCGCTTGGCCGAGGCCGAGCCGATGACGTTCTCCCGGCGGGTCGGCGGCTGGCCGCCGTCGAAGCCGGCCGCGATGACGGTGACCCGGACCTCGTCGCCGAGCGCGTCGTCGATGACGGCGCCGAAGATGATGTTGGCCTCGGGGTGGGCGGCCTCGCTGACGAGCTGGGCGGCCTCGTTGATCTCGAAGAGACCGAGGTCGCTTCCGCCGGAGATGGAGAGCAGCACGCCGCGGGCGCCGTCGATGGACGCCTCCAGCAGCGGGGAGGAGATGGCCATCTCCGCCGCGGCCACCGCGCGGTCGTCGCCGCGGGCGGAGCCGATGCCCATCAGGGCCGACCCGGCCTCGGACATCACGGACTTGACGTCGGCGAAGTCGAGGTTGATCAGGCCGGGGGTGGTGATGAGGTCGGTGATGCCCTGGACACCCGACAGCAGCACCTGGTCCGCGGACTTGAACGCGTCCAGGACGCTCACCTGGCGGTCCGAGATGGACAGCAGGCGGTCGTTGGGGATCACGATGAGGGTGTCGACCTCTTCGCGGAGCTCGGCGATGCCGTCCTCCGCCTGGTTGGCGCGCCGGCGGCCCTCGAAGGTGAAGGGGCGGGTGACGACGCCGATGGTCAGTGCGCCGAGCGACCGGGCGATGTTGGCGACCACGGGGGCGCCGCCGGTACCGGTGCCGCCGCCTTCGCCCGCGGTGACGAAGACCATGTCGGCCCCCTTGAGGACCTCCTCGATCTCCTCGCGGTGGTCCTCTGCCGCCTTGCGGCCGACGGCCGGGTTGGCGCCGGCGCCGAGGCCCCGGGTGAGTTCGCGGCCGACGTCGAGCTTGACGTCGGCGTCGCTCATCAACAGCGCTTGCGCGTCCGTGTTGATCGCGATGAACTCGACGCCTTTGAGACCGACCTCGATCATTCGGTTGATGGCATTGACACCACCGCCGCCGACACCGATGACCTTGATGACTGCGAGGTAGTTCTGCGGTGCTGCCACGTCGAAGGCCTCTCGCCTCGAGTTACGTGTCGACGCCTCGCGGGACCGCGGTGCGACGACTGATGTCGAATGGGGACGGCCCGACCAGCCCGGCTGCCGACCCGAACCCTAACGGTGAAGTTTAGGGTTATCAGTGTGTCTGTTCCCTGGACTCTTCCGAACAGGACACTAAGTCGACACGAGGCGCCCGTTCAACGAACACGCCGAACCTCCCGTTTTTCTTTTCACCCTATGTGATCACGCCTCGCGATGCCCAACCAGGGTGCTGGCCTGGGCAGATGCGCGTCAACTCCCCGCCACGGCAGGGGCGGTGGGGGCGCTCACATCGAACTGACGCGCACCGGGAGACGCTTTCATCAGCGCTCCGAGTGTGCGAGCCTTCGCCGCGCCGTGCTCGGAACTCCCCCACAGCACCCGCCGGTCCCCCGTCAGCCGCAGCGAGATGTCGTCGTAGGACCGCACTTCCAGCGCGGTCGTCTCGCGGACGACCCGGGCGGGCAGATCGCCCCGCACGGTCACCGCCTCGGCGAGCAGCCGGCCGGCCGTGAACCGTGCGGCGCCGGGCGATCCGGCGAGGTCGAGGCGCACCAGGGGGACGCCCCGGGGCGCCTTGTCCACCGTGGCGAACTGCACACCCTCCGCGTCGACTTCGGCGAACCGGGCGCCCTTCTCCAGCAGCAGGACCGGGACGCGCTCGGTGACCTTCAGCTCGATGGTGCCCGGCCAGGACCGGACGGCCTCGACGGAGGCGATGCGCGGCAGCCCGGCGAGCAGCCGTGCCTCGACGGCGTCGGTGTCGACGGAGACCATCGGCTCGCCGACCGGGACCGCCGCCACCTCCTCGACCTGGCGGGCGGTGAGCACCCCGGTGCCCGTCGCCCGCACCTCCTCGGTGCGCAGCCACGAGGAGCCGTAGAGGACCCACAGGAGGCCGGCGGCGAGGAGCGCGGCGGCGGCGAGCCCGATCAGCGCGCGCCGGACGAGCAGCCGCCGCCGGACGGCGGGGTCCTGGCCGGACGGGCCGGACGGCCCGGCGGGTCCGGTCGACCCGTCGGGAGGGGTGTCAGCACCGCGCTCGGCGGTGGTCGGTCCGGCCACGCTCCCTGCCTTCTCACGCCTGGCGGCGTGCCGCAATCGCCTCGTACACCATGCCGACGAGGAGGTCGTCGGCGTCCCGGCGGCCGAACTCCGCGGCCGCGCGCGACATCTCGTACAACCGGTGCGGATCGGCCAGCACGGGAAGGACGTTGCCGTGGACCCACTCGGGGGTCAGCTCGGCGTCGTCCACCAGCAGGCCGCCGCCCGCCTTGACCACCGGCTGGGCGTTGAGCCGCTGTTCGCCGTTGCCGATCGGCAGCGGGACGTAGGCGGCGGGCAGTCCGACGGCGGAGAGTTCGGCGACGGTCATCGCGCCCGCGCGGCAGAGCATCATGTCGGCCGCGGCGTACGCGAGGTCCATCCGGTCCACGTACGGTACCGGCACATAGGGCGGCATCCCGGGCATGTTGTCCACGCGCGGCACCTCGTTCTTCGGGCCGACCGCGTGGAGGATCTGGATGCCGGAGCGCTGGAGGACCGGCGCGATCTGCTGGACGACCTCGTTGAGCCGGCGGGCGCCCTGCGAGCCGCCGGACACCAGCAGGGTCGGCAGGTTGGGGTCCAGGCCGAACGCCGCACGGGCCTCGGGGCGCATCCGGGCGCGGTCGAGGGTCGCGATCGAGTGGCGCAACGGGATGCCGATGTAGCGGGAGTTGCGCAGCTTGCTGTCGGGCGTGGCGACGGCCACGCCGGCCGCGTAGCGGGAGCCGATCTTGTTGGCGAGGCCGGGGCGGGCGTTGGCCTCGTGGACGACGATCGGCACGCCGAGGCGCTTGGCCGCCAGGTAGCCCGGCAGGGCGACGTAGCCGCCGAAGCCGACGACGCAGTCCGCCTTGGTGCGCTCCAGGATCTGCTCGGCCGCCTTGATGGTGCCGCGCAGCCGCCCCGGGACGGTGATCAGCTCGGGGGTGGGCTTGCGGGGCAGCGGGACCGCGGGGATGAGCGCCAGCTCGTAACCGCGCTCGGGTACGAGCCTGGTCTCCAGTCCGCGCTCCGTGCCCAGGGCCGTGATGCCCACGGTCGGGTCCTGCCTGCGCAGGGCGTCCGCGAGGGCGAGCGCGGGCTCGATGTGGCCGGCGGTCCCCCCACCGGCGAGTACGACATGCACCGAAATTCACCGCTCTCCGGACGGACGCTTCTTCACGCGCCGTCTCATCGACTTCCATCTCACCCCGGGCCTCCGCGCGGCCAGGGCCGCCTTCGCGGCGGGGTCCTGCCGCGCGAACGCGATCAGCAGCCCCACGGCGAACATCGTCGGCAGCAGGGCCGACCCGCCGTAGGAGAACAGCGGAAGCGGGACTCCGGCGATCGGCAGCAGGCCTAGCACCGCACCGATGTTGACCACGGCCTGCGCCGTGATCCAGGTGGTCACGCCTCCGGCTGCGTACCTCACGAAGGGGTCCTCCGTGCGTCCGGCAACGCGGATACCCGCATAGCCTAGAGCCGCGAACAGGGCGAGCACCGACAGTGTGCCCGCCAGGCCCAGTTCCTCACCGGTGACGGCGAAGATGAAATCGGTGTGCGGTTCGGGCAGTTGGCCCCATTTTTCCACACTCGCACCGAGACCGGAACCGAACCATCCGCCAGAGGCCAGAGCATAGATGCCGTGCACGGCCTGCCAGCACTCGCCCTGGGGTCCGAGGTCGGTCGCGCCGATGCACTCCAGCCGGGACATCCGGTTCTCGCTGGTCCTGATCAGCAGCAGACCGACCGCGACGGCGATGCCCAGCACCCCGGCGAACAGCCGGGTGGGCGCGCCGGCCAGCCACAGCAGGCCGAAGAGGATCGCGGTGAGGATGATCGCCGTGCCCATGTCCCCGCCGAGCATGATCAGGCCGAGGAGCAGGAAGGCCACCGGGACCAGCGGCACCAGCAGGTGCTTCCACTGCGTCAGCAGCCGCCTGTCCTGCTTGCGGGCGAGCAGGTCGGCGCCCCAGAGGATCAGCGCGAGCTTGCCGAACTCACTGGGCTGGAGCTGGAACGGGCCGCCGAGGTAGAGCCAGTTCTGGTTGCCGTTCACCGCGTGCCCTATCCCGGGCACCTGCACGAGCGCCATCAGGAACACCGCGCCCATGAGCAGCGGGTACGACAGGGCGCGGTGCAGCCGCACGGGCATCCGGGAGGCCAGGAGGAGCAGCACGGCGCCGATCGCGGCGGCGAGGAACTGCTTGCGGAAGAAGTAGGCGGCGGGCAGCGAGTACTCCAGCGCCTGGATCATCGACGCGGAGTAGACCATGACGAGGCCCAGCACGGTGATCAGCAGGCTGCTGCCGAGGATGAGGTAGTACGCGGTCAGCGGCCGGTCCCAGGCGCGCCGCGCCTGCTCGAACAGCCGCCGCGGGCCTCCGGGGCCGCCCGGCCCGCCGCCCGGTGACGCCCCCGCGCCGCCCCGCGGCGCGCTGGGACGCGCGACGTCCCGCGCTCCGGCGCCGCTGCGCAGCGCCAGGCCCGCACCGGCGTACGCGGGTGCGCCCGCCGCTACGGGGGCGCGCAGGCCCGTCAAGACCCCGCCGGGGCGCCGTGCGGCCCCCGCGAGGCGCGCCGCGGCCGCGGGGGGGGGGGGGGGGGCGCGCGGGGGGGGGGGGGGGGGGGGGGGTGGGGGGGGGGGGGGTGGGCGGCATCGGTGCTGTCCCCTCCAGTCGTGCCCGGCGCCAGCCGGACCCGGTGGCTGTCAGCCGCGCTCGGCGGCGAGTGCGCGGACCGCTTCCGCGAACGCCTCGCCCCGCTTGTTGTAGTCGGTGAACATGTCCATCGAGGCGCAGGCCGGGGCCAGCAGGACCGTGTCGCCCGGCCGGGCGAGGGCCGCCGCCTCGGCGACCGCCGCGGACATCGCCCCAGTGTCGGTCCGGTCGAGGTCGACCACCGGGACCTCGGGGGCGTGTCGCGCGAGGGCCTCGCGGATCAGCTCGCGGTCCGCGCCGATGAGCACCGCGCCCCGCAGCCGCCCCGCGGACGCCGCGACGAGCTCGTCGAACGCGGCCCCCTTGGCGAGTCCGCCCGCGATCCAGACGATCGGGTCGTAGGCGGCCAGCGACGCCTGCGCGGCGTGGGTGTTGGTGGCCTTGGAGTCGTCGATCCACGCCACCCCGGCGACGTCCGCGACGTGTTCGATCCGGTGGGCGTCGGGCCGGAAGGCGCGCAGCCCGTCGCGGACCGCGGCGGGCGGGACGCCGAAGGCGCGGGCCAGCGCGGCGGCCGCCAGGGCGTTGGCGATGTTGTGCGGCGCCGGCGGGTCGACGTCGCCGACCTCGGCGAGCTCCTGCGCCTGCTTGTGCCGGTCGGGCGTGAAGGCGCGGTCGACCAGGATCCCGTCGACGACGCCGAGTTGGGAGGGGCCGGGCGTGCCGAGGGTGAAGCCGATCGCCCGGCAGCCCTCCTCCACGTCCGCCTCGCGCACCAGGTCCTCGGTGGCCTTGTCGGCCGCGTTGTAGACGCAGGCGACGGTGTTGCCCTCGTAGACGCGGCCCTTGTCGGCGGCGTACGCCTCCATGGAGCCGTGCCAGTCGAGGTGGTCCGGGGCGAGGTTGAGCACGGCCGCGGAGTGGGCCCGCAGGGACGGTGCCCAGTGGAGCTGGTAGCTGGAGAGTTCGACCGCGAGGACGTCGTACGGCTCGTCCCCGGTGACGACGTCGACGATCGGCGTGCCGATGTTGCCGATGGCCGCCGTCCGCAGGCCCGCCGCCGTCAGGATCGAGGCGAGCATCCGGGTCGTGGTGGTCTTGCCGTTGGTGCCGGTGACCGCGAGCCAGGGCGGCGCGTCCGGGCCGCGCAGCCGCCAGGCGATCTCGACATCGCCGACGACGTCCACACCGGCGGCCGCGGCGGCGGCGAACAGCGGGCTGGAGGGTTTCCAGCCGGGCGAGGTGACCACCAGGTCCGTGCCCTCGGGCAGCGTCTCGGCGTCGCCGAGGCGCACCGCGATGCCCAGAGGGGCCAGTTCGGCCGCACGGGCCCGGTGCGCGTCCCCGTCGCCGCCGTCGACGACGGTCACCCGCGCGCCGAGCCCGGCCAGGGCGCGCGCGGCGCTGACGCCGCTCACGCCGAGGCCGGCGACGGTGATCTTCCTGCCCTGCCAGTCGCTCACTTGTCGGCTGCCCATCCCGCGTAGAAGAGGCCCAGACCCACGATGACGCACATGCCCTGGATGATCCAGAAGCGGACCACCACAAGGACTTCGGACCACCCCTTGAGTTCGAAGTGGTGCTGGAGCGGCGCCATCCTGAAGACACGCTTGCCGGTCATCCGGAAGGAACCGACCTGGATCACCACGGACATGGTGATGAGGACGAACAGTCCGCCGAGCAGCGCGAGCAGGAACTCGGTGCGCGAGCAGATCGCGAGACCCGCGAGCGCGCCGCCGAGCGCCAGCGAACCGGTGTCGCCCATGAAGATCTTGGCGGGCGAGGTGTTCCACCACAGGAAGCCGAAGCAGGCGCCCATCAGGGCGGAGGCGACGACCGCGAGGTCGAGTGGATCCCTCACCTCGAAACAGGCGTTGGGATTGGTCAGGGTCATCGCGTTGGCGCAGGACTCCTGGAACTGCCACAGCCCGATGAAGGTGTAGGCGCCGAAGACCATCACCGAGGCGCCGGTGGCGAGACCGTCGAGGCCGTCCGTCAGGTTCACGCCGTTGGACATGGCGAGAATCATGAACAGCGCCCAGATGACGAACAGCACCGGGCCGATGGACCAGCCGAAGTCCGTGATGAACGACAGCTTGGTGGAGGCCGGGGTGTTGCCGCGCTTGTCGGCGAACTGGAGGGACAGCACCGCGAAGGCGATGCCGACGATGAGCTGTCCCGCCATCTTCGCCTTGGCCCGCAGGCCGAGCGACCGCTGCTTGACGATCTTGATGTAGTCGTCGAGGAAGCCGACGAGGCCCATGCCGGCCATCAGGAAGAGGACCAGGACGCCCGAGAACGTCGGGTCCTCACCCGTGATCACCTTGGCGAGGGCGTACGCGATGAGCGTGGCGAGGATGAAGGAGATGCCGCCCATGGTGGGCGTCCCCTTCTTGCTGCCGTGCGTACGCGGGCCGTCGTCGCGGATGAACTGGCCGTATCCCTTGCGGGCCAGCAGCTTGATCAGCAGCGGGGTCCCGATCAGGGTCAGGAACAGACCGATGGCTCCCGCGAACAGGATCTGCCTCATCGGACGGCACCCTCACCCTCGAGCAGCGCCTCGGCGACCTTCTCCAGGCCCACCGACCTGGACGCCTTCACCAGCACGACGTCACCCGGGCGCAGCTCACTGCGCAACAGGTCGACCGCCGCCTGCGCGTCGGACACGTGCACCGACTCCTCACCCCACGAACCCTCGTTGTATGCGCCCAGTTGCAACCAGGACGCTTCCCTGCCCCCGACCGCGACGAGCTTGCCGACATTGAGCCGGACGGCGAGCCGTCCGACCGCGTCGTGCTCGGCGAGCGCCTCGTCCCCGAGCTCGGCCATCATGCCGAGCACCGCCCACGTACGGCCCCCCTTGGCCCGTGCTGCCTCGCCCATGGCGGCCAGCGCACGCAGCGCGGCGCGCATGGACTCGGGGTTCGCGTTGTAGGCGTCGTTGACGATCGTCACGCCGTCCGGACGCTCGGTGACCTCCATACGCCAGCGGGAGAGGGAGCCCGCCTCCGAGAGCGCGCTGGCGATCTCGTCCACGGGCATGCCCAGCTCATGGGCGACGGCGGCCGCGGCGAGCGCGTTCGACACGTGGTGCTCACCGTACAGCCGCATGGTCACGTCACTGCACCCGGTGGGTGTGTGGAGCGTGAAGGAGGGCTGTCCGTGCTCCGTGAGCCGGACATTCTCGGCACGTACGGCGGCGTCGGCGGCCTCTCCGAAGAGGACGACCCGGGCCCGGGTACGGGTGGACATGGCGCGCACGAGCGGATCGTCGGCGTTGAGCACGGCGATGCCGCCCTCCTCGGCCGGGGGCAGGGACTCGACCAGTTCGCCCTTGGCGACGGCGATCTGCTCGCGTCCGCCGAACTCGCCGATGTGCGCGGTGCCCACGTTGAGGACCAGGCCGATCCGCGGCGGGGTCAGTCCGGTGAGGTACCGGATGTGGCCGATTCCGCGCGCCCCCATCTCCAGCACGAGATGCTCGGTCTCGGCCGTGGCGGTGAGGGCGGTGAGCGGCAGCCCGATCTCGTTGTTGAGCGAGCCCGGGGTGAAGACGGTCGGCGCCTTGCGCCGCAGCACCTGGGCCACGAGGTCCTTGGTGCTGGTCTTGCCCGCCGAGCCGGTCAGCGCGACGACCTGGGTGCCCAGGCGCTCCACCACGGCCCGCGCGAGGCGGCCGAGCGCGGCCTGGACGTCGTCGACGACGATCGCGGGCGCGGGGACGGGGCGGGCGGCCAGCACGGCGACCGCGCCCTGTGCGACGGCGCGTTCGGCGAAGTCGTGGCCGTCCGCCTTCTCGCCGCTGAAGGCGGCGAAGAGGCTTCCGGGCTCGACGGCACGGGAGTCGATGACGACGGAACCGGTGACGAGAATGGCCGGATCCGGTATGTCGTGCGTCTTCCCGCCGACGATTTCGGCGATCTCGGCGAGTGAGAGGGCGATCACTGGGTCATCCCTGACTGTTCTCGTTTCCGGCGGGGCGGTCCGGCGACGCGTCCCGGTGCGCGGCGGAGTCCTCGATCGCCGCGCGCAGCACCTGGCGGTCGTCGAACGGGCGGACCACTCCGGCGATGTCCTGTCCCTGCTCGTGGCCCTTGCCGGCGACGAGGACGGTGTCCCCGGCCCCGGCGCGGGCGACGGCCGCGGCGATGGCGGCGGCGCGCTCCTCGAAGACCAGGACGTCGCCGCGCTCGTACGCGGGCACCTCGGCGGCGCCCGCGAGCATGGTGGCGAGGATCGCGAGCGGGTCCTCGGAGCGGGGGTTGTCGGAGGTCAGGACGGCGGTGTCGGCCAGGCGCGCGGCGGCGGCGCCCATCGGCCGGCGTTTGGTGACGTCCCGGTCCCCGCCGCAGCCGAGGACGATGTGCAGCCTGCCCTCGGTCACCTTGCGCAGGGAGCGCAGGACCGATTCGACGGCGTCCGTCTTGTGCGCGTAGTCGACGACGGCCAGATAGGGCTGTCCGGCGTCCACCCGCTCCAGGCGGCCCGGTACGCCGGGGACGGCGGCGACGCCGTCGGCGGCGGTCTGCGGGTCGATCCCGGCCACGGCGAGGGTGGCGATCGCGGCGAGGGTGTTGGCGACGTTGAACGGGCCGGGCAGGGGCGCCGCGGCGCGCAGCCGCTCGCCCTTGGGGCCGACGACGGTGAACGTCGAGCCGATGGCGGTGACTTCGACCCCCTCGGCACGCCAGTCGGCGTCCGGGTGGCCCTCGGCGGAGAAGGTGGTGACCGGTACGGTCGCCTCCCCGACCAGCCGGCGGCCGTACTCGTCGTCGAGGTTGACGACGCCCTCGCGGCTGCGCTGCGGGGTGAAGAGCTGCGCCTTGGCCTGGAAGTAGTCCTCCATGCCGGAGTGGAACTCCATGTGCTCCGGGCTGAGGTTGTTGAAGACGGCGACGTCGAAGACGCAGCCGTCGACCCGGCCGAGCACCAGTGCGTGGCTGGAGACCTCCATCGCGACGGAGTCGACGCCCCGCTCGCGCATCACGGCGAACAGCGCCTGGAGGTCGGTGGCCTCGGGCGTGGTGCGCTCCGACTTGATCCGGTCGTCGCCGACCCGCATCTCGACGGTGCCGATCAGACCGGTGGCCCGGCCCGCGGCGCGCAGACCGCCCTCGACCAGATAGGCCGTGGTGGTCTTGCCCGAGGTGCCGGTGATGCCGATCTGGAGCAGATCGGCGCCCGGCCGGCCGTAGATCTCGGCGGCGAGTTCGCCCATCCGGCCGCGCGGGTCGTCGACGACGAGCACGGGCAGGCCCGTGGCGGCGGCGCGTTCGGAGCCGGACGGGTCGGTGAGGATCGCGGCGGCGCCGAGGTCGGCGGCCTGGGCCGCGAAGTCGGCGCCGTGGAAGCGGGCGCCGGGCAGGGCCGCGTACACGTCGCCGGGCCGTACCGCCCGGGAGTCGTGGGTGATGCCCGTGACGGGGGCCCCGGCCGGGGCCGGCACGTCCAGCCGGGCCGCCAGCTCCCCGAGGTCCGTGGGGCGGGGCCGGTCCGGGCGGGGTGCTCCCGGGCGGTCGGCTGCGGGCTGGGGCGGTGAGGGCTGATCAGCGTGTGGCACGGCGGTGAGCGTACCGGGCGCGGGCGGCCCGGGGGAAAAGGAGGTGCGGGGCCCGGGGCGGTTCCCGGGATCAGGGGTGATCGTTGTCACTGGTGGTTCCTCCGGTCACTCGCCGGGGTCGAAGGTCACGGGCAGCCGGGCGGGTGCCTTGCCGGTCGGCGCGATCTGCAGGGTCTTCAGCGCGAACTCCATGACCTTCTGGTACACGGGTCCGCAGATCTGGCCGCCGAAGTAGCTGCCCTTGGTGGGGTTCTGGATGGCGCAGTAGACGGTGATCTCCGGGTCGTCGGCGGGGGCGAACCCGGCGAACGACGCCGTGTAGCCCTTGTAGCGGCCGAGTTCGGGGTCCACCCGGTTGGCCGTGCCGGTCTTGCCGGCGACGCGGTAGCCGGGGATGCGCGCCTTGGTGCCGGTGCCCTCCCGGTCGTCGACGACGGATTCGAGCATGGTCGCCAGCGTGTCGGCGGTCTTCTCGCTGACCACCCGGGTCTTCTCGGGCGCGGGCGCGGCGGTGAAACGGCCGTCGGGGCCCTTGGTGCCGCGCACCAGGGTGGGCTCGACGCGGACGCCGCCGTTGGCGATGGTGGAGTAGACGGAGGCGGCCTGCATGGCGTTGATGGACAGGCCCTGGCCGAAGGGGATCGTGTACTGCTGCGAGGTCGACCAGTCCGCCGGCGGGGCCAGGATGCCGGCGGTCTCGCCGGGGTAGCCGAGCCCGCTGGTGCTGCCCAGTCCGAACTTGCGCAGGTAGGAGTGGAGTACCCGGTTGGCCTCCTGCTGGGTCTTCCCGAGCTGCCCGGTGGCGAGGATGGTGCCGATGTTGCTGGACTTGGCGAGGACGCCGTTGAGCGTGAGGTACCAGGTGGGGTGGTCGATGTCGTCCTTGAAGAGCCGGTCGCCGCGGTGCAGCCGGTTGGGGACGACGACATGGGTGCCGGGGGTGGCCTTCTTCTCCTCCAGCACCGCGGCCATCGACATGACCTTGGCGGTGGAGCCGGGCTCGTAGGCGTCCTGGAGCGCCGCGTTGCCCATGGCGGTGGCGTCGGCCTGGCCGAGGTCGTTGGGGTCGAAGCCGGGCGAGTTGGCCATGGCGAGGACCTCGCCGGTGCGGGTGTTCTGCACGATCACGTAGCCGCGGTCGGCCCGGGACGTGGCCACCTGGTCCTCGATGGCCTTCTGGGCGGCCCACTGGATGTCCCGGTCGATGGTCAGTTCGACGTCCGACCCGGGGACGGCGGGCGTCTCCTTGGACCCGGCGGTCGGGATGCGCCGGCCGCCGGACTGGACGTAGGTGACGGTGCCGTCCTGACCGGCCAGCGTCGTGTCGAGCAGCGACTCGATGCCGCCGCCGCCCCGGCCCTCGGCGTTGACGTAGCCCAGTATCCCGGCGGCCAGCGTGCCGTTGGGGTAGACCCGCTTGCTGCTGGGCTCCTGGAAGACGCCGGCCAGCACGTTGGCGCCCGTGCCGCCCGCGCGCCGGTCGGCCGCCGCCTTCTCGGCGTACACGCTCTTGAGGTCCTTGATCTGCTTCCACACCTGGGGCGTCTGGCGCCGGGCGAGGACGGCGTACCGGGAGCCGGGCTTCTTCAGCTTGGCGGTGATGCCGGCGGCGTCGGTGCCGAGGATCGGCGCCAGCAGGGCGGCGGCCTGCTCCGGCGCGTCGGGGGCCTTGCTCTCCTCGGGCGTGAACATCTTCGGGTCGGCGGTGATGTCGTGGGCGTCGACGGAGATGGCGAGGGCGACGCCGGACCGGTCGGTGATCCCGCCGCGTTCGGCGGCGAGGGTCACGCTGTCGTAGCGGTTCTTGTCCGCCTTGGCGGCCAGCGCCTCGGCGTCGACGGCCTGCACCTGGAGCAGCCGCACCACGAACGCGATCATCACGAGGGTGAGCCCGAGGCTCACCAGGCGCAGCCGCGGGCGCGGACTGCCGAGCCGGATCACGCGCGGCGCGGGCCGGGAGGCCGGGCGGGAGGGCGGGCGCCGGTACGGACGTCCCGAGGGGGGCGCGGGCCGCCGGGCGGGACCCGGCACGCGGCGCCGCGGAGGTTCCTTGGGGGGCACTGCGTCACCTGCCGGTGGTCGTGGGCGTCGGGGACGGCCCGGAGGGCGTGGCGCCCGGCGCGGTCGCGGAGGGCGTGGCCGCGGTGCCGGGCGTGGCGGTGGGCCCCGCGGTGGGCGAGGGGCCAGCCTGCGGTGTGGGATCCGGCTGGGCGGTGACCCGGCCGGGGACGCCGCGGACCGCGCCGTCGGGGCCGAGGAACGCGGGGCTGCCGCCGGGGACCATGCCGAGTTCCCTGGCCCGGCGCTCCAGCGCGTCGGGGGCCGAGCGGCCGTCGACGTCGCGCTGGAGTGCCTGTTCCTGGTCGGTCAGCTCGGTGGTCCGCTTCTTGAGCTCGCTGAGCCGGAAGGAGCCCTGGCTGAGCGAGGAGTTGAGCAGCAGCAGGGTGATCAGGCCGCCCGACAGCAGCAGCACGACCAGCAGGACGAACGGGGTCCGGGCGGCGCTGCTGGGCCCGGACGGCATCAGCCGGGCCAGTCGCGCGGCCCGCCCTCTCAGCTCCCTGGCCGCTGTGCTCACCGTGTCCTCCGCATCGCTCCGTGCCGCCCGCGCCGCCCGTCCGCCCTCTGTGCTCCTAGGCCACGTCCTCGCGGATGCGTTCCGCTGCCCTCAGACGCGCGGGGGCGGCACGGCGGTTCTCGGCCACCTCTTCCTCGGTGGGGAGTTCGGCGCCGCGGGTGAGCAGCTTCAGCCGCGGCTGGTACTCCTCCGGGACCACCGGCAGCCCGGGCGGCGCGGTGTTCGCGGCGCCCGCCGCGAACACCTGCTTGACCAGCCGGTCCTCCAGCGAGTGGTACGACAGGACGGCGATGCGCCCGCCGACCCCGAGGGCGGCCACCGCGGCGGGGACGGCGCGCTCCAGGACGGTGAGCTCGCCGTTGACCTCGATCCGCAGCGCCTGGAAGGTGCGCTTGGCCGGATTGCCGCCGGTCCGCTTGGCGGCCTGGGGCAGCGCGTCGCGGATCAGCTCGACGAGCCGGGCGCTGTTGGCGAACGGCTCCCTGTCGCGCTCGCGCACGATGGCGGAGACGATCCGCTTGGCCTGCTTCTCCTCGCCGTAGGCCCGCAGGATGCGCACCAGTTCACCGGGCGCGTAGGTGTTGAGCACCTCGGCCGCGCTGACGCCCGTCGTCTGGTCCATGCGCATGTCCAGCGGGGCGTCCTGGGCGTAGGCGAACCCCCGGTCCGCCTCGTCCAGTTGCATGGAGGAGACGCCGAGGTCGAAGAGGACACCGTCGACCCGGGGCACGCCGAGGCGGTCGAGCACGTCGGGGAGTTCGTCGTAGACGGCGTGCACGAGGGTGGCGCGGTCGCCGAAGGGGGCCAGGCGCTCGGCGGACAGCCGCAGGGCCTCCGTGTCGCGGTCCAGGGCGATGAGCCGGGCCTCGGGGAAGCGGGTCAGCAGGGCCTCGCTGTGTCCGCCGAGCCCGAGGGTGCAGTCCACGACGACCGGGCCCGTCCCGGCGGATTGGCCGGGCCGCTGGAGGGCGGGGGCCAACAGGTCCAGGCACCGCTGGAGCATCACCGGGACGTGTCGGGTCTGGCTCATGCGCCCTCTCAGGTCCGGCGGGTGAAGCAGGGCCGGGCCGTGCGTCACGCCGCGCACGCGGGTATGCGGGGAATGCGGTGGAAACGGAAACCGCGGAAACTGCCGGGGTGGAGCGGAATCCGGATTGCGGGATGCCGGGATTCACCGGGGATGCCGGCGAATGCACTGATGACGTCCCGGAACTCCGCGTCACTTTAGTCCACAGGTGCGGCCGGTCAATCAACCGGGCAGCGCGTCGTGGGGTCCGCCGCGGGGCCTGTGGGTTACCTCACAAACACATCGCGTTGATGTTCTTTGTCCGCTCTCACTACAAGCTCGACCGCCTTGTGACGGTTACCTTCGTGCCATGTCGACTTCTGCGAACGCCCCCGCCGCCGCCCCCGCCCCCGGGGCCGCGACCGTGACCGACCGCCTCGTCGAGGCCAACGGACGCTACGCCGCCGCCTTCACCGACCCGGGCATGGACGCCCGGCCGGTCCTCCAGGTGGCCGTGGTGGCCTGCATGGACGCCCGGCTCGACCTGCACGCGGCCCTCGGCCTGGAGCTGGGCGACTGCCACACCATCCGCAACGCCGGCGGTGTCGTCACCGAGGACGTGATCCGCTCGCTCACCATCAGCCAGCGGGCGCTCGGAACCCGCAGCGTGATCCTGGTGCACCACACGGGCTGCGGCCTGGAGTCGATCACCGAGGACTTCCGCAACGAGCTGGAGGAGGAGGTCGGCCAGCGTCCGTCGTGGGCCGTCGAGGCGTTCCGCGACGTCGACCAGGACGTCCGGCAGTCGATGCAGCGGGTGCGGACCTCGCCGTTCCTGCTGCACACCGACGACATCCGCGGCTTCGTCTTCGACGTGAAGAGCGGCGCGCTGCGCGAGGTCGACCCCGCTGCGTGAGCACCTGAGCACGCGATAAATCAGATCAAAGTCGTCATTTCACCCTCAGTTGTCCACAGCCGAGTGACACGACACGGTGAGGCCAACAAGAATGCGGAAGTGACGCCGGTCCGGAACGTTCCGGTGGCGGCGTCCGTATTTCTTGGTGGGCCGCGCCGTCCGTGGTGCGCAGGCCCAGGAAAGTGGCCGAGGAGGGCCGGGTGACGACCTATGACGATCGAGCGAGCCTCACTGATCTGACATCGACGGCGGAGCGGGTGCGCCGGTCGGTGGAGAGTGTGATCGAGGGCAAGCCTGAGGTCGTACGGCTTTCTCTGACCGTGCTGCTCGCCGAGGGACATCTTCTGATCGAGGATGTCCCCGGCGTCGGCAAGACCATGCTGGCCAAGGCGCTGGCCCGTTCCATCGACTGCTCGGTGCGGCGTATCCAGTTCACGCCCGACCTGCTGCCGTCCGACATCACCGGTGTGTCGATCTTCGACCAGCAGCGGCGGGAGTTCGAGTTCAAGCCCGGTGCCGTCTTCGCGCAGATCGTGATCGGCGACGAGATCAACCGCGCCTCGCCGAAGACCCAGTCCGCGCTGCTGGAGTCGATGGAGGAGCGCCAGGTCACCATCGACGGCCACAGCTACGAGCTGCCCGACCCGTTCATGGTCGTGGCCACCCAGAACCCGGTCGAGATGGAGGGCACGTACCCGCTGCCCGAGGCCCAGCGCGACCGATTCATGGCCCGGGTGTCGATCGGGTACCCGAGCGCGAGCGCCGAGCTCCAGATGCTCGACGTGCACGGCGCGGTCAACCCGCTCGACGACCTCCAGCCCGTCGCCCACGCGCACGACATCGTCAAGCTGATCGAGACGGTGCGCGGCGTGCATGTCGCCGAGTCCGTACGGAAGTACGCGGTGGACCTGGTCTCCGCCACCCGTACCCACCCGGACCTCAGACTGGGCGCCTCCCCGCGGGCCACCCTGCACCTGCTGCGCGCCGCCAAGGCGTCCGCGGCCCTCAGCGGCCGCGAGTACGCCCTGCCCGACGACGTCCAGGCGCTCGCCGCGCAGGTGCTGGCCCACCGGCTGCTCCCCACCGCCCAGGCCCAGCTCAACCGGCTCACCGCCGAGCAGGTCGTGCAGGACATCGTGCAGCGCACCCCGGTGCCCACGACCGGCAGCGCCGACGGCGCGTACGTCCCGGGCCGTCCGGGACAGCAGCCGCTCTACGGCCAGCAGCCCGGCGCCCGGCGGCTGTGATGTCCGCCGGACGGCCCAGCGCACCCGCCGGTCCGGAGGGCGACGACAAGGGCGGGGTGCGGGCGGCGCTGTCCGGGCTCACCACCCGCGGACGCTCCTTCCTCGCCGCCGGGGTGGCCGCCGCGGCCTGCGCCTACGCCCTCGGGCAGAGCGATCTGCTGCGGGTCGGGCTGCTGCTGGCGGTACTCCCGCTGATCTGCGTCACGGTGCTCTACCGCACCCGCTACCGGGTCGCCGCCAGCCGGCGGCTGTCCCCGGGGCGGGTGCCCGCGGGCGCCGAGGCGCGGGTCCATCTGCGGATGGACAACATCTCGCGGATGCCCACCGGCCTGCTGATGCTCCAGGACCACGTGCCCTACGTGCTGGGCCCGCGGCCCCGGTTCGTGCTGGACCGGGTCGAGGCGGGCGGCCGGCGCGAGGTCTCCTACCGGGTCCGCTCGGACCTGCGCGGGCGCTACCCGCTGGGCCCGCTCCAGCTCCGGCTGAGCGACCCCTTCGGCATGTGCGAACTGACCCGCTCCTTCAGCGCCTTCGACCTGCTCACCGTCATCCCTCGGACGGAGCCGCTGCCGCCCGTGCGGCTGGCGGGCGAGGCCTCGGGCTACGGCGACGGCCTGCGGCGCTCCCTGGCGCTCGCCGGGGACGACGACATCATTCCGCGCGCCTACCGGTACGGCGACGACCTGCGCCGGGTGCACTGGCGCTCGACCGCCCGCCACGGCGAGCTCATGGTCCGCCGGGAGGAGCAGCCGCAGCGGGCCGGCTGCACGGTCCTGCTGGACACCCGGCGGGCGGGCTACGAGGGCGGCGGCCCCGACTCCGCGTTCGAGTGGGCGGTGTCCGGCGCGGCGTCCGCGCTGGTGCACCTGCTGGAGCGCGGTTTCTCGGTGCGGCTGCTGACCGACACCGGGACGTCCGTGCCCGGCGAGGGGGCCGACGGATTCACCGGCTCCCCCCAGGACTCCGCCGACTCCGCGGGCCTGATGCTCGACACCCTGGCGGTCGTCGAACACTCCGACGGCGCGGGCCTGTCCAGGGCCCACGACGCGCTGCGCGGCGGCGGCGAGGGACTGCTGGTCGCCTTCCTCGGCGACCTGGACGAGAGCCAGGCGGCACTGGCGGCCCGGATGCGGCAGCGCACCGGGGCCGCGGTCGCCTTCCTGATGGACTGGGACGCTCCGCGCACGGATTCCGGAGCGGGCACCGGGGCGGTGTCCGCGGGGGTCGAGAAGCGGCTGCGGCAACTGCGCGAGGCCGGCTGGACGGCCCTGCCCGTGCGGCCCGGCGCGGCGCTCGGTGACCTGTGGCAGCAGGCGGGCCAGGAACGCAGCCGGATGTCCGACGGATCCGGCGGGTACACAGGGGGTTGGTCATGAGCGGTCGCGTGAGGCTGGCCCTGTGCGCCTACGCGGCGACACTGCTGGCGGCGGGCGCCCTGCTGCCCCTGGTCGACGAGTCCGGCTGGATGATCCAGGCGACCGTGCTGCTGGCGCTCCAGAGCGGGGCGGGCGCGCTGGCCCGGCGGGTGCCGCTGGCCAGGCCGCTGACGATCGCCCTCCAGGCGCTGGTCACGCTGCTCGCCCTGACGGTGCTGTTCGTCCGGGACTTCGCCGTGGTCTGGCTGCTGCCGGGCCCGGAGGCGTTCGCGCGCTTCGGCGATCTCTTCACCGCCGGCTACGACGACGTCAGCCGCTACGCCATCCCCGCCCCGGCGACGGACGGCATCCGGCTGATGATCATCGGCGGTGTGCTGGTGGTCGGCCTCGTCGTCGACGCCCTCGCCGTCACCTACCGCAGCGCCGCCCCCGCGGGGCTGCCGCTGCTCGCGCTCTACACGGTCGCCGCCGGCCTGTCCGACGGCGGTGCGAACTGGCTCTGGTTCGTGCTGGCCGCCGTGGGCTATCTGCTCCTGCTGCTCGCCGAGGGGCGCGACCGGCTCTCCCAGTGGGGCCGGGTCTTCGGCGGCGCGCCGCGCGGCCGCGGCCGGCAGAGTTCCGCTCTGGACGCGAGCGCTCCCGCGCACGCGCCGGTCCGCACGGGCCGCCGCATCGGCGTGGTCGCGCTCGGCGTGTCCCTGGTGGTGCCGGCCGTGCTCCCCGCCCTGGACGGCGGGCTGTTCGACGGCACGGGCAGCGGCCCGGGCCGCGGCTCGGGCGGCGGCGGCACGATCTCGGCCGTCAACCCCCTCGTCTCGCTCCAGGACAGCCTCAACCAGCCGACCAACCGCGAGGTGCTCCGCTACCGCACCAACGCGCCCGACACCAAGGGCATGTACCTGCGGATCGTCGCCCTGGACCGCTTCGACGGCACCTCATGGCGCTCCTCGGAGCGCAAGGTCGAGAACGTGCCGGACCGGCTCCCCGAGCCGTCCGGGCTCAGCCCCGCGGTGGCCGTCACCGAGGTCCGGACGAACCTCTCCGCGGCCGGCTCGTACAAGCAGAGCTGGCTGCCGATGCCCTACCCGGCGACGAAGGTGACCATCGACGGCCGCTGGCGCTACGAGCCCACGGGCCGGACGCTCGTGGGCGACCGCGGGCAGACCACGGGCGGCGTCCAGTACTCGGTGAGCAGTCTGGTGGTCCGCCCGACCAAGGAGCAGCTCGCCCAGGCCCTGGCCCCGCCGTCGGAGCTGAAGCGCGAGTACACCCAGGTGCCGGACTCCCTGCCGGACTCCGTCGCCGCGACGGCCCGCCGGATCACCGAGGGCTCGGCGAACGACTTCGAACGGGCCACCAAGCTCCAGAAGTGGTTCGCCGAGGACGGCGGTTTCACCTACAACACCCAGGTCCGTTCGGGCACGGGCGCGGCGGCGATCACCCGCTTCCTGGAGCAGAAGGAGGGCTTCTGCGTCCACTTCTCCTTCTCCATGGCGGCGATGGCCCGCACGCTCGGCATCCCGGCGCGCGTCGCGGTGGGCTTCACCCCGGGCACCCCGCAGTCCGACGGCACCATGTCCGTCGGCCTGCGCGACGCCCACGCCTGGCCGGAGCTCTACTTCGACGGCATCGGCTGGACGCGCTTCGAGCCGACCCCGAGCCGCGGCACCACACCGGAGTACGCCCAGGAGGAGACCCCGGCGGGCGACACGGCCGACCCGGCGCAGCCGGAGACGGACACCGGCGCCCAGCCGTCCCAGGCGCCGGCCTCGCCCGACGCCTGCCCCGAGCCCGAGCGGCGTCTGGGCGAGTGCGGGGCGGCGACGCCGGGCGATGTGGAGGAGCAGGAGGGCCAGGGCTTCCCCTGGACCACGGTGCTCTTCACCGGGCTCGGCGTGCTGGCCGTCGTGCTGCTGCTCCTGCTGCCGCTGCTGCTGCGGATCATGGCCCGCACCCGGCGGCTGAACGCGCTGCGCGCGCCGGCACCGCCGCCCCCCGGTTCCCCGGGCGCGGCGCCGCCGGCCGGGACGCCCGACGGGAAGCAGGTCACCGGCACGGTGACGGTGCCCCAGGACCCGGCGGGCACCCTGGCCGTCTGGCAGGAGATCACCGACACCGCCTGGGACCTGGGCATCGTTCCCGACGAGTCGCTGACCCCGCGCCGGGCGGCGGCGCGGCTGGTCACGGAGGGCGGGCTGACGGACGAGCCCGCGGCGGCGGTGCACCGCACCGCCCGTGCGGTGGAGGAGGTGCTGTACGCCCCCGACCCCCGGCCCGTCACGGGCCTGGCCGAGGACGCACGGCTGATCCGGTCGGGGCTGCGGGAGCAGGTGAGCACCTGGGTCCGCCTGCGCGCTCTGCTGCTGCCTCGTTCGTCCGTTCGGGTGATGTGGGCTCTCTCGGAGCGCTGGTCGGACCTCACGGACCGCTGGTCGCCCCGCCGCCTCCCCCTCGACCGGCTCACCTCCCTGCTCCGCCGCCCGACGAGACAGCGCGGCTAGCCGGCGCGACGACGGGCCCCGCTCCCCTGGTGGGGGCGGGGCCGTCGTGCGTCCTGGGCCGGACCCGGGCGGGGACGTCAGCGCCGGGTCTGGGGCCTGCCCGGGGACGTCAGCGCCGGGACGACCGCGCCCGCATCCGAGCCGGCCCCCTGGCTCGTATCCGGTCCCGGAGGCAGGTCGGCCCGGGGCGGAGGCCGCCGCACCAACGGTCAGGAGCCCGGGCGGGGGCGGCCCCGACGCACCGCAGCCCGTGGAGCACCGGCACCGGGCCCGGGACGGGCTCCGCGGGCCCTGCGGGCCAGGGCGCGCACCGGCCCCGGACGCGGGGGCCCGGCTCGGGGCTGGGGCCTGCCCGGGGGAGTCAGCGCCGGGGCGACCGCGCCCGCATCCGAGCCGGCCCCAAACGCAGGCCCGGTCCTCGGGCGCGGCCCCCGCGGGGGGCCCGGACGGGGGCGGCCCCGGACGCGGGCCCGGCCCCCGGACAGAGGCTCCCGGTCCCCGCGCGGCCCCCGGCCGCGGAACGCGGGCATGGCTGAGGGGCGACGCGTACACGTCGCCCCTCAGCCATAAGTGCAAGCGTCAACCGACGCGTTGGCCGGTCCGCCGCACACGGCGGCGGACGCGGGTCACTGGCCCTGCTGCTCGTCGCGGCGGCGCTGCCACCGCTGCTCGATCCTGTTCATCATGGACCTGCGCTGATGGTGCTGCCGGCGTGCGGCCGGGGCACCCGGGGTCTGCTGCTCACCCGGTTTGGGAGCCTTGCGCCAGCCGGTGACCGCCAGCACCGCGCAGCCGAGCATCACGAGGAAGCCCACCACGCTGATCCAGATCTGCTGCGCGACCATTCCGGCCATGAGGAGCGCGATACCCACCAGGAAGCCTGCGACTGCCTGGTAGACCCGTCGCCGGGTGTACGTACGCAGCCCGCTTCCCTCGAGCGCTGTAGCGAACTTGGGATCTTCGGCGTACAGCGCTCGCTCCATCTGCTCGAGCATGCGCTGCTCGTGCTCCGAGAGCGGCACGGAGTCCTCCTCGTCGTCGGTCGCGGGGGCGACCGGTATGCGGCCCTTTCAGGATAGGCAGGGATTCGCCCCCGTGAAACCCGCCTCTCGCCCAACGCCAGTCCGGGCCGCCATGCCGATCGAAGTCCTGAGGCGTTGATTCCCCAACCTCCGATCCGTCATGCCGGACGGTGTCCCCCGATCATACGTGGCGAAGTCCACGATCGGGGGGTCTGTGGCGTACTCCATCTGCGGCTGCGCCGCTGATCAGGCGCGCTTCTCGCCCAGGACGTGCAGTTGGGTCGCGACGGAGTGGAAGGCCGCGAGTTCCGCGGCGGCGGCCTCCAGCTTCAGCAGCGCGTCCAGCGCGCCCGGCTCGGTGTCCACGAGGACGCCCGGGACGAGGTCCGCGAAGACCCGTACGCCGTGCACGGCCGAGACCTCGGCGCCCGCTCCGGCGACCAGACCGGTGAGCTGGTCGGCGGTGAAGCGCCGTGGCACGGGGTCGCCGGAGCCCCAGCGTCCGTCCGGGTCGTCCAGGGCCTGACGGGCCTCGCCGAAGTGGCCGGCCAGGGCGCGGGCGATCACCGCGCCGCCGAGCCCGGCGGCGAGCAGGCTGAGGGCGCCGCCGGGGCGCAGCGCCTCGACCGCGTGGCGCAGATCGCCGGCCGGGTCGTCGACGTACTCCAGGACGCCGTGGCACAGGACCGCGTCGTACCCGCCGCGGTCGACCACGTCGAACAGGCCGTGGATGTCGCCCTGCACCCCGCGGACCCGGTCGGCGACGCCGGCCTCGGCGGCGCGGCGCTCCAGCGCGAACAGGGCGTTGGGGCTGGGGTCGACGACGGTGACCCGGTGGCCGAGCCGGGCGACGGGCACCGCGAAGTTGCCCGTGCCGCCGCCGGTGTCGAGCACGTCCAGACCGTCCGTCCCGGCGGCCTTGACCCGGCGGTCGAGGGCTTCCTGGAGGACCTCCCAGACCACGGCGGTGCGGAGGGACGCGCGGGAGGGTCGCGGTGGGGTCTCCCCACCGGAGGCAGGAGATGGGTCCGGCACGGCAGTTGGCTCCTCGGGCGGTGTGCGGCGTTGTGCTGGCGATCTGCCGTCCACCCTATTGCCTTCGCGGACCGTGCCCGAGTGCACCCGGCCCGTGCTCCTCCCCCGCGCTCCCCCGGCCCCCGTCCGGCGGCACCCGCCGGGCGCGGCCCCGGGCAGGCCCCGGGCGCCCGGTCAGCCCACGGGGCCGTCACCTCCCGGATCGGGCAGGTCGTGCCGGGGGCGGGGCAGTGCGGGCTGGAGCACGAGCAGCCGCTCGACGATGCGCAGGAACATTCCCGCGTCGCGCAGCAGGTCGTCGGCGTCCCGGGTGCTCGCGGCGCCCCGGATGCCGGCCTCGGCCCTCGCCCGCCGCTCGGCCCCGGCGGCGAAGAGCAGGCTCCACTCGTCCAGTTCGGGCGCCGTCTCCGGCAGGACCTCCCAGACGCTGCGTATGCGCCGGCGCTGCCGGGAGTTGGCCTCGGGCCGGCCGCGCGCCGCCAGCACGGCCGCCGCCGTGCGCAGGGCGGCGAGGTGGGCCGTGGCGTACCGCTCGTTGGGGACGGGGAGGGACGCGGCCTCGTCCAGGCCGGCACGGGCCTGGGCGAGCAGGTCGAGAGCGGCGGGCGGGGCGGACTCCCGGCGCAGGACCGGGTGGACGTCACGCGCCGGTCCGGTCGATGAGGGGGCAGGGCCGGTGGCGCGGCGCCGCGCGGCGGCGGCTGCGGAGTGGCTGGCCATGACGAGCCTCCTGTCGTCGTGTGACGGCGCTGTGGCCGTGTGTGTCCATCGTGAGGCCCACCACTGACAATCGCCCTGACCTGCACTTTTCCGTCCTTCTCCCTGTGGAGGGGGACACGGGTCGCGGCTAGGGTGAAGGAGGGTGAAAAACCCCCGGAGCCGACATGCGTGGAGAACACCCCGACCCGCCCGGCAGTGCGCAGCAACTCCTCGTCACCCTCGGGCAGCTCGTCGATCAGGCCTTGGAGCGGATCAAGTACCAGCGCGCCCGGGTCGAGCTCGCGATGGCCCTCCAGCGGCACATGCTGCCGCCCGGGCTGCCGGAGCTGCCGGGACTGCGCATCGCCGCCCGCTACACCCCGGCGCGGGACGGGCTGGACGTGGGCGGGGACTGGTACGACGCCTTCGTGATGGCGGACGGGTCGCTGGCGCTCGCGATCGGGGACGTCCAGGGCCACGACGTCGAGGCGATCGCGTTCATGGGCCAGGTCCGCACCAGTCTCCGGGCGGTCGCCGGGACGACGGCCGACACCCGGGAGGTGCTGGCCCGCGCCAACGACCTGCTGATCTCGATGGGCTGCGGCCTCTTCGCAACCTGCTGCTTCCTGCGGTTCGACCCGGTCAGCCGGGATCTGACGGTGTCGCGCGCCGGACACGTGCCGATGGTGTGGGCGACGGCGAGCGGCCGTACGGGGGTGGCGCTCGATCTCGGGGGCGCGCCGCTCGGGATCATGCCGGGCGAGACCTATCCGGTGACCCGCAGGCGGCTGAACGAGGGCGGGGTCCTGGTCCTGCTCACGGACGGGGTGGTGGAGGGCCCCCGGTACCCGATCGAGGCCGGGCTCGCGGAGGTGGTGCGGCTGGTGGAGGCGGGGCGGCAGGCCGACCCCGGTGTGCTGGCGTCGGCCGTGGTGCGGGTGGCCGACCTGACGGGGCACCGTGACGACGCGGCCGTGCTGGTGGTGCGCTACGACGGGCCGGATGCCGATGCCTCCGCGCCCTGAGCTCCCCCGTCGGCGGCCCGCGGCGGTCCGGCGCCGTGCGGCCTCCGGTGCCGTGCGCGCCCTGACGTCCCGCGAGGCCGGACTCGTGCTGCTGCGGATCGCGGCGATGGCGGCGCTCTACTACGGGGCGGCCGAACTGGGCCTCCAGCAGCAGCTCGTGCGCGGCCAGGTCACCCCGCTGTGGCCGCCCACCGGGGTGGCCGTGGCCGGACTGCTCGCGGTGGGCCCGCGGGTGTGGCCCGGGATCGCCCTGGGCGCGTTCCTCGCCAACGTGTCGCTCGGCCCCTCGATACCCGCGGTGCTGCTGATCGTCGCGGGCAACACGCTCGCCCCGGTCTGCGCGTACCTGCTGCTGCGGCGGGCCGGGTTCCGGACGGAGCTGGACCGGCTGCGGGACGTGCCCGCCCTGGTCTTCCTCGGCGCCCTCGGTGGGATGCTGGTCAGCGCGACGGTCGGCTCGGCGGTGCTGCTGGTCTCGGGGGCGATCGACGGCAGCGACTTCTGGCCCACCTGGTCCGTGTGGTGGACCGGCGACGCGATGGGCGTGCTGGTGGTGACCCCGTTCCTGCTGATGCTGCGCAGGGTGCGGCGGCCCGTCGGGGCGGGGTGGCCGCGCTGGGCGGAGGCGGCCGCCCTGGCGGCGGGCACGGTCCTCGTGACCCATCTGGCGACCCGCACCTCGAACGCCTCGCTGCTGTTCCTGGTCTTCCCGTTCCTGATCTGGGCGGCATACCGCTTCCGGCAGCCCGGCGCCGCGACCTGCACGCTGGCGGTCTCGACGCTGGCCATCCTGGCCGCCGCGGGCGGGAGCGGGCCGTTCGCCGGCCACGACCTGTTCTCGAACATGGTGACGCTCCAGGCGTTCAACGGGACCGCCGCGCTCACGGCCCTGCTGCTCGCGGCCGTGGTCACCGAACGCGACGAGACGCATCAGGAGATCAAGCGGCTGTGCTCCCGGCTGGCCGAGGTGGTCGCCCAGATCGAGCCCCGCCCGGAGGCGTACGGCCGGACCGGGTACGAGCCGGGGTACGAGGCCGGCGACTCCGTCGCGGACGGTTCCGGCGCGGAGCCCCCCGCCGGGGCGGAAGGCGAGTCCGGGGCCGGGGCGGTCCGGTCCCCGGGGGGACCGGACCGGCACGAGCGGCGCGCGTCCTACGGGCGGGCGGCCGACGCGGAGGGCGCCGGATTCCGGGAGGCCGGCCTGCGGGACGCGGACCTGCGGGACGCCGACGCGGCGGGCGCGGAGGTGCGGGGCGCGGAGGTGCGGGGCGCGGAGGTGCGCAGCACCGAAGCCCGCGGCACCGACGTGAGCAGGACCGACGTCAGCGGAACCGAGGCCCGGCGGGACGACGAGAGCTGAGGCCCGGCGCGACGACGAGAGCTGAGGCCCGGCGCGACGACGAGAGCTGAGGCCCGGCGCGACGACGAGAGGCGGCAGCGGGGCGGCTGAGCGGTCCCGTCCGGCCGCACGGCGCGTTTCCGCCGTGCGGCCGGACCCCGCTTTGCCCCCGGAGGCTACTCAGGGGTAGTTTCTGTACTGACCAGTCAGTGCAGAAACGAGTGCCGCGGGGAAGCAGTGGTGGGGAAACAGGGGGTGGGCGCCGTGGAGAACGCCCGTGGAGCGGCCGTCACGGCCGAGGGGCTGGGCCTCAAGGGGCCCCGGGGATGGGCGTTCCGCTCGGTGGACCTCGACGTCCCGGCGGGCACGCTGGTGGCGGTCGAGGGCCCGTCGGGCTCCGGGCGCACCTGTCTGCTGCTGGCCCTCACCGGCCGGATGCGGCCGTCCGAGGGCCGCGCCGAGGTGGCCGGCCTGGCGCTGCCGCGCAGGATGGCGGCGGTCCGGCGGATCAGCGCGCTCGGTCCCGTGCCGGGCGTCAGCGACCTCGACCCGGCGCTGACCGTCGCCGAGCACCTGCGGGAACGCGCCCTGCTCCAGCGGCGCTTCGGCGGTCCGTTCCGCGCGCTGCTCCATCCGCGGGCGACCCGGGCCGAGGCCCGGGCGCGGCTCGACGAGGCGCTGGCGGCGGCCGGCCTCGACCTGGAGACCCTCCCGAAGCAGGGCCGCACGGCGGTGCGCGACCTGGAGCGCCTGGAGGCGCTCCGGCTCTCCGTCGCCCTGGCCCTCGTCGGCCGGCCGCGGCTGCTGGCGGTCGACGACACGGACCTCAAGCTCTCCGACGCGGAGCGCGCCGAGGCGTGGGAGCTGCTGAGCGGCCTCGCCGCCTCCGGGACCACGGTGCTGGCCGTGTGCAGCCAGGCTCCCGAGGGCGTCGCGACGGTGGTCCGCACCACCGGCACGCCCGCGGCGAAGACCCCCGGTGCCGGCGGGGACGGGGGGCCCGCCGGCACCGGGACGGCGGCCCCGGCCGCCGACGGCCCCGGAACGGACACCGGAGCGGACACCGGACCGGAGACCGCACCGGACACCGGAACAGGCCCCGGCGACGACACCGCCTCCGCGGCCGCCCGCGGCCCCGAGGCGACCCCCGCCACCACCGGCGACGCCCCCGGCACCGACGCGGCTCCCGCCACCGCCACCACCGAGCAGGACACGACCGAGGAGGGGGCGGCCGATGCGCTCGCCGAAACTGGCCGCGCTTGAGCTGAAGCGGTTCGGCAGGGGGAAGCTGCCGCGCGCGGCGCTGGTGGCGGTGCTGCTGCTGCCGCTGCTCTACGGAGCGCTGTACCTGTGGTCGTTCTGGGACCCGTACGGCAGGCTCGACCGGATCCCCGTCGCCCTCGTCAACGACGACCGCGGGGCGAGTGCCGCGGGCCGCACGGTCCACGCGGGCGACGAGATCACCGAGGGCCTGCGCGACAGCGAGGTCTTCGAGTGGCACGAGGTCGGCGCCGCAGAGGCGCAAAGGGGCGTGGAGGACGGCACGTACTACCTCTCGCTGACCATGCCGGAGGACTTCAGCCGCCGTATCGCCTCCAGTTCGGGCGACAGCCCGGAGACGGGCGCGCTCCGGGTGCGGACGAACGACGCGAACAACTACATCGTCGGCCAGATATCGCGGACGGTGTTCTCCGAGGTGCGCACGGCGGCGTCCACGAACGCCTCGCGCGGATTCCTGGACCGCATCTTCATCTCGTTCTCCGACATCCACGACGCCACCGCCGAGGCCGCGAAGGGCGCCGACGAGCTGAAGGACGGCGTCGGCAGGGCGAAGAAGGGCTCGCAGGACCTCGCGGACGGGCTGAAGGACGCCAAGGCCGGCAGCGGGAAGCTGGCCGGCGGCCTCAAGCGCCTCGACAAGGGCGCCGCCGAGCTGGAGACCGGCTCCCGGCAGGTCGCGGCCGGCACCCAGCAGCTCGCGGACAGGGTCAACGGCGTCGCCGAGGACGTCCGCCCGTATCTCGAGGACAACGGGAAGAGGATCGGCGACACCGCGCGGCTGGTGGCCGACTCCTCGCGGGCCGTGCGCCACAACCTCGGCATCCTGGTGAAGACCGCCCCGGGCAGCGCGGCGCTCGCCCACAAGTCGGCGGACGAGCTGAGCGCGATGTACCGGACCAGGTGCGAGGAGAACGTGCTGCCGGACCCGTCGTTCTGCCCCGCGCTGGAGCGCGCCGAGGTCACGGCGGCCGATGTCGCGGCCGTCGCCGACGACGTCAACGCCCTCGTGTCCACGAGCAAGGGCGATCTGAAGACTCTCGACGGCCACCTGCGGACGCTGGAGAAGCAGGCCGGTCTGCTCGCCGAGCGGGCGCCCCGGCTGGACGAGGACCTGGAGTACGCGGTCGGGAAGATCAACGAACTCAACGCGGGTGCCCTCAAGGTGGCCGGCGGCGCCGACACCCTGCACACCGGACTCACCACCGCGCGCACCGGCTCCGCGGACCTGGACGGCGGGGTGGGCCGGCTGAAGAAGGGCGCGGGCGATCTGAACGGCGGCCTCTTCCGGCTGTCCGGCGGCTCCGAGGAGCTGGCCGGCGGCCTCAACGCGGGCGTCGGGAAGATCCCCGACTACGACGAGGACGACCGCGACCGCCGCACCGAGGTGATGGCCGATCCGGTCCGGCTCGCGGCCGATTCCCTGCACGAGGCCCCCAACTACGGCACCGGCTTCGCCCCGTACTTCATCCCGCTCTCCCTGTGGGTGGGCGCGATGGTCGCCTACATGATCATCGCGCCGCTCAACCGGCGGGCCCTCGCGGCGGGCGCCTCGGCCTGGCGGATCGCGCTGGCCGGCTGGCTGCCGGTGGCGGCGGTCGGCGTGCTCCAGGTCGCCGCGCTGATGGCGGTGCTCCACTGGGGGCTGGGCCTGCGGGCCGCGCGGGCGGCCGGCACCGTCGCCTTCCTGGCACTGGTCACCTGCTGCTTCACCGCGATCGTGCAGTGGCTCAACGCCCGCTTCGGCGCGGCCGGGCGGATCCTGGTGCTCGCCGTGCTGATGCTCCAGCTCACCTCCGCGGGCGGCACCTACCCCGTGCAGACGAGCCCCGCGTTCTTCCAGGCGATCCACCCGTTCCTGCCGATGAGCTACGTGGTGGAGGCGCTGCGCAGGCTGATCACGGGCGGCGGGCTCGGCCCGGTCTGGCAGGCGGTGGCGGTGCTGGCCGCCTTCACCGCGGCGGCCCTCGCGCTGACGGCCCTGTCGGCCCGCCGCCGGCAGGTGTGGACACTGGACCGGCTCCACCCGGAGCTGAGCCTGTGAGCGCGCTGCGACCTGTGAGAATCGACCTCATGGACAGCAGCAGCACCAGACGCCGGGCGACCCGCGCCAAGCTCTACGAGGCCGCGGTGACCCTCATCGCCGAGCAGGGGTTCTCCGCCACCACGGTGGACGAGATCGCCGAGCGGGCCGGGGTCGCCAAGGGCACGGTCTACTACAACTTCAAGAGCAAGACCGAGCTGTTCGAGGAGTTGCTCCGCCACGGCGTCGGCCTGCTGACGGCGTCCCTGCGGCAGGCCGCGGACGAGGCGTCGGAGCGCGGCGGCACCACGGTCGAGGCGCTGGACGGGATGATCCGCGCGGGCCTGGTGTTCATCGACCGCTATCCGGCGTTCACCCAGCTCTACGTCGCGGAGCTGTGGCGCACCAACCGGGCCTGGCAGTCGACGCTGCTGGTGGTCCGGCAGGAGGCCGTCGCCGTCGTGGAGGCGGTGCTGCGCGAGGGCGTGGAGTCGGGCGAGCTGAGCGAGGAGATCGACATCCCGCTCACCGCCGCCGCGCTGGTCGGCATGGTGCTGGTGGCCGCCCTGGACTGGCAGGCGTTCCAGCGGGAACGGTCGCTGGACGATGTGCACGGGGCGCTCTCGCTGCTGCTGCACGGCCGGGTGAGCGGCCGCCGCGACTGACGCCGCCCCCGGGCGCGGGGCCGGGACGACGCAGGGGCCCGGACCGGTCACCGACCGGTCCGGGCCCCTGCGCGCACCCCGTTGTCCCCCGTTGTCCCCCTGGTCCGAAGAGCCCGGTTCCCCCGTCGTTCCCCCGTGGTCGCGGGCTCTCCGGCCGTTCTCCCCGTCACGGCCGGGGTGCGCCTCGCTCCGGCGCCCCGTGCCGCCGGTGCGGAGCCGCGCCCCTGCCGTGCCCCCTACTCTTCCGTCCCCGCAGGTCGTGGCCCATCCGCACCCCTACTCATCCGGGGGCTGGGTACGGATACTCAGGCGGCTGTCCCGGTCCTCACCCGCGGCGCGGCCGCACTGGTTACGATCGCGTCCGTGTCCGTACTCCCCCTCGCCTTCACCAGTGCCTGGGCCAGCGGGATCAACGCCTACGCGGTGGTCCTGCTCCTCGGCCTCTTCGGCGTGACCGGCGTCAGCGACGAGGTGCCCGCCGCGCTCCAGCGCACCGACGTGCTGATCGCCGCCGGTGTGCTGTTCCTCTGCGAGGCGGTGGCGGACAAGATCCCCTACGTCGACTCGCTGTGGGACTCCGTCCACACGGTCGTCCGCCCGCTCGCCGGCGCCGTCGTGGCCGCCCTGATCGCCGGGGAGAGCGGCTCGCTGCCCGAGGTCGCCGCCGGGGTGCTGGGCGGTTCCACCGCGCTGATGAGCCATCTGGTGAAGGCCGGCACCAGGATGGCGGTCAACACCTCCCCCGAGCCGTTCAGCAACATCGGCGTGAGCCTCGCCGAGGACCTGGGCGTCGCGGGGATCGTCACCTTCGCGATATTCCATCCCGTGGCCGCGGCGGTGGTCGCCGCCTGCCTGCTGCTGGCCGGCATCGTGACCGTGGTCTTCCTGGCGTCCAGGATCCGGCGCTTCCTGCGGCGGCGGGCGCAGCGCCGGGAGGAGCGGCGCCTGGCCGGCGAGGGCGCCCGGCACGGGCCGGGGCTCTGAGCGCGGGGCCCGGTCGATAGGGTCGGGGCATGGCACGGATTGCGGTGATCGGCGCGGGAATGGGCGCGATGGCGACGGCCGCCCGGCTGGCCACCGCGGGCCACCGGGTGACGGTGTACGAGCGCACGGCGTCCCACGGCGGCTCGGTGGGCGGATTCTCCCGCGAGGGCTTCGGCTTCGACACCGGCCCCGGGCTGCTCCATCTCCCGGCCGTCTGGCGCGACTTCTTCGTCAAGACGGGCAAGGAGCCGCTGGAGCGCAGCGTCACCCTGACCCAGGTGGACCCGTCGAGCCGGCACGTCTTCGCCGACGGCACCGCCGTGAGCCTGCCCAACGCCTCCCGCGGCGGGGTCGTCTCGGCCCTGGACGCCGCCCTGGGCGCCGGATCGGGCGAGCGCTGGGGCGAGTTCCTCGGCCGGGCGCGTGTGGCGTGGGAGCGCTCGCGGCGGCCGCTGCTGGAGGAACCGCAGCCCGCCACCGGCTCCCCGTCCCACGAGGACCCCTATCCGGCCCTGCGCCGGGGCCTGTTGCGGCGCGGCGCGCGCACGCTCGGCGAGGCCGGCGAGCGCGAGCTGGGCGATCCGCGCCTGGCCGCGCTGCTCGCCTCGTACGCCACGGTGTACGGACTCGATCCGCGCACCGCGCCCGCGTCGGCCGCCGTCCTGCCCTACATGGAGCAGACGTTCGGCTCCTGGTACGTGGCCGGCGGCATCCGGGCGCTCGCCGACGCGGTGCACGCGCGGTGCCTGGCGCGCGGGGTGCGCTTCGTCTTCGACTGCGCGGTGACCGGCGTCGAGACGCGCGACGGCCGTGCGGTCGGCCTCACGACCGCCGGGGGCGCCGTGGAGGCGGACGCGGTGGTCTCCGGCGCCCCCGTCCCCTCGCTGTACGAGGAGCAGATCGTCGGATGGGAGCGGCAGGACGAGTGGCCGCACTGGCAGTCGCGGGTGCGGACGGGCCGGGTGACGGTGCTGCTCGCGCTGCGCGGCCCGCGCCCCGGGGACACCGCGCACCGGACGGTGGTGCACGCCGACGGCACCGCCGGGGAGTGGGACGCCGTGACGGCCGGGCGGGTCGCGCGGCGGCCCACCGTGACGGTGCTGCGCCCCGACGATCCGCTGCTGCGCCCGGACGACGCCCATGAGGCCGTCACCCTGACGGCGACGGTGCCCGCCGTGCCCGCCGCGGGGACGTCCTGGGCCGAGGCCGGCGACGGGGTGGCGGATCTGATGGTGGCGGCCGCGGAGCGGGCCGTCCCGGGGCTGCGGGGCAGGATCCTGTGGCGCGAGGTGCGCACCCCGGACGACGTCGCCGCCGCGACCGGGTCGCCGGCGGTGCCGCCGCCCGCCCTGGCCGGCGCCGCGGGCGCGCTGCTGCCGGCCGCCAACACCTCGCCGCTGCCCGGGCTGTACTTCGCCGGCGGCTGGGCCCACCCGGGCGGCGGGCTGGCGCACGCGGGCATGTCCGGCGCGCTGGTGTCCGGTCTGATCGTCGAGGGGTCCGGCTTCCGCGGCTCGCAGTGAGCGGCCGCCGCCACGGGCGGCGCGCCCGGTGCGTTTTGCCGGCGGCCGGTCAGTAGCGGTACTGCTGCTGCTCGTCGTAGCCGTTGTCGTAGCCGTACGGGGACGGCTGCCCCTGCGGCATCGGCGGGACGCCCTGGCCGTTGTCGCGCTGCTGCGGCACCCACACGCCGCCGGGCGGGGTGTCGGTGGGGTGCTGCGCGTACGGGTCCGCGTAGGACCCGGCGTCGTAGTAGCCGGCCTGGGCCGCGTACTGCTGCTGACCGCCCTGCGCGTAGGGGTCGTCGTAGGCCGGGTACTGCTGCTGCCCGGTGCCGTAGTCGTAGGAGGCCGCCGGGGCGGACGGATAGCCCTCCTGCTGCTGCCCGTAGTCGCCGTAGGCGTCGTACGCGCCGTATCCCGCGGCCCCCGCCGCGTAGGCGTGGCCGCCGTCCTGCCCGTGGCCGGCGTCCTGGCCGGGGTCGCCCTGCCGGTGGCCGCCGTCCTGGCCGTACGCCTGGGGCGAGTAGACGCCGTACTGGCCCGTGTCGTCGGGCATCGGCTCCGGCTCGTAGACCTCGGGGGCCTCGGGGGCGCCGGCGGCGGGGCGGCCCTCGTCGGGGCCCTGCTCGTAGGAGAGGTCGGAGACCTCCAGCGTCGGTTCGCGCTCGGCCTGCGGTCCGCCGCCGGACCTGCGGCGCCTGCTCGCGCCGGGCTTGCCGCCGATCGCCCAGCCCGTGGAGAAGCCGCGGCGGAAGGACAGCGTCACGTACGTCTGCCCGACCGCGAAGGCGGCGGCGCCGAGCGCGATCACGAGCACCGACGGCAGCAGCACGCCTATGACGACGCAGAGGAAGCCGCCGAAGGCGAGCAATCGCCAGCGCAGCCGCGCCTTGTACTGCAGGAGCACCTCACCCAGCAGCCACAGCGCGACGATGCCGAACGCGATGTAGAGGACCGTCCAGCCCATGTCCGCCCCTCTCCAGCGGCCGCCGCCCCGGGTCGGGGCGGAGTCGGCCGGTCACAACTGCTCGTGCAGTCCGAGATTCTCGTAGATCTCGAGCGTCGCGGTGGAGTTGTTGAGCGTGATGAAGTGCAGCCCCGGGACACCCTCGGCAAGCAGCCTCGCGCAGAACTCCGTCGCGAACTCGATGCCAATGGAGCGTACAGCGGCCGCGTCGTCCTTGACCGCGAGGATCCTGTCTTTCAGGTCGCCGGGGATCTGCGCGTTGCTGAGCTGGGGGAAGCGTTCGAGCTGCCGGACGCTGGTCAGGGGCATGATCTCGGGGAGGATCGGCGTCTCGCAGCCCGCGGCGACGACTCGGTCACGCAGCCGCAGATAGTTGTCCGGGCTGAAGAACATCTGCGTGATCGCGTAGTCCGCGCCCGCGCGGCACTTGTCCACGAAGTGCCGGATGTCCGTGTCCCAGTCCTCCGACCGCGGGTGCATCTCGGGGAACGCGGCCACCCCGACGCAGAAGTCGCCCGCGTCCTTGATGAGTTCGACCAGTTCGGCGGCGTAGGTGACGCCCTCGGGGTGCTTCACCCAGTCGGCCATCGGGTCGCCCGGCGGGTCTCCGCGCACGGCGAGGATGTTCCTGATGCCGGCGTCCGCATACTGGCCGATCATGTTCCGCAGTTCGGCCACCGAGTGGCCGACGGCGGTGAGGTGGGCGACCGGGGTGAGGGTGGAGTCCGAGGCGATCTTCTGGGTGGCCTTCACCGTGCCGGCGCGGGTGGAGCCGCCGGCCCCGTAGGTCACGGAGACGAAGTCGGGACCGACCGCCTCGACCCTGCGCAGCGCGTTCCACAGGTTCCGCTCGCCCTTGTCGCTCTTGGGCGAGTAGAACTCGAAGGAATACGTGGTCTCGCCGGTGGCGAGCATGTCGCGCACGGTGCGCGCGCGATCCGTCCTGGTGGAAGCAGTGCCGAGGGCCATAACGGCAGGTTAGCCACCCCGCGCGGGTCACCCAACCGGATCGGGGTTTTTTGTCACTGTTTGCCGGTCTCCCGTCCACCCCTTGGACACTCGTGAGACACCCGCCGGGGCGCCGGGAGCGCTTTCCGGAAGCGGGCCCGCCGTCCTCGGGCAGCGGCGGGCCCTGTCGTCAGAGCCGGGCCCGGATCCGCTTCGCCAGCTCCGCGCTCGCCGCCCCCGGGTCGTCCGCCTCGGTGATCGCCCGCACGACGACGACCCGGCGGGCCCCCGCGTCGAGCACCTCGTCGAGGTTGCCCGCGTCGATCCCGCCGATCGCGAACCAGGGCCGGGCGGTGCCGAGCGAGGCCGCGTACCGGACCAGGCCGAGGCCCGGGGCGTGGCGGCCGGGCTTGGTGGGGGTGGGCCAGCAGGGGCCGGTGCAGAAGTAGTCGACGCCGGGCTCGGCGGCGGCCCGGTCCACCTCGGCCTCGGCGTGGGTGGAGCGGCCGATCAGCACACCGTCGCCGAGGATGGCGCGGGCGGCGGGCACGGGGAGGTCGCCCTGGCCCAGATGGAGGACGTCGGAGCCGATCGCGTGGGCCACGTCGGCCCGGTCGTTCACCGCGAGGAGGCGGCCGTGGCGGCGGCAGGCGTCGGCGAGGACCCGGAGGTGCTCCAGCTCCTCCCCCGCCTCCATGCCCTTGTCGCGGAGCTGGACGACGTCGACCCCGCCGGCCAGCACGGCGTCGAGGAACTCCGGCAGGTCGCCCTGGCGCCTGCGGGCGTCGGTGCACAGGTAGAGCCGGGCGTCGGCGAGCTGCTGGGACACGGACATGGGTGCTTCCCCCCGAAGTGGTGCGGCGGACGGCGCACGGGTGCGGACGGGCCGGGAGGCCGGTCCGCACCCGCGTGCCGGTGGTGCTGGACGAACTGGGCTGCGGCAGGTGTCAGACGGCGAGCGCCTGCGCCCGCCGCTTCACCTCCGTGCCGCGATTCTCCCCGAGGGCCTGCGCGGGGGTGCCCGGCAGGCTCGGGTCGGGGGTGAACAGCCACTCCAGCATCTCTTCGTCGGAGAAGCCGTCGTCCCGCAGCAGGGTCAGGGTGCCGGCGAGGCCCTTGACCACCTTGTTGCCGTCGATGAAGGCGGCGGGCACCTGGAGGGTCCGGTTCTCACCGCGGCGGACGGCGATGAGCTGGCCCTCCTTGACGAGCTGCCGCACGCGCGTCACCTCGACATCGAGCATGTCCGCGATGTCCGGCAGGTGGAGCCAGGCGGGGACGAGAGCATCGGTTTTTGCGTCAATCTCGGTCACGGGAACAAGCCTGCCATCCTGGACGGACAGTCGGTACCCGACGTCCTCCGAGCGGGCTCTTGATCCGCCGGTCCCGGTCGCCCGGCCCGCGCCCGCCTCCCCGCACGCCGCCGGGCCGCCCCCGGGCAACGGCGGCCGTGAGCGGCCTCAGAGCGCGGCGGCCTTGAGCGGCACCGAGGGGTCGGCCGCGCGGTCCGGGTCCAGCCGGACGCCCGAGGCGAGGAGCCTGCGGCCCTGGGCCAGGTCCCGCGGCCGGTCGACGGTGAGCAGGGCGGCCAGGGCGCCGTCGCGCAGCCACAGGACCGACCAGCCGTCGTCCGCGTCGGGGTCGCCTCGCCACAGCGGGGTCCCGGCGGCCTGGTGGTGGCCCGCGTACTGCACGAACCGGCCGAACTGCTCGGACCAGAAGTAGGGCACCGGGTCGTACGCCGCGGCCCCCTCCGGGCCGCCGGTGATGTCCGCCGCGACCGTCCGGGGCCCCTGGAGGGCGTTGTCCCAGTGGTGCACCAGCAGCCGCCGGCCGTAGCGGGCGGACGGGTAGGAGGCGCAGTCGCCCACCGCGTAGACGCCGGGGGCGGAGGTCCGCAGCCGGTCGTCGGCGACGACCGCGCCGTCCGGCCCCACCTCGATGCCGCTGCCCGCCAGCGCCGAGGTCGCCGGACGGGCTCCGATGCCGACGACGACGGCGTCGGCCGCGAGGGTGCGCCCGGATGCCAGCACGACCGATTCCCCGGTCACCGCGGCCACCCGCTCGCCGGTGAGCAGGGTCACCCCGGCCTCGGCGTACCAGCGGGTCATCGGCGCGACGACCTCGGCGGGCAGCGCGCCGGCCAGCGGCCGTCCGGCGGCCTCGACGACGGTGACCGCGCAGCCGGCCTCCCGGGCGGCGGTCGCGAACTCGGCGCCGATCCAGCCGGCGCCGACCACCACGATGTCGTGCCGCCTCTCCAGCACGGGCCGCAGCCGGGCGGCGTCGTCGAGGGTGCGCAGCAGGTGCACCCCGGGCACCCCCTCGGCGCCGGGCAGGTCGACGGGCTCCGCGCCGGTGGCGAGGACCAGCACGTCGTACGGGACGGGGCCGGCCTCGGTGTCCACCTCGTGGTCGGCCGGGCGGACACCGGTGACCTCGCAGCCGAGGCGCAGGCCGACGCCGAGGTCGTCGAAGTCGATGTCGAAGGCGGAGCCCTCCGCGGTGCCGAGCAGGACGGCCTTGGAGAGGGGCGGCCGGTCGTACGGCTGGTGCGGCTCGGCGCCGATCAGGGTGACCTGTCCGGTGAAGCCCGCCTCCCGCAGGGCGACCGCCGTCTGCACCCCGGCCATGCCGGCGCCGACCACGACCACCGTCCGGCCGTCGCGTTCCGAGGTCCCGCCGATTCGCTCGTCCACCGGGCCACCCTAAGGGCTGTCCCGCAATCTCCGGCGGGCGCCGTGGGCGGACCGACGGGACGACCGGACGGGAGGGCGACGGGACGGGAGGGCGACCGGCTACGGCCGGCGGAACGTCAGGAGGCCGTCTGCTCGACGACGCTGGTGCCGCTGCCCGGCTGCGACTCCCACTCCCAGGTCTCCTCCAGCCGCACACGGCCGTCGGGCAGCGCCACGACGGCGGAGACGCAGTGCCCGCCGGAGGTGGTGCCGTCGGTCTTCAACTGCACGTAGCGGAAGTCGAGACGGTCGCCCTCGCGGGTGCCGACGAGATGCCCGTGGACGATGTCGCCGCCCGCGTACCCGGCCCAGATCCGGCCGTCCCGCTCGTGGTACGTGAAGCGGGTGCGGGTGCCGACCTGGCCCGGCGACTGGTCCTCGACCGGTGCCATCACCAGGCCGTCGAGCGATCTCACCACGGGGGGCCTCCTGTGCCGTACGTGCCCCGCGGCAGCGGGCGGCTCCCTTACCGAGCCGTGTGCCGGGGGTTTAGGGTGGCCACCGTAAGACACTCGCGGGAGCCCGGACGCACCGGGCTGAGAGGGAGGCTGGGGCGGCCTCCGACCGTACGAACCTGATCCGGGTCATGCCGGCGAAGGGAGGGGTTGGACGCCCATGTCCCGTACAGCGAACCAGCCGGACGTCCTGGTCGTGGGGGGCGGCATCATCGGCCTCGTGACGGCCTGGCGCGCGGCGCGGCGGGGGCTCACGGTCCATGTGGCCGACCCGGGTCCGGGCGGCGGGGCCGCGCGGGTCGCCGCCGGCATGCTGGCCGCCGTCACCGAACTCCACTACGGCGAGCAGACGCTGCTCGCGCTCAACCTCGAATCGGCGCGCCGCTACCCGGACTTCGCCGCGGAGCTGGAGGAGGCGAGCGGCCGGGGCGTCGGCTACCGGGCGTGCGGCACGCTCGCGGTGGCCCTCGACGCGGACGACCGGGCGCATCTGCGCGAACTGCACGCGCTGCAGACCCGGTCGGGGCTGGAGTCCACCTGGCTCAGCGGCCGTGAGTGCCGCCGGCTCGAACCGATGCTCGCGCCGGGTGTGCGCGGCGGGCTGCGGGTCGACGGGGACCACCAGGTGGACCCGCGGCTGCTCGCCGCGGCGCTGGTCACGGCCTGCGAGCGGGCGGGCGTCGTGCTGAGGCGCCACTGGGCGCGGCGGCTCACCGTGGAGCACGACCGGGCCACCGGCGCGGTGCTGGCGGACGGCACCCGCCTGGCGGCGGAGCAGGTGGTCCTGGCGGGCGGCAGCATGAGCGGCCGGCTCGACGGGGTGCCCGACGAGGTGCTGCCGCCGGTGCGCCCCGTCAAGGGCCAGGTGCTGCGGCTGACCGTGCCGCCCGCCTTCGCGCCGTTCCTCTCGCGCACCGTCCGCGCCGTGGTGCGCGGCAGCCAGGTGTACCTGGTGCCCCGGGAGTCGGGCGAGCTGGTGATCGGCGCGACCAGCGAGGAGCTCGGCTGGGACACCTCGGTCACCGCCGGCGGGGTGTACGAACTCCTGCGCGACGCCCATGAACTGGTGCCCGGCATCACCGAGCTGCCGCTCACCGAGACCCGCGCCGGCCTGCGGCCCGCGTCCCCCGACAACGCGCCGCTGCTGGGCTTCACCGCGCTGCCCGGCCTGCTGCTGGCGACCGGCCACTACCGCAACGGCGTGCTGCTCACCCCGGTGACGGGCGATGTGATGGCCACCGCGCTCGCCGACGGTGAGGTGCCCGACGAGGCACGCCCGTTCCGCCCGGGCCGCTTCGCCGGCGGCCCCCCGCGCATCCCCTCCGTACGACAGGAACAGCCCGTATGAACATCTCCGTCAACGGCGAAGCCCGGGAGCTCGCCGCCGGCACCACCCTGGACGCGGTCGTGGCCGCGCTGAGCGCCGCGCCCTCCGGGGTGGCGGCGGCCGTCAACGAGAGCGTGGTGCCCCGCGGCGAGTGGGCCGCGACCCGGCTCGGCGAGGGCGACCGGGTCGAGGTCCTGACCGCGGTGCAGGGGGGCTGAGCCATGGCGGACGATCTGCTCACCATCGGCGGCACGGCCTTCTCCTCGCGTCTGATCATGGGCACCGGCGGGGCGCCGAGCCTCGACGTGCTGGAGCGCTCGCTGGCCGCCAGCGGCACGGAGCTGACGACCGTGGCGATGCGCCGGCTCGACCCGACGGTGCACGGCTCGGTGCTGTCCGTGCTGGACCGGCTGGGCATCCGGGTGCTGCCGAACACCGCGGGCTGCTTCACCGCGGGCGAGGCGGTGCTCACCGCCCGGCTCGCGCGGGAGGCGCTCGGCACCGACTGGATCAAGCTGGAGGTGGTGGCCGACGAGCGCACCCTGCTGCCGGACGGCGTCGAGCTGCTGGAGGCCGCGGAGACGCTGGTCGACGACGGCTTCACGGTGCTTCCGTACACCAACGACGACCCGGTGCTGGCCAGGAGGCTGGAGGAGGTGGGCTGCGCGGCGGTCATGCCGCTCGGCTCGCCGATCGGCTCCGGGCTCGGCATCCGCAATCCGCACAACTTCCGGCTGATCGTGGAGCAGGCCGGTGTGCCGGTGATCCTCGACGCGGGCGCCGGGACGGCCTCGGACGCGACGGTGGCGATGGAGCTGGGGTGCGACGCGGTGATGCTGGCGTCGGCGGTGACCCGGGCGCAGGAGCCGGTGCTGATGGCGGAGGCGATGCGGCACGCGGTCGAGGCGGGCCGGCTGGCGCGCCGGGCGGGCCGGATCCCGGTGCGGCACTTCGCCGAGGCGTCCTCCCCGCACGAGGGCCGGGCGGACCTGGATCCGGAGCGCCCCGCGTTCTGAGCCCGTGACCCCGCCCGGGGGCGCGGGGGCACGGGGTCACGGGGTCACGGGGCGGAGAGTCCCCTGTCACAGCTCCGTCGCAGCCCTCACCGGCCCGTCCACCGCTCCCGTACCGGCTCGTAGACTCTCCCCGTGGACACGACCCTCAAGGACCCCCTCGTCGGGATGCTGCTCGACGGCCGCTACCGCGTCGAGGGGCGCATCGCCGTCGGCGGGATGGCCACGGTCTACCGGGCCGTCGACACCCGCCTCGACCGCGTGCTCGCGCTGAAGGTGATGCACCCGGCGCTGGCCGCGGACGCGACCTTCGTCGAGCGCTTCATCCGCGAGGCCAAGTCCGTCGCCCGGCTGGCGCACCCCAATGTGGTGGGCGTCTTCGACCAGGGCGCCGAGGGCGCGTACGTCTACCTCGCCATGGAGTACGTCGAGGGCTGCACCCTGCGGGACGTCCTGCGCGAGCGCGGCGCGCTGCCGCCCCGGGCGGCGCTGGACATCCTGGAGCCGGTGCTCGCCGCGCTGGGCGCGGCCCACCGGGCCGGGTTCGTGCACCGGGACATGAAGCCGGAGAACGTGCTGATCGGGGACGACGGCCGGGTGAAGGTCGCCGACTTCGGCCTCGTCCGCGCGGTGGACTCGGTGACGAACACCTCGGGCACGGTCCTCGGCACGGTCTCCTACCTCGCCCCGGAGCAGATCGAGTACGGCACGGCCGACACCCGCGCCGACGTCTACGCCTGCGGCGTGGTGCTGTACGAGATGCTGACCGGCGGCAAGCCGCACGGCGGCGACACGCCGGCCCAGGTGCTCTATCTGCATCTCAACGAGGACGTCCCCGCCCCTTCCGCAGCCTTCCCCGGGCTGGCCGTCGAGCTCGACGAGCTGGTGGCGAGCGCGACCGCCCGCAATCCGGAGGTCCGCCCGCACGACGCGGTCGCGCTGCTGGCGCAGGCCCGCGAGGCGCGGGCGGCCATGGACGACGCGCAGCTCGACGCGGCGCCGCCGCACACGCTCGCCGCGGACGGCCCCGGGGAGGCCCGGCCGGCCGCCGGGCCCGAGGACGAGCGGACGGACGTGCTGCCGCGCGCCGTGCCCCGGGAGGAGCCGGGTGTCCGGCACACCGCCCGGCTCACCGTCCCGCCGCCGGCCGCTCCGCCGTCGCGTCCGCCGCGCCGGACCCTGCCCGGGCTCGGCGCGCTGGGGCAGCGGCGCGGGACGCTGGCGCTGGTGATCGCCGTCGTCGCCGTGCTCGGGATCGGCACGGGCGTCTGGTACATCAACTCCGGGCAGTTCACCCGGGTGCCGGCGCTGATCGGCAAGACCGAGAGCGACGCCCGCGGCCGGCTGGACGCCGCCGGGCTGGACGTGCGCTCGGTCCGGCACGACTTCAGCGAGACGGTGCCGCGCGGATCGGTGATCAACAGCGACCCGGGCACCAACGCGCGCATCCGCGGCAACGGCTCGGTGACGCTGATCGTCTCCCGCGGCCCCCGGATCGTGGAGGTCCCCGACGTGGCCGGCCGCCCGCTCGACGACGCCCGGCGCGAACTGCGCAAGGCGGGTCTCGCGCCGGGCGCGGTGTCCCGGGAGTTCGACGAGACCGTGCAGCAGGGGTCGGTGATCCGCACGGACCCGGAGGCGGGCAGCAGCCGCGGCCCGGACACCGCGGTCGCCCTGGTGGTCAGCCGCGGCGCCCCGGTCGACGTCCCCGATGTGACGGGTGACAGCGCCGAGGCCGCCACCGAGGAGCTGGAGGGGGCCGGCCTGAAGGTGGTGATCGCCGACGAGCGCGTCCACTCCCCGGGCGAGGCCGGTACGGTCGCCCGGCAGTCGGCGGCCGAGGGCACCCGGCTCGCGGGCGGCGACACGATCACGCTGACGCTCTCCAAGGGCCCGCGGCTGGTCGCCGTCCCCGACGTGGTGGGCGACGGCGTGGACGACGCCACCGCCGCGCTGGAGGCGGCCGGGTTCACGGTGAAGGCCGAGAAGAAGTTCCCGTTCCTCGGCGACACGGTGGAGAGCCAGTCCGTCGCGGGCGGCGGCCGGGCCCCCGAGGGCAGTGAGATCGTCATCAAGATCAAGGGACTCTAGGGTCTTTCGTTTGGATCAGGGCGGATCAGGGAGCGAGTTCTGGTGCGTGCGATCGCAAGGCGGAGGATGGGGGCACCTCCCGGCCGAAGGCCAGGGGGAGAGTCCACGCGGAGCGTCGGCGACCGACGACAACGCGGCATGGGGGCCCCTCCCAGCGGTAGCTGGGAGAGTACGTTCCAGGGCACGCGAGCCCGCCAAGATCCGAACGAGAGGCCCTGGTCACTCATGCGCAACCCCGTCGGCGGCCACGTCCCCGTGGCCGGCGGCCTCGCCACGACCGGTCTCGCCTACGCGCGGGAGCTGGCGGCCGAGGCGGTCCAGGTGTTCGTCGCCAATCCCCGGGGGTGGGCGCTGCCCGCGGGGCGTCCCGCCGAGGACGAGAAGTTCCTGGCCGGGTGCGCCGAGGAGGGGCTGTCCGCCTGGGTGCACGCGCCGTACCTGATCAACTTCGGCTCGCACACCGAGGCCACGGTGGAGCAGTCGGTGCTGTCGCTGCGGCACTCGCTGCGCCGGGCCCGGCGGATAGGCGCCCTCGGCGTGGTGGTGCACACCGGCTCGGCGACCGGGGGCCGCACCCGGGAGGTGGCGCTCGCGCAGGTGCGGGAGCGGATGCTGCCGCTGCTGGACGAGCTGACCCACGACGACGACCCCTTCCTGCTGCTGGAGTCCACGGCCGGCCAGGGGTCGTCGCTCTGCGCGCTGGCCGAGGACTTCGGCCCGTACTTCGCGGCGCTGGACTCCCACCCGAAGCTCGGCGTCTGCCTGGACACCTGTCACATCCACGCGGCGGGCCACGACCTCGCGGCGCCGGACGGGGTGGCGCGCACCCTGGACGAGCTGGTGGCCACGGTCGGGGAGGGACGGCTGAAGCTGATCCACGCCAACGACTCCAAGGACGTGGCGGGTGCGCACAAGGACCGTCACGCGAACGTGGGGGCGGGGACGATCGGCGAGCGGCCGTTCGCCGCGCTGCTGGCCCATCCGGCGACGGCGGGGGTGCCGCTGATCATCGAGACGCCCGGCGGGAAGGAGGGGCACGCCGCGGACGTGGCGCGGCTGAAGGCGCTGCGCTGACCCGCGTGTCCCCGCTTGAGGGAATACCCCAGGGGGGTATACGGTTCCTGTGTTCGACAGGAACCGTCATCCGACGTGGGGGCAGAGCCATGCAGCAGCACGGAGAGCACGAACCGGACCGGTCGCACCACCACACCGGCCACCGCACCGGCCACGGCACCGGTCACGACGAGACCGGCGGCCGGGCCCGGCACGAGGGGCACGGAGCCCACGGGGACCACACCGGCCACGGAGACCACGGCCACCACACCGCTCACGCCACCACCGGCTGGGGCACCGCGGTCCGGGCCACCCTGCACTGCCTCACCGGCTGCGCCATCGGCGAGGTGCTCGGCATGATCATCGGCACGGCGCTGGGCTGGGGCAACGCCCCCACGATGGTCCTCGCGATCGTGCTGGCCTTCTTCTTCGGCTACTCGCTCACCCTGTGGGCGGTCACCCGCGCCGGGCTGGGCCTCAGGGCCGCCGTCGGCGTCGCGCTGGCCGCCGACACCCTCTCGATCACCGTGATGGAGATCGTCGACAACGGTGTCCTGCTGCTGGTCCCCGGCGCCATGGACGCCCATCTGTCCGACGCGCTGTTCTGGGGCGCGCTGGCCTTCGCCTTCTTCGTCGCCTTCCTGATCACCACCCCGGTGAACAAGTGGCTGATCGGCCGCGGCAAGGGGCACGCGGTGGTCCACCGGTACCACTGAGCCGCCCGGGGCCTCAGAGCTCCGGGCCGTCCCCCGGTTCCTCCTGGTAGGAGTAGCGCTGCTCCTTCCAGGGGTCGCCGACGTTGTGGTAGCCGCGCTCCTCCCAGAATCCGCGCCGGTCGGCGGTCATGTACTCGATGCCGCGGACCCACTTGGGGCCCTTCCACGCGTAGAGCTGCGGGACCACGAGCCGCAGCGGGAACCCGTGCTCGGCGGTGAGCAGTTCACCGTCCTTGTGGGTGGCGAAGATGGTGCGCTCGGAGACGAAGTCGTCCAGCCGCAGGTTCGCGCTGAAGCCGTACTCGGCCCACACCATGACGTGCGAGACGGCCGGCGCCGGCGGGGCGAGGGCGACCACCGTCCGGGCGGCCACACCGCCCCATTCGGCCCCCAGCATGCTGAACTTCGTGACGCAGTGCAGATCGGCGACGACGGTGGCGAACGGGAGGGCGGAGAACTCCTCGTGGTTCCAGCAGTGCTTGTCGCCGTCGGCGGTGGCCCCGAAGACCCTGAACTCCCAGCGGTCCGGCTTGAACTTGGGTACGGGGCCGTAGTGGGTGACCGGCCAGCCGCGCTGCAGCCGCTGCCCCGGCGGAAGCTCGGACCCCTGTGGTGCTCGGTATTCCCGGCTCTCCGGCTGACCCATGTCATCCATGGTGACAGACCGCGAGGGGTGGTCATGACCAGGTTCGGACCCATTCGGGCAACTCCTACTAAGGAGGCACTTACTGGACGGTCACCGGCCGCGATGCAAGGATGCGGGACCTGCCCAGTCATACGTGCGGAAGGAGCCTCTGCGATGCAGGGCGACCCCGAGGTCATCGAGTTCCTCAACGAGCAGCTGACCGCCGAATTGACCGCGATCAACCAGTACTTCCTGCACGCGAAGATGCAGGAGAACTTCGGCTGGACCAAGCTCGCCAAGTACACCCGGGCCGAGTCCTTCGACGAGATGAAGCACGCCGAGGTCCTCACCGACCGGATCCTCTTCCTCGACGGCCTGCCCAACTACCAGCGCCTGTTCCACGTCCGCGTCGGCCAGACCGTCACGGAGATGTTCCAGGCCGACCGGCAGGTGGAGGTCGAGGCGATCGACCGCCTCAAGCGGGGCATCGAGGTCATGCGGGCCAAGGGGGACATCACCTCGGCCAACATCTTCGAGTCGATCCTGGAGGACGAGGAGCACCACATCGACTACCTCGACACCCAGCTCGAACTCGTCGAGAAGCTCGGGGAACCGCTCTACATCGCCCAGCTCATCGAGCAGCCGGAGAGCTGACGGCGGTCTTCCCGGCGGCGGCGTTTGCCGTGACGTCCTTCGGGGCGGCGGCACCCGCACGGCACCGGCCCGGCGCGCCTCGGCGCACGGAGCGGTCTCAGGCCGCTTCGTCGAGTGCGGCGGCGGCCGGCAGCGGGGGCGCCAGGGGATCGGCGGCCAGTACGCCGGCGGCCTCGCCCTGGTCCAGCAGCTCACGGCGGGGGCAGGCGCCCCGGCCGAGCAGGCCCTGGATGCGGCGTACGCACGATCCGCAGTCGGTGCCCGCCTTGGAGACCGACGCGATCTGGCGGGGCGTGCAGGCCCCGGCCGCCGCGTGTTCCTTGACCTGCTTCTCCGTGATGCCGAAGCACGAGCAGACGTACACGCGGTTCACCTCCCGGGGCGGCGCCGGATCGAAGGGTCAGCCCCTCCCTGTTTCGGTGAGGCTAACCTAACCTTACCCGCCGCGCCGAGCGCGCAAAAGCCCGGAGTACGACGATGGGGCGCGGATCACAGCGATCCGCGCCCCGTCGTCGTGGTGTCGTCGTTACTGGTCGCGGTACATCTCGGCGACCAGGAAGGCGAGGTCCAGCGACTGGCTCCGGTTGAGCCGGGGGTCGCAGGCCGTCTCGTAGCGCTGGTGCAGATCGTCGACGAAGATCTCGTCGCCGCCGCCCACGCACTCGGTGACGTCGTCACCGGTCAGCTCGACGTGGATGCCGCCCGGGTGGGTGCCGAGGCCCTTGTGGACCTCGAAGAAGCCCTTGACCTCGTCGAGCACGTCGTCGAAGCGGCGGGTCTTGTGCCCGGAGGCCGCCTCGAAGGTGTTGCCGTGCATCGGGTCGGTCACCCAGGCCACGGTCGCACCGGAGGCGGTGACCTTCTCCACCAGCTCGGGGAGCTTGTCGCGGACCTTGTCGGCGCCCATCCGCACGATGAACGTCAGCCGGCCGGGCTCGCGCTCCGGGTCCAGCTTGTCGACGTAGCCCAGGGCCTCGTCGACCGTCGTCGTCGGGCCGAGCTTGATGCCGATCGGGTTGCGGATCCGGGAGGCGAACTCGATGTGCGCCCCGTCCATCTGGCGGGTGCGCTCGCCGATCCAGACCATGTGGCCCGAGACGTCGTACAGGTGGCCCGTGCGGGAGTCGACCCGGGTGAGGGCCGACTCGTAGTCCAGCAGCAGCGCCTCGTGGGAGGCGAAGAACTCGACCGTGCGGAACTCCGCCGGGTCGGTGCCGCACGCCTTCATGAAGTTCAGCGCGTTGTCGATCTCGCGGGCGAGCTGCTCGTAGCGCTGGCCCGAGGGGGACGACTTCACGAAGTCCTGGTTCCAGGCGTGCACCTGGCGCAGGTCGGCGTAACCGCCGGTGGTGAAGGCGCGCACCAGGTTGAGCGTCGAGGCGGAGGCGTTGTACATCCGCTTCAGGCGCTCCGGGTCCGGGATGCGCGCGGCCTCGGTGAAGTCGAAGCCGTTGACGGAGTCGCCGCGGTAGGTCGGCAGCGTGACGCCGTCGCGGGTCTCGGTCGGCTTGGAGCGGGGCTTGGAGTACTGACCGGCGATCCGGCCGACCTTGACCACCGGCACCGAGGCGGCGTACGTGAGCACGGCACCCATCTGGAGCAGGGTCTTCAGCTTGTTGCGGATGTGGTCGGCGGACACCGCATCGAAGGCCTCGGCGCAGTCGCCGCCCTGGAGAAGGAACGCCTCGCCCTTGGCGACGGCTCCCATCCGGGCGCGCAGCTGGTCGCACTCGCCCGCGAAGACGAGCGGCGGATACGACTCGAGGTCCGCGATCACATCGCGCAGAGCCTCGGCATCGGGGTACTCGGGCTGCTGCGCCGCGGGCAGGTGTCGCCAGGTGTTGCCACCGGTAGCGGTGGTCTTAGCGTTCACGGTCACGCTGTCAACATTACGGGGTCGCGGGAAGTGTCCGGCCCACTGACCAGTCACTGAGACGGCCGTCCGGAATGTCCCCCGAGGTCATTCGCTCGAACGAGTGGTGTTACCCTGCGGCGCGCTGTCGAAACCGAACACAACACAACACAGACCAGGGGTGGGCGTGAGTCAGGGTCACCGCAGAGATCGCAAGAAGAAACGACTCTTTTACGGTGCGGCGGCCGCTGTCGTCGCCACCGCGACCATCGGCACCGTCGCGGTGGCCTCGCCCGGCCTCGTCGGGATCGGCGACGACAAGGGACCGGCCCGCGCCGAGACGCTCCAGTCGCAGTTCGCCGACGCGGCCCGCGAGTTCGGCGTGCCCCAGAGCGTGCTGATGGCGGTCTCCTACCGGCAGACCCGCTGGGAGTCGCACGACGGCGAGCCCAGCGTCACGGGCGCGTACAACGTCATGGGGCTCACCAACGTCGAGCCCGGGGACGTCGAGCAGCACGACGCCAAGGAGCGCCTGGCGCACCTGAACGCGAGCGGCAACCCCGAGATCGAGAAGACCTTCGACCGCGAGGCGGCCCTGAAGGCGCTGCCCGACGAGACGGTCGACACCGACGACCCCCGGCTGCACACCCTGGACGAGGCCGCGAAGCTGATCGACGGCTCCGAGGAGTCCGTGAAGACGGACGCCGGGGAGAGCATCCGCGCCGGCGCCGCCCTGCTCGCGGAGTACCAGAAGCAGGCCACCGGCGATCTGCCCGACGACGCGGACCAGTGGTACGCGGCCGTGGCCCGGTACAGCCAGTCGCCCGACAAGAAGGGCGCCGACCTCTTCGCGAAGCGCGTCTTCGACTCGATCCGCACCGGCGAGAAGCGGCTCACCGCCGACGGCGAGCAGCTCACCCTGCCCGCCGACCCCTCGGTGAACCCGGTCAAGCCGTCGAAGGTGCCGCTGGCGACGACCGCGAGCACCACGGCCGTGCCGACGCCCGAGTGCCCGGCCGGACTGAACTGCAACTACGTCCCCGCCGAGGTCCCGAGCACCGGGCAGCGCAACTACACCCTGGCGAACCGTTCCGCCGCGGCCGGCGGCTTCGACGTCCGCCGGATCGTGGTGCACGACACCGAGGGCAGCTACGCGGGCACCATCAGCGCCTTCCAGAGCGCCACGGCCCGGGGCAGCGCGCACTACCTGATCCGCGCCTCCGACGGCCTGGTCACGCAGATGGTCGAGAACAAGAACATCGCCTGGCACGCGGGCAACTGGACCGCGAACATGCACGACATCGGCATCGAGCACGAGGGCTACGCCATCAAGGCGGGCAGCTGGTACACCGAGCCGCAGTACGAGTCCTCGGCCGCGCTGGTGAAGTTCCTGGCGGCCAAGTACGGGGTGCCGCTGGACCGCGAGCACATCGTCGGCCACGACGAGGTCCCCGGGCAGCTCGACGACAAGGTCGCCGGGATGCACTGGGACGCCGGCCCCTACTGGGACTGGAACCACTACATGTCGCTGCTCGGCGCGCCCACCGGCGCCGGCGGCGCGGGCGGTCCGCTCAAGGCGGGCCAGCTCGTCCGCGTGGTGCCGCCGTTCACCACGGCGAACCAGCCCACGCTGACCTACGGCGGCGCGTCCAAGCCGGTCGCCGCGCGCCCGTCGAACTTCCTGTACCTCTACTCCTCGGCGTCCACCTCGTCGGCGACGATCACCGACCCGTACTTCCCGTCCTACCTCTGGTCCGAGGGACCGAACTGGGGCAACAAGGTCGTCGCGGGCGGCACCTACGTCGTCGCCGAGGCCAAGAACGACTGGACGGCGATCTGGTACGGCGGGAAGAAGGCGTGGTTCCGCAACCCGGGCGGCCAGTACACCGCTCCGGTCACCGGAGGGACCCTGGTCAAGCCCGTGGCCGGGGCGAAGATCTACGGCCGCACCTTCCCGGAGGCGTCGGCCTACACCGGCACCGGCCAGTCCGCGCCGACGGACAACCCGGCGCACCTGTCCAAGTACACGGTCGCGAGCGGCCAGGCGTACGCCAAGGCCGGCGACGCGGTCGTGGGCGACGACTTCTTCGGCTCCGCGCAGGTGCGGGTGGTCGGCAAGACGGACACCTACGTCCCGATCCGCTACAACCACCGGCTCGCCTGGGTGAAGTCCACCGACCTGACCGAGGCCGCGCCCGCAGCCCCGGACAACGGCACCACCCGCTTCAACGCGCTCGCCCGCGACGCCTCCGGTTCGCTGTACCAGTACCAGGGCACCGGCAGCGCGACGACGCCGTTCTACTCCCGCTACCGGATCGGCGGCGGCTGGCAGGGCTTCACCGCGATCACCGACTTCGGTCCGCTGCGCGCCGACGGCACCGGCGACCTGGTGGCGCGGGACGCCTCGGGCAACCTCTGGTACTACCAGGGCAGCGGCAACAGGAACCAGCCGTTCAAGGCGCGGGTCGCGGTCGGTCCCGGCTGGAACATGTTCAACATGATCGTCGGGTCGCAGGACCTCGACGGCGACTCTCTCGCCGACATGCTCGGCCGTGAGCCGTCCGGGGCGCTCTGGTACTACAAGGGCACCGGCAACCCGGCCGCCCCCTTCGCCCGCCGGGTGAAGATCGGCGACGGCTGGCAGACCTACAACATGCTCCTCGCCCTCGGCGACCTCGACAAGGACGGCAAGACCGACGCCGTCGGCCGCGACACCGCCGGCTACCTGTGGTTCTACAAGGGCACCGGCAACGCGACCGCGCCGTACGCCAAGCGCGTCCGGGTCGGCGGCGGCTGGAACATGTTCAACGCGCTGGTGGCCACCGGCGACCTGAACAAGGACGGCTTCCCCGACATGATCGGCCGTGAGCCGTCCGGGGCGCTCTGGTTCTACAAGGGCACCGGCAACCCGGCCGCCCCCTTCGCCGCCCGGTCCTCGGTCGGCGGCGGCTGGCAGATCTACAACAACCTGATCTGACCGGAGGCGGCCCCGCCGCCCGCCCGCAGCACTCCGCCCGCGCCTGCGGGGCCGTCCCTCCCACGGGATGCGCCCCGCGGACGCGGGCGGATGCGTTAGGGTCGGCGTCATGTTCGCGCAGCAGATCCAGAACTGGTGGTGGCCCGCTCTTCGGCGGCCCACCTCCTGATCGCGCGCAGCACCGGATCACGAAGGCCGCCCGAGGGGCGGCCTTCTCCCTTTTCTCCGGGGACCGCGGCCGTTCCTCCCACCCGGAAGGAACACCCCGCATGACCATCGGCAGACTGCTCGACGACGACTGCCCCCCGTTCGCCCTGCTGCACCGCAGGACGCCGGGGCGCGACCACGACACCGTCGAGGTGCTGATCGGCGCCGTCCACGAGGTGGGCCGCCTGGCCGACATCCCGGTCGGCGACACACCCGCGCTGGCGCTCGTCCCGTTCCGTCAGATCGCCGAGCGCGGCTTCCGGGTGACCGACGACGGCACGCCGCTGGCCGTGCTGGTGGCCGAGGAGACCCGTGAACTCCCCCTCGCCGAGGCGCTGGAGGCGCTCCCCCGCCACGAGGTGCGCGTCGAGGGCGGCGCGTTCGACACCGGCGACGAGGAGTACGCCCGTGTCGTGCGGCGGGTGATCGAGGAGGAGATCGGCCGGGGCGAGGGCGCCAACTTCGTCATCCGGCGGACCTTCACCGGGAGCATCCCCGGCTTCGGGCGGGCGGACGCGCTGGCCCTGTTCCGGCGGCTGCTGGCCGGCGAGCGGGGCGCGTACTGGACGTTCGTGGTGCACACCGGCGAGCGCACGCTGGTCGGGGCGAGCCCCGAGGTCCATGTGCGGATGTCCGGCGGGACGGTCGTGATGAACCCGATCAGCGGCACCTTCCGCTACCCGGAAGGCGGCCCCGACGCCGAGTCGCTGCTGGCCTTCCTGGACGACCGCAAGGAGCGCGAGGAGCTCTCCATGGTGGTCGACGAGGAGCTGAAGATGATGTGCACGGTCGGCGACATGGGCGGGGTGGTCGTCGGGCCGCGGCTGAAGGAGATGGCCCATCTCGCGCACACCGAGTACGAGTTGCGCGGCCGGTCCTCGCTGGACGTGCGGGAGGTGCTGAAGGAGACGATGTTCGCGGCCACGGTGACCGGCTCTCCCCTGGAGAACGCCTGCCGGGTCATCGAACGCCACGAGCCGGTCGGCCCGGACGGGGTGGCCCGCGGCTACTACGCGGGGGCGCTGGCCCTGATCGGGCGGGACGCGACGGGCGCGCAGACGCTGGACTCCCCCATCCTGATCCGGACCGCCGACATCGGCGCGGACGGCGCGCTGCGGGTGCCGGTGGGCGCGACCCTGGTGCGGCACTCCGATCCGCTGGGCGAGGTGGCCGAGACCCACGCCAAGGCCGCGGCGGTGCTCGCCGCGCTGGGCGTGCGGCCGGGGCGGCCCGCGGGCGACGGGGAGCCGCCCCGGCTGGCGGACGACCCGCGGGTGCGCGCGGCGCTGGACGCCCGCAGGTCCCAGCTCGCGCCGTTCTGGCTGCGGATGCAGCAGCGGTCGGCCGATCTCGAAGGGCACTGCCTGGTGGTGGACGCCGAGGACACCTTCACGGCGATGCTGGCGCATCTGCTGCGCTCGACCGGGCTGGAGGTGACCGTGGCGCGCTTCGACGCGCCGGGACTGCGGGAGGCGGCGCTCGCCCACCGGGGACCGGTCGTCCTGGGGCCCGGTCCGGGCGACCCGTCGGACGTCACCGACCCCCGGATGGCGTTCCTGCGGGGGCTCACCCGCGATCTGCTGACGGGCCACCGGCCCGGGGCCCTGCCGCCCGTCCCGGGCACCGCGGCCCGCCCCTCCCTGCTCGGCGTCTGCCTGGGGCACGAGCTGCTGGCGGCGGAGCTGGGGCTGGACATCATCCGCAAGGACGCCCCCCACCAGGGCGCGCAGGAGCGGATCGACTTCTTCGGGCGGCCCGAGACGGTCGGGTTCTACAACAGCTTCACCGCGCGCTGCGACGAGCGGACGGCGGCGGAGCTGGCGATGCACCGGATCGAGCTGAGCCGCGACCCGGTGAGCGGCGATGTGCACGCGCTGCGCGGCGAGGGCTTCGCGGGGGTGCAGTTCCACCCCGAGTCGGTGCTGACGATGAACGGCGCCGCGCTCACGGCGACGCTGCTGGCCGGTGTCCTGGTGGGCTGACCGGCCGGCCCGGCCGGCCCGGCCGGGCGCGGTGCCCCGCTCAGGCCGGGGGCGCGGGCGCGGCGGGGACCAGCACGTTCTCGCTGCGCCTGCCGGCCGCCCAGTCGTCGATGTTGGCGACGGTGGTGTCCACGATCTGGGTGACCGCGTCCGTCGTGTAGTACGCCTGGTGGGAGGTGACCACCACGTTGGGGAAGGTGACCAGCCGGGCGAGGGTGTCGTCGTCGACGGCCTCCAGCGACTTGTCGAGGAAGAACAGCCCGGCCTCCGCCTCGTAGACGTCGAGCCCGACGCCGGTGAAGCGGCCCTTGCGCAGCTCGGTGACGAGGGCCTCGCTGTCGATCAGGCCGCCGCGGCTGGAGTTCACCAGGATGGCGTCGTCCTTCATCAGGCGGAGCGCGTCGGCGCCGATCAGGTGCTGGGTGGCGGGCAGCAGCGGCACATGGAGGCTGATCACGTCGGAGGCGGCGAACAGGTCCTCCTTGGGCACATAGGTCATGCCCAGTTCGGCGCAGGCGGGGTTGGGGGCGATGTCCCAGCCCAGCAGGCGCATGCCGAAGCCGTGGGCGATCCGGGCGAACGCCTCGCCGATCTTGCCGGTGCCGACCACGCCGACGGTGCGGCCGCGCAGGTCGCGTCCCATCAGCCCGTCGAGGCGGAAGTCGAAGTCCCGGGTCCGGTTGGACGCGCGGACGATCCGCCGGTTGACCGCCATCGCCAGCGTCCAGGCGAACTCGGCCACGGAGTACGGGGAGTAGTACGACACCCGGGCCACGGTCAGTCCGAGGCGTTCGGCGACGTCGAGGTCGATGTTGTTGAAGCCGGTGGAGCGCTGGGCGATCATCGCCGTGCCGCCGACGGCCAGGGTCTGGAGGACCCCGGCGTCCAGGCGGGCGTTCACGCTGGTGGAGATCGCCTCGTAGCCCGCCGCCATGGCCGCGGTGTCCGCGTCGAGGAAGACACCGACGCAGCGCACCTCGTGGTGTCCGTCGAACGCCGCCTCGATCAGCGGCTTCTCGTCGGCCTGGACCCCGAAGGCAAGGACTTCCACGGTTTCTCCCCTGGTGCGTACTGCGGGTGACGCGTACCGCGAGCCGTACGGCGCGAATGCGGGCGGACCGGACATCGCGAATATACGGCCCGCGGCGCGGGAAGGGCGCACGGCCCGGCGCGGTTCAGCCGAAGAAGACGCCGGCCTCCTCGTACAGGGCGGGGTCCACGGTCTTCAGCCGCGCGGTGGCCTCGGCGATCGGGACGCGGACGATGTCGGTGCCGCGCAGCGCGACCATCATGCCGAAGTCGCCGTCGCGCACGGCGTCGACGGCGTGCAGCCCGAAGCGGGTGGCCAGCCAGCGGTCGAAGGCGCTCGGGGTGCCGCCGCGCTGCACATGGCCGAGAACCGTCGTCCGGGCCTCCTTGCCGGTCCGCCGCTCGATCTCCCTGGCGAGCCACTCGCCGACGCCGGAGAGCCGCACATGGCCGAAGGAGTCGAGCGAGCCGTCCTTGAGGACCGCGTCGCCGTCCTGCGGCATCGCGCCCTCGGCCACCACGACGATCGGCGCGTAGCTCGCCCGGAAGCGGGAGGACACCCAGGCGCACACCTGCTCGACGTCGAAGCGCTGTTCGGGGATCAGGATGACGTTGGCGCCGCCCGCGAGACCGGAGTGCAGGGCGATCCAGCCCGCGTGACGGCCCATCACCTCGACGACCAGGACGCGCATGTGCGACTCGGCGGTGGTGTGGAGCCGGTCGATCGCCTCGGTGGCGATGCCGACGGCGGTGTCGAAGCCGAAGGTGTAGTCGGTGGCGGAGAGGTCGTTGTCGATGGTCTTCGGCACCCCGACGCACTTGATGCCGTATTCCTCGTACAGCTTGGCCGCGACGCCCAGGGTGTCCTCGCCGCCGATGGTGACCAGGGCGTCGATCTCGTCCTTGGCGAGGTTGTCCTTGATGCGGCGGATGCCGTCGGGCTGCCCCAGGGGGTTGGTGCGCGAGGAGCCGAGGATCGTGCCGCCGCGGGGCAGGATGCCCCGGACGGCGGGGATGTCGAGCGGGATCAGATCGCCTTCGAGGGGTCCGCGCCAGCCGTCGCGGTAGCCCACGAACTCGTACGCGTACTCCTGGACGCCCTTGCGGACGAGACCGCGGATGACAGCGTTGAGACCGGGGCAGTCGCCGCCCCCGGTCAGTACTCCGACGCGCATGGAAGCTTCCCTTCGCCGGGTGAGCCCGATAACCGTCACGCTCATGGTGAGCCAGGTCACTCGGATATGCGGCGAATGGCGAATTCCCGGGCGCGTGGCCGGCGGGGCGCCCGCGCCCCCGTCCGGCCCCGGGCCGTGCCCGTCAGACGTCGTCCAGGCCGGCCTCGATGGCGTACCGCACCAGCTCGACGCGGTTGTGGAGCTGGAGCTTGCCGAGCGTGTTCTGCACGTGGTTCTGCACGGTGCGGTGCGAGATCACCAGCCGTTCGGCGATCTGCTTGTACGACAGCCCCTTGGCGACCAGGCGCAGCACCTCGGTCTCCCGGTCGGTGAGCTGCGGGGCCTTCGGCTGGTCGGCCCCGGGGGCGGGGCCGGGCTCGGAGGCCAGCCGGCGGTACTCGCCGAGGACGAGGCCGGCGAGCCCCGGGGTGAAGACCGCGTCGCCGACCGCGGTGCGCCGGACCGCGTCCGTCAGCTCCTCGGTGCTGGCCGACTTCAGCAGATAGCCGGTCGCGCCCGACTTCACCGCCTCCAGCACGTCCGCGTGCTCCCCGCTGGCCGAGAGCACCAGGACCCGCAGCCCCGGCAGCGCGGCGACCAGCTCCTTGCAGACCCGCACGCCCGGCAGCTCGGGCAGGTTGAGGTCGAGGACCAGCACATCGGGGACGACCGCCTTGGCCCGGCGGACCGCCTGGGCGCCGTCGCCCGCCGTGGCCACCACCTCCATGCCGGCCGCCGCCAGGTCGCGGGCCACCGCGTCCCGCCACATCGGGTGGTCGTCGACGACCATCACCTTGATCGTCTGCGTCTCGCTCATCTCTCCGCCTTCCCCCGTGGAACCTTCAACTCGACCTCGGTGCCCTGGCCGGGTACCGAGATCAGCTCGGCCGTGCCGCCCAGGTCACGCAGTCTGCCGCGGATGGACTGGGCCACCCCCAGCCGCCCCTCGCCCTCGGCCTGGGCGAGCCTGCCCGCCGCGATGCCCGGCCCGTCGTCGCGGACGGTGACGATCACCTCGCCCGGCCACTCCTCGACCAGGATCCACGCCTGGGCGTCCGGTCCCGCGTGCCGGCGCACGTTGTCCAGCGCGGCCGCGGCCGCCGCCGCCAGTTCCCGGGCGACCGGGCGCTCCAGCAGCACCGGGGCGCCCGGCTCGGACAGGGTCACCCGGGCGCCGGCGTGCGGCGTCAGCAGGGTGCGCAGGTCGACCGGGCCCGGATCGTCGTCGTCCGGCACCTCCACGGTGCGCACGACGGCCCCCAGCGACTCGTCGTCGCTCAGCCGGGACGGGGGCACCAGCCCGCCGGCGACCAGGCTGCGCAGCGCGACCTCCTGCTCGCCCGCCATCCGGCCCAGCTCGGCGGCCTCGCCGCCGAGCGCCGTGCCGCGCCGCTGCACCATGGCCAGCACCTGGAGGACGCTGTCGTGGATGTCCCGGGCGAGCCGCTCGCGCTCCCGGGTCGCCGCCTCGATCTCCAGCGCCCGGGCGAGGGTGCGCTCGGACGCCCGGGCGACCTCGACGACGTAGCCGATGGCGATGGAGGCGACCCAGACGAGCAGCACGTTGTGCAGGGTGTCCCGGCTCGGCTCGCCGCGTTCGACGATGTTGGCGACGGCGACCAGCGACGAGGCGATGCCGGCCCACCGCCAGCCGCCCTTGAGCGCGAAGGCGAGCACGGCGCCCGCCGTCCAGATCGACGGCAGGGTGGGGCCGTCCACGCTCTGCGCCTGTTCGTCGGCGAGGGGTGTCAGCAGGATGCCGGTGAGCGCCACGGTGAGGTCGGCGATCAGGAACGGGCGGGTGCAGCGGGCCGCGTTCTTCACCCGGGGCAGCGTGGCCAGGGTCCAGACGACCATCACGGCGAGGAAGCCGACCGCGACCTGGGGCCGTTCGAACTTCTCCCGGGAGAAGACGAAGAGCAGCACCGCGTACACCATGGTCAGCAGGCGGTAGCCGACGAGCGCGCGCCACAGCGGCAGCTCCACCGACATCCGCACGACGCGTTCGCGTCCGGTCATCTCCCCCACCCCCAGGTCCCCGCGACGGGTCCCGCTACGCGGCCGGCCGCTGCGACTTCTGCGCCTTCTCGGCCTCGGCCCGGGCCGCCTTCTCCGCCTTCTCCGCCTCGGCGATGGCCCGCTTGGCGGCCGTGGCGTAGATGTCGACGTACTCCTGGCCGGAGAGCTTCATGATCTCGTACATGACCTCGTCGGTCACCGAGCGCAGGATGAAGCGGTCGCCCTCCATGCCGTGGTAACGGCTGAAGTCGAGCGGCGCGCCGATCCGGATGCCCGGGCGCATCAGCTTGGGGACGACCTTGCCGGGCGGCTGGATCTTCTCCGTGTCGATCATGGCGACGGGGATGACCGGCGCCCCGGTGGCGAGCGCCACCCGGGCGAGGCCGCCGGGCTTGCCGCGGTAGAGCCGCCCGTCGGGCGAGCGGGTGCCCTCCGGGTAGATGCCGAAGAGGCCGCCCGACTCGACGACCTCGATGCCCGCCTTGATCGCCGCCTCGCCGGCGCCCCGGGCACCCGAGCGGTCGACCGGGAGCTGCCCGACGCCCTTGAAGAAGGCGGCGGTCAGCCTGCCCTTGACCCCGGGCGAGGTGAAGTACTCGGCCTTGGCGATGAAGGTGACCTTGCGGTCGAGCACCGCGGGCAGGAAGAAGGAGTCCGAGAAGGACAGGTGGTTGCTCGCGAGGATCGCGGGGCCCTCGGCCGGAATGTTCTCCAGGCCCTCCACCCAGGGCCTGAAGGCGAGCTTCAGCGATCCCCCGATGGAGAACTTCATGGCGCCGTAGATCAACTCGAAATCCTCCTGTGTGTTCTCGAACAGACTTTATCCCGTACGGGCGGCCGATCCCCCTTTCCGGTCACGGCCCGGGCCGTGACGGCCCTGGTCGGTGTCCGCCCGGTCGCGTACCGTGAAGTACACCCTTCGGGCCTTCGGCCCAGCGCGTCCCCCGTACGCTCCGCACACCTCACGAACAGGAGACCCCGGTGCCGGTCCTTCCCGGAGCCGAGCCGTACCGCCACGACGGCGGCGAGGTCGGCGTCCTTCTCTGTCACGGATTCACCGGTTCACCGCAGTCGCTGCGTCCCTGGGCCGAGTACCTGGCGGAGCGCGGCCTGTCGGTGTCGCTGCCGCTGCTGCCGGGGCACGGCACCCGCTGGCAGGACATGCAGGTGACCGGCTGGCAGGACTGGTACGCGGAGGTGGACCGCGAGCTGGGCGCCCTGCGCGAGCGCTGCCGGGTGGTCTTCGTCTTCGGCCTCTCCATGGGCGGCGCGCTGACCCTGCGGCTGGCGGCGCGGCACGGGGACGCCGTACGCGGCGTCGTCGTCGTCAACCCGGCGAACAAGGTGCACGGCGCGATGGCCTCGCTGCTGCCGGCCGTCCGCCACCTCGTGCCCTCCACCAAGGGGCTGACCAGCGACATCGCCAGGCAGGGCGTCGAGGAGGTCGGCTACGACCGGGTGCCGCTGCACGCGGCCCACTCGGTGCGCCGGTTCTTCCGGCTGGTCGACGGCGAGCTCCCCCAGGTGACCCAGCCGATGCTGCTGCTGCACAGCCCCGAGGACCATGTGGTGCCCCCCGCGGACTCCGCGCGGATCCTGCGCCGGGTGTCCTCCACGGATGTCACCGAGGTCCTCCTGGAACACAGCTACCACGTCGCGACGTTGGACAACGATGCGGAGCGGATCTTCGAGGAGAGTTACGCGTTCATCGGCCGGCTCGCTCCGGAGGCCGGGACCGCCGGGTCCCGCGCAGCCGAGGCACGGGGAGGGAGTACGACCGGTGGCTGAACAGCACGACGCGGACCGAGAGCCGCAGCCGATCGACGAGGAGGCCGCCTGGGCCGCCATCGTCGCGGGATACGGAGAGGAACCGGCCGACCCGCCGGGGGCGAAGCCGTTCAAGTCGGTGGAGGACCTCGCACTGCTGGAGACCGAGACGAACGACGCGCCCGACGCGTCCCGGGACACGGCGGCGGACAAGGAACCGGAGGAGAAGCCCGCGCTGGGCAGTTCGATCACCTTCGCGCCGGGCGTCGCGGGCCCCCGCGACTACCAGGTCGCCCAGGCCCGGGAGGAGGACCTCGACGAGTCGGACGAGGGCCACTTCGTGCCGCCCGAGCCGCCTCCCCTGCCGGAGGCCGACGTCACGGCGAAGTTCGCCTGGCTGGCGGTGATCGGCGGCCCGGTGCTGATGCTGCTGGCGGTGCTGCTGCGCTGGGACATGACGTGGTGGCTGACCACGGTCTGCGTCGGCGGCTTCCTGGGCGGCTTCGCCACCCTCGTCGCCCGGATGTCGCCCGACGACGACGAGGACATGGACGACCCGGGGCGCGGCGCGGTCGTGTAGCGCGGCGCCGCCCTCCGAGGGGCGGGCCGGGGACGAGGTCCCCGGCCCGCCCCTCGCGTGTCCCCGGCACCGCCGCGGGGTGTCAGGAGGCCGGGACGCGCAGGGCCGCGAGGACCGGCAGGTGGTCGGAGGCGGCGCGCAGGTCCTCGGGGGTGACCCCCGGCAGGCCCCGGGGGACGCCGCAGCCCAGGACCTCCACCCCCTCGGTCGCGAACACGGCGTCGATCCGCTGGTGGGGGTCGGCCGGCGTGGAGGTGTGCTCCGCACCCCACGGGTTCACCGTCCAGCAGTCCTGGAGCTCCCCGGCGAGCATCCGGAAGCTGCGGCCGTCGGGGCGTTCGTTGATGTCCCCGGCGACGACCGCGTGCGGCACGTCCAGGGCCGCGAGGTGGTCCAGCAGCATCCGCGCCTGGTCGAAGCGCTCGGCGGAGGTCAGGCTCAGATGGCAGCTCACCACGCCGAGCCGCGCCCCGCCGAAGCGGACCACCGCCGTGGCGAGCCCCCGCCGGTGCTGCCGCGGGGTGAGCGGCAGCAGGATGTCCTCGGTGTGCTCCACCGTCGCCCGCAGCGAGCAGAGCAGCAGCGGGCCCGCGGCGGTCGCCCCGCCGGAGAGCATCACCAGGTCGGCGGCGGCGGCGAGGCGGGCGGCGTGCTTGCGCCAGCGGAAGAAGCGCGGGGCCTCCTGCACGAGGACGAGGTCGGGCGCGCAGGCGCGGATGACCCGGACGAGGGCCTCCTCGTCGTCGCGCAGCGACCGGATGTTGTAGCCCAGTACCCGGATGACGGCCGAACCGTCCTCCTCCGTACGGGAGTTGGGCAGCGCGGGCAGCTCGTTCACGCTCATGGCCATGCGGATCAAGATACGACGGTGCCCGCCGCGATCCGGTGAGGACGCGGCGGGCACACGGCGGTGGGACTCAGCCCTGGCGGGCCAGGTCGGCGGCGCCCACAAGACCGGCCTTGCCGCCGAGTTGGGCGGCGAGCACCTGGGCGTGGGGCCGCCAGTGGCCGCCGATCAGCCAGCGGCGGAAGGACTTGCGGATCGGGTCGAGGACGAGGTCGCCCTCGTCGGAGACCCCGCCGCCGACGATGAACGCCGACGGGTCGAACAGCGACGCCAGGTCGGCCAGCCCCGCGCCGGCCCAGCGGGCCAGCTCCCGGAAGGAGTCGACGGCCACCGGGCAGCCCTGCCGGGCGGCCTCGCTGATGTGCTTGCCCTGGATCCCGTCGACGGTGCCGTCGCCGAGCCCGAGCAGTACGGCGGCGTTCTCCGGGGTGGCGTTGGCCCGCTGCTTGGCGTACCGGACCAGGGCCCGGCCGGAGGCGTACTGCTCCCAGCAGCCCTGGCTGCCGCAGCCGCACAGCAGGCCGTCGGGCACCACCCGGATGTGGCCGAACTCGGCGGCCACGCCGAAGCGTCCGCGGCGCAGCTTGTTGCCGATGATGATGCCGCCGCCGAGACCGGTGCCGATGGTGATGCAGATGACGTCGTCGTGTCCCTGCCCGGCACCGAACCGGTACTCGCCCCAGGCCGCCGCGTTCGCGTCGTTCTCGACCACGACGGGGAGGCCGACGCGCTGCTCGACCTTGTCCTTGAGCGGCTCGTGCCGCCAGTCGATGTTGGGCGCGAACAGGACGGTGGCGCGCTTGTCGTCGACGTATCCGGCCGCGCCGATGCCGACGGCCTCGATCTCGTGCCCCCCGCCGGCACCGGCGACGGCCGAGCAGATCGCGTCGACGATGCCCTCGGGAGTCGACGGCGTGGGCACGGTGTGCGTCTCGAGAATGGTGCCCTCTTCGTCGACCACGCCCGCCGCGATCTTCGTGCCGCCGATGTCGACGCCGATGGTGAGTCCCATGTGTCCCTCAGTATTCGGTCGAGCCCCGCTAGGGGCAACGGTACCCGAGGGCGGGGCCCCGAAGGTCAGTCGAGGTCGATGTGCTCGCTCGGGCCGGGCCCTTCGTCGCGCGGGTCGTCGCGCTTCTCGGCGGGCCCGCTCTGCTTGGTCCAGCGGCTCTCCTGCGACTGCACCGCGGAACGGTAGGCGGCCAGCAGCTCGCCGCCGGCCGCCGCGAGGTGGTCGAAGACCTGCGGGTTCCGCTCGATCACGGGCTCGACCGCGGCCTTGGCCTGGCTGACGAACTGGTGCACGGCGCTCTGCGCCGCCCTGCCCGGCAGCGACGACTGGAAGGCGCTCACCTTGTCGGCGACGGCGCCCAGCAGCTTGCGGAGTTCCTCGGCCGCGGAGTCGGGCGACTGCCCGGACTCGGCCCTGCGGCGGGCCTGCTCGGCGCGGAAGTCCTCCTCGCACGCCGTGGCCCACGCGTCGTCGTCGACGTCGGGACGCTCGGTGGCATCGCTCATGGCGTACTCCTGCGGCAGGCTGAGGGTTGCTTGTCTTCGACGGTACCCGAACGGCCCCGCCGTCCTCAGCGTGTCCGCGGCCAGAGACCGGGGTCCGGCGTGAACCGTACGCCCAGCGTCCCGTCGGCGAGACCCGCGCCGGCCACCGTGCAGCGGCGCAGCACGGGCGGCAGCGGCAGGATCCTGCGGAACGGACCGGCGGTGACGAGGAGTTCGTCCCCACGGCGTACCAGGGACAGCTCCTCCTTGACGGCGCCGGGCAGCGGCAGGTGCCAGACGAGGGTGCCGCCGTCGCCGTGCACCGGCTCGGGGAGGCCCTCGCGGGCACCGGCGGCGGTGGGCGGGGCGAGGACGGGGAGGGCGGCCAGCCGGGCGAGGTCGGCGAGGCCGCGCGGGTCGCGTCCCAGGTGCGGCAGGGAGCCGACGGCGGCCGCCGGGGGCCAGAGCCCGTCCCACTCCTTGAGGCACTGGGCCTGCTGGGCGGCGAGGGAGGCCACCCAGGGGTCCGCGGAGTCACCGGGCACCAGACGGTTGGCGACCACGGCGTGCACGGCGTGGCCGAAGAGACCGAGGCCCGGGCGCACGGCGCGCAGCCGCTCCGCGGCGGCGGGGCCCGGTTCGGCGACGACGGTGAGCCGGGTGCCCGGGTCCTCGACGGCGGCCTGGACGTCCGCGAGCGCGCTGTCCCAGCGTGCGGCCGTCTCGTACAGCCACTGCGCGGGCATGGGGACGCCGGCGAGCTGGGCGAGCACGGGCCGCAGCGCGCGGGCGGCCTGCCGCTCGGGCGGCAGCAGCCGGCGCAGATAGCGGCGGAGCCGCTCGGGCAGGGCGAGCAGGGCCACGGCCTCGTCGAGCGGGGGCAGGTCGGCGACGACGACGTCCCAGTCGCCCCGGGAGGCGGTCGCCAGCGCGCGCAGCAGCGCGAACTCGCCGCTGCCGGGCAGCTCGGTCAGCTCCTCGTCCTCGAAGGGGGTGGCGCCGAGCAGGTCCAGGGCGGCCGAGACGCGGTCCTGGAGGTCGAGGAACTCGGCGCGGAAGTCGCCGGCGGCGTCGACGCGGGCCGCCCACAGGCCGTCCGCGACCCGGTCGGGCCGCTCGGGCGGCCCGCCGACGGGGACGCCGAGCACGGCGTCGGCCCCCGCGGAGAGCAGCAGGGTGCGGTGGCCCGACGAGGCGGCGGCGAGCGCCGTGGCCGCCGCGACGGTCGTGCGGCCCGCGCCGCCGAGGCCGGTGACGAGGACCCGGAACATCAGGCGGCTGCGCCGCTCTCGACGCGCTTCTTCAGACCGGCGAGGGCGCGGTCGATGATGACCTTCTCCGCCTTGCGCTTGATCATGCCGAGCATCGGGATCTTGACGTCGACGGTGAGCCGGTAGGTCACCTCGGTGCGGTCGCCGCCGCCGACGGGCGCGAGGCTGTAGGAGCCGTCGATGGCCCGGAGCATCTGGGACTTCACCAGCGTCCAGCTCACCTCGTTGTCGCCGTGCCAGGTGTAGGCGAGGGTGTGGTCGTCCTTGATCGCTCCGGCGTCGAGGACGAGCCGGACCTGCTCGGCGCGGCCCTGGGCGTCGGTGGCGAGCACCTCGGCCTCCTTCACCTCGCCGGTCCACTCGGGGTAGCGCGCGAAGTCGGAGATCACGCCCATGACGTCGGCCGGCGCCGCATCGATGGTGATGCTCGAGCTGGTGTGTTCCGCCATCGCTGCGGCTCCTCAACAGTGCGGTGATGTCCGGGGTCGGGTGGTGGTGTGCAGGCTACCGCGCCCTCGTGACCCGCTGTCGCGGTGCCCTCACCACCCCGCCGATCGCCCGGCCGCCGCCGTGCCGTCACCAGCTCAGGGTCCACGGCTTCCCCGTGGAGGCGAAGTGCCCCACGTTGACGCACTCGGTGGCGCCGATCCGCATGCGCCGCGCCAGGGGCTGGTGGACGTGCCCGAAGAGGGCGTACCGGGGCCTGGTCCGCCGGATCGCGTCGAGCAGGGCGCGGCTGCCGCGCTCGAAGCGGCGGGCCACCGTGTCGTAGGTGAGGTCGGGCACCTCCGGCGGGATGTGCGAGCAGAGCACGTCGACCTCGCCGAGCGCCTCGACCTTGGCCGCGTACTCCTCGTCGGAGATCTCGTACGGGGTGCGCATGGGGGTGCGCAGGCCGCCGCCGACGAATCCGAAGACCCGGCCGCCGATCTCCACCCGTTCGCCGTCGAGGACGGTGGTGCCGGGCAGGGCGAACTCGGGCCACAGGGTCGGGATGTCGACATTGCCGTAGGTCGCGTACGTCGGGGCGGGGAAGGCGGCGAACAGCTCGGCGTACTGCCGCCGTACCGCGGAGACGACGGCCGTCTCCCGGTCGATGCCGAGCCCGGCCCACAGGCCGCGGGCCAGCTCGCGGGCCTCGTCGAAGCGGCGGGCGGTGCGCAGCTCCACGATCAGGTCGGCGTTGGCGGTGCCGAACAGCTCGGGGAAGATGCCGCGGGAGTGGTCGGCGTAGTCGAGGAAGAGCACGAGGTCGCCGAGGCAGATCAGGGCGTCCGCGCCGTCGCCCGCGGTGGCGAGATCCTTCGCATTGCCGTGCACATCGCTGACCACGTTCACTCGCATACCTGCCATGGCGAGCACCCTACGACCCGTCCACACGCCCTGGACAGAGGGCTCTACCTGCGGTTACTCGCCCGACATCTGAGGATGGAATACTTTCCCCGACGTCCAGCCGCAGCCGTGTGACGCAGGGAACATTGGCCGGGACCCCCTACCGGGAACCGTCTACTGATGGGTAACGTCCGGGAAGTCCAGTCGTGCTCATCCCCACCGAGCACCTGCCCGACGTGGACCGCAGCCGGTGCATCACACAGAGCCGTGGCGCCGGAGCCCGATGAGGAGCAGCAGTCTTGCGCGAGTTCAGCCTTCCGGCCCTGTACGAGGTCCCGACGGACGGCAACCTGACGGATCTCATCCGCCGCAATGCCGCTCAGCATCCAGACGTGGCCGTCATGAGCCGCAAGGTCGCCGGAGCGTGGACCGACGTCACCGCCGTGCGGTTCCTCGCCGAGGTGCGGGCCGCCGCCAAGGGGCTCATCGCCGCCGGCATCCGCCCCGGCGACCGGGTCGCCCTGATGTCGCGCACCCGCTACGAGTGGGTGCAGCTCGACTTCGCGATCTGGAGCGCGGGCGCGGTCACCGTCCCCGTCTACGAGACCAGCTCCGCCGAGCAGGTCCAGTGGATCCTCGGCAACTCCGGCGCCGTCGCCGTCGTCGTCGAGAGCGAGGCGCACGCCGCCGCCGTGGAGTCGGTCCGCGGCACCCTGCCGGAGCTGCGCCACGTCTGGCAGCTCGACGCCGGCGCGGTCGCGGAGCTGGAGGCCTCGGGCGCCTCGGTCACCGACGAGGTCGTCGACGAGCGCAGCTCCTCCGCCAAGGCGGACGACCCGGCCACCATCGTCTACACCTCCGGCACCACCGGCCGCCCCAAGGGCTGTGTGCTCACCCACCGGGCGTTCTTCGCCGAGTGCGGCAACGTGGTGGAGCGCCTGAAGCCGCTGTTCCGCACCGGCGAGTGCTCGGTCCTGCTGTTCCTGCCCACCGCGCACGTCTTCGGCCGCCTGGTCGAGGTCGCCTCGGTGATGGCGCCCATCAAGCTGGGCTGCGTACCGGACATCAAGAACCTCACCGACGAGCTGGCGTCCTTCCGGCCGACGCTCATCCTCGGCGTGCCGCGCGTCTTCGAGAAGGTCTACAACTCGGCCCGCGCCAAGGCCCAGGCCGACGGCAAGGGCAAGATCTTCGACAAGGCCGCGCACACCGCGATCGCCTACAGCCAGGCCCTGGCGACGCCGTCCGGCCCCTCCCTCGGCCTGCGGCTGAAGCACAAGCTCTTCGACAAGCTGGTCTTCGGCAAGCTCCGCGCGGTCCTCGGCGGACGCGGCGAGTACGCCATCTCCGGCGGCGCCCCGCTCGGCGAGCGGCTCGGCCACTTCTTCCGCGGCATCGGCTTCACCGTGCTGGAGGGCTACGGGCTCACCGAGTCCTGCGCGGCCACCGCGTTCAACCCGTGGGACCGCCAGAAGATCGGCACGGTCGGCCAGCCGCTGCCCGGCTCGGTCGTGCGCATCGCCGACGACGGCGAGGTCCTGCTGCACGGCGAGCACATCTTCTCCGGCTACTGGGACAACGAGGCCGCCACCGCGGAGGCGCTCGCCGACGGCTGGTTCCACACCGGCGACATCGGCACCCTCGACGAGGACGGCTACCTCGCCATCACCGGCCGCAAGAAGGAGATCCTGGTGACCGCCGGCGGCAAGAACGTCGCCCCCGCGGTCATCGAGGACCGCATCCGGGCGCACGCGCTCGTCGCCGAGTGCATGGTCGTCGGCGACGGCCGCCCGTTCGTGGGCGCGCTGGTCACCGTCGACGAGGACTTCCTCGTCCGCTGGGCCGCCGACCACGGCAAGCCCGCCGGCTCCACGGCGGCCGCCCTGCGCGAGGACCCGCAGCTCCTCGCCGAGATCCAGCGGGCCGTCGACGACGGCAACGCGGCGGTCTCCAAGGCGGAGTCCGTCCGCAAGTTCCGCATCCTCGCGACGCAGTTCACGGAGGAGGCGGGGCACATCACGCCGTCGCTGAAGCTGAAGCGGAACGTGGTGGCGAAGGACTTCGCGGACGAGATCGAGTCCCTGTACCGCGGCTGACGCGCCCCCAGCCCCGCCGGCGTTCGAGGCGCGCCTCTCCGGGGGCGGAGCCCCCGGAGAGGCGGCGCGCCCGCGGGCGACGGTGCGGCGGAGGCGGCCCACCCGACAAGCAGGCACCCCCACAAGCAGGCACCCCGACAGGCGAGCACCCCGGTAACCGGAGCCCCCGGCGACACCCCCCTCAGAGCAGCTCGCGCAGCCTCTCCGCGAGGAGGTCCCAGCGCCAGCGTTCCTCGACCCAGGCGCGGCCGCGCTCGCCCATGCGGCGGCGGAGGTCCGGGTCCCGGAGCAGGGCCACCACGCGCTCGGCGCACTCGGCGGGCTCGCCGCCGCGCACGACCCACCCCGTCTCGCCGTCGAGCACGGCGTCCGGCGCGCCGCCGGAGTCGCCGGCGACGACCGGCAGGCCGGTCGCCGAGGCCTCCAGGTAGACGATGCCGAGGCCCTCCACGTCGAGTCCGCCGCGCCGGGTGCGGCACGGCATCGCGAAGACGTCGCCGGCGCCGTAGTGCGCGGGCAGCTCCGACCAGGGCACCGCCCCGGTGAAGCGCACCGAGTCCGCCACGCCGGTGCGCTCGGCGAGGGCGTGCAGGTCCTTCTCGTAGGGGCCGCCCCCCACGACGAGGAGCACCGCGTCCGGCACCTCCGCCAGGATCGCCGGCATCGCCTCGATCAGCGTGTCCTGGCCCTTGCGCGGCACCAGCCGGGACACGCAGACGACGACGGGCCGGTCGCTGAGCCCGAGGCGCTCGCGGACCCGGTCGCCGCCGGAGCCGGGGTGGAAGGTCTTCTCGTCGACGCCGGGCGGGAGCTGCACCATGCGGGCGGCGGCCTCGGAGGTGAGCGCGGCGGCGATCCGCGAGCGGGTGTACTCGCCCAGATAGGTGATCGTGTCCGTGCCCTCGCCGATCCTGCGCAGGAGCTGCCGGGACGCGGGGAGCTGCGCCCAGCCCGCCTCGTGGCCGTGGCTGGTGGCGACGATCCGCCGGGCGCCGGCCCGGCGCAGGGCCGGGGCCATCAGTCCGAGCGGCGCGGCCGCCCCGAACCACACGGACGCGCAGCCGTGCTCGCGCAGCAGGCCCACGGCCCGCCGGGTGACCCGCGGGGTGGGCAGCAGCATCGTCGTGCGGTCGCGCACGACGGTGAACGGCTGCTCCGCGTCGAAGGCCGCCGTCGCCTCCTCGCCCTCGCGCCCGCGCTTCCAGGTGGAGGCGTAGACGACGATCCGGCCCGGGTCCAGCCGCAGCGCCATGTTGTGCAGGAAGGCCTGGATGCCGCCCGGCCTGGGCGGGAAGTCGTTCGTCACGATCAGCGTCTTGTGCATCGCCGCCGACAGTACCGAATGCGCCTTGCACGGCCTCAGGGGCCCCGCCCGGCATGATGGGCAGCCACGGCGGCGGGCGACGGAGAGGCAGCGGATGGCGAGGGCGCCCCGGGGCACGGCCCTTCCCCTGGCGGTGTGGGTGCTGACCCGGACGGCCCTGCTGCTGTTCGTGCTCGGGCCGCTCACCTTCCCGGGGCCGGACGTCACCACCGACGTGTCGGTGATCTACCGGGGCTGGTACGAGGTGCTGCGCACCGGCACGTTCCCGCTGGACGACGTCACCTGGCAGTACCCGCCGGCCGCCGCGCTCGCGATCCTCTCCCCAGGGCTGCTGCCGTGGCTGCCGTACGACACGGCCTTCTACGTGCTGGTGTTCCTGTGCGACCTGCTGGTCCTGCTGATGCTGCGGGCCGCGCGGCGCCCGGGGACCGCGCCGTGGGCCCTGTGGACATGGGTGGCCGGGGTGCCGCTGCTCGGGCCGACGGTGTACGCCCGGTACGACCTGATGGTCACGGCGGTCGCGGTGGCCGCCCTGCTCGCGGGCGCCCGGCGGCCCCGGGTGCTGGGCGCGCTGGCGGCGTTCGGGGCGCTGCTGAAGGTGTGGCCGGTGCTGCTGCTGGTGGGGGTGGAGCGCGGCCGGGCGTCCCGGCGGGCGTGGGGGACGGCGGCGGTGACGGCGGCGGCCCTGACGGCCGGTTTCGCCCTGGCGATGCCGGGCGCGACGGCCTTCCTCGGCTTCCAGCGCGACCGGGGCACCGAGGTCGAGTCGCTGGGCGCGCTGGTCTTCCACGTGGCCCGGCATCTGGGGTGGCGCGGCGAGGTGCTGCTGAACTACGGCTCGGTCGAGTTCATGGGCCCGTACGTGGGGCTGGTGAGCACCCTCGCGCTGGCGCTCAGCGCGGCCGCGCTCGTCTGGCTGCTGGTGTGGCGGCTGCGGGCGCGCGAGTGGGGGCCGGCCACGACGGCGGACGCGGCGTTCACCGCGGTGCTGCTGTTCACGGTCACCAGCCGGGTGATCAGCCCGCAGTACCTGGTCTGGCTGGTGGGGCTCGCGGCGGTGTGCCTGGTGCGCCCGGAGACCCGGATGGGCCGTCCCGCTCTGCTGGTGCTGGCCGCCACCGCGGTGACCGTGCTGGAGTTCCCGGTCTGGTTCGGCCATGTGGTGGCGAGCGACGCGCTGGGGATCGGCCTGCTCGTGGCGCGCAACGGGCTGCTGGTGGCGGCGGCCGTGGTCGCCGGGCGGCGGCTGTGGCGGGGCCCGGCGGCGGCCCCGGCCGGGGTCAGCCCAGCCGCTCGCGCAGATGGTCGCGCCACTGCGCGGTGAAGTCCTCCACGGTGACGCCCAGCTCCCGGGCCAGGGCGTGCTCGACGGCTCCGTCGCGGTGCTCGGCCTCCCCGACGGTGCGGTAGACGTCGGTGAGACGCTCCTCGCCCCAGCGCTCGGCGATCAGCTCGCAGGCCAGCCAGGCGCCCTCGTAGGCCCGTGCCAGCGCTTCGGCGTCGCCGCCGAAGGAGAACGCCCCGTCGTCGGGGAGCGTGGCCGGCAGATCGCCGGCCCGGACGGCGTCCCGCAGCTCGGGCGCGATCTCCTCGGCGCCGCGGGCGCTGCCGCGGTAGGCGACCCAGTCGGCGAAGCCCTCGGAGAGCCACATGGGGGTGGCGGCGGAGGTGTGCGCCCGGGTGGCGACGTGGACGGTCTCGTGGGTGAGCACGACGTCCTGGCCGAAGGCGCCGAGGAGCCCGTACGCCTCGGGGTTGACGACCACCCGGTCGGCGGGCGCGTCCGGGCCGCCGCCGCTCTCGCCGGTGGTCACGGCGGCGATGCCCCGGTACCCGGCCGCGGGGGCGCCCAGCAGCCGCCCCATGTCCTCCAGCGACGGCGGTACGAGGACGACCACCCGGCCCGCCCACTCCCCGGGCCAGGCGTCGCCGACCGCGGGCACCGCGAGGTCGGCGGCCCGGGCCAGGTCGCGCAGCCGCTCCGGGTCCTGCCCGACGCCGAGGACCAGGCTGCGGGCGCCGCGCACGGCCTCCACGTCGCCCTGCTGCCAGAGCTGCTGAGGGGCCCCGCTGCCGGGCCGGTCGGCGGTGATGTACCAGCGGCCGTCGCGTTCGGTCAGCTCCACGATGCGGGAGGCGACGACGGGGGCCGGGTCGTAGCCGTCGATGCGGTAGCGCAGCTCGGTGTCGGCGACGGCCCTGCCGTCCTGGTGGCGGACGCCCTCGACGCGGTACTCCCAGCTTCCGACGGGCACGTCGCCGAGGTTGTCGAACTCGGTGCCCTGGGCCTCGCGCAGGGCGGTGGCCCCGGGGTCGAGGACGGCGAGCCAGGCGTCCCGGTCGTGGCGGACGACGGCGTCCGCGCGGGCGTCCAGGGTGCGCCGTACGGCATCGGCGGTCGGGTCCACGGGGGCGGTGTCGGAGGTGCACGCGGGCAGCAGCAGCATCACGGCGAGGCCGAGCCCCGCCGTACGCCGTGCCGCCGTGCGCGCCGCGCGCCCCTGACCTGCCACGCTGCCGATCGTACGTAACCCGGCGGCGAGGGGGCGGCCCGAGCGCCTCTCCGGGGGCCCGCACGGGCCCCGCCGGCGGCGGTCAGACGCGCGTGACGGCGTGGATCGGCATCATCCCGACCGGGTCGTAGCGCACCGAGGCGCCCGGGTAGGGCGCGTGGACGACCTGCCCGTTGCCCATGTACATCCCGACATGGCTGGCGTCGCCGCGGTAGGTGACGATGTCGCCGGGGCGCGCCTCGGAGAGCGGGACGCGGCGGCCGGCGTTCGCCTGGGCCTGGGAGGTACGCGGCAGGCCCACCCCCGCCTGGGCGTAGGACCACTGCACCAGGCCCGAGCAGTCGAAGCCCGAGGGCCCGTTGGCGCCCCACACGTACGGGCGGCCCACCGCGCCGCGGGCGGCGAGCGCGGCGGCCGAGGCGTGCCGGGAGCTCGCGGTGAGGCCGTCGAGGCCGGGCAGGGCGCCGTCGCGGCCGCCGCGCGAGGCGCGGTCGAAGGCGGCGCGGTCGGCGTCGGTGAGGCTGTTCAGCAGCCGGCGGGCCTCGGCGAGCTTGCGCTCGACGCCGCGTTTGTGCCGGGCGACCTCGGCGCGGCTGCGCTCCAGTTCGGTGAGGTCGCGGTCGGCCTCGGCGCGTTCCTGGCCGAGGTCGCGCTGTTCGCGCCGGAGTTGGCGCAGGGTGTGCGCCTGGCGGTCGCCGGCGCGGTCGAGGAGGGAGGCCCGTTCCAGGTAGGTGTCCGGGTCGGCGGAGAGGAGGAGTTCGAGCGCGGGGTCGACGCCGCCGGAGCGGTACTGGGCGCCGGCGACGGTGCCCAGCTCCTCCCGCATCCGGTTGATGCGCTCCTGCCCGCGGGCGACGCTGTCCTGGGCGTGGGCGACCCGCTCGCGCAGCCGTCCGACGTCCTCGCGGGCCTTGTTGAAGCGTTCGGTGGCCTGCTCCGCCTGCTGGTGGAGCAGGTCGACCTGGGCGCGGGTGGCCCGGGCGGGCTCGCGGGGTTCGGCCCCCGCGGGCGTCGCGCCGAGGCCGGCGGCGGCCGTCGCCGCCGCGGCGGCGGACAGCACGGTGGTCCGGGCACTCGATGCGAGACCGGTCTGTGAGGGTCGGCGGTGGGAGACCACGGGCCGCGCTCCCTTCCGCACACGTCGCTGAACGCGAAGGACTGGGGGTGTTGCGCGGCAGACAGTAGCCGGGCGACCACACGGCGGCCAACGACCGCCCTGGGCACGCACAGTGACGCCCCGCCGGAACCACAGGTCACCGGCGGGGCGCGGGGTCAGCGGGAAGCGACGGAATTCCCCCGTTCGGACGGGTGTGGGAGTCGCTCCCACCCCGTGCCGGACGTTCCGTCAGATACGCACGCCGAACTGGAACGGCATGTTGTTGATCGACTCGTAGCGCACGTTGGCGCCCGGCTTCGGGGCGTGCAGCACCTGGCCGTTGCCGGCGTAGAAGCCGACGTGGTGCAGGTCGCCGTAGAAGATGACGAGGTCGCCCTGCTGGAGCTGGCCCTGCGAGTAGATGCGGGTGCCGGCGTTCGCCTGCGCCTGCGAGGTGCGCGGGATGGAGACGTTGGCCTGCGCGTACGCCCAGGAGGTGAGGCCGGAGCAGTCGAAGGAGCTCGGGCCGGAGGCGCCGTAGACGTACGGGGTGCCGATCTTGGACTGGGCGGCGGCGAAGGCGGCGGCGGCGCGCTGCGAGGCCGGGACGGAGTTGCCCAGGTCGGCGCGGGAGCTGGCGCGGTTGGCGCGGGTGTCGTCGGCGGCGAGGGAGGCGCGCTCGGCGGCGGTCAGGGAGTTGAGCAGCTTCTGCGCGGCGGCGAGCTTGCCCTGGACTTCCTTCTTCTTCTTGCCGAGCTCCTCGCGGGTGTCCGCCAGGTCCGTCAGCTTGCCCTGGGCCTCCTGGCGCTGCTGCGCGAGGGTGCGCTGCTTGGCCTGGATGTCCTGGATGGCGTCGGTCTGCTTGGCGCCGAGCTGGTCCAGGGCCGAGGCCTTGTCCAGGTAGGTGTCCGGGTCGCCGGAGAGGAAGAGCTGGAGCGAGGGGTCGATCCCGCCGGAGCGGTACTGGGCGCTCGCGACCGAACCGAGGCTGTCGCGCAGGGTGTTGAGCTCGTCCTGACCGCGCGCGACCCTGTCCTGGAGCGCGCCGATCTCCTCGTTGAGCTTCTCCTGCTTCTCCTTGGCCCCGTTGTACTTCTCGGTGGCCTGCTCCGCCTCTTCGTAGAGCTTGTCGACCTTCTCCTTGACCTCGCTCTTGGTCGGCTTCGGGTCGGCCTGAGCGGTCTGGGCGGAGAGGGCGACGGCGGCTGCGGCGGTCGCGGTGAGCACGGTCACACGGGTGCGGCTCGGCTGCTTGGGACGACGGTGGGACGCCACGAAGGCGAGCTCCTTCTTCCTCGAGCCGCCTACCGGGCAGTGGGGGGTCGGGACCCCGGCGTCCGCACGTCGGGTCCCTGGGGGAAATAGGGTCGAACTGCACGAACTCGGCGGTTCCTTCGCTGCCACCCCGGGTGGGTGATCAACCGCGCGAAGGTTCGAAGGCCGACCCTAGTGACCTTCTTGTGATCAGTTCAAATCCTCATAGGAAAAATCTCGGCCCGCGAGGGCATTCTTTACTCACATCACACGTGCAGTAGCGGCCACTTGACGCACCGTCCCCCGCCATCGAGCCCAATCCGGGCATTGCGTACGGATGTTACGAGACGCGCGAAAGCCGCTTGAGGAGCAGGGCGGACGCAACCGGACGCGCCCCCGCCTTGGCGACCCCGTCGGCCACCTCGCGGTCGGTCGAGACGACGACCACGGGCCTGCCGGGCGGCTCGGCGCGCACCAGCTGGCGGATCAGCTCGTCGGCGGTGACCCCGGCCTTGGAGAACAGCACCCGCACACCGCGCGGCGGCGCCAGCAGGACCGGCGCCGCCAGTTCGGCGCCGTCGAAGACACAGGTGACCTCGGCGCCCGTCTGCGCGGCCAGCACCGAGAGACCGCCGAGCAGCCGCAGCCGCTGCTTCTCCAGCGGCATGGTGGGATAGCCGGTCTTGGTGACGTTGTAGCCGTCGACCACCAGATGGGCCTGGGGCAGCGCGAGCAACTGGTCCAGCAGGGCCGGGTCCGTCTCCGACAGGGCCCGGTTGGCGATGTCCTTGGGGGACATCCGGCCCGGCTCGACGGCGTCCACGGTGTCGGCGGGGTGCATCCCCGCCGGCGGCAGCGCCAGTTCGCGGCGCAGCCCCTGCGCGGCGTCCAGCACGGTGTCCAGCAGCAGCCGCAGCCGCATGTCCTCGACGGAGCGGCCCTCGCGCGCCGCGCGGCGCCCGGCCTCCACCGCGGCCTCCGCCTCCCCGAGGCGGGCCTTCAGCCGCCGGGTCTCGCTCTCGGCCGCCGACACCTGGGCCGCCGCCTGCGCCCGCACCGACTCGGTCTCGCCCGCGCTGCGGCGCAGGGCCGCCTCGCCGCGCTTGAGGTCGGCCTGGGCGCTGCGCAGCTTGCGGGCGAGCGACTCGCCGTCCTTGCGGGCGGCCTCCAGCTCGGCGCGCAGCCGGTCGGTCTCCGACTTGATCTGGGTGCGGGCCTCGGCCAGTTCCTCGCGCAGCCGCTCCAGCTCGCGCCGGCCCTCCTCGTCGGCCCGCTCGGCGTCCGCCCGCTGGACCTCCTCGCCCGCGGCGGCGACGAGTTTCACCCATCCGGTGGGTCTCAGCACATAGGCGGCGGCCGCCACGTCCACCGGATCGGCGGCCGCGGGCGGGGCCCCGGACTCCAGGGCACCGGCGAGCTCGGGCTGGCCCTTGCCGAGCCGCTCGCCGATCCGCTGCCGGAAGACGGGGTCGTTCTCCAGCGCCGCGGCCATCGCGTTCCCGGCGAACTTGGCGCGGCGGCTCGGGGTGAAGCGGGCGTACTGCCGGAGCTGGGGCGGCAGTTCGGTGACGGTCAGACCGCCGAAGGCGTCCGAGACCAGCGCGACGACACGGCGCCTGACACCCTCCGGCAGGGGCCGGTCGAGCGCCTCGGCGGCGTCACCGGCCGCGCCGGCCGGCTCCGCGCCACTCGCGGGCTGCTCCACGATCCGTCACCCCTGCCACCCGTGCGGGGCCGCCCCTCTCAGGAAGCGGCGCCCGGCCTGTCCACCAGTTCGATCTGGTCCACCGCGTTGCACCAGCGGCAGCGGACCGACTCGATGGTCTCACTGACGACGTCCCGCTCCTCGACGGTCGGCTCGCCCGCGAGGTCCAGATGGACGTACTCGACGACCTTGGACGACCGCGTGACGTCGAAGCGCGTGAGGTTGCCGCAGAGCGTGCAGCGCCACCTGGTGTCGGCTGTCGGCGAGGGAACCGTCGTCATCGTGCCGTCCTTTTCGTCGTACGGAACCGGGTACCCGCGGTGCGCCGTCGAACTGCGGATGTACTGCCTGCAACCCTACGGCCTCACGGGTACGCGTGGTCACGGCGAGGCGCTCTGTACCGTTCGGTCCCGCTACGCCATGCTCTGTCCATGATCAGTCGGTGGGTCTCGGCGGAGGCGGCGCGCGGTGCGCTCCGGTCGGCGGTGAGCGGCCCGTCGGTGACGTACGGGCTGATCGCCCTGTGCTGCGCGGTGTTCGCCGTCAGTCCCGTCTCGGGTCTGAACCCGGCGTACGGCATCGGCGACGAGGTGCTGGCGGCGCAGGCCGCGTACTTCGAGCGCTGGGGGGTGATCCCGGCCGAACTGATGTCCGCCGATCCCCGGGCCCTGCTCACCCCCCTCACCGCGCTGTTCATCCACGGCAGTTGGCTCCATCTGCTGGGCAACATGCTCTTCCTCTACGTCTTCGGCGCGATGACGGAGGAGCGGATGGGGCGTGTGGGCTTCGCCCTCTTCTATCTGGCCACCGGCTACGTGGCGCTGCTGGCGTTCGCCGTCGCCAACGCGGAGTCGGCGCAGACGCTGGTGGGCGCCTCGGGGGCGATCTCGGCGGTGCTCGGCGCGTTCCTCTTCCTCTTCCCCCGCGCCAGGGTCACCAGCCTCTTCCCCTTTCTCCTGTTCCTGCCGCTGCGCTTCCCCGCCTGGGCGGTGCTGGTCTTCTGGTTCGCCCTCCAGTGGGTGGCGGCCCAGAACGCCGGGAGCGGGCCCGGAGTGGCGTACCTGGCGCACCTGGCCGGATTCTCCGCCGGCTTCCTGTGGGCGTGGGCCCGGTTCCGGCGCCCCGCGCCCGGCGCTTCCCCCGGCCGGAGCCGCCCGGCCGGCGAGTAGGCTGGCCCCGTCTGCAGCGGCTCATCTGCAGCGGCCACCGAGGGAGAAGGACAGCCGTGATCACCGCGATCGTGCTCATCAAGACCAGCGTGGACCGCATCCCCGAGATCGCCGAGTCGATCGCCGCGCTGGACAGCGTCAGCGAGGTCTTCTCCGTCACCGGGACCTACGACCTGATCGCCATGGTGCGCGTGGCCAGGCACGACGACCTGGCGGACGTGATCCCCGGCCGGATCAGCAAGATCCCGGGTGTGGAGGGCACCGACACCCATGTCGCGTTCCGCACCTACTCCCAGCACGACCTGGAGGCGGCGTTCGCCATCGGCCTCGACGCCTGAGGCCGTCCGGCCGGATCCGCGCCCCCGGCGGGCCCGCCGCACCGCACATGGCCGCCGCACACACAGGCCCGCCGCTCCGCACATGAAGGAATCCTCATCCCCGCCTCATCCGGCGTTTCCCGGCGCCGCGCAGGATGACGGGCATGGCCTTCACCCACCGCATGGTGACGCTCGCCGCAGTCGTCGCCATCCCGCTCGGCATCGCCGCGACCAGCTACGCCCTGACCGACGCGCCCGGGACCCCCGAGGTCCCGCCCGCGGTCGAGCTGGACGCGACCCCGCGCCCCGCCCCGCCGCCCTCGGCGGACCCCACGGGGAACCCCTCGGGCACGCCGTCGGGCCCGTCCGGCGTCCCGACGACCCCCGCGCCCACCGGCGACGCGGTCGTCCCCGGGCCGGCGGCGACCGACGACGACGACAGCAACGACGACGCCGACGACGCCGGTGAAGAGAACTGACCGCCGGATATCCGCACGGGTCCGCATCCTGCTCTGGCTCCTGCTGGTCATGACGGTGGCGCTCGCCGCCGTCGCCATGACCACCAGGTCGCTGCTGCTGCGCGACATCGACCACCGGATCAACCAGCTCCTCACCCAGGAGACCCAGGAGTTCGCGAACTTCGTGCCGCAGGGTGTCGACCCGGACACCGGCCGTACCTTCACGGACCCGGACAAGCTGCTGAGGGTCTTCCTCCAGCGCCAGTACTCCGACCCGGACGAGGAACTGCTCGGCCTGACCCGGGCCCCCGGGCAGCGCGTCCATGTGATCCGGCAGTCCCGCGAGATCCGTCCCGACATCGCCCTCCACCCCGACCGGGCCTCGCTCACCGCGATCCTCGACGCGGAGGGCGGCGCCGGGGTGCTGTCCCGGCCCCAGGGCGAGGTCCGCTGGGCGAAGGTGCCGATCCGGGCCGCCGCCCCCGGCGCCGAGGCCGCCTTCGTCGTCGCCTTCCACTCCGAGAGCGAGCGGGCCATCGCCGACGAGGCGTTCCGCACCCTGCTCGCCATCTCCGGGGTCGCCCTGATCACCGTGACCGGCATCGGCTGGGCGGTCGCCGGCCGCATCCTGGCACCCGTGCGGGTGGTCCGGGCCACCGCCGAGAAGCTCACCGAGCAGGACCTGACCCGGCGCATCCCCGTGCAGGGCCGCGACGACATCGCCGCGCTCGCCGAGACCTTCAACGCCATGCTGGACCGGCTGGAGAGCGCGTTCGCCGGGCAGCGCCAGTTCGTCGACGACGCCGGGCACGAGCTGCGCACCCCGATCACCATCGTGCGCGGCCATCTGGAGCTGATGGGCGACGACCCGGCGGAGCAGCGCGAGACCGTCCGGCTGGTCACCGACGAGCTGGACCGGATGAGCCGGATCGTGGAGGACCTGCTGCTGCTGGCGAAGGCCGAGCGGCCGGACTTCGTCCGCCCCGAACCCGTCCAGCTCGGCGAGCTGACCGCGGACGTCTTCGTCAAGGCACGCGCGCTCGGCGAACGCGACTGGGTGCTCGACCAGGTCGCCGACCGGGAGGCCTGGCTCGACCCGCAGCGCATCACCCAGGCCATGGTGCAGCTCGCGCAGAACGCCGTGCAGCACACCGTGCCCGGGGCCAGGATCCGCATCGGCTCCCGCGAGCAGGAGGGCCGCGTCGAGCTGTACGTGGCGGACAGCGGACCGGGTGTGCAGCCCCAGGACGCCGAGGTGATCTTCGAACGGTTCCGCCGCGGCACGGCCCGCCGCGGCGCCCGCACCAGCGGCGCGGGGCTCGGCCTGTCCATCGTCCGCGCCATAGCCGAGGGCCACCGGGGCGGCCGGGTGGAACTGCGCCCCGCCGAGGGCGCGGGCAGCGGCGCCGTGTTCGTACTCGTCATGGAGGAAGCCCTGTGAACCGCATTCTGATCGCCGAGGACGAGGACCGGATCGCCTCCTTCGTGGAGAAGGGGCTGCGGGCCAACGGCTTCACGACCACCGTCGCCGCCGACGGCGACACCGCGCTCGACTACGCCGTCAGCGGCGGCTTCGACCTGATGCTGCTGGACATCGGCCTGCCCGGACGCGACGGGTTCACCGTGCTGCGGGAACTGCGCGAGGCCCGGGTCACCCTGCCCGTGGTCGTGCTCACCGCCCGCGACTCGGTGCGGGACACCGTCGCCGGTCTGGAGGGCGGGGCCGACGACTGGATGACCAAACCGTTCCGCTTCGAGGAACTGCTGGCCCGGGTGCGGCTGCGGCTGCGCACCGCGGCCCGCGCGCCCGAGGTCACGGTGCTGCGCAGCGGTGACCTCACCCTCGACCTGCGCACCCGCAGGGCCCGGGCGGCGGAGCGCACCGTCGACCTGACGGCCCGTGAGTTCGTGCTGCTGGAGCTGTTCCTGCGGCATCCGGGGCAGGTGCTGTCCCGGGAGCAGATCCTGTCCCACGTCTGGGGCTACGACTTCGACCCGGGCTCCAACATCGTGGACGTGTACGTCAGGGCGCTGCGCAAGAAGCTCGGCGCGCACCGGCTGGAGACGGTACGGGGCATGGGCTACCGGCTGCCCTGACCCGCGCCCGCGGCGCGGGCCGGGGGATGAACTTCCCTTCATCGACGGCTCATCGGCGGCTCACGGCCGGGCCGAAGACTGAATGCCGTGAACCTCTCCCTGCGCCAGGCGGCCTGGCTCTGCGCGGCGCTCAGCATCTGCGCCGTGCTCGCCGTCCCCGGCACCTTCCCGTCGCTGGGCGGTGACGCCCGGCTCACCCTCGCCGTCTTCGCGCTCGCCACCTGCGCCTGGATCGCGGCCCCGGTCGACGACACCTATGTCGCCCTGGGCGCCGGCCTGGCGCTCACCGCGACCGGCGTGATCAGCTCCGACACCCTCTTCGCCACCCTCGGGGACGCGACGATCTGGCTGCTGATCTGCGCGTTCGTCATCGCCGCCGCGGTCACCAGGACCGGGCTCGCGGGACGGGCGGCCGCCTTCCTGGTGAGCGGGGCGCGCAGCGTGCGGCAGCTCGTGCACCTGACCACGGCCGCGCTGGTGGTGACCGCGTTCGCGGTACCCGCCACCTCCGGCCGGGCGGCCCTCGCGCTGCCGGTGTTCCTGGCGCTCGCCCGGGCGCTGGCGGAGCGGCGGCGGCTGGTGGTGATGCTGGCGCTGCTCTTCCCCACGGTGATCCTGCTCTCCGCGGTGGCCACCCTCATCGGCGCGGGCGCGCACCTGATCACGGTGGGCGTGCTGTTCGAGCAGACCGGTCAGCGGATCGGCTTCGTCGAATGGCTGGTGCTCGGGCTGCCGCTCGCGGTGGTCGCCTCGCACCTGGCGGCCGAGGCGGTCCTGCTGACGACGACCTCCCGCGCCGACCGCTCCGGGCCCGTCCGGATCACGGCCGCCCAGCTCCAGGAGCACTCCCCCACCCCCGTCACCGGACCGCTCAGCACGGCGGAGGCCCGCTGCACGGTGCTGCTCGCCACCGTGGTCGCCCTGTGGTGCAGCGAACCGCTGCACGGGGTGCCGCCGGCGCTGGTCGCGCTGATCGGCGCCGTCGTCGCCGCCTCCCCCGCGCTCGGCACGGTGCGGCTGAAGGACGGGCTGCGGACGGTGCCCTGGCCGCTGCTGCTGTTCATGGCGGCGACCACCGCGATGGGCGTGGCGCTGGTCGACTCGGGCGCCGCGGGCCATCTGGTGGGCGGGCTGCCCGGCTCGCTGCCGCCGTGGTTCTTCCTCACCGTGGTCGTGCTCGTCAGCACGGCGGCCCATCTGGTGCTCCAGTCCCGCTCGGCCCGCTCCTCGGTGCTGGTGCCCCTGGTGGTGGCGGCGGCCGTCGGCTCGGGCGTCAACCCGGTGGCCGCCGCGCTGGCGTCGACGGCCGCCGCGGGCTTCTGCCACACCCTGCCCGCCTCGGCCAAGCCCGTCGCCCTCTTCTTCGAACCACCGGAGAAGGTGCCCACCTTCACCCCGCGCGACCTGCTCCGGCTCTCGGCGCTCCTCGCGCCGCTCAGCGCGGCGGTGGTGCTGCTGTTCGTGCTCCTCGTCTGGCCGCTGCTCGGCGTGCCCGTCCTCCAGGAGTAGGGGCCGGCGGCCCCGGCCGCTCCCCGCCCCCTGCCGGGGCACCGCACCGGCAGCTCTCCCGCGCCCCGGGGCGCGGCCGGCCCCCGGACCCGCCGGGATCCACACGAAAGGCCCCGCCATGAGCCACCGCCCCTACCGTGTCGCCGTCGCACCGAGCGGCTTCAAGGAGTCCCTGTCCGCCCGTCAGGCGGCCCTGTCCATCGCCGAGGGCCTGCGCAGGGTGGTCCCCGACGCCGAACTCGACCTGATCCCGCTCGTCGACGGCGGCGAGGGCACCGCGGAGGCGCTGGCCCAGGCGGCCGGCGGCAGGCTGGTGCCGTGCACGGCGACCGGGCCCGTCGGGCTGCCGGTGCGCACCCACTTCGCCGTGCTCGGCGACGGCACCGCCGTCGTGGAGATGGCCGCCGTCGCCGGCCTCGGCATGGTGCCCCGCGACCGCCGCGACCCGTGCGCCACCACCACCTTCGGCGTCGGCGAACTGATCCGGGCGGCCCTCGGCACCGGTGCCCGGCGGATCCTCGTGGGCTGCGGCGACTCCGGCACCAGCGACGGCGGCGCCGGGGCGCTCCAGGCCCTCGGCGCCCGGCTGCTGGACGCCGAGGGGCGCGAACTGCCGCACGGCGGGGCGGCGCTGGCCCGGCTCGCGCGGATCGACGCCTCGGGGCTGGACCCGCGGCTGCGCCGGGCGGAGATCCTGGTGGCCTGCAATCCGTACAACGTGCTCTGCGGCGAGCGGGGGGTGGCCCGGGTCTTCGGGCCGCAGAAGGGCGCCGGCCCCGCCGACGTCGAGCGGCTGTCGGCGGCCCTGGAGCAGTGGGCAGCCGTGCTGACCCGCGACCTCGCGCCCGGGGTCGACCCGCGGACCGCGCCCGGCACGGGGGCCTCGGGCGGGCTCGGCGCGGGCCTCGCCGCGCTCGGCGCCCGGCTGCTGCCGCGCTTCGAGGTCCTGCTCGGCCACGTCGACCTCGACGCCCGGCTCGCCCGCGCCGACCTGGTCATCACCGCCGAGGGCTCGCTCGACCGGCAGACCGTGCGCGGCAAGGTGCCCGCCGAGGTGGCCCGCCGGGCGAAGGCCCTGGGCGTGCCCGTGCTGGCGCTGGCGGGCACCCTCGGCCAGGGGGTCGACGAGGTCACGGCCGCGGGAGTGGACGCCTACGGGTCGATCCTGCCCGCGCCCGTGGCGCTGCCCGAAGCACTGGACCGCGCGGGCGAGTTCCTCGCCGACGCCGCCGAACGCACCCTGCGGATGGTCCTGGTGGGCACCCGGCTCGCGGCCTGAGGGCTCAGCCGCGGTCCGGCACGCAGCGGCCGTTCTCGGTGCGGTACTTCCACTGCGCGCCCTGGCTCACCAGCTCCCGCACCGCCGTCACGAAGCGCTCGACGTGCTCGTCGGGGGTGCCGGCGCCGAAGCTGACCCGGATCGCGTTCAGCGACCGCTCCCCCGGGGCCGCGTCCGGGGCGCCGCACTCGCCGACGTCCTGCGGGTCGCTGCCGAGCAGGGTGCGCACCAGCGGGTGGGCGCAGAAGAGTCCGTCGCGGACACCGATCCCGTACTCGGCGGACAGCGCGGCGGCGAAGTGCGAGCTGTTCCAGCCGTCGACGACGAAGGAGATGACGCCGACCCGGGGCGCGTCGTCGCCGAAGAGGGAGAGCACCCGCACCTCGGGCACCTCGGCGAGACCGGCGCGCACCGTGTCGATCAGGTGCCGCTCGCGGGCGACCAGCGCGTCGAAACCGGCCTCGGTGAGGGCCTTGCAGGCGGAGGCGATCGCGTAGACGCCGATCACGTTCGGGGAGCCGGCCTCGTGGCGGGCGGCCGTGGTGTGCCACTCGACGTCCACCCCGCCGTCGGCGCGCCGGGCCACCGTGCGGGAGGCGCCGCCCCCCGCGAGGTAGGGCTCGGCCGCCTGGAGCCAGTCGGCCCGTCCGGCGAGCACCCCGGAGCCGAAGGGCGCGTACAGCTTGTGCCCGGAGAAGGCGACCCAGTCGACGTCCAGGTCCCGCACGGACACCGGGTGGTGGGGGGCGAGCTGCGCCGCGTCGAGCACGATCCGGGCGCCGTGGGCGTGCGCGGCGGCGGCGAGTTCGCGCACCGGCCACAGCTCGCCGGTGACGTTGGAGGCGCCGGTGACGCACACCAGGGCGGGGCCGTACGGCTCCCGGTCGGCGAGCGCCCGCTCCAGGGTGCGCACCGCGTCGGCCGGGGTGCGGGGCGCGTCGAGGTAGGTGACGTCGGCGTCGCTCCAGGGCAGCAGCGAGGCGTGGTGCTCGGTCTCGAAGACGAAGACCCGGCACCCGGCGGGCAGCGCGGCGGCGAGCAGGTTGAGGGAGTCGGTGGTGGAGCGGGTGAAGACGACCTGGTCGTCGTCGCGGCAGTCGAGGAACTCGTGCACCGTGCGGCGGCTGTTCTCGAACAGGTCGGTGGAGAGCTGCGAGAGGTACCCGGCGCCGCGGTGGACGCTGCCGTAGTAGGGGGCGTACGCGGCCACGTCGTCCCACACGCGCTGGAGGGCGGGGGCGCTGGCGGCGTAGTCGAGGGCGGCGTAGGTGACCTCGCCGCCGGTCACCAGCGGCACGGTGACGTCGCGGCCGAGGACCGGCAGCGGTGCGGCGCAGCAGGGTTCGGCGTCGGACGCGGCGGCGGCGACCGGGGCGGGGACGACGGTGGTGGCGGGCTCGGCGGTGGCAACGGGGGCGACGGTGGCGACGGCGTCAGGGCGCACGGACATGGCGGTAACTCCCGGCGGAGAAGGGCGAATTGGCTTCTGCTCACCCGTGGAAGGGGTACGGGTGTGATGCCTCGACGCACGGGGATCACCGTGCGGAGGGTGGAGAAGGGGCGGAAACGCCCTAGCGCATTCGCTTGCTCACGGGACAGCTCCTCGAGGACCAGGACCCCAGAGCCGTGAAGGGGTCCGCGCTTGCCGCAGACCTCGCTGCCTGCGGCCTGGTCTTCACCCGGGGCACCCCGCCACGGACGGAGGGTTGCCGGACAGCGGGCCGGGGCCGTAGTCGCTGTCACTCATGACCTTGGGGAGCATCCTGCCACATGTCCCCGCCTGTGCAAGGGCGCGGTCCACGATCCGGACCGCGCCCGGCGCCGTCAGGCGTTGCTCGCGGCCACCCAGCGCTCCAGCGTCGCCCGGGCGGCGCCCGAGTCGATGGACTCGGCGGCCCGCTCGACCCCGGCCGCCAGCCGCTCCTCCAGACCGGCACCGGTGGGCTCCAGGGCCGCGAGGGCGGCGGCGGAGTTCAGCAGGACGGCGTCCCGCACGGGGCCCTGCTCGCCGGCCAGCAGCCGGCGCGCCACATCGGCGTTGTAGGAGGCGTCGGCGCCGCGCAGGGCCTCCACCGGCACCAGGCCGATGCCGATGTCCCGCGGGTCGAAGGACCGCTCGTCCACGGAGCCGTCGCGGACGACCCAGACCCGGGAGGTGGCCGTCGTCGTCAGCTCGTCCAGTCCGTCGTCGCCGCGGAAGACCAGCGCGGAGGAGCCGCGCTCGGCGAGCACGCCCGCGACGATCCGAGCCACCCGGGTGTCGGCGACACCGGTGGCCTGCGCGGTGACCCGGGCGGGGTTGGTGAGCGGGCCGAGGAAGTTGAAGACGGTGCGGATGCCGAGCTCCTTGCGGGCGACGGCGACGTGCCGCAGCGCCGGGTGGAACTTGACCGCGAAGCAGAAGGTGATGCCCGCCTCCGCGGCCACCTCGGCCACCCGCCGGGGGGTCAGCTCCAGATTGACGCCGAGCTTCTCCAGCACGTCGGACGAGCCGCTCGCGGAGGAGGCGGCGCGGTTGCCGTGCTTCACGACCTTGGCCCCGGTGCCGGCGACGACGATCGCCGACATGGTGGAGATGTTGACCGTCCGGGCGCCGTCGCCGCCGGTGCCGACGATGTCGACGCTGGGGCCGGGCACGTCGATCAGGTTGGCGTGCTCGTACATGGTGCGGACCAGGCCGGAGATCTCCTCCACGGTCTCGCCCTTGGCCCGCAGCGCGGTCACGAAGCCGGCGATCTGCGCGTTGGTCGCCTCCCCGCTGAGGATGCGGTCCATGGCCCAGGCGGTCGCGTCCGCGCTCTGGTCGCGGTTGTCCAGCAGGGCGTCCAGCACCTTGGGCCAGGAGTGTGCCGCCACGCTGTCGCCGCCGATCGGGGTCACAACGTTCATGGTCCGCTCCAGGGTCCACAGCTACGAACAGGATGGTCTCCACCCTATCCAGCCCCGGGCACGCCGAAGGGCCCCGTCCAGCGGATGGACGGGGCCCTTCGGTGCCCCCTGGGGGGCGTGTGGCGACTCTCAGGTCAGGTGATCAGTGGTGGCCGTGGCCGCTGGTGATCTCCTTGTACTCGTCGGCGGTCGGCTTGGCGATCTGGCTGTCGCCGCCGTAGTACGACTTGCTCAGCCGGACGCGCATCTTCTCCATGACGCCGACCTTGCGCTTCACGCCGTTCTCGTCGACCGTGGGGCCGATCTCCGCGGGCTTGTACTGCTCGTGGGCGGTCAGCTTGTATCGGTCGCCCGCACCCAGCGGCTCGTGGATCTCGACGAACTCACCGTGCGGCAGGCGCTTGATGATGCCGGACTCGCGTCCGTGCAGCACCTTCTCCTTGTCGCGGCGCTGGAGACCCAGGCAGATCCGCTTGGTGATGATGAACGCGAGGACGGGCCCGACGAAGTACGTGATGCGCACGAACCAGGTGATCGCGTTGATCGACATGTGGAAGTGCGTCGCGAAGATGTCGTTTCCGCCGCCGAGCAGCATGATCACGTAGCCGACGACCCAGGCGACACCGAGGGCGGTGCGCGTCGGGGCGTTGCGCGGGCGGTCCAGGATGTGGTGCTCGCGCTTGTCGCCGGTGATCCAGGACTCGATGAACGGGTACATCGCGATGGCCCCGAGGACCACACCGAAGACGACCAGCGGGACGAACACGCCCAGGACCAGCGTGTGGCCCCACAGGTTGATCTCCCAGCCCGGCATCACACGGATCAGACCCTCGGCGAAGCCCATGTACCAGTCGGGCTGCGCGCCGGTGGACACCTGGTCCGGCCGGTAGGGGCCGAGCGCCCAGATCGGGTTGATCGTGAACAGCGCGGAGATGATCGCGATGACACCGAAGACCAGGAAGAAGAAGCCTCCGGCCTTCGCCATGTAGACCGGCAGCAGCGGCATGCCGACGACGTTCTTGTTGGTCTTGCCGGGACCCGCGAACTGCGTGTGCTTGTGGTAGAAGACCAGGATCAGGTGGGCCACCACGAGGCCGAGCATGATGCCCGGCAGCAGCAGGATGTGGATCGAGTAGAACCGGGCGATGATGTCGTGGCCCGGGAACTCCCCGCCGAACAGGAACATCGAGATGTAGGTGCCGACGATCGGCACCGACAGGATCGCGCCCTGCGTGAAGCGGACACCGGTGCCGGAGAGCAGGTCGTCCGGGAGCGAGTAGCCGGTGAAACCGGTGAACATGCCGAGGACGAACAGCAGGAAGCCGAACAGCCAGTTGATCTCACGCGGCTTGCGGAACGCGCCGGTGAAGAAGACGCGCATCATGTGCACGAACATGCCGGCGAGGAAGATCAGCGCGGCCCAGTGGTGGATCTGCCGGATGAGCAGACCACCGCGGACGTCGAAGCTGATGTCCAGCGTCGAGGCGTACGCCTCGGTCATCCGGATGCCCTGCATCGGCACGTACGAGCCGTGGTACTCGATCTCGTTCATGCTCGGGTGGAAGAACAGCGTCAGGTACACACCCGTGAGGATGATGATGATGAAGCTGTAGAGGCAGATCTCGCCGAGCATGAAGGACCAGTGGTCCGGGAAGATCTTGCGCATGTTGGCCTTGGCCAGGGAGTAGATCCCGAGCCGGCCGTCGGCCCAGTCGGCGACCTTCTCGCCGGCCGGTGCCTTTTTCTTCGTGTCTGTCACAGTGCTCATCCGCGCTCCCAGAAGGCAGGACCGACGGGCTCTTCGAAGTCGCCGAGCGCCTCGAGGTTGCCCTCGGCGTTCACGCCGATCCGCAGCTGCGGGAGCGGGTGACCGGCCGGACCGAAGATGACGCGGGCGCCGTCGGAGAGGTCGAAGGTGGACTGGTGGCACGGGCAGAGGACGTGGTGCGTCTGCTGCTCGTACAGGCTGATCGGGCAGCCGACGTGGGTGCAGATCTTCGAGTACGCGACGATGCCGTCGACGGACCACTCGAGCTCGCGCTTGTCCTTGATCTCCTCCGGCTGGATCCGGACGATCATGACGGCGGCCTTGGCGATCTCGTTGTTGAAGTCGTGGTTGCTCTCCTCCAGGCCCTCGGGCTTGACGAAGGTGAGCGAACCGACGACGACGTCCTCGGGACGCAGCGGCTCGTTGGTGTTCATGTTGATGAGCAGCTTGCCCTTGGCCCACAGCGTCTTGCGGAGCTTGTCCTCGGGCAGCGGGCCCAGCTCGCGCAGCAGCACCACACCGGAGAGCGGCACCATGGCCAGCGCGCCGAACATGGTGTTGCGGATCAGCTTGCGGCGGCCGATGGCCGACTCGCGCGCACCGTCCGCGAAGTCCGACAGCACCTTGGCCTTGACCTCGGGGGCGGCCTCGATCGGGTGACGGTCGTCCGCCACCTCGACGTCGGACATCAGGGTGCGCGCCCAGTGGACGGCGCCCGCGCCGATGAGGAAGAGCGCCAGACCCAGGGTCAGACCGAGCGACAGGTTGAGCGCGCTGACGTGGCCGATCGGCCAGACGTAGACGATCTTGTCGATCGGGAAGATCACGAACGAGGCGATGAAGCCGATCGTGGCCAGCATCGACAGCGTGAACATCAGGGCCACGGAGCGCTCGGAGCGCTTGGCGGCCCGCTCGTCGATGTCCTGGATGCGCGGCTTGTGGGCCGGCAGTCCCGGATCGGCGAAGGGGTCCTCGTCGTGCTGGACGACGGCGGTGCCCCCGCCGTGTGCCGCGTCGTGCGCGGTGCCCTGCTCAGCCGGCAGGTTCTCTTCTGAATTCTCTTGGCTACTCATGACTTCTTGGCCTTAGCGGTGTGGGCCGCGACCCAGACGGCAACAGCGATCAGGGAGCCCAGACCGAAGATCCAGCCGAACAGGCCCTCGGCCACCGGGCCGAGACCGCCGAGTGCGAAGCCGCCCGGGGAGGGCGTGTCGTCGCTGTTGACGGCCTTGACGTACGCGATGATGTCGCGCTTCTCCTGCTCGGGCATGATCCCGTCGGGGAAGGACGGCATGTTCTGCGGGCCCGTCTGCATGGCCTCGTACAGGTGCTTCGGGCTGACGCCGTTCAGGTCGGGGGCGTACTTGCCCTCGGTCAGCGCGCCGCCCTTGCCGGTGAAGTTGTGGCACTGGGCGCAGTTGGTGCGGAACAGCTCGCCACCGTTGGCGATGTCCGCCTCGGCCGGGTCGAACTGCTCCTCGGTCGGAGTGATCGGACCGGCTCCCAGGGAGGCGACGTACGCAGCGAGCTGGTCGATCTCCTTCTGGGAGTAGATGTTCGGCTTCTTCGGCACCTGGGCGCCGGGCTGCTGGGCGGGCATACGGCCCGTGCCGACCTGGAAGTCGACGGCGGCCGAGCCGACGCCGACCAGGGACGGTCCGTCGGAGGTGCCCTGACCGCCGGTTCCGTGGCAGCTGGCGCAGCCGACGGTGTAGAGCTTCTGGCCCTCCTTGATGGCGAGGGACTGGGCGGTTTCATCGGCCTGCGCCTTGTCCGCGGGTGCGAACGCGGCGTACAGCCCCCCAGTGGCCGCCAGCGCGAGGAGTAGGACGACGACCGCCGCCAGCGGATGGCGTCGTCGTGCGGAGAGCTTTTTCACGGATTACCCCGGTGTCAGGATCTTCTGCGTCGATGCTTCTGGACTGTGTCTGCTTCAGGCGGTCCGCTTCGTGGCGGCCGCCCGCGCCGATTACTTGATCATGTAGATCGTGGCGAAGAGGCCGATCCAGACGACATCGACGAAGTGCCAGTAGTAGGACACGACGATGGCGGCGGTTGCCTGCTCGTGGGTGAATCTCCTGGCCGCGTACGTCCTGCCGAGTACCAGCAGGAAGGCGATGAGACCGCCTGTCACGTGCAGACCGTGGAAGCCGGTGGTCAGGTAGAACACGGAGCCGTACGGGTCGGACGAGAGGGAGAGCCCCTCGTGCTTGACCAGCTCGGTGTACTCGAAGACCTGGCCTCCGATGAAGATCGCACCCATCACGAACGTGATGATGAACCACGTGCGGAGCTTCTTCACATCGCCCCGCTCGGCGGCGAAGACGCCGAGCTGGCAGGTGAGGGAAGAGAGCACCAGGATCGTGGTGTTGGTAGCCGAGAACGGGAAGTTCAGCGTGTCGGCCTTCTCGGCCCAGAACTCGGCACCCGTCACCGATCGCAGGGTGAAGTACATCGCGAAGAGGGCCGCGAAGAACATCAGCTCGGAACTCAACCAGATGATGGTTCCGACGCTGGTGAGGTTCGGTCGATTGACCGACGGGTGCGCGTGCCCGGTTTCTACTGTCGTTGCTGTCGCCACGACCGACATTATGTCGGTCGCTTATCCCGCCCTCACTCCGGGGGGTGCCGTTCGGTGTGTTGGTGCCCCCCACCGGGAACGGGAGCCACCCCGAACGGCCCATCGAAGAGCTGTCCGAACCGGTGTTGACAGCGAGTCGGGAGGAGTAGCATCCGCGGCACAAGCCCTGTTCGTACGAGGCGGAGGAACCATGCAGTCGAGCGCCACGGTCCTGGTCTACAGCGACGACGCGAACACCCGCGAGCAGGTGCGGCTGGCCGCGGGACGCAGGCCGGCGGCGGACGTCCCGCCGGTGACGTTCGTGGAGTGCGCGACGCTGCCCGCCGTCCTGGCGGCGCTGGACGCCGGGGGCGTCGACGTGTGCGTGCTGGACGGCGAGACGGTGCCCGCGGGCGGTATGGGGGTGTGCCGGCAGATCAAGGACGAGATCTTCGACTGCCCGCCCGTGCTGCTGCTGATGGGGCGCCCCCAGGACGCCTGGCTGGCCACCTGGAGCCGCGCCGAGGCCGCGGTGACCCTCCCGGTCGACCCGGTCGAGTTCCCGGAGGCCCTGGCGGCCCTCCTGCGCGACAGGCTCTCCCTGGACGCGTGAGACGCCCCGGCGAGCGAGCCGAAGGGGCGCCGGCGGTGCCGAAAGGGAGAACGCGCGGAGGTCCCGAGGTACGAGGGACCGAGCACGATCGACCGTCGACACCGCCTTCAGCGCCCCGGAGGCGAGCCGAGCCCTAGACAGCGGGCCGCAGGCGGGCGGTGGTGGCGGAGGGGCCGGTTTCCTCGGGGGTGGCGCCGCTGAGGGCGCTGCCCTCGCGCCACTTGTCCCAGGAGAGGTTCCAGTCGCCGAAGCCGTTCCCGAACGTGTCCATCATGTTGCCGAAGCTGTTGACGACCTGGACGATGTCGCCGGGGCGGACGGTCTCGAAGAACCACTCCGCGTTCGACGTGGACATCCCGGTGCAGCCGTGGCTGACGTTCGCCGAGCCCTGCGATCCGACGGACCAGGGCGCGGCGTGGACGTATTCACCGCTCCAGGTGACCCGGGTGGCCCAGTAGACGGGCAGGTCGTAGGACTCGGAGCTGCCTTCGGCGATGCCGATGCTGGTGCCCCGCATCCGGACGAACTGCTCCTTGGCGAGCACCACCTTGACGCCGTTGCGGGTGTCGAAGCCGGGCTTGCCGGTGGTCACCGGAATGGTGTTGATCACTTCGCCGTTGCGCTTGACGACCATCGAGTGGGAGCCGGCGTCGGTGATGGCCTCGATGCGGTCGCCGATGGTGAGCTTGAGGGCCTTGGAGCTGCCGCCGTAGAGCTTCCCGGCCACCTTGACGCCCTTGAGGTTGCTGGAGGCGGTGACGGTCGCTCCGGCGGGCCAGTAGTCCTTCGGGCGGTAGTGGAGGAGCTTGTCGTCCACCCAGTACCAGGAGCCCTCCACGGCGGGCCTGGAGCCGACCTTGAGGGCCCGCTCGACGACCCGCCGGGCCTTCTTGTCCTTCACCGCCATGCTGAGCTTGGCGGTGATCGGCTGTCCCACGCCGTAGGTGCCGGCCTCCGGGCCGAACTCGGCGGTGAGGAACCGCTTGGCGGGGGTGGTCTCGAAGGTGAGGACGCGTACGCCGGGGGCGCCGTCCTCGTCCTCGGTGGAGACCCGCATGGTGTAGCGGGCGCCGGCGGCCAGCGGGGCTGTGGAGCGCCAGCGGACGCCGTCGGCGGAGAGTTCGCCGGCGAGTCGGCGTCCGGCGTCGTCCGTGACGGTGACATCGGTGATCCGGCCGCTGTCACCCTTGGCGGTGACTTCGAGCGGCTTGTCCGGGTCGACCTTGCTGCTGCCTGCCTTCGTGTTGAAGGAGACCTGTCCGGCGGCGTCGAAGGGCTGCGCGGACAACGGGTTCTCGTCGGGCTCGCCGCATGCGGTCGCGACCGTCCCGAGGGTCACGGCCAGCACGATGCAGCTGACGACGGTGCGGAAGTGCGGCGTGTGGTTCATGAGCACACGCTATGAACGCCTGTCAGGCGCGGCGCGCTGAATGACTCCAAACGAGGGGCCCGGATCCACCTTCTTGGAGTGAAGGGGACCCGGGCCCGAACGCCGTGTCGCTACGCGGTGTTACTGGTTCTGGTTCTCACCGCGGTAGTACTCGAACACCCAGCCGAAGAGGCCGATGAGGAGCAGCGGCAGCGAGAAGTAGAGCAGCCACCACCCGATCGCCACGCCGAGGAAGGCGAGCGCACCGCCGATCGCCAGCGAGAGCGGCTGCCAGCTGTGCGGGGAGAAGAAGCCGACCTCGCCGGCCTCGTCCGCCACATCGGCTTCCTTGTCGTCCTGGGCCATGGCGTCGACGCGCCTGGCCGTGAAGGCCAGGTAGTAGCCGATCATGACCGTCAGACCGAAGGACAGGAAGAGTGCGGTGGTGCCGACCGGCTCCTTCGCCCAGACGCCGTACAGGACGGCGACGGCCAGGATGAAGAGGCTCAGCCACAGGAACATCTTGCCCTGGATCTTCACTTGCTCTCCTCCTTGCCACCGGCGGTGACGCCGGCGGGGACGCCGCCGTGCTCGAGCTCGTCGAGCGCCGCGATCTCCGGGTGGTGCAGGTCGAACGCCGGGGATTCACTGCGGATGCGGGGCAGCGTGAGGAAGTTGTGCCGCGGGGGCGGGCAGGACGTCGCCCATTCGAGCGAACGGCCGTAGCCCCACGGGTCGTCGACCTCGATCTTCTTGCCGTACTTGGCCGTCTTCCAGACGTTGTACATGAACGGCAGGATCGACAGGCCCAGCAGGAACGAGCTGATCGTGGAGATGGTGTTCAGCGCGGTGAAGCCGTCGGCGGCCAGGTAGTCGGCGTACCGGCGCGGCATGCCCTCGGCGCCCAGCCAGTGCTGGACGAGGAAGGTGCCGTGGAAGCCGATGAACAGCGTCCAGAAGGTGATCTTGCCGAGCCGCTCGTCCAGCATCTTGCCGGTGAACTTCGGCCACCAGAAGTGGAATCCGGCGAACATCGCGAACACCACGGTGCCGAAGACGACGTAGTGGAAGTGGGCGACGACGAAGTACGAGTCGGAGACGTGGAAGTCCAGCGGCGGCGACGCCAGGATGACGCCGGTCAGGCCACCGAAGGTGAAGGTGACCAGGAAGCCGATGGTCCAGAGCATCGGTGTCTCGAAGGACAGCGATCCCTTCCACATCGTGCCGATCCAGTTGAAGAACTTCACACCGGTGGGCACCGCGATGAGGAACGTCATGAAGGAGAAGAACGGCAGGAGTACGCCGCCTGTCACATACATGTGGTGCGCCCACACCGTCACCGACAGACCGGCGATCGCGATGGTCGCGCCGATCAGGCCGATGTAGCCGAACATCGGCTTGCGGGAGAAGACCGGGATGATCTCCGAGACGATGCCGAAGAACGGCAGCGCGATGATGTACACCTCTGGATGGCCGAAGAACCAGAAGAGGTGTTGCCACAGCAGTGCGCCGCCGTTGGCCGCGTCGAAGACATGGGCGCCGAACTTGCGGTCGGCCTCCAGCGCGAAGAGCGCCGCGGCCAGCACCGGGAAGGCCAGCAGGACCAGCACACCGGTCAGCAGGACGTTCCAGGTGAAGATCGGCATGCGGAACATCGTCATGCCGGGCGCGCGCATGCAGATGATCGTGGTGATGAAGTTGACCGAGCCGAGGATCGTGCCGAAGCCGGAGAAGGCCAGACCCATGATCCACATGTCGGCGCCGACACCCGGCGAGCGGACGGCGTCCGACAGCGGGGAGTAGGCGAACCAGCCGAAGTCGGCCGCACCCTGGGGGGTGAGGAAGCCGGCCACCGCGATCAGCGAGCCGAAGAGGTACAGCCAGTACGCGAACATGTTCAGCCGCGGGAACGCCACGTCGGGCGCGCCGATCTGCAGCGGCATGATCCAGTTCGCGAAACCGGCGAACAGCGGCGTCGCGAACATCAGCAGCATGATCGTGCCGTGCATCGTGAACGCCTGGTTGAACTGCTCGTTCGACATGATCTGCGTGCCGGGACGGGCCAGTTCGGCGCGCATGAAGAGCGCCATCAGACCGCCGATGCAGAAGAACACGAACGACGTGACCAGATACAGCGTGCCGATCGTCTTGTGGTCGGTGGTGGTCAGCCACTTCACGACGACGTTGCCGGGCTGCTTGCGCCGGACGGGCAGCTCGTTCTCGTACGAGTCCTCAGCTGCGTCGGCGGCACCCTGGGGTTCGTTGAGGATGCTCACAGTTGGTTCTTCTCCGCATTCCTGGCCGGGTCCGTCTGCTCAATGCCCGACGGGATGAAGCCGGTCTGCCCCTTCTCGGCGAGCTCCTTCAGATGCTGCTGGTAGCGCTCCGGGGAGACGACCTTGACGTTGAAGAGCATCCGGGAGTGGTCGACGCCGCAGAGCTCGGCGCACTTGCCGAGGAAGGTGCCCTCCCGGTTGGGCGTCACCTCGAACACGTTGGTGTGCCCGGGGATGACGTCCTGCTTGAAGAGGAAGGGGACGACCCAGAAGGAGTGGATGACGTCGCGCGAGGTCAGGATGAACCGGACCTTCTCCCCCTTGGGGAGCCACAGCGTCGGGCCGGGGTTGCCGGTCTGCGGGTTCCGCGTGCCGGGGATGCCGGCGTCGTAGACGCCCTCGGCACCCTCGGGGAAGTCGTCGCCGTACTTGTCCGGAATCGCGTTCAGTTCCTTCTGGGCCTGAGCGTCTCCGGTGGCGGGGTTGCCGTCCACGTCCTCCAGGTAGTTGAAGCCCCAGCTCCACTGGTAGCCGACCACGTTGATGGTGTGGGCGGGCTTGTCCGAGAGGGCGAGGATCTTCGACTCGTCGCGGGCGGTGAAGTAGAAGAACACCGACACGATGATGATCGGAACGACGGTGTACAGCGCCTCGATGGGCATGTTGTACCTGGTCTGAGGGGGAATCTCGACCTTGGTACGGCTGCGCCGGTGGAAGAACACGCTCCACAGGATCAGGCCCCACACCAGCACGCCCGTGACGAGCGCTGCCGCCCACGAGCCCTGCCAGAGGGAAAGGATCCGCGGTGCCTCTTCCGTCACCGGGGTGGGCATTCCGAGGCGGGGGAAATCCTCCCAGTTGTATGAGCAACCGGAGGCGGTAGCCAGGATCAGGCCCGCAGTCAGCACCTGCGGCAGCTTCCGCCGCATCGGGCGCCGCGACGAGCGGTCGGAGCCGTTGGGACTCACGTAGCGCCTTCCCGAGAGTCTCGGCCCGCGCGGCCGGGCTGCGGCCGTCTCGCTGGTCGGTCGCCGGCCCTGACGCGGGCAGGGGTTTGGATGTTTATGCGGACCAAACCCTACTGGACGCTATTTGGGGTCGCGCGGGGAGGGTGCCCAACGCGCCGTCCAACACCCCGAAGGGGTGTCGTGCCCGGCGGCGCAGGGGGCGCGGGGGTCCGGAAAGCCACCGGAATGCCCCACTCCGGGGGTGGTCTGACGGCCCCTCGTCCGGCGCGCCCGGGTGCGCCGGACGGCCGCCCCGGGCCGCCCGGGCGGGAGCGGCCGCCCTGCGGCACCTGGGCACCGCGGCGGCGTTAGCGTGATGGCGTGCCCTACTTCGACGCCGCATCATCCGTCCCGCTGCACCCCGTCGCACGCCAGGCCCTCCAGGCCTCGCTCGACGAGGGCTGGGCCGATCCCGCCCGTCTCCACCGCGAGGGGCGGCGCGCCAGACTGCTGCTGGACGCCGCCCGGGAGGCCGCGGCGGAGGCCGTCGGCTGCCGCCCCGACGAACTCGTCTTCACTCCTTCGGGGACGCACGCGCTTCACGCCGGCATCTCCGGCGCCCTCGCGGGCCGTCGGCGTGTCGGACGGCATCTGGTGGTCTCGGCGGTGGAGCACTCCGCCGTGCTGCACCACGCCGCGTCCCTCCGGGCCGGGGGCGGGACGGTCACCGAGGTGGGCGTCGGACGGGACGGCGCCGTCGGTGCGGAGGCGTTCGCCGCGGCGCTGCGCGAGGACACCGCGCTCGCCTGCCTCCAGTCCGCCAACCACGAGGTCGGCACCCTCCAGCCCGTGGCCGGGGCCGTCGCCGCCTGCCGGGAGGCGGGCGTGCCGCTGCTCGTCGACGCGGCGCAGTCGCTGGCGTGGGCGGCGGTGCCGGACGGCTGGTCCCTGCTGACGGCGAGCGCGCACAAATGGGGCGGACCGCCCGGGGTGGGGCTGCTCGCGGTGCGCAAAGGGGTCCGGTTCGCGCCCCAGGGCCCCGCGGGCGAACGGGAGTCGGGGCGCTCCCCCGGGTTCGAGAACATCCCGGCGGTGGTCGCGGCGGCGGCCTCGCTGCGGGCGGTGCGCGCGGAGGCCGCCGCGGAGGACGCCCGGCTGCGGGAACTGGTCGACCGGATCAGGGCGCGGGTGCCGGAGCTGGTGCCGGACGTGGAGGTGGTCGGCGACCCGGTGCGGCGGCTGCCGCATCTGGTGACGTTCTCCTGTCTCTATGCCGACGGGGAGACCCTGCTGCACGAACTGGACCGGGAGGGCTTCTCCGTCTCCTCGGGCTCCTCGTGCACGAGCAGCACGCTCACCCCGAGCCATGTGCTGCGGGCGATGGGGGTGCTGTCGGAGGGCAACGTCCGCGTCTCGCTGCCGGCCGGGACGCGTGCGGCGGACGTGGAGCGGTTCCTCGAGGTGCTGCCGGGCGCGGTGGCGCGGGTGCGGGAGCGGCTGGGCGCGCCGGTGCGGGAGGCGGAGGACCGGGCGGCCGGAGCCGGGGCCGGTTCCTCGCTGACGGTGGACGCGGTGGGCCGGCTCTGCCCGGTCCCGGTGATCGAGCTCGCCAAGGTGATCGGCGACGTGCCGGTGGGCGGCACGGTCACCGTCCTCGCGGACGACGAGGCCGCGCGGCTGGACATCCCCGCGTGGTGCGCGATGCGCGGGCAGGAGTACGTGGGCGAACCGGAGCCGGGGACGTACGTGGTGCGCCGGCTGGTGTAGCCGGCGCACCGGCTCCCGCCCGGGGCGCGCGCCCCGGGCGGGAGGGGGTCAGGCCAGGTGTCCGCGGACCTCGGCGGCCGCCTCGTCGCCGTAGGCCTTGGTGAAGCGGTCCATGAAGTTCGCGCGGCGCAGCGTGTACTCCTGGGTGCCGAGGGTCTCGATCACCAGCGTCGCCAGCATGCAGCCGACCTGGGCCGCGCGCTCGTGGCCGACGCCCCAGGAGAGTCCGGAGAGGAACCCGGCGCGGAAGGCGTCGCCGACGCCCGTCGGGTCGACCTTGGCCTCCTCGTCGGGGCAGCCGACCTCGATCGGGTCGGCGCCGGCCGCCTCGATGCGCACGCCGCGCTTGCCGAGGGTGGTGACCCGGTGGCCGACGCGGGAGAGGATCTCCTGCTCGTTCCAGCCGGTCTTGGACTCGATCAGGCCCTTCTCGTACTCGTTGGAGAAGAGGTAGGCGGCGCCGTCCAGCAGTATCCGGATCTCGTCGCCGGACATGCGCGCGATCTGCTGCGAGAAGTCGGCGGCGAACGGGATGTCCCGCGAACGGCACTCCTCGGTGTGGCGGAGCATCGCCTCGGGGTCGTCGGCGCCGATCAGCACCAGGTCGAGGTCGCCGACCCGGTCGGCGACCGACTTGAGCTCGATCAGGCGGGCCTCGCTCATGGCGCCGGTGTAGAAGGAGCCGATCTGGTTGTGGTCGGCGTCCGTCGTGCAGACGAAGCGGGCGGTGTGCAGGACCTCCGAGATACGGACGGACGCGGTGTCCACGCCGTGGCGGTCGAGCCAGGCGCGGTACTCGTCGAAGTCCGAGCCCGCGGCGCCGACCAGGACCGGGCCGGTGCCGAGCTGGCCCATGCCGAAGCAGATGTTCGCGCCCACACCGCCCCGGCGGACGTCGAGGGTGTCGACGAGGAAGGACAGGGACACCGTGTGGAGCTGGTCGGCGACCAGCTGGTCGGCGAAGCGTCCGGGGAACGTCATGAGATGGTCGGTCGCGATGGAGCCGGTGACGGCGATACGCACGGTGATGCGCTCCTGGGGAGGGCTGACAGTGACAGTCCACGCTACCGGGTCGCGCCATCCGGCCATGTACGGAAACTACCCGATAGTAGGGCTTTTTTCCTTCGGTGATCGATGCGTACGGTGCGGCTATGACGAAGCAGATCGCCGCGCGCGAGTCGCGGGAGTCCGAGATGAGCCTGGCCCAGCTGCGGGGCGACTGCGCCCGCATGGCACCGCACTGGGTGGTCCCCGCGGTCCAGGCACCGGCGCCGGTGCCGCCGTCCCTGATCCACGGTGTCGTCGTGCCCCCCGCGTCCGCCCGGCTCGTCGACGCGATGTCCGTCTACGGCGACTGATCCCGGGGAACCGCACGCCCCCCTGCCCCGTCTCATCCGTGCCCTCCGGCGCAGGAGGCAGGAGACAAGGAGCGATGCGGTGAGCAGCACGGAGAAAGCGCACGACGGTCCCCGCCGGCGGTCCCCGCTCGTCGTCGCCTCGGTGGTGGCGGCGGTGCTGGTCGCCGGCGGGGGCGGGGCGTACTTCGCGGCCGCCGGATCCGGCGGCGGCGACGGCACGGCGGGCGGCAGGAGCGGGACCGGGGAGGACGCGGGCCCCGCTCCCCTGCTCGCCCTGGACACGGCGGGCGGCGGCATCGCCCCCGGCGAACCGGACCCGAACGGCCGCGGTGTGGTCTACCGGGCGTCCGGCGAACTGCCCGACGGGCCGGGCCGGGCGGCCGTCCGGACCGCCACGGGCTCCGTGACGGCGGACGAGGTCGCACGGCTGGCGAAGGCACTCGGCATCGCGGACGCGCCGCGACTGGAGGGCACGGCCTGGAAGGCCGGGGCGCCCCAGGACGGCTCGGGCCCGGTGCTGGAGGTCAACAAGGAGGCCCCGGGCACCTGGACGTTCCAGCGCTTCGGCGCGGCGCCGAGCGGCGACGACTGCCCCCGGGCGAAGCCGTGCCCCGACGGCGGGACGCCCGGCGGCGACCCGGGCGGCGCGGTCTCCGAGGCGGTGGCCCGCAAGGCGGCGGCCCCGGTGCTGGAGGCGGCCGGCCAGGGCGGCGCCGAGCTGCGCGCGGGTCAGCTCATGGGCGCGGTCCGGGTGGTGAACGCCGACCCGGTGATCGACGGGCTGCCGACGTACGGCTGGTCGACCGGGGTGCAGGTCGGCCCCGACGGGCAGGTCGTCGGCGGCAGCGGCCGGCTGAAGGAGCCGGCGCGGGCCCACAGCTATCCGGTGGTCACGGCGGACGCGGCGGTCGAGGCGCTCAACGAGTCCTCGCGCGGTGACGGCCGGATCGGCATCGGCGGGTGTGCGACACCCGTGCCGCACCAGGACGAACTGCGCCCGGACGCCGAGCCGCCGGCCCCCGGCAAGCCGGTGCGGCCCGACGCGCCCTGCGACGTCAAGGACGACCGGACGCCCACCGGGCGGCTGACGATCACCGAGGCCGTCTTCGGGCTGGCCGCGCAACAGGTGGACGGCCGGCCGGCGCTGGTGCCGTCGTGGCTGTTCCAGGTGAAGGCCGAGAGCGGGGGCGACCCGTTCACCCTCGCGCGCACGGCCGTGGAGCCGCAGTACGTGAAGGCGGACGAGCCGCCGGCCCGGGAGATCCCGCGGTCCGGGGACCCGGACGGGGTCCCGCCGCTGCCGGGGACCTCGTACACGGCCGACGGCAGGACCCTGACGGTGACCTTCTGGGGCGGGGTGTGCGACACCTACCGGGCCGAGGCCGCCGAGAGCGCGGGGAAGGTGACGGTCGAGGTGACGGTCGTCGATCCGGATCCGGACCGGGTCTGCATCGCCGTGGCCGAGGAGCAGTCGGTGAAGGTGACGCTGGACGCGCCGCTGGGCGGGCGCACGGTGGTGGACGCGAGCAACGGCAAGGAGCTGCCGCTGCGGAAGTAGCGCTCCACACACGCCGAAGGGCGGCGTCCCCCGCGGGGGACGCCGCCCTTCGGCGTGTGTGGAGCGGACGACTAGCTGAAGGAGTCGCCGCAGGCGCAGGAACCCGTGGCGTTCGGGTTGTCGATGGTGAAGCCCTGCTTCTCGATGGTGTCGACGAAGTCGATCGAGGCACCGCCCAGGTACGGGGCGCTCATGCGGTCGGTGACGACCTTGACGCCGTCGAAGTCCTTGACGACGTCGCCGTCGAGCGAGCGCTCGTCGAAGAAGAGCTGGTACCGCAGGCCGGAGCAGCCGCCGGGCTGAACGGCGACGCGCAGCGCGAGGTCGTCGCGGCCTTCCTGGTCGAGCAGGGCCTTGACCTTGCCCGCGGCGGCGTCGGACAGGAGGATGCCGTCGCTGACTGTGGTCTTCTCGTCCGATACGGACATCTGCTTCTCTCCCGGGTTGTACGGAGACTGCTTGCCGACGATTGCAACCGGCGTGGCCGCGGATTCATTCCGGAGCCGGGGTCTTTCCCTTTTTCATGCTCGCACACCGGCCCGGCGCGGGGTACCGCCGCGGCGGGGAGGGGGTGCGTCACATCGACGCTATGGCCGTCGTCAAAGTGACGTGAAGCGGTTATGATAGATAGCGTCATATAGACGAGAAGTCTCCTGTCAGACGAAGAAAGGGTGCGTGTCGTGACCACCGCCCACACCATCACCGAGCTCGACGTCCAGCCGTCGCCGCTCGCCCTCCTGCTGCTCGGCCGCGAGGCCGACCCCCGGAGCGAGCGCGGCGTCGAATGCCCCGGCGACCTGCCCTCCCCCTCCGACCCGGACCTGGTGGAGCGCGCCCGCGCGGCCAAGGAGAAGCTCGGCGACAAGGTCTTCGTCCTGGGACACCACTACCAGCGCGACGAGGTCATCCAGTTCGCCGACGTGACGGGTGACTCCTTCAAGCTGGCCAGGGACGCGGCGGCCCGCCCGGAGGCCGAGTACATCGTCTTCTGCGGCGTGCACTTCATGGCCGAGTCCGCCGACATCCTCACCGGCGACGACCAGAAGGTCGTGCTGCCCGACCTCGCGGCCGGCTGCTCGATGGCCGACATGGCGACGGCCGAGCAGGTCGCCGAGTGCTGGGACGTGCTCACCGAGGCCGGCGTCGCCGAGCAGGTCGTGCCCGTCTCCTACATGAACTCCTCCGCCGACATCAAGGCGTTCACCGGCAAGCACGGCGGCACCATCTGCACCTCGTCCAACGCGAAGCGGGCGCTGGACTGGGCCTTCGAGCAGGGCGAGAAGGTCCTCTTCCTGCCCGACCAGCACCTCGGGCGCAACACCGCGGTCCGCGACATGGGCATGTCCCTCGACGACTGCGTCCTGTACAACCCGCACAAGCCCAACGGCGGCCTGACCGCCGAGGAGCTGCGCGGCGCGAAGATGATCCTGTGGCGCGGGCACTGCTCGGTGCACGGCCGCTTCTCGCTGGAGTCGGTGAACGACGTGCGCGAGCGGGTGCCGGGCGTCAACGTGCTGGTGCACCCCGAGTGCCGCCACGAGGTCGTCGCGGCCGCGGACTTCGTGGGCTCGACCGAGTACATCATCAAGACGCTGGAGGCGGCCCCGGCCGGCTCGAAGTGGGCGATCGGCACGGAGCTCAACCTGGTCCGGCGACTGGCGAACCGTTTCGCCGGTGAGGGCAAGGAGATCGTGTTCCTGGACCGGACCGTCTGCTTCTGCTCGACGATGAACCGCATCGACCTGCCGCACCTGGTGTGGACCCTGGAGTCGCTGGCCGAGGGCAACCTGGTCAACCGCATCCAGGTCGACCAGGAGACGGAGAGCTTCGCGAAGCTCGCGCTGGAGCGGATGCTGGCGCTGCCGTAGGACGTCGGCACGGCCCACGCGCCGAAGGGGCGCCGCGCACACCGCGCGGCGCCCCTTCGCGCTTCGGATCACCATGAACGCCATAAAGTGGACATGTGGCGCCCTGGTCCCCCCGACGACCCCGACGGCTCGCTCTCGCGGCGGCGATCGCCGTCGCCGCCTGCGCCCTGGCCCTCCAGCCCGCGCCCCCCGCTCCCCCGCCGCTGCGCACCGGCATCGCCTACGGCAACACCCTGGTGTCGATGCCGGACGCCGAGCTCGCCGCCGCCCTCGACGACGTGGTCTCCCTCGGGGGCGGCTGGGTGCGCGCCGACCTGGCGTGGCGGGACGTCCAGGCCGACGGGCCCGACGCGTACCGGTGGCATCTCTTCGACCGGGTCGTCGAGGCCGCCCGCGCGCGGGATCTGGAGGTCCTGCCGGTGCTGGCCTACACCCCGCCGTGGGCGAGGCCGGACGGCTGCGCCAGCGACAAGTGCGCGCCCGCCGACCCGGCCGCCTTCGCCGCCTTCGCCGGTGCCGCCGCCGCCCGGTACGCGCAACGCGGGGTGCACATCTGGGAGATCTGGAACGAGCCCAACCTCGTCCGCTTCTGGCAGCCCGCCCCGGACCCTGCGGCCTACGCCGTGCTGCTCCGGGAGGCCGGCCGGGCCCTGCGGGCCGCCGACCCGGCCGCGCGGGTGGTGCTGGGGGGCCTCGGCGCCGCACCGTCCGGCGGCGGGGACATCGCGCAGACGGAGTTCCTAGCCGAGGTCTGCGAGCGCGGCGGGAACCGGCTCGTCGACGCCGTCGGCTACCACCCCTACACCTATCCGGACCTCACCGCCGTCGCCGGCCACACCACCGCCTGGGACGCCGTCGCCGGCGGACCGGACAGCCTGGAGGGCGTGCTGGCCGCCTACGGCACGCCCGGGCTGCCGGTGTGGATCACCGAGACGGGCGCGCCGACCGGCGGTCCCGGCACGGCGTCGGACGGCAGCCCCGCGGCCTCCGGCCCGGCGGCCACCCATGTCACCGAGGCGCGGCAGGCCGCCGTCGCCGCGGACGTGGTGCGGGCCGCCGCGGCCGACCCGGTGGTCGGCGCCCTCTTCTGGTACTCCGACCGCGACCTGGGCACCGACCGGTCCACCAACGAGGACTTCTACGGCCTGCGGCGCTCCGACGGGAGCCCCAAGCCCGCCCTGGGCGCGCTGCGGCGCGCCATCGGGGCGCTGCGCGACTGAGACCGCCGGCCGCCGGCGGTGCGCCGGGCCGCGGTGCGGGCGGCCCGGCCGAACACCTCGGCCGTCCGGTCGCTCTGCCGCTCCCAGGACAGCTCACGGGCGACCCGGGCGCGGCCCGCGCTCCCCAGGCGCCGGGCGAGGGCGTCGTCGACGAGCACCGAACGCAGCGCCGCCGCCAGGGCGCCGCCGTCCCCCGGCCGCACCAGCAGGCCGTTCCCGCCGTCGGCAACCAGCGAGGGGATCCCGCCGACGGGGGTCGTGACCACCGGCCGGCCGCAGGCCATCGCCTCCACCAGGACCGTGGGGAAGCTGTCGTCGTACGTGGGCAGGGCCAGCACCCGGGCGCGCTGGTAGGCGGCGGCCAGTCCCGGGGCGTCGAGCTGCCCGAGGAACGTCACCCGGCGGCCGATGCCCAGCCGGTCCGCGAGCGCCCGGTGTCCGGCCGCGCCCGAGCCCGAGCCCGCGATGTCGAGCGTGACGTCCGGCACCGCCGGTACCAGACGGGCGACCGCGCGGAGCAGGTCCGGGAGGCCCTTGTAGCCCGCCGTCCGGGCGAGGGACCCCGCGAAGAGGATGCGCGGGTGCCCGGGCAGCGGGCGTTCGGTGAAGCGGGCGAGGTCGACCCCGGGCGAGATCGTCGTGGCGCGTCCCCCGAAGAGCCGGGGCAGGTCGGCCGCCACATGGTCCGAGGAGCAGACGACGGCCTCGGCCCGGTGCGCGGTGCGGGCGAGCAGGGTGCGCTCGTAGGCCGCGCAGAGGGCGTCGGCGAGCGGGCGGCCCTTGCGGATCCGGCCGGTGTGGTACGTCAGGACGAAGGGCAGCCGGCCGCAGGCGCGGGCCGCGGCGTCGGCGAAGAGCGGCACCGGCGCGTGGGCGTCGACGAGGTCCACGTCCTCCCGCGCGACCACCCGGCGCAGGTCCCGGACCCAGTGGGCGCCGAGCGGGGTCCGCGAGACGGTGAACGGGGCGGCGAGGCGGTGCACCCGGATGCCGTCCGGCCCCCGGTGGAGGCCGGGCCCGCGGTCCGGGCCGGCCGTCGCGGCGACCACGACGCGCAGACCGTGCCGGGACGCCAGCAGCCGGGCGAGGTTGGCGACGTAGCTCTCCACACCGCCGAGGTCGGGCGGGAAGTACGGCGAGGCGAGCAGCACGGTGCGGACGGTCATGACGCCTCCTTCCGGGAGGGCCGCCGGGCGGCCAGCGGCCCCCGGCGGGAGAGCAGCAGGGCCGCGGTGGCGACGACGCCCGAGGCGACGTTGCCGATGCCCCAGGCGATGGCGGCCCACACCAGGCCCTCGTCCACCTTGGCCAGCGTGATGCCGAGGATGACGGCGAAGGCGACCAGGTTGGAGACGACCGACGCCGTGAGCTGGCGGGTCACCTTGAGCAGGAAGTCCGCCCAGGTGTAGAAGGCGACGCCGAGGGCGGAGAGCGCGAACACCAGGAGCGTGGTGGTGCCGCCGCGGGCGTACTCGGGGCCGAAGACGTTCAGGATGTGCCCCGCGAGGAGCATCACGAACGCCGCGGCGGGCACGTTCACGGCGAGCATGGCGGCTCCGGAGCGGCGGGCGATCGAGCGCAGGTCGGCCTTGGCCTGCGAGCCCTCGGCGAAGAGCGCGTCCCCGATGGCGTAGGAGGCGCAGTACACCAGGTTGGCGATCTGGAAGGCGATGAAGAACACGGCGGCCGGGACCGGTCCGAGGCGCTCCAGGACGACGAGCGGCAGCACGATCTGGGGCACCAGGTTGAGGCTGCACGCGACGTAGTTGCTCAGCGAGTAGGCGATCGTGCGGCGCAGCAGCCGCCAGGAGAAGTACGGGCGGACGCGCAGCCGCAGCTTCCGCCGCGCGACCCAGATGCTCACCGCCGCCGCCACGGCCGACGCGAGCCCGCTGGCGAGGAAGATGCCCATGGCCCCGGCGAACACGAAGGCGACGGGCAGCGCCACCTTGAGGCTGCCCATCAGCACACCGTTGATGGCGAAGTTGTAACGCGTCGAACGGAAGGCCACGAAGACGGAGTCGGTCAGCAGGTTGACGGCCGCCCCGCCCGCGAGCACCAGGAAGACGACGACGGTCAGCGGGCTGCTGTGGACGAAGGCGAGCTGGGGCGCGAGCCAGGGCACCGCCAGGACGAAGGTGCCCGAGACCAGCAGGGTGCCGAAGCAGGCGGTGACGACCGCCGTGCTGGTCTCGTCGCCCGGCCGTTCGCTGGTGGGCAGATGCCGCACCAGGGTGTTGCTGAGCCCGAACAGGCTGAAGTACGACAGCAGATAGACGCAGGAGATCAGCGACGACGCCCGGCCCACCTCCTCGGCCGGGTACAGGTGGGCGACGAGGATCCAGAAGAGGAACCCGGCGGCGGCCGCCGTCACCGTCGTCAGCATCAGGAAGAACGAGTTGGACATCAGCGGGTCCCGGCGGATGTCCGCGATGCGGCCCGGGCCGGCCGGACGCGTCGTGGACCGCGCGAGCGCCGCGGCGCGCCACCTCCTCGGTGCGGACGCCGGCCGGGCCGGGGCTTCGAGCTTCATGCCGCCTCCACCGGTGTCCTGGAGGGCTGTTCGCCGGGGGTGCCGGACAGTGCGCAGCGGTAGAGGCCGAGCAGCGTCCGGGTGTGCTCCGGCCAGGCGAAGCAGGAGGTCGCGTAGTGCCGGGAGTAGCGGCCCATCCGTTCGCGCAGCCGGGTGTCGGCGGCGAGGGCGGCCAGCGCCGCGCGCAGTTCGCCGGCGTCCCGGGGCAGCAGCCTGACGTGGTCGCGGTCCAGCCCGTACGGCGCGTAGCCGGGGTCGTCGGTGGTGACGACGGGCAGCCCGGACGCCATGGCCTCCTGCACCGTCAGCGGGAAGCCCTCCGTCGTCGAGGGCAGCGCGAACACGTCGCAGGCGCGGTACGCGTCGGTCACGGCGTCGGGCGGCAGGGCGCCGAGGTAGTGCACCCCGGGCCGGCCGGCCGCGCGGCCGGCCTCGTTGCCCTCGCCGACGAACACCAGGTCGTACGCCGGGTCCGCGGCCGCCAGCAGCAGGTCGCTGCCCTTCTTGGGGACGAGCCGGCCGACGAACAGGACGAGCACCCGGTCACGGGGCAGCCGGAAGCGGTCCCGGGCCCGGTCGCGCTCCTCGCGGGACCCGGCGGGGCGGAAGCCCACCGCGTCGATGCCGTTGGCGACGTGCCGGACGCTGCCGGTGCGCGCGCCGTGGTCGGCGACGAAGCCGGCCACCGAGGAGTTGAGCACGATGACCCGCCGGGCGCGCCGGAGCAGGCCCCGGCCGGCGACGGCGTACACGGCCCGCTGCACCTGGCGGACGACCGGGGACGGGTGGTCGACCAGGGCGACGTGCTGGGTGAGGACGTGCGGGGTGCGGGTGAGGGCGGCGGCCGCTCCCGCCGCCCACGAGGTGGTGTAGAGGCAGTCGTGCAGATGGACGACGTCGGCCCAGCGGGCCCAGCGCAGCGCCAGGGGGACGAGCCGGGGCGACAGCACGGGGAACGGGACCCCCCGGCGTTCCTCCAGCCCGTTCCAGGCGGCGACGCGCACCACCCGCACGCCGTCACCGTCCTCACCGGCGGCACCGCGGCCCTGGGCGCGCACCTCGGCCGGGGTGCCGCTGGTGAGGACGGTGACGCTGGCGCCCTGGCGGACCAGGTGGACGGCCTCCTGCCGGACGACGTTCTCGATGCCCCCGACGTGCGGCGGGTAGTAGTGGCTGACCAGCAGCACACGCAGGGACCGTGCGGTCGGGGTGCTCATTTGAAGATCTCCGATCCCTCGCTGCTGTAGACCTTGTTCTTGGTGCCGTCGAGGAAGGGCACCGGGTAGCGGTAGGTGATCAGGTCGCCCCCGTAGAACGTGGTCGCCTCGCCCTTGCGCACGGTCGTGGAGCCGAGGAAGACATAGGCGTCCTTCCGGACCAGGGGCGGGTAGAAGTCGTCGAGCGCCCGGTCGACGGTCGGTGTCTTCTCCCGGAAGGCGTACCGGTCGGTGTGGACCTCGGACTGGACGTTGTCGGGGCTGTGCTCGGTGCGCGGGTAGAGCCACTCGATGGCGGCGCGCTCCTCGGGATGCACGTAGTAGATGTCGTAGTACTCGCCCGCGTCGGCCAGGTTGAGCTGGGGCGGGGCGCCGCCGATGAGTTTCGGGACCACACCGGTGAGGTTGAGGAACAGCAGCACCGCCAGGGATCCCGCGATCAGTGCCGAACGCCGCCCGGCCCACCGGAAGACCCACAGCGATCCGGCCGCCACGAAGGGCGCGAAGACGAACAGGCCCTGCTGGAAGGCGCGCAGCACCCCGTAGTCGACGGAGAGCTGCGGCAGCACGGTGAGCACGCCGAGCACCGCCACGGTCCCGGCCGTGAGGGTGAGCTGGTCCCGGGTGGGGCGGAAGGCGCGGTGGCGGCTCAGCACCGTCGAGGCGACTCCGGCGAGCAGCAGCACCTGGATCAGCGCCGCCGCGGCCGTGCGGGCCGTGCTGTTCGCCTCGGGCACGTCGACGCCCAGGTCGTCGAGCTGCCGTCCGAGCGGGGTGAGCGGGGTGATCTCCTTCTCGGCCGCCGGCGTGGGGTAGGCGTCCACCAGGGAGAGCGGGTTGTAGGCCGGGTCGCCGGCGGCGCGCATCTCCTCGGTGTGGGCGCGGTAGTCGGCGATCCGCTGCTCGGGGCTGACCTTCGTGCCGCCGAACAGGCTGTAGGAGGTGTCGGAGGAGCCCGCCTCGGCGGCCTGCCCGCTCACCAGGTCGCGCACCGCGGTGCCGACGGTGCTCTGGAGCTGGCCGGAGGTGTGGGTGGCCGGTCCGGCCCAGACGAAGGCCGCGGCGGCCAGCGAGGCGACCATCCACCAGGTCACGAACCCGCGTGCCGCACGGGCCCCCGGCGCCGGGCCGTGCCGCAGCCGGGTCGCCAGCCGCCAGACGACGTCCGTGAGGAGGGCGGTCCCGAGGGTCAGGACCAGGACGTAGGTGGTCGAGTAGTGGGCGAGCACGATGCCCAGGATCAGCACGGTGACCATGACCCGCCGGGCCCCGAGCGGCCGGCCCCGGTCGGTGACCACGACCAGCGCGCAGCCGATGAGCAGGTACGCGATCTCCTGGCGGGCCAGGAAGGTCATGTCGGTGAAGAACGTCGGGAAGGCCATGAAGTAGACGGCCGAGAGGACCGCCACGAGCGGCGGGGCGACGTTGCGCACCGACCGGTGGACGAGGGCCGGCGCCATGGCGAAGAGCAGCGGCAGCACGGCCTTGAAGACGTAGAGGCCGGTGAGCCCGGTCAGTTCGGCCATCGAGGTGGGCAGCAGGGTGATGCTCAGGCAGGCGTTGTACGGGTCCTGGAAGGCGGAGACGTTCCAGCGGTCGGCCGCGTCCGTGATCCGGAAGACCTCGTACTCCCGCTGGATGTCGTGGCCGGTGATGAACCAGCCGCGCAGCGAGGTCATCAGCAGCAGGGCCCCGGCGGCGAGGAACAGGCCGGTCTCCACGACACCGGCGGACCAGCGCCGGCAGCGGACCAGCAGCAGCACCAGCAGGGCGGTGACGCCGGTGATCGCGGCGACGGCGACGGCCGCCCCCAGACCGTTGTTCAGCCGGATCGCGCCGGCGACGGCGAGGACGAGGGTGACGCCGCCGAGGGCGGCCACCGGCAGCAGGCCAGGCGGCAGCGCGCGCTCGCGCAGGCTCGTCCACCAGGCCGGCTCGCCGGCGGGCCGCTCCGGCGGCCTGATCACCTGCGCCAGCAGGAGGACGGCCAGGACCGAGGCGATGGTCAGCGGTGTGCGGGTGAGCGGGCGGTCGTCGCCGAGCAGCGGGAGCACGGTGTTGACGACGAGGGGGACGACGACGGCGGTGATGACGGCGAGGCCGACGGAGAGCATCACCCGCCCGTCGCGGGTGGACACCGCGCGGGAGGCGACGCCGTACCAGAGCACGGCCGGTGCGCCGAGGACCAGCCAGAGGCCGGCGAACAGCAGCAGCGGTGTGGGGGCTCCGGGCACCAGCTCGACGGCCCCGGCGAGCAGCGTGGCGCCGATGAGACCGCGGCGGTCCGTGGTGCGGGCGGTCAGCGCGGTGACGGTGGTCATGGCAGGGCCTCCGCGTAGACGGCCTCCACCTCGCTGACGGTGCGCTGCCAGGTGTAGCGGCGGGCGGCCCGGGAGCTGCGCACGGAGAGGGCGAAGCGCAGTTCGGGGTCGGCGGCGACGTCGTCGATCGCGGCGGCGAGGGCGGCGGGTTCGGGCGCGGTGAGCAGCCCGACGTCCGAGAGGAGTTCGGTGTTGCCCGGGACGTCGGTGGCGATCACCGGCAGCGAGGCCGCCATCGCCTCCAGGGCGACCAGGGCCATGCCCTCCTTCTCGGAGGGCAGCACGAAGGCGCCGGCCCACGCGTACGCGCGGACGAGGTCGCGGCCGAAGAGCGGGCCGGTGAAGGTCACGCCGGTCAGGCCGAGGTCCCGTGCGCGGGCGGTCAGCAGCTCGCGCTGCTCGCCGTCGCCGACGACGCGCAGTTCCACGGGCCGGCGCACCAGGCTCAGGGCGTCGAGCAGCCTGCCGACGTTCTTCTGCGGGCTGAGGCGTCCGACGAACAGCAGCCGCAGCGGGCCCTCGGCGGCCTCCTTGACGGGCAGGTAGAAGGCGTCGTCGACGCCGTTGGGGACGGTGAAGACCCGCTCGGCGCGGACGCCGTAGGCGCGTCGCACGAACTGTGCCTGGGAGTCGGTCAGCACGATGACGGCGGCGGCGCCGCGCATCACCCGGGCGAGCACGTGCTTCTTGTAGGCCGGCAGCAGCAGCCCGAACCGGCCCGAGGCGTCGACGTCGAGGTGGTGGTGGACGACGTAGCGGCGGCCGCGCAGCCGGGCCGCGAGCGCGACGGCCTCGGGCACGAAGGTGTAGGCCGTGTGCACGTGCACCACCGAGTCGCGGGGGGCGCGCAGCAGCGAGGCGAAGATGCCGGGGGCGAACGGGGTGTGGGCGAACTCGACGGCCCGGTGGCGCCGCACGGTGACCCGGCCCTCGCGGGAGCGCCGGGGCGCGCCGCCCGCGTCGATGGTCGTGGTGAGGACCCGGACGTCGTGCCCCCGGCCGAGACCGGTGGCGAGGTTCTCCACGACGCGTTCGATGCCGCCCAGGTGCGGCGGGTAGTACGCGGAGACCTGGATGACCGTGGCCATCTCAGGCGCCCGCTTCCACGAGGTCGCGGTTGGGCACGTAGGAGACGTCCGGGCGGCCGGCGATGTGGCCGAGGACCCGTTCCAGGCGGAGCCAGTCGCGCCGGGCGTCGACCTCCCAGCTGTGGCCCCAGAGGTGGAACACGCCGCCGTGCCGCAGGCACAGGGCGAACCAGCGCAGGGCGAGCTGGTCCCACTCCAGGTACAGCCGGGCGGCGGTCCAGGGCCTGCGTCCCGCGAGGCGCAGGGCGAGCGGTCCGTCGACCCGGTGGGCGTAGGCGTTGACCGTGGTCACCGTCTCCAGCGCGGGGCCCGGCAGCAGGGAGCTGCGCCGGACGGTGCGCGCGAGGGTGAACCCCGCCTCGTGGGCGAAGCGGACGTGCGCCGCGGTGTACTCGCCCCGGGGGTAGCAGAAGCTGGTGACGGGGCCGCCGACGGCGTCCTCCAGGGCGTCCTTGCCGTCGCGGATCTCGTCGCGGGCCACCGGGTCGGGGAGCTGCGGCAGCCGCTGGTGGGTGAGCGTGTGCCCGCCGATCTCGTACCGCTCGGCGAGTTCGCGGATCCCGGCGGCCGGCAGCCGGTCGGCGGGGGCGAACTCGCGGTTGCGCGGGGCGATGTAGAAGGTGCCGGCGATGCGGTGCTTGTCGAGCAGCGCGGCGAGCCGGGGGTCCAGCCGGTGCCCGTCGTCCCAGCTCGTCGTGACGACGACGCGGGGGCGCGTGCCGGAGGGGGAAGGGGTCGGTGCGGCCGTCATGGTGTGCCCTGGGGGGTCGGGGAGCCGGGGGCTCCCAGGCGGAAGTGGAGTGTCTGGTCGTGTCCGACGAGCTCGACCCGGACGACCGATCCGCCGTCGGACACCGGCAGCCGCACGACGGAAGCCGTCCGGACGTCGGTGGCCGGCGCGGTCACGGTGCGGGTGGTGGACGCGGTGACGCGTCCGCCGGGCGCCTCGACGAGGACGCGCACGCGGTGGGTCAGCCCTGCGTCCCCGTGCGACACCACGGAGACGGGGACGACGGCGGTGTTCCCGTCGAGAGCCGGCGGGGAGGTGAAGTACAGCTCGGTGTAGGAGGCCGGGATCTCGGTGAACGACTCCCGGAGCACGGAGCGCACGCCGGGCGCGAAGCAGGCGACCGCCACGGCGACGGCCACGGCCAGCAGCGCGGCGACCAGGCGCAGGTGCGCGGGGCGCCGCCCGCGCGGCCGGCGCGGGGCGCGGCCCCGGCCCCGCCCGGCGTCCGTGTCCGGCCCCGGCGGGGCGCCGGGCGGCGGCTCCCCGGGCGGCGGCCCGCCCGGCGGGGCCTCGGGCGCGGGGGCGCCTCATGGGCCGGGGGCGCCTCGCGGTCCGGGAGGGCCGGGGACGGCGCGCGGTCCGGGAGCGCGGGGGCCGCCGGCGCGGGGCCGGGTGCGGCCGTGCCCGGGGCTGCCGGGTGGTCATGCCGGCCCGGACCCGTCCGGGCGGCCGTCGGCGCCGGGCCGGACGGCGTGCGAGAAGCGGACCCGGCCGAGGATGAACAGGCAGCTCACCCCGTCGTGCCAGGTGATCTTCTTCCCCTCGGCGTGGGTGCGGCTGTAGTAGCTCACCGGGACCTCGAACGGGCGGACCCCGAGCCGCAGCAGACGGGCCGTCACCTCGGTGTCGAGACCGAAGCCGTGCGACCCGAGGTGCAGCGACCTGAAGAGGCCGAGCGGGATCAGCTTGAGGCAGGTGTGGAGATCGGCGAGGTGCGCGTCGAAGAGGACGTTCGCCGCCAGCGTCGTCAGCCGGTTGCCCAGCGCGTAACGGTACGACTGGTACACGGTGTTGACGCCGAAGAGCCGCGAGCCGTAGACGACGTCGCAGTGGCCCTCGATGACGGGCTCCAGCAGCCGGGGGATGTCGTCGGGCGAGTACTCCATGTCCGCGTCGAACGGGAGGATGTGGGTGCCCCTGGCCAGCCGTCCGGCCGTCAGCAGCGCCGCGCCCTTGCCGAGGTTGCGGGGGTGCCGGTGGGTCCTGACCTCCTCGCCGGAGTAGCGCGAGAGCAGCGCCGGGGTGCGGTCCCGGCTGCCGTCGTCGACGACGATCAGCTCGACCTCGCAGGGGTAGTCGACGCCGAGCACCGACTCGACGGCCGCGGCGATCGTCCGCTCCTCGTTGTAGGCCGCCATCAGGATGGACAGCTTCACAGGCCCGTCCCCGGACCAGGGCCTGCCGGACGGGGGCCGCTGCGCCACGGGCGCGGGCGCCGCGTCGCCGCCCTCGGTCTGCCGCGGCGCCTGCGCCACGGGCGGGGCCGCGAGGTCGTGTGCTCTCATCGCGGGCCCCCTCGGTGCGGGTCGTCGCCGGATGCGGACAAGGCGGTCGGGAGGGTGTTCATGGGAATGCCTCGGGACGTGGTGGGCGGTGCTGCGTGCGAATCGGTGCACGGGGGCCGCGCTCGGGGCGGGCGTGTCGGTAAGCGTCGGGCGGATACTTATGACGTACGCTTACGTCGTATATGTCCACCTTGCGCCACTTCGTCCACTCGGTCAAGACCACGGCCCGGCCCCGGCTCCCCGTCCGGCTCGGAGCGGCGCGGTCCGACGCGGAGCGGCTCGGAGCGGTGCGGTCCGACGCGGTCCGGTGCGATCCGGCGCGATCAGTCGAGGAGGTCCCGCATGGCGGCACGGAACGGCGGGGGCCCCGGGCGCCGCGCGAGCGACCGCGGCAAGTACGGCCGGCTCAGCCGGGAGCGGGTGCTGGCGGCGGCGCTGGAGGTCGTCGACCGGGAGGGTCTGAGCGCGCTGAGCATGCGGCGCCTCGGCGCCGAGCTCGGCGTGGAGGCGATGGCGCTGTACCGGTACGCGCCCAGCAAGGACGCGCTGCTGGACGGCCTGGTGGAGGCCCTGTACACCGAGATCGGCGAGGTGCTCGCCGCGGACGCCGAGCAGCGGGGCGGGCCGCGCGCGGAGCTGCGCGGCACGGCGGTCGCGACCTACCGGGTGGCGCTCGCCCATCCCCACGTCGTGCCGCTGCTGGCCACCCGCATACTGTCCGTCCCCCTCGCCCGCCGCCCCCACGCCGTGCTCCGGGAGCACGAACGGGTGCTCGCCCTGCTCGCCGACGCCGGGGTGCCGGAGCCCGCGGCGCCGACCGCCTACCGCGCGCTGATGTCCTGGCTGCTGGGCTACCTCTTCGTCGACCTCCAGGCGATGACGGACAACCCGGAGGAGACGGATCCGGGCTTCCGGCTGGGCCTCCACCGCATCCCCGCGCAGGACTTCCCGCAGCTCCGCCGCCTCGCCCCCGCCCTCGCGGAACGCGGCGGCAACGCCGAACTCACCACCGGGATCGACGCCTTGCTCGACCGCCTCCTCCCGGACGCCGGCTGACGCGGGCGGGGGCGCGCCCCGGCCCCGGGATCCGCCCCCGCACGCCGAAGGGCCCCGCGGCGGGTGGCCGCGGGGCCCTCGAGCGGTGCGCCGGCCGGGAGGCCGGAGACCGTCAGGCGGTGGACGGCTCCAGCGGAGCCTTCTCGTCCGGCTGCTCGGCCTCGCGCTTCGCGTCCCGCTTGGCCTCGCGCTTGGCGCGGCGGCGCTCCTTGCGGAGCTCCACCATCGCGTACAGCGTCGGCACCAGCAGCAGCGTGAGCAGCGTCGAGGTGAGCAGACCGCCGATGACCACGATGGCCAGCGGCTTGGCGATGAAGCCGCCCTCGCCGGTGACGCCGAGCGCCATCGGCAGCAGCGCGAAGATCGTCGCCAGGGCGGTCATCAGGATCGGGCGCAGCCGGTGCCGGCCGCCCTCGATCACGGCCTCCACCACGCCGAGGCCCTGCGCCCGGTACTGGTTGATCAGGTCGATCAGCACGATCGCGTTGGTGACCACGATGCCGATGAGCATCAGCATGCCGATCATCGCCGGCACGCCCATCGGCGTGCCCGTCAGGATCAGCAGACCGATCGCGCCGGTCGCCGCGAACGGGACGGAGACCAGCAGGATCAGCGGCTGGATCAGCGAGCGGAAGGTCGCCACCAGCAGCATGAAGACGATCGCGATCGCCGCCAGCATGGCGAGACCGAGGTTGAGGAAGGCCTCCTCCTGGTCCTCGGAGACTCCGCCGATGGACGCCGACGCGCCCTCCGGCAGGTCCAGCGCGCTGATCTTCGTCTGGAGCTCGGCGCTGACCGCGCCGGTGTTGTCACCGGTCGGCTTGGCCGTGATCGTGGCGGCCCGCGAGCCGTCGATCCGGGTCATCGAGACGGGTCCGGGCACCAGCTTCACCTCGGCGATGTCGCCGAGCTTCACCGGGCCGAGCGGCAGGGCGCGCAGCTCGTCCATGGTCCGCGCCGGGTTCGCCGACGTGATGACGATGTCGCGCTCGGCGTCGCCGAGGACCGCCGTGCCGGCGGGGGTGCCGCGCACCGCCTGGCCGACCGCCATCCCGAGGGCGGCGTCGGTGAACCCGGCGTCGGCGGCCTTCGCGGTCGCCTTGACGGAGATGCGGGGCACGGACTGGGCGAGGTCGCTCTGGACGTCGGTGACGTCGTCGAGCTTGCCGACCTCGGCGCGGACCGCCTCGGACGCCTCCTTCAGCACCTCGGCGTCGGACGCCTTGACCACGACGCTCAGGTCCTGGCTGCCGAAGCCGTCGCCGGAGGCGATCGTCGTCTCGCCGATGCCGTCGAGCGCTCCCAGCTCCTCGTCGAGCCGGTCGCGGACCTTCTCGTAGGCGGCCGCGTCCTTCAGCGTGACCTGGTACGACGCCTGGTTGGCGCCGGTGCCGCCGCCGAAGGCGGCCATGAAGCCGGAGGAACCGACGGTGACCTGGTAGTCCTTCACCTCGTCGATGCCCTGGAGGACCTTCTCGACCTTCTGCGCCGAGGCGTCGGCCGCCGCGAGGCTGGTGCCGGGGGCCAGCTCCTGCTTGATCGACATGACCTCCTGCTCGCCCTGGTCGAAGAAGTTCGTCTTGAGCAGTCCGGCCATGCCGAAGGTGCCGAAGAGGACGACCAGGGCGATCCCGACGCTGGTGAGGCGCCGGCGGGTGGCGAAGCGCAGGACGGGGACGTAGGCACGCTGGAGCCGGCTCTTCGCCTCCTTCTCCTCGGCGACGCGCCGCGCGTCCTCCGCGTCCATGCCCCGCACGGCCTTGGGCGCGCGCAGGAACCAGTACGACAGGACGGGGACGACGGTCAGCGACACCAGCAGCGAGGCGAGCAGGGCCGCGGTGACGGTCAGGCTGAACGAGCCGAACAGCTCGCCGACCATGCCGCCGACCAGACCGATCGGCAGGAACACCGCGACGGTGGTCAGGGTGGAGGAGGTGACGGCGCCCGCCACTTCCTTCACCGCGGTGATGATGGCGCTCTCGCGCTCCTCGCCGTAGCCGAGGTGCCGCTTGATGTTCTCCAGCACCACGATCGAGTCGTCGACGACCCGGCCGATGGCGATGGTCAGGGCGCCCAGCGTCAGCATGTTGAGGGACAGGTCCCGGGTCCACAGCACGATCAGCGCCAGGACGACGGAGAGCGGGATGGAGACCGCGGTCACCAGGGTCGAGCGCAGCGAGGCGAGGAAGACCAGGATCACGACGACCGCGAAGACCAGGCCGAGCGCGCCCTCGGTGGTGAGACCGGAGATCGCCTTGGAGACCGCCGGGCCCTGGTCGGAGACGACGGTGATGTCGGCGTCCTCGCCCAGGTCGGTGCGCAGACCGGGCAGCTTGTCCTGGACGGCCTCGGAGATGGCGACGGCGCTGCCGTCGTTGTCCATGGTGGCGAAGACGGCGAGGCTGGGCCGGCCGTTGGTCCGGGTCAGGGAGACCGGCGTGGCCTCCGTCTGCTCGACGGCGGCCACGTCGCCGAGGCGGACGGGCTTGCCCTTGCCGCCCTGCGGGGGCAGCAGGCGCAGCTCCTGGATCTGCTGGAGGCTGGTGAAGCCGCCGCCGACCTGCACGGTGCGGCTCTTGCCGTCCTCGGAGAACGAGCCGGCCGGCATCGCGGCCCCGCCCACCCTCAGGGCCTCGGCGAGCGCCATGGTGTTCAGTCCGGCCGCCGCGAGCCTGCGCTCGTCGGGCGTGACGGACACCTGGAGGTCCCGGACGCCGTCGACGGACACCTGGCCGACGCCGTCGATGTCCTCGATCGCGGGCACGACGGTCCGCTCCAGCTGGTCGGCGAGCGCCTGCTGGTCCTTGTCGGAGGTGACGGCGAGGACGACGGTCGGGATGTCGTCCGTCGAGCCGGCGATCACCTGCGGGTCGACGGAGTCGGGGAGCTGGACGCGGGCCCGGTTCACGGCCTGCTGGACGTCGGCGACGAGCTGCTTGGTCCCGTCCCCGAAGTCGAAGCTGGCCATGATCACGGCGTTGCCCTCGCTCGCCGTGGAGGTGATGCCCTTGATGCCGTCGACGGCCTTCAGCGTGGCTTCGAGGGGCTCGACGACCTGCTTCTCGACCACGTCGGGGGAGGCGCCCTGGTAGGGGGCGAGCACCGACACCATCGGAAGCTCGATGGAGGGCAGCAGCTGCTGCTTGAGCTGGGGTATGGAGATCGCGCCGAAGACGATCGCCACGATCGACATCAGCCCGATCAGGGCCCGTTGCTTCAGGCTGAACCTGGACAGCCAGGACATGGGGTCTCTCTTCTGTGGCGTACGCGGGGAGGACGGCCCGGGGGCCAGCCCCTATACCTTGGGGCACCCGGGGCGGCGCATCCGTAGCCCCCAGGTCCCGTTCCTCACGCCGCGCATACCGCGTCTGGAGTACGCTGCGCGCCCCTCAGTCCACCCTCGGACGTACCAGCCCCGACTCGTACGCGGCGACCACCAGTTGCGCGCGGTCGCGGGCGCCCAGTTTCGCCATCGCCCGGTTCACGTGGGTCTTCACCGTGAGCGGGCTGACCTCCAGCCGCCCGGCGATCTCGTCGTTGGAGTGGCCGCCGGCGACGAGCACCAGGACCTCCCGCTCGCGGCCGGTCAGCGCGGCCAGCCGCTCCGAGCGCACCGCCGCCTCCGGGCCCTCCGCGGCCCCGCCGCTCTGCGCCAGGAACCGGGCGATCAGCCCCTTGGTGGCCACCGGCGACAGCAGCGCCTCCCCGCCGGCGGCGACCCTGATCGCGTTGAGCAGCTCGTCGGGTTCGGCGCCCTTGCCGAGGAAGCCGGAGGCGCCGGCCCGCAGCGACTGCACCACGTACTCGTCGACCTCGAAGGTGGTCAGCATGACCACCCGTACGTGGGACAGCTCGGGGTCGGCACTGATCTGACGGGTGGCCGTGAGCCCGTCGGTACCGGGCATCCGGATGTCCATCAGGACGACGTCGGCCCGGGCGGAACGCGTCAGGGCGACGGCCTCGGCACCGTCGGCGGCCTCCGCGACGACCTCCATGTCCGGTTCGGAGTCCACCAGCACCCGGAACGCGCTGCGCAGCAGCGTCTGGTCGTCGGCGAGCAGCACCCTGATCGTCATGCGTCCTCCCCCGCGCGGCCCACCCGGGCCGCACGCCGCGCGGCACCGGCGCCGTCCGCGCCCGTCGTCAGCGGCAGTATCGCCTGCACCCGGAAGCCGCCCCCGTAGCGGGGGCCCGCGGTGAGGGCGCCGCCCAGCGCGGCGACCCGCTCCCGCATCCCGATCAGGCCGTGGCCGCCGCCCTCGGCGGGCGCGGGCCCGGCGGCGCCGTTGTCGAGGACGGTGACCTCCAGCGTGGAGCCGACCCGGACGACGCTCACCTCGGCCCTGGCGTCCGCACCGGCGTGCTTGCGCACGTTGGTGAGCGACTCCTGGATGATCCGGTACGCGGCGAGGTCGACCGCGGCGGGCGGGGTCACCCCTTCGTCGGCGCGGGCCACCTCGACGGTCAGGCCGGACTGGCGGAAGGTGGTGACCAGTTCGGCGAGGACACCGAGGCCGGGAGCCGGTTCGGTGGGCGCCTCCGGGTCGCCGGACTGGCGCAGCAGCCCGACGGTGGCGCGCAGTTCGTTCAGCGCGGAGCGGCTCGCCTCACGGACGTGGGCGAGCGCCTCCTTGGCCTGGTCGGGGCGCTTGTCCATGACGTGGGCGGCGACCCCGGCCTGCACGTTGACCAGGGCGATGTGGTGGGCGACGACATCGTGCAGGTCGCGGGCGATCCGCAGCCGCTCCTCGGCGACCCGCCGCCCGGCCTCCTCCTCGCGGGTCCGCTCGGCGCGCTCGGCCCGTTCCCTGATCGCGTCGACGAAGGCCCGGCGGCTGCGGACGGCGTCGCCCGCCGCGGCGGCCATGCCCGTCCAGGCGACGAGGCCGAGGTTCTCCTGCGCGTACCAGGGCAGCGACCCGAACGACATGGCCGCGCCGGTCAGCGCGGCCATGGTGAGCAGGCCGACCCGCCAGGTGGTGGGCCGGTCGGTGCGGGCGGCCACGGTGTAGAGCGCGATGACGGCGCTCATGGAGACGGGGGCGGCCGGGTCGCCGGCCACCAGCTCGACGACGGACAGCCCGCCGGTCACGGCGAGGACGGCCATCGGCTCCCGCCGCCGGTACACCAGCGCCCCGGCCGCGACCACCATCAGCAGGGCGCTGCGCACCTCGGGCGTGCGGGTGCCGAACTCGGGGCCGTGGGGGCCGTTGGGGTCGGCGAACGACCCGGCGACCATGCAGACGAGCACGGCGACGGCGAGTCCGCCGTCGAAGGCCAGCGGGTGCGCGCGCAGCCAGCGCTGGGTGCGGGCGAGCCGGTCGGCGAGTGCGGTCACGGGAGGCAACGTTACGGGGTGCGCCAGGGCGGCCGGACCGGTTCCGCGGGCGGACCCGGCCGGTGCGGACGCCGGCCCGGCACGCCCGTGCCGCCCCGCGGGACCGGGTGGTCCCGCGGGGCGGCACGGGTGGGCGCGGAGAGCGGGCCGGAGGTCAGGCGCCGGGGATCAGACCGTTGTCGCCGAGCAGTTCGCGGACCTCTTCGAGGGTCGCGTCGGGCGAGGGCAGGATGAGCTCGGACGGTTCGAGCGACTCCACGGGCAGCGGCTCACCGAGCTCGCGGACCTTCTCCAGGAGGGCGTGCAGGGTGCTGCGGAAGCCGGGGCCGTCGCCGCGTTCCATCTCGGCGAGCAGGTCGTCGTCGAGCGTGTCGAGCTCGGGGAAGTGGCTGTCCGCCACCTCCACCTGACCCTCCCCCATGATCCGTACGATCATGACGATTCCTCACTGACGGGGGCACTGGCAGGGCTGCGGGCGGGGCCGCCGGCGCCAGGGCGCCGGCGGCCCGGGCCGTCACTGCTTGTCGAACCGCGGGGTGCCCTGCTGCTGCCCGGACGTGTCCTGGCGCCGTTCGCCACCCTCGATCGCCTGCTGCGGGGCCGGGCCGCCGGCCAGCTCCGCCTTCATGCGCTGGAGCTCCAGCTCGACGTCGGTGCCGCCGGAGAGACGGTCGAGCTCGGCCTGGATGTCGTCCTTGGCGAGACCGGACTGGTCGTCGAGCGCGCCGGAGGCGAGGAGCTCGTCGATCGCCCCGGCCCGGGCCTGGAGCTGCGCGGTCTTGTCCTCGGCGCGCTGGATCGCGACGCCGACGTCGCTCATCTCCTCCGAGATGCCGGAGAAGGACTCGGCGATCCGGGTCTGCGCCTGGGCCGCCGTGTAGGTCGCCTTGATCGTCTCCTTCTTGGTGCGGAAGGCGTCGACCTTGGCCTGGAGCCGCTGGGCGGCGAGGGTGAGCTTCTCCTCCTCGCCCTGAAGGGTCTGGTGCTGCGTCTCCAGGTCGGTGACCTGCTGCTGGAGGGCGGCCCGGCGGGACAGCGCCTCCCGGGCCAGGTCCTCGCGGCCCAGCGCGAGCGCCTTGCGGCCCTGGTCCTCCAGCTTGGAGGACTGGCCCTGGAGCTGGTTGAGCTGGAGCTCCAGGCGCTTGCGGGAGGTCGCCACGTCGGCGACCCCGCGGCGCACCTTCTGCAGCAGCTCGAGCTGCTTCTGGTAGGAGTAATCGAGGGTCTCGCGCGGGTCCTCGGCCCTGTCCAGGGCCTTGTTCGCCTTCGCGCGGAAGATCATCCCCATACGCTTCATGACACCGCTCATGGGCTTCGCGCGCCCCCTTCTAGACGGACTCGGCTTCAGCTCTCCGACAGAACCCACAGTACGGGCCCTGCTTCCATTACCGCACTGTTCGAGCGCGGATGCGCTCATCCCCAAGGACGACTGCGAACGGCTCCGCTCCGGCCCAGGGAGTAGGTGAGCCTCAGGGATCCGTGATCTCGCGTCCACTGTGTGGTGGTTCTGTCCTTTACGGACGCCCGGTGTGGCCGGATCGTTCCCCACGGCGGCTCCCTCCATGCGCGGGCCGCCGGAGACTGTGGCGCACCTCCTGTCCCGGACCGGCGCGGCACCCCGTACCCTTGGGCTTTGTGTTCCGTAGCCGTTCCAAGGAAGAGAAGGCCCCCACCGGCAAGGTGACGGCGGACCTCTCCAAGCAGCCCCGAGACCCCGAGGCCCCCAAGGGCCGCCCGACGCCCAAGCGCAGCGAGGCCCAGGGCAACCGCCGCGCGCGTGCGAACAGCGCGCCCCAGGACCGCAAGGCGGCGATGAAGCGCCAGCGCGAGGTCCGCCGGGCGGACCTCGCCAAGCAGAGGGAGGCGCTCGCCAGTGGTGACGAGCGCTATCTGCCGGCCCGTGACAAGGGCCCGGTGCGGCGCTTCGTCCGGGACTTCGTCGACTCCCGCTTCTGCATCGCCGAGTTCTTCCTGCCGCTCGCGGTGGTCATCCTCGTCCTGAGCATGGTCCGCGTCGCGCAGCTCCAGAACATCGCGCTGCTGCTGTGGCTCGGCGTGATCGTGCTGATCGTCGTCGACTCGATCGGTCTGACGATCCGGTTGAAGAAGCAGCTCAGGGAGCGCTTCCCCGACGAGCCGAAGCGCGGCGCGGTCGCCTACGGCCTGATGCGCACGCTCCAGATGCGCCGTCTGCGTCTGCCCAAGCCCCAGGTCAAGCGCGGAGAACGACCCTGAGCCCGCACTCGGCCGCGCCCTCCGGCTTCGCCGGGGGGTCCGCCGAGTGGCTGGCGGGGGTGAACGGGCTGCGCAACATCGTGCGCCAGGAGCTCGTCGCCCGTCAGCTCGAGGAGCAGATCGCCGCCCGCTACCCGGTCGGGCAGCGGCTGCGGGTGCTCGACGTCGGCATGGGGCAGGGCACCCAGGCCCTGCGGCTGGCGCGGGCGGGGCACGCCGTGACGGGCATAGAGTCCGACGCGGTCATGCTGGACGCCGCCCGTGAGGCACTGGCGGGAGAGCCGGACGGGATCCGCGAGCGGGTCCGGCTGGTGGAGGGCGACGGCCGGGACACGGGCGTGCACTTCCTGCCCGGCAGCTTCGACGTGGTGCTCTGCCACGGGGTGCTGATGTACGCCGCCGAGCCGGACGCCATGCTGGCGGGCCTCGCGCGGATGCTGGCGCCGGGCGGGCTGCTGTCGCTGCTCGTGCGCAACGGGGACGCGCTGGCCATGCGGTCCGGGCTCGCCGGGGACTGGGCCGGCGCGAGGACGGCCTTCACCTCCGACACGTACACCAACCGGCTCGGGCTGACCGTGCGCGCCGACCGGCTGGACGCCCTCACGGCCACGCTGGAGGGCATCAACGCCCCCCTGCACACCTGGTACGGGGTGCGGGTCTTCACGGACGGGGCCGCCGAGGACGCGGCGCTCCCGGCGGACGAGGAGATGCGGCAGCTGCTCGCCGCGGAGGACCGGGCGGGACGCACCGACCCCTACCGCAGGGTGGCGGCGCTGCTGCACCTGTGCGGAGTGCGGCGGGCCTGACGCGGGTGCCGGGGCCCGCGCCGGGTGGCGCGGACCCCGGGGGACGGGACCCGGCGGAGGGGTCAGACCTCCTCGGCGTGCAGGCTCATCGGCCCGTACACCACCGTGCCGTCCTCGGAGAGCACGACCTGGTCGGCGCCGCCCTCCTGGAGCTGCTTCCAGTACTCACCGATCCAGGACTCCGCGTCGCCCTGCGTGCTGAACTCCTCCGGCTCCACCGCCGGCTGGACCTCCGTACCGTCGGACTTCTCGAACCGCCACGTCCATGCCATGTGCGCCTCCCGGGTACCTGGGGTCGTGCTGATCACTCGGTGCTGCCCGCAGCGTAGCCGGGCGCGCACCCGCCGCGGGGACACGGGAGGATCAGGGGCGTGGAACTGACACTGCTCGGCACCGGCGCCCCGGCCGGACTCCCCCACCCCGGCTGCCCCTGCGCCGTGTGCGCGACCGCCCGCGGCGGCGAGGCGCGCGCCGCGACGGCGCTCCTCGTGGACGGCGCGCTGCTGCTCGACCTGACCCCGGGGGCTGCGCTGGCCGCCGCACGGGCCGGGCACTCCCTGACCGGGGTGCGGCAGGTGCTGCTGACCCATCCGCACGACGGCCCCGCGGTGGACCTGCCCGCCGGACTGCCGACGGCCGGCCGCGTCCCCGACGGGCGGGTGCTCACCCTGATCAGCGGCCACCGGGTGCGCGCGGTGCCCGTCGACCACCCGGGCACCGGGTACGAGGTCACCTCCCCCGAGGGCGAACGGCTGCTCTACCTGCCGCCCGGCGCGGCTCCGGCCGGGCTGGCGGAGGGGTCGGCGGCCTACGGGATGGTCGTCGCGGACGTCGTCGGCCGGCCGGACGCGGTCGCCCGGCTGCGGGCGGCCGGCGCGATCGGGGCGACCACCGACGTGGTCGCCGCGCACCTCGGCCACGAGGTGCCGGGCGGCGCCGAACTGCGGCGCCGTCTCGCCGCCGCGGGGGCGCGGGCGGTGCCGGACGGGACCACGCTGATCGTGGGCGAGTACCACGCCGTCCCCGACGTCCCCCGGCGCACGCTGGTCACCGGGGGCGCCCGCTCCGGCAAGTCGCTGGAGGCCGAGCGTCGGCTGGAGGCCTTCCCCGACGTGCTGTACGTCGCCACCGGCGGGACGCGCGGCGGCGACACCGAGTGGGCCGCCCGGGTCGCGGCCCACCGCGACCGCCGGCCCGCCTCCTGGCAGACGACCGAGACCTGCGACCTGGTGCCGCTGCTCGCCGCCGAGGGGCCGCCGCTGCTGATCGACTGCCTGTCGCTGTGGCTCACCGACGCGATGGACCAGGCCGGGGCCTGGGACGACGACCGCTGGGCGAACGGCGGCGAGCGCGCCCTGCGCAAGCGCACCGCCGAACTGCTCACGGCCGTACGGGAGACGGCCCGCACCCTCGTCGCCGTGACGAACGAGGTCGGCGCGGGCGTCGTCCCCGCCACCCCCTCCGGCCGCCGCTTCCGCGACGAACTCGGCCGCCTGAACGCGGCGTTCGCCGCGGAATGCGAACACGTGCTGCTGGTGGTGGCGGGCCAGGCCCTGCCCCTCCGGGGGTGAGGCGCCGCCCGGGGGCGCGCGATGGGGGTGCCGGTCTGCCCCCCGGGGGCTTCTCAGCTCCGCCGGACCGGGTTGCGCTTGCGGGGGCGGTGGTTCGGGGGCTGCCTTTCCCCCCGGGGGCCGACGCGTTGGCGGGCTGCCTTCAGCCCCGCCGGACCGGGTGGCGCGTGCGGGGGCGGTGCGGCCCGGTGTGCACGGCACGGCCTGCGGCCGTGTCCTCAAACGCCGGACGGGCTGGGGATGCCCGGGGGCCGAGCTCCGGAGGGGCTGAGGTTGCCCAGGGTGCCAGGACTCGGACGGGCTGGGGATGCTCGGGGGCCGAGCTGCGGAGGGGCTGGGGATGCCCGGGTCGCCAGGACCCGAGGCGGACTGCCTTCCGGCCCTGAAGACGGCGCGCCTGCGGGCTGCCTTTCAGCCCCGCATGGGGGCACCTCCCACGGCCGTCAGGCCGTAGGGGGAGATTGAGGCGCGGGGCGCGGGGCAGAGCCCCGCCGGACCCGGATGCGCACACGGGGCCGGTGCGACCCGGTGGCCGCGGCACCGCGCTGCGCACGGCGTCCTCAAACGCCGGACGGGCTGGGGATGCCCGGGGGCCGAGCTGCGGAGGGGCTGAGGTTGCCCAGGGTGCCAGGACTCGGACGGGCTGAGGATGCTCGGGGGCCGAGCTCCGGAGGGGCTGAGGGTGCCGGGGGTGGGACCGGTACTGTTCGGCGAATGAGCAGGCTGAATCTCGACGACTTCTCCGATCTGATCGAGCGCCCCGACAGCGGCGTCCGGCGTGACGCCGAGGAACGGCGTGAGCGGCTGGTCGTGCCGCCCGGGGCGCTGGGCCGTCTCGACGAGCTGGCCGAGTGGCTGGCGGCGGCGCAGGCCGCCGTGCCGGTCCGGGCCGTCGACCGGCCGCGGGTGCTGCTGTTCGCGGGTGACCACGGGGTCGCCGGGCTGGGGGTGTCGCGCCGGGAGGCCGGCACCGCGCACGAGCTGGTGCGGGCGGTGCTGGAGGGCGGGCGGCCGGTGTCCGTGCTGGCCCGCCGGTCGGGCGTCCCGGTGCGGATCGTCGACGCCGGCCTGGACTGCGACCCGGAGCTGCTGCCCGAAGAGGTGACGCGCCACCGGGTGCGGCGCGGCAGCGGGCGGATCGACATCGAGGACGCGCTCACCGTCGAGGAGGCCGAGCAGGCGGTGCGCCTCGGCATGGCGATCGCCGACGAGGAGGCCGACTCGGGCACCGACGTGGTCGTCCTCGGCGACCTCAGCGTCGGCGGGACGACCGCCGCAGCCACCCTCATCGCCGCCCTGTGCGGCACCGACGCGTCGGTCGTCACGGGCCGCGGCGGCACCGGGATCGACGACCTGGCGTGGATGCGCAAGTGCGCGGCGATCCGGGACGCGCTGCGGCGCGCCCGTCCGGTGCTGGGCGACCAGCTCGAACTGCTGGCCGCGGTCGGCGGCGCCGACCTGGCCGCGATGACGGGCTTCCTGCTCCAGGCCTCGGCCCGCCGGCTGCCGGTGATCCTGGACGGTGTGGTGACGGCGGCCTGCGCCCTGGTGGCGCAGCGCGCCGCGTTCCGTTCGCCGGACTGGTGGCTCGCGGGGCAGCTCAGCGGGGAGCCGGCGCAGGCGAAGGCGCTGGACCGGCTCTCGCTGACGCCGGTGCTGGAGCACGGGGTGACCGTCGGCGAGGGCACCGGCGCGCTGCTCGCGCTGCCGCTCCTCCAGTCCGCCGCCGCGCTCGTCGCGGAACTGCCCGAGCGCGCCGGGGACGACGAGGCGAAGGCCGACGCCGGGGACGAGCTCCGGGAAGCGTCCGACCGCTAGGGCTTTTCGTCTGGATCAGGGCGGATGAGGGAGCGGCGTCCGGTGCGTGCGATCGCAAGGCGGAGGATGGGGGCACCTCCCGGCCGGAGGCCAGGGGGAGAGTCCACGCGGAGCGTCGGCGACCGACGACAACGCGGCATGGGGGCACCTCCCAGCGGTAGCTGGGGGAGTGCGTGCCAGGATCCAAACGAGAAGCCCTAGGGCCGCCCGCCCACGGCAGAGGCCGCCGCCGGTTCGTCCGGCGGCGGCCTTCGTCATGTCCGCCGCCCGCAGACCGTGCCCCATATGATCCCGTTTCATGGGAGATGTCCGTGAGACCGATGAGGGCACCGGCCGGGACGGCGGAGCCCGTGCGCGGCGGGCGGCCGCGTTCGCCGTCTGGTACCTGCGGGTCGTGACGTTCGTGAACTTCCTGAGCGCCGTGTGGGTGTCACTGGGCCAGGACCTCCGCCGCCACAACGCCGACAACTACTTCACGCCCTATCTGCTCACCGCGGGCTTCGCCTCCGGTGTCTTCACTCTCTTCCTCGCGGTGACGATGCGGCGGCGCAAACGGGCCGCCTGGATCCTGAACCTGGTGCTCTCCGGGCTGTTCCTGCTGCTGTTCGCCGTCGCGCTGGTGTTCCCCGAGATCCGCGGCAAGGCGCAGAACTGGATCTCGTTCGTGCTCACCGCGGCCTTCGTGGCGGCGCTGCTGGTCGGCCGCCGGGAGTTCTACGCGAAGGGCGACCGCTCCAACCCGAAGCTCGCGACCGGGGTCGCGGCCGGCGGGCTGCTCGTCACGTCGCTGCTGGCCACCGGCCTCGTCGCGCTCACCGACACCTCGACGCAGAGCTCGACCTTCCTGGAGAAGTGGCGCTACGGCGCGATGCGGCTGGTGTCCGTCTCCGTCGACGACGACCGCTTCCCCACCATCACCACCCCGGGCTGGGTCGACGTCCTGATCAACATCATGTCCACGCTGCTGATCCTCGCCGTGCTGTACGCGGCGTTCCGCTCGCGCCGCGCCGTCGACCCGATCACCGAGGACGACGAGGCCAGGCTGCGGAAGCTGCTGGACCGGCACGGCGACCGCGACTCCCTGGGGTACTTCGCGCTGCGCCGGGAGAAGAGCGTCGTCTGGTCGCCGAGCGGGAAGGCGGCCGTGGCGTACCGGGTGGTGGGCGGGGTGTCGCTGGCGTCCGGGGACCCGATCGGCGACCCCGAGGCGTGGCCGGGCGCGATCGCCCCCTGGCTGGCCCAGGCCCGCGAGCACGGCTGGGTCCCGGCGGTGATGGGCGCCGGCGAGGAGGCGGGCACCGTCTACGCCCGCCACGGGCTGGACGCGCTGGAGCTCGGCGACGAGGCGATCGTCGACACCGGCGAGTTCACGCTGGAGGGCCGGGCGATGCGCTCCGTGCGCCAGGCGTACAACCGGGTGAAGCGCGCCGGGTACAGCGTCCGGATCCGGCGCCACGAGGACATCCCCCCGGCGGAGGCCGCCGAACTGCTGCGGCGCGCCGACGACTGGCGCGACGGGGCGACCGAGCGGGGCTTCTCGATGGCGCTGGGCCGGCTCGGCGACCCGGCGGACGGCCGCTGCGTGATGCTGGAGTGCTCGGACGGCGACGGGGCGCCGAAGGCGCTGCTCAGCTTTGCGCCGTGGGGGCCGAAGGGGCTGTCGCTGGACCTGATGCGGCGTGACCGGGAGGCCGAGAACGGGCTGACGGAGTTCATGGTGATCGAACTCCTCCAGCGGGCCGAGGAGGTCGGGATCACCGAGGTGTCGCTGAACTTCGCGATGTTCCGCTCGGTCTTCGAACGGGGCTCCCGGCTCGGCGCGGGGCCGGTGCTGAGGCTCTGGCGCTCGGTGCTCGGCTTCTTCTCCCGCTGGTGGCAGATCGAGTCCCTGTACCGGGCGAACGCCAAGTACCGGCCGATCTGGGAGCCGCGGTACATGCTCTTCGAGAAGAGCGCCGACCTGCCGCGCATCGGTGTGGCCGCGGCCCGCGCCGAAGGGTTCCTGGAGGCCCCGGGGCTGCCGGAGTGGGCACGCCGCCGCCGGCTGGAGAGCGGTCGGTGAACACCGCGTCCGCCTTCGCCCGCCGGGAGTGGGGGCCGCTGTACGGGGCGGTCCACGGCGCGCTGGTGGCGCGGAACTGGCGGGCCGTCCCGCTGACCCTGGCGTGCCTGGCGCTGACCGCCGTCGCCTTCGCCCTGGAACGCCGGTCCTGGGGCCTGCCGGTGGTGGAGGCGGCGGGCTTCGTGCGCCCCGGGGACCCGCTGTGGCTCGCCCTGCTGCGCACCCCCCTGTCGCCGTTCGTCCCGGCGGTGCGTCTGCCGGTGTGGGGAGCGCTGGCGCAGATCCTGGTGGTGTTCGGCATCGCGGAGATCACGCTGGGGCGCCGTGCGCTGGTGGTGATCGCGTACGTCTCGACGCTGGCGGGCACGCTGTACGCGCGGATCGGGGTGGCCGTCGGGCCGGACGGGGCGTTCGGGCTGCCCGCATCGGACGCCTCGGTGGTGGACACCGGGCCGTCGGCCGCCGTCGTGGGCCTCGCCGTGTGCGTCTGCTACCGCTACGGGGCGTGGGTGACGGGGGGTCTGGTGGTGGCCGCGATGGTCGCCGAGGTGATCGTGAAGCCGAATCTGGCGGCGAAGGAGCATCTGGCGGCGATCGCCGCGGCCGTGGTGCTGTGCGCGGGCGACGCGCTGGTGCGCGCCCGGCGCCACCGCCGGGCGGGTGCCGGTGCCCGCGGCGGCTCCGCGTAGGGCGCCCGGATCAGGGCAGTTCGCGGTCGGCGGGCCGGGCGGGCTCGTCGGGGGCGCCGCCGATCAGGTCCTGGAAGGCCCGCCGGGGGCGCTCCCAGCGCTTGTCGTGGCGGGCGGCCCGCAGCGACGAACGGGCCCTGGCCTTCGGCCGGTTGCGGTAGAAGCGGCGGGCCCACAGCGAGCCCGGGCGGGCGAGGCGCACCGCGCCGACGAGGGCGACGAACGGGACGAGCACACCGAGCAGGCCGAGGCGCGCCTTGCCCTTGACGAGGGCGATCAGCACGAAGAGGAAGTTGGCGGCGACGGTGAGCAGGAGCGTGGCGCGGTTCTGGCGTTCGTCCGCCGACAGGCCGTCCACCCCGAGCGGCGACGAGCCGCTGAGCACCAGCAGGGCGAGCGCGGCGGCGAGGACGACGACCTCGACGCTCTGGCGGCCCTGCTCGGTCCAGTAGACGTCGTCCAAGTGCAGGATCAGCGCGAACTCGTCGAGCACCAAACCGACTCCGATGCCGAAGATCACGGCGCAGACCCCGGAGGCGACGCCGTACCGGCCGCTGCCGACCGCGCCGAAGCCGCCGATGACGGTGAGCACGACCCCGGGGACGACATGGTGGATGTGCAGCCCGCCGGGGTTCACGTTGCGGAAGGGGCCCTTGCCCGCGCGGATCAGGCGGGTGATCACCCGGGTCAGCAGGAAGGTGAGGACGAACGAGACGAGGGCGAGGAACATCGGGAGCTTCCCCGGCTCGACGATGTTGCGGTAAAACCAGTGGCCCATACCGTGTGCTCCCGATTCGCGCGTTTTGCGCAATTTACCGCCGTGCGGGGCGGTCCGCGGGGCACGGCTCGGCAGCGGGCGGGCCGTGCGGGGCGCGGGGGACGGTGCGGGGAGGCGGCAGGGCGGGGACGGCGCGGCGGGACGGCAGGGCGGGGACGGTGCGGCGGGACGGGCTACCCTCGCGCGGTGGACTCATCGCACGGCATACGCTTCGCCTTCGGCACCCTGACCGTCCTGCCCGTGCGGGTGACGCGCTGGGACCGGGAGGCGGGCCGGGCCGGGATGCTGTGGGCCCCCCTCGCCGGTCTGGTCGTCGGGCTGTGCGCCGCCGCGGCCGGCGGGCTCCTCGTACTGCTGGGCTCCGGCCCCCTGCTCGCCGCCGTGGCGAGTACCGCGGTGCCCGCCGTCCTCACCCGGGCCCTGCATCTGGACGGGCTCGCCGACACCGCCGACGGCCTCGGCAGCGGGAAGCCCGCCGAGGACGCCCTGCGGATCATGAAGCAGTCGGACATCGGGCCGTTCGGCGTCGTCACCGTGCTCCTCGTGCTGCTGGCCCAGGTCGCCGCGCTGAGCGAGCTCTACGCCGGCGGCTGGGCGCGCGGGGCGTGCGCCGCCGCGCTGGCCGCGGTGGCCGCCCGGCTGGCCCTGACCGTCGCCTGCCGCACCGGTGTGCCCGCCGCCCGCCCCGACGGACTCGGCGCGGCCGTCGCGGGCGCGGTGCCCGTGCGCGGCGCGGTGGGGACGGCCGCGCTGGTCGCGCTGGTGGCGGCGGGGGCCGCCGCGGTGCCGGGCGGGGCGCCCGCCGCGCTGCACGCGGTCCTGGCGCTCGCCACCGCCCTCGCGGTCGCCGAACTGCTGCTGCGCCGGTGCGTGCGCCGGTTCGGCGGGGTGACGGGCGATGTGTTCGGCGCCCTGGCGGAGACGGCGGCGACCGTGGCGCTGGTGGTGTCGGCGCTGGGCTGAGCCCGCGCGCTCACGGGCCGCCCACCCCGTGCGGCAGCGTCCCCCAGGGATGCGCGCCCGTGCCCGGGACCGTGCAGTGCACGCCGGTGGCGGCTCGGGCGTGGGGCGGGGCCGCGTAGACGAGGTGGCAGAACCGGTCCTCCGGGTACGCCTCCGTCCACGCGGGGGCGGCGGCGGCCGGATCGTACGCCTCCCAGGGGCCCTCGAAGGTCACCAGCAGCTCGGCGAGCCGGGCGTATCCGGGGTCCGGCGGCACACCGTGGTTGAGGACCACCGTCGCCGCGCCCGCCACCCGCGCCGCGACGGTCAGCCGGGTGTAGTGCGCGAGCGCGTCCCGGCCGGAGGAGACCTGGTCGAGGAAGACCCCGTCGGTCGCGTACCAGTCCCGGTGCCGCAGCATCTCGTCGGCGACCGCGCCGTGCGGGCGGCGGCCGTAGCCGGTGTCGACGTAGCCGAGGACCGTCACCCCGGCCCGCCGCAGGCGCTCCGCGACCTCGGCGAAGGCGGGGTCGGCGGCGGTGCCCGGACCGCTGGCCGGGTTGACGACGACGGCGTGCAGCCGGGGCGCGGCGGCCACCAGGAGATCCCAGGCGGCGGGCTGCTCGGCGGGGTGCTCGTAGTACGGCACCAGCAGGCCCGTCATGGGCGGTGGGCCGTGGCCCGGCCGAGCAGGACGCAGACCAGGGCGAGCAGCGCGGCGGCCGCCGCGGCGGAGACGACGAGCCCCACCGCCGCCGGGGACCCGGCGCCCGCCGCCGCGAGACCCGCCCGGACGAGCACGGCGGCACAGACGACGGCGGCCGCGGCGGTCACGGCCCCGAACGCCTGGAGCAGCAGCCCCGTCCACAGCACCGTGCCGACCAGCAGCAGCGTCGCGAGCCGCACGCCGCCGAGGCCGGGCGCGCCCGGCCACAGCAGGGTGACGGCGAAGGCGAGCCCGCCGAGGACGACGAGGTGGGCGGTGAGGCAGCGGGCCAGCACCAGCACCGCGGCCCGCCGGAACGCGCCGGGAGTCGTGGCCGACCGCAGCCCGGCGAGCGCGCCGCCGCGGAAGCGGAGCAGCAGCCATTCGGCGGGGCCGTTCCCGAGGGTGAGCGCGACCGCCGACGGCCCGGCGACCACCGCGCCGGGCACCCCGGCGAACACCTCACCGAGCGCGGTGTACAGCACCAGCACCCCCGCCCCGAGCCCGAACAGGCCGTGCGGCAGCGAGGCGGCGAGCCCGGCCGCCGGCCCCGGGACGGGAACCGGGGCGGGAACCGGGGCGGGAACCGGGCGGGCGGTCGCGGTGCGGTGGAGGACGCGGGCGGCGGTCAGGAGGGTGGCCGCGAGGGAGGCCGTCAGGAGGAGGGCGCGGGCCAGGACGGGCAGATCGGTCACGAGGAGCACGGCCGTGCCCGCCGGGAGGGGCAGCAGGCAGAGGAGCAGGGCCCGCTCGCGGCCGAGGACGAGCAGCGCCGTGGCCGCCCCGAGGTACACCGCCTGGGCCGAGGAGAAGACGGCCGACGGCCCCTGCCCGGGGCCGGTGCACAGCACGGTCGCGGCCGTCGACAGCAGGGCCCCCGCCGGGGCTCCGGCGGCCAGGCAGCGGGCCGCCGCCGGGCGGTCGCCGAGGCCCAGGCGGACGTAGGCCCGGTGGGCCATGGCCTGGTTCCACATCCAGCCCGTGAGCCCGCCCGCGAGCAGCGGCGGCAGCGCCGGCTCGCCGAGCAGCGGGGCGGCGAGGAGCCAGCCGAGGCCCGGCAGGGCGAAGAGCAGGCCGCGCAGCAGGGAGCCGAGGAGGCCGGTGTGCCACGGTTCGGCCGGGGGCGGGGGCGGCTCGGGGTGGCCGCGGGGCACCTTCCGGTACAGCGCGGCGGCGAGCGCGAAGGAGTCGGGCCGGCCGTAGGCGAGACGGATGTGATCGTCCGTCATGCCGTCCGATTCGAGGATCGCGGCGATCTCGTCCGGGTGGACGGCCGCGGCGACGACGTCGTGGAGGCGCACCGCCAGCGCGTCCAGCGGGTCGGCGGCCGGGCCGGACCGGGAGGCGGCGTCGCGCTGCCGGGGCAGCGCGGGCAGGGTGTCCACGTGGTCACCGGGCTCCTGCCACAGCGGACCGCTCACCGCGGCACCGCCCCGGTCCGGGCGGCGACGGAGGCCGCCGCGCGGCGGCCGGCGCGGGCGGGGTCGTCGGCCGCGGTGCGGCGGCCGGGGCCCCCGCCCGCAGAAGCGGCCCCTGTGCCGCTGCCGGTCATGGCGGGGTCGGCCCCCGCATCGCGGCCGGTCACGGCCGGGGTACCCGCAGCCGGGTCGCGGCCCGTGACGGCCGAGGAACCCGCCCCCCTGTGATGGCCCGTCACGGCAGGAGCACCCGCCGCCGCGTCGCGGCCGGTCCCGGCCGACCCGCCGGTACTGAGGCCGGTACCGAGGCCGCCGGTGCCGGTACCGAGGCCGCCGCGGCCGGTGCCGGTACCCCGGCCGATGCCTGCCGACTCGCTTGGGCCGGTACCGAGGCCGCCGGGGCCGGCACCGACACCGGTACCAGTACCGAGTCCGGTGCCAAGGCCCGTGCCGGTGCCGCGGCCGGTGCCAAGGCCCGTGCCGGTGCCGCGGCCGGTACCAAGGCCCGTGCCGGTGCCGGCACCGCGGCCGTTCCCGGTCGACCCGCCGGCGCCGGGGCCGGCCTCCGTGCCGGTGTCGGGGAAGCCGGACAGTTCGCGGTAGATGCGGCGGAAACCGTCCACGGAGCGGGTCAGGGTGAAGCGGTCGACGACGCGCTGCCGTGCCGCGCGGCCCAGGGCGGCCCGGCGCTCCGGGTCGCGCAGCAGGGCGGTCAGGGCGGCGGCCATGACGGCGGGCTCGCGCGGCGGCACGACGATCCCGGTGTCGCCGACGGCCTCGCGCACCCCGCCGACGTCGGTGGACACGGTCACCCGGCCGCAGGACATCGCCTCGATCAGCGAGAACGGGAAGCCCTCGCTGATCGAGGAGAGCGCCACCACGTTCCCCGCCCCGTAGGCGCGGGCCACGTCGGCGATGCGTCCCTCCCAGACGATGCCGTCGACGACGCCGAGTTCGGCGGCGAGCTTCTCCAGCCGGACGCGGTAGGCGTCGCCGCCGTCGGGCACGCCGCCGAACAGCCGCAGCCGGGTGGCGGGCAGTTCGGCCCGGACGACGGCGTACGCGCGGATCAGGGTCGCCAGGTCCTTGATGGGGTCGATGCGGCCGGCCCAGGAGATCGTGGGGACGTCCGGTTCGGCGCCGGCGTCGGGGAAGGCGCCCGGGTCGACGCCGTTGTAGACGGTGCGGATCCGCGCGGCGGGCGCCCCGCCGTGCTCCTCCCACCGCCGGTTGTAGCGGTTGCAGGGGGTGATCAGGTCGGCCCGGCGGTAGCCGAGGGTGTTGAGCTCCCGGTAGAACGCGAGCATCAGGGTCTTCACCGGGGTGCGCTGCGGGTGGGTGCGGTAGCCGAGGTAGCGCTCGCGCAGATAGATGCCGTGCTCGGTGAGCAGGAACGGCACCCGCTCGAAGTGCTGGGCGGCGAGGGCCGGCAGGGTGGCGAGGCCGGCGCTGACCGCGTGGGCGACGGCGTCGTCGGGTATGCGGGCGCCCAGCGGACGCAGGGCGTGCTCCAGCAGGTCCGTGGCGGTGAGCGCGTCGTGGGCGGTCGGCCGGGCGGCGGCCGTCGGCAGGTGCGGCATGGACCAGATCCACATCAGCGACCGCAGCACCGCCTCCGAGCGCAGCGCCCGGGTGAGCTGTCCCTCCCTGGCCCAGCCGGCGAGCCGGTCCAGCGAGGCTCCGAAGTCGCAGCCGGCGTCCGGGTCGAGCATCGCGAGCAGGAACTCCTCGCAGGTGTCGAGGAAGCGCTGCCGCTCGCCGCGCGGCAGCCGGCGGACCGCCGGTTCGGGTCCCCACAGCGGGAACGAAACGTGCCGGTAGACGTTGTCCGGCAGGTCCCAGGCGACCGGCTCGCGGCCGCTGCCGGTGAGGGCGACGACCTGGAAGTCGACCTCCGGCATGCCGCGGACGAGCTGGTCGCACCAGGTGGACACGCCCCCGTGGACGTGCGGATAGGTGCCTTCGGTGAGCATGGTGACATGGCGACCGCTGCTCAGCATCGGTTCGTCCCCCCAAGGACAGTGGTCGGCGGACGGTCGGTACGCCGCGACGGGTGTGCGCCCGTGCGCGGGCGGCGCGGCGGGTGCGCGGGCGGCGCGGCGGGTGCGCGGGCACGCGGGCACCCGCCGGGGACGTCGTCGTCCGCCGGCGGGCGTGACGCGGTGCCGCGACGGCGCGCGGCGGGATCGGACGGCCCGGCGGGGTCGCCGGACGCGGGTCAGACGGGCAGGCGGAGCGTGACGGCGTTCTGGAGCAGATCGGGCGTCGTCCACGCGGAGCGGGTCCCGGCGTACGCGCCGCCGAAGACCGAGGTGGTCAGCAGGTGCTGCCTGCGCGTCCCCTCCGGGACGGTGACGGGCGCGGCCACCCCGGGGGGCGCCTTCACGGTGACGGTGTCGCCGATGCGGTACGCGGTGACCGTGCCGGCGGCGAGCGCCGTCCGCCACGCGGCCCGGCGCTGCATCTCCTCGCCGGCCTCGCGCTGACGCGGGCTCACCAGCGGGGTGTTGTCGGCGAACAGGGCGCGGTAGTCGGCGAGGACGGTGTCGAGGACCGGGTAGAGCAGCCGGTCCTCGGCCAGGTTGGACTGGTGGACGTAGTGCGGGCGCGGGTCGTTCGCGACGACGTGGCCGAGGGCGGTGCGGGCCTCCTGCGGCGCGATGTGGGCCGCGTATCCGGTGGCGGTGTCCAGCGGCGCGGGAAGGCAGGTGGAGAACGGGTCGCTCTCGCAGACACCGCTGCCGCCGTCGGCCGCCGAGGTGTAGATCCAGTTGTACTCGTCCGTCATCTCCTCGGCCGTGCCCACGTTGTAGTACACGTTCATCGGGTGGCGGGGCACGGTCCGGGCGGCGCCCACCGGACGCTGCTGCGGCTCCCGGGAGTTGTCGCTCGCGATCCAGGTGACGCCGTTGTCGGCGAGGGCCCCGGCGAGGTGCGGGTTGTCGGCCGGCTGCTGCGGCAGCGTCCGCAGGCCCGAGTGCTCGCCGGTGACCAGTTCGGCGCGGTCCACCGAAAGACCCTTGCGGACGCCCCAGTTGTGGTTGTCGCGGATCTGCGCGGACACCTCGGCCCGGCCCGTCCACCGGGTGCTGCCCGCGCCGTCCGTCGCGCACCGCCACGGGACGACCGACACGTCCTGGACACAGCCGAGGAAGGGGTGGGTCCAGGTGTGGTTGATCCAGCGGTACTGCGCCCGGTCGGCGAGCAGCCGGTCGGTGAGCGGGTCGGCGCCGCCGTGCTCCGCCTTCCACTCCTCGCCGGAGCCGGCGTTGTAGACCATGTCGAGGGTGAAGCCGGCGCGGCGCTGCCAGGCGGCGGCGTACACGGCGTCGTCGGCGGTCATCCGGATCGGCGCGGCCTCCTCGCCGCCGCCGACGCAGTCGATGTCGCCCGGGGTGCAGTTGCGCTCGGTGTCCCAGCGGGCGTCGGGCGCGAAGACGTCGTCGACGTGGACGGAGAACCAGTTGCGGCCGCTGCCGAGGTGGACGCCCTGGGTGAGCCACTCGACGATGCCGCGCGCCAGCACCCGGAACTGCCGCTGGTGACGGTTGTGGGCGAAGGTCACCACCAGCTCGCGGCGCCCGTCGTGGGCGTACTCGCCGAGCAGGCTGGCGCGCCCGGCGCCGTCGCCCACGGGCACGTCGAGGTAGCTGGTGAAACCTTCCCTCGGTCTGCCCGCGTAGCCGTAGCTCTCGGCGACCAGGGGCGAGTTGTCCTCGAAGACGACCGGTCCGTCGAGGTAGCCGAAGGGCCCGGAGCGGCCGGCGGCGGTGAGCGCGGCGGGCGCCCCGTCGAGGACGCCCGCGTGGCCGCCGTCGTCCACGTAGGCGAGGCCCACGCCGGGGTGGGCCCAGGTGTAGGCGTCGACCTGGCGGATGCCGAAGGCCCGCTCGTAGGCGAAGAGCGCATCGTTCTCGGCGGCGCCGGCCGCCGTCCCGGCGCCGAACGGGTCCTCGTCCGGCACGACGACGCCCTGGTACCTGGCGCGCGGGCGGCCGTCGACGGTGTCGCTGAGGAAGGCCGCGTCCACCGCGGGGCGGTCCGGGTCGGTGAGGTCCAGGCGCCGGTGGGGCACGCCGGTCGACTCCAGTTCGGAGACGATCGCGTCCACGGCGGCACCGCCGTCGTCGACGACCAGGACGGTCAGGTCGACGCGCGGCGCCGGGGCGGCGCCGGCCGCGGCCGGGACGGCGGTGGCCAGCAGCACGGCGGCGAGCGCCGTGGCGGCGGCTCTGCCCGTGCGGGGTCGGTACAGGTCCATGGTGGTTCCCCCCTCGCGCGTCCTCCCCGGACGCGTGGCCGTCCCGCGGGTGCCTCCCCGGCACGCGCGGGACCTGTGGAGATGATGCGAAGAGGCGCGCGGCCCCTTGCCCGAATGGCCCGAGTGTGGCTGAGCTCGCAGCGGCACCGGCCGAAACCCGGAAGAGACACCACGGACGAGTGAACAGCCGCCGCCGTGAGCGATACATATGGCCACGCGTAGGCTTTTCTCCGGCATGGCGATGGGATCCATTCCCGTGCACAACCAACCAGGGGTATGTCTTCCGGCCACCGGACTCCCGTCCACACGGCGTCCCGGCGGACCCGGAACTCAAGGAAGCGAGATTTCACCACCGTGACTGCTCTCACTCTCAGCACCGCAGGCGCAGCGACGCTGCGTGCCGACGCGGTCGTCGTCGGCGTCGCCAAGGGCGCCAAGGGCCCGGTCGTCGCCCCGGGCGCCGAGGCAGTGGACAAGGCGTTCGACGGAAAGCTCGCCGCTGTCCTTACGACCCTCGGCGCGAGCGGTGCCGAGGGCGAGGTCACCAAGCTCCCCGCGCCCTCGGGCCTCAAGGCGCCGCTCGTGCTCGTGGTCGGACTCGGTACGGAGCCCGGCGACGACGAGGCGTACGGCACCGAGTCGCTGCGCCGCGCCGCGGGCAGCGCCGCGCGTGCCCTGGCCGGCTCGAAGAAGGCCGCCTTCGCGCTGCCGACCGAGACCGCCGAGGACGCGCAGGCGATCGGCGAGGGCGCGCTGCTCGGCGCGTACGCCTTCACCGCGTACCAGGAGGAGGCCGCCGGCGCGAAGAAGCCGCTGGCCGAGGTCGCGCTGCTGGGCGGCAAGCCCCGTGACAAGGCCTACAAGGCCGCCGCCGAGCGGGCCGCCGCGGTGGCGGAGGAGATCAACCGCGCCCGCGACCTGATCAACACCCCGCCGAACGACCTCACCCCCGAGGCGTTCGCCGCGGTGGCGACGGCCGCCGCCAAGGAGCACGGCCTCAAGGTGCAGGTGCTCGACGAGAAGGCGCTCGTCAAGGGCGGCTTCGGCGGCATCCTCGGCGTCGGCCAGGGCTCGCAGAACCCGCCGCGCCTGGTGAAGATCAGCTACACCCACGGCAGGAACGCCAAGCACCTGGCGCTGGTGGGCAAGGGCATCACCTACGACTCGGGCGGCATCTCGCTGAAGCCGGCCGGCCACAACGAGACCATGAAGTGCGACATGTCCGGCGCCGCCGCCGTGTTCGCCGCGGTCGTGGCCGCCGCGCGCCTGGGCCTGGAGGTCAACGTGACCGGCTGGCTCGCGCTCGCCGAGAACATGCCGTCGGGCTCGGCCACCCGCCCCGGCGACGTGCTGCGCATGTACAGCGGCAAGACGGTGGAGGTGCTCAACACCGACGCCGAGGGCCGTCTGGTGCTCGCCGACGCGCTGACCAAGGCGTCGGAGGAGAAGCCGGACGCGATCGTGGACGTGGCAACGCTGACCGGCGCGATGGTGCTCGCGCTCGGCAACCGCACCTTCGGCGTCATGGCCAACGACGACGACTTCCGTACCGCGATCCACGAGATCGCGGGCGAGGTCGGCGAGGCGTCCTGGCCGATGCCGCTCCCGTCCGACCTGCGCAAGGGCATGGACTCCCCGACCGCCGACATCGCGAACATGGGCGAGCGGATGGGCGGCGGCCTGGTGGCCGGTCTGTTCCTGAAGGAGTTCGTCGGCGAGGGCATCACCTGGGCGCACCTGGACATCGCGGGTCCGGCGTTCCACGAGGGCGCGCCCTACGGGTACACGCCCAAGGGCGGCACGGGCTCGGCGGTGCGCACGCTGGTCCGTCTCGCGGAGCGGACCGCGGCGGGCGAGCTCGGGCTCTGACACCGGTCGCCGGGGCACGGTCCCCGGCGCCGCGCGGCGCGAGGGGCCCGGGGGCATCCCCCGGGCCCCTCGCGCGCACGGGCCCCGTCCCGCCCGCCGGGCCCGCGGGCCCGGCGGGCGGGAACACCACGGGCCCGCGGCGCGTTCTCTACCACCCGGTAGCCCTGAAAAGCGCTCAAGCTCACCATCCCAAGCCCCGGCCCCGCGTCCCGCGTCCCGGCAACAAGTGCAAAGATGGGTTCTCGGCAGGACAGGGCCCCCACCACAGGGCCGAAGACTCAAGCGGCCGAACACCAGCCGCCGCCCGGTCATCGAGGACCGGGGCGAACGGCGCACATGCATGGAGGACGTGACGTGGCGAACGACGCCAGCACCGTTTTCGACCTAGTGATCCTCGGCGGCGGTAGCGGCGGTTACGCTGCGGCCCTGCGCGGAGCTCAGCTGGGCCTGGACGTCGCACTGATCGAGAAGAACAAGCTGGGCGGCACCTGCCTGCACAACGGCTGCATCCCCACCAAGGCCCTGCTGCACGCCGGTGAGATCGCCGACCAGGCCCGCGAGGCCGAGCAGTTCGGTGTCAAGGCCTCCTTCGAGGGCATCGACATCGCGGGCGTCCACAAGTACAAGGACGACGTGATCGCCGGCCTGTACAAGGGTCTGCAGGGTCTGGTCGCCTCCCGCAAGGTGACCTACATCGAGGGCGAGGGCCGGCTGTCCTCCCCCACCTCCGTCGACGTGAACGGCCGGAGCGTCCAGGGCCGTCACGTCCTGCTGGCGACCGGCTCCGTGCCGAAGTCCCTGCCGGGCCTGGAGATCGACGGCAACCGCATCATCTCCTCGGACCACGCGCTGACGCTGGACCGCGTCCCGCAGTCCGCGATCATCCTGGGCGGCGGCGTCATCGGCGTCGAGTTCGCCTCGGCGTGGAAGTCCTTCGGCACCGACGTCACCGTCATCGAGGGCCTCAAGCACCTCGTCCCGGTCGAGGACGAGAACAGCTCCAAGCTGCTGGAGCGCGCCTTCCGCAAGCGCGGCATCAAGTTCAACCTGGGCACCTTCTTCGAGAAGGCCGAGTACACCCAGGACGGCGTGCGCGTCACCCTCGCCGACGGCAAGACCTTCGAGGCCGAGGTGCTGCTGGTCGCCATCGGCCGCGGCCCGGTCTCGCAGGGTCTCGGCTACGAGGAGCAGGGCGTCGCGATGGACCGCGGCTACGTGCTGGTCGACGAGTACATGCGCACCAACGTGGAGACGATCTCCGCGGTCGGCGACCTGGTCCCCACCCTCCAGCTCGCGCACGTCGGCTTCGCCGAGGGCATCCTGGTGGCGGAGCGGCTGGCCGGTCTGAAGACCGTCCCGATCGACTACGACGGCGTGCCGCGGGTGACGTACTGCCACCCCGAGGTCGCCTCCGTCGGCATCACCGAGGCCAAGGCCAAGGAGATCTACGGTGCGGACAAGGTCGTCGCCCTGAAGTACAACCTCGCGGGCAACGGCAAGAGCAAGATCCTGAAGACCGCGGGCGAGATCAAGCTCGTCCAGGTCAAGGACGGTGCCGTGGTCGGCGTCCACATGGTCGGTGACCGTATGGGCGAGCAGGTCGGCGAAGCTCAGCTGATCTACAACTGGGAGGCTCTGCCGGCCGAGGTCGCGCAGCTCATCCACGCGCACCCGACGCAGAACGAGGCTCTCGGCGAGGCGCACCTGGCGCTGGCCGGCAAGCCGCTGCACTCCCACGACTAGTCAGTTACGGGCGCGACAGACCACTACCGCACTTTTGTAAGGAGCACCTGAAACCATGGCGGTTTCCGTAACCCTTCCGGCGCTCGGCGAGAGCGTCACCGAGGGCACTGTCACCCGCTGGCTGAAGGCCGAGGGAGAGCGCGTCGAGGCCGACGAGCCGCTGCTCGAGGTCTCCACCGACAAGGTCGACACCGAGATCCCGGCCCCCGCCTCCGGCGTGCTGGCCTCGATCAAGGTGGCCGAGGACGAGACCGTCGAGGTCGGCGCCGAGCTGGCCGTCATCGACGACGGTTCCGGCGCCCCCGAGGCGGCCCCCGCCCCGGCCGCCGCCGAGACCCCGGCCCCCGCCCAGGAGGCCCCGCAGGCCGCACCGTCCACCGAGACGTCCGAGCCGGCCCCCGCCCCGACCGCCGAGGCGGCCTCGGGCGGCGGTTCCGCCGAGGGCACCGACGTGGTCCTCCCGGCGCTCGGCGAGAGCGTCACCGAGGGCACCGTCACCCGCTGGCTGAAGGAGGTCGGCGAGGAGGTCTCGGAGGACGAGCCCCTGCTCGAGGTCTCCACGGACAAGGTCGACACCGAGATCCCGGCGCCCGCCTCCGGCGTGCTGCTGGAGATCGTGGTGGCCGAGGACGAGACGGCGGAGGTCGGCGCCAAGCTGGCCGTGATCGGCGCCAAGGGCGCGGCCCCGGCCGCCCCCGCGCAGGCCGCGCCCGCCCCGGCCCCGGCGCAGGAGGCCCCGAAGCAGGAGGCTCCGAAGCAGGAGGCCCCGGCTCCGGCTCCCGCCCCGCAGGCCGCCCCCGCGCCGGCTCCGGCTCCGGCTCCGGCCCCCCAGGCCGCCGCCCCGGCTCCGGCCGCCGCTCCGCAGGCCGCCCCGGCCGCGCCCGCGGCTCCCGCCGCGGTCGAGTCGAGCGACGCCTACGTGACCCCGCTGGTCCGCAAGCTCGCCGCCGAGAACGGCGTCGACCTGGGCTCGGTCAAGGGCACCGGCGTCGGTGGCCGCATCCGCAAGCAGGACGTCATCGCCGCGGCCGAGGCCGCCAAGGCCGCTGCCGCCCCGGCCCCCGCCGCCGCCGCCCCGGCCGCGTCGAAGGCGCCGAAGCAGGAGGCGTCCCCGCTGCGCGGTCAGACGGTCAAGATGACCCGCATGCGCAAGGTCATCGGCGACAACATGATGAAGGCGCTGCACGGCCAGGCGCAGCTCTCCTCGGTCGTCGAGGTCGACATCACCAAGCTGATGAAGCTGCGCGAGCAGGCGAAGGCGTCCTTCGCGGCCCGCGAGGGCGTCAAGCTCTCCCCGATGCCGTTCTTCGTGAAGGCGGCGGCCCAGGCGCTGAAGGCCCACCCGGTCATCAACGCCCGGATCAACGAGGACGAGGGCACCATCACGTACTTCGACTCGGAGAACATCGGCATCGCCGTGGACTCCGAGAAGGGTCTGATGACGCCGGTCATCAAGGGTGCGGGCGACCTGAACATCGCCGGCATCTCCAAGGCCACCGCGGACCTCGCGGGCAAGGTCCGGGCCAGCAAGATCACGCCGGACGAGCTGTCCGGTGCGACCTTCACCATCAGCAACACCGGTTCGCGCGGTGCGCTGTTCGACACGATCATCGTGCCGCCGAACCAGGTCGCCATCCTGGGCATCGGCGCCACCGTGAAGCGTCCGGCGGTCATCGAGACCGCCGAGGGCACCGTCATCGGCGTCCGGGACATGACGTACCTGACGCTCTCCTACGACCACCGTCTGGTGGACGGCGCGGACGCCGCCCGCTACCTCACGGCGGTCAAGGCGATCCTGGAGGCCGGCGAGTTCGAGGTCGAGCTCGGCCTGTAACACCCCGGCGGCCCGCGCGGCCGCCGGTACGCCTCACGCGTGCCCCCGTCCCGGAGCGATCCGGGACGGGGGCACGTCGCGTTCCCGGGGGCGGGCGCGCCGGGCGGGGTCGGATCGCCTTTCCGGGGGCGGGCGCGCCGGGCGGGGTCGGATCGCCTTTCCGGGGGCGGGCGCGCCGGGCGGGGGCGTCGCGTTCCTGGACGGGTCCGTCGTCCCGGGCGCATCCGTGCTCCCGGGGCGCGCTCGTGCTCCGGGGGCGTCCCGCCCTTCCGCCCACCCGCGAGGGGCGCGCCCCGTTGTGCCGTTCGCCCCTCCCCGTGCCCGGTGCGCGGATACCGTGGCCCCGGGGATTCGGGGCCGAGGGGGGACCGGCACGCATGGCACGTCAGCCGACGCACGACCTGGTGGTCGTGGTGCCCGGCATCATGGGCAGCGCTCTCGCCGACCGCGACGGGCACGCGGTCTGGGGACTTTCCGGGGCCGCGCTCCGGCAGGGCATCCGCACCTTCGGCCGGTCCGTGACCGGCCTGACCCTGCCGCACGACCTCGGCGACGCGCATCCGGGCGACGGGGTGGTGCCGACGGGCCTGCTGCCCGACCTGTACGCGCTGCCGGGGCGCTGGGCCCTGGTCGACGGCTACAGCGGGCTGCTGGACTGGCTGGAGGCCTCCTTCACGCTGCGCCGCCGGGGCCCGGGCGAGCCCGCGTCCGCCGCCGCGAACCTGGTGGCCTTCGCCTACGACTGGCGGCTGTCCTGCCGGTTCAACGCGGCCCGGCTGGGCGCGGTGGTCGACGAGGAGCTGGGCCGCTGGCGCGCGTCGGCGCCCGCGCGGCGCGACGCCCGCGCGGTCCTGCTGTGCCACTCCATGGGCGGCCTGGTCGCCCGGTACTGGGCCGAGTGCCTGGGCGGTCACGAGGTGGTGCGCCGCATCGTCACCCTGGGCACCCCGCACCGGGGCTCGCTGGACGCGCTGGAGACCCTGGTCAACGGCCACGGCGTCGGCCCGCGGCCGGTGCGGGCCGCGATCACCCGGCTGGCCCGGTCGCTGCCGTCGGTGCACCAGCTCACGCCGGACTACGCCTGCCTGGACTCCCCCGGCGGGCTGCTCTACCCACGGGAGCTGCCGTCCGCGCTGCCGGGGCCCGACCCCGCCCTGCTGCTGGACGCGGGCGCCTTCCACGCCGGGATACGCGACGCGGCCCGCGCCCGCACCGGCGGCACCGACCCGGCCCTGGTGCCGATCGCCGGGGTGCTCCAGCCGACCGCGACCACCGCGTCCGTCGACGGCGGCGGCGAGCGGCTGACCGTCTCCACCACGGCCGGCCTGCGGGCGGAGGGCGGCGACGGCACCGTGCCCCGGCTCTCCGCGCACCCGCCCGGGGCCGCCCACGGGCACACCCCGTGCGAGCAGCACGGCTCGCTCCAGAACAACCCCGGCGTGCGGGACTCCCTGTGGGGCCTGCTGGCCCCCGGCCCGGCCGAGTACCGCGACCCGGGACGGCGGCCGGTGCGCCTGGGCGTCGAGGCGCCCTTCCATCTGGCGGCCGGAGAGCTGCTGGAGCTGTCCGTGACGGCCGAGGGCACCCCCGGGGGCGACCGGCTGGCGGTCACCGCGGTGCTGCATCCCGCGGAGGGCGGGCCCCCGGCCGGACGCACCCTGCGCAACCTCGGCGAGGGCCGCTACCGGGCCGTCTTCCCCGAGCCGCCCGCGCCGGGCCCCTACCGGCTGGTCGTGGGGCCGGCGGACCGGCCCGACGCGGCGGTGACGGCGCTGGTGATGGTCGGCGACGCGGCCGAGGACGGCGATGGCTGACCGCGTGCCGGCCGCCGGTACCGCGATCGGTTTCGCCGTCGAGCACCACCGGGGCGGTCTGGTGCCCGATCTGCCGGGCGCGCGGGCGCAGTTGGAGACGCTCGCCGCGCTGCTCACCGCCTGCGGCTGCGCCGCCGAGACGGTGGCCGACCCGGACTGGGGCACCGTGCGCGACCGGCTCGGCGCCTGGGCCCGGGCGCACGCGGAGACGGGAGGCGGCGGCCCGGCCGTGGTGCTCTGGTCGGGCCACGCCGAGCTGCACCGGGACCGGCTGCACCTGATCACCGCCGACACCGAGGACCCGGCGGTGGAGGAGCAGGTGTACCGCACCGAGCTGCTGACCGGCGCGGCGCTGCGCTCGGGGGCCGACCAGGTGCTGCTGGTCGTCGACACCTGTCACTCCGGGGCGGGGGTGCTGGAGCCGCTGCGCCGGGCGCTGGAGGACTTCGCCGCGACCTCCCTGCCACCGGGCCGCGCCCAGTGGCTCGGGGTGCTCGCGAGCTGCCAGTCCGGTGAGCGGGCGGCGGGGCGGGGCGTCCTGCTGGACACGCTGACCGCGGTCCTGCGCGACGGGCCGCCCGGGACCGGCCCGTACCGGCACGCGTGGAGCGCGCGCAACGAGGGGGTGACCGGCGAGGCCGTCCTCCAGGCGGTGCTGGCCCGCTGGGACGACGACGGCCAGCGCCCGGCCAGCGCCTCCACCGGCCGCGCGCTGCCGATGTTCCGCAATCCACGGCTGCGGCGGGACGCGGGCGAGCAGGTGGTGGAGCACCTGGTCCTCGCCGCCCGCGGGGCGGGCCGCACCGAGGAGGGCTGGTTCTTCACCGGCCGGCACGCGGTCCTGCGCGACATCGTCGGCCGGCTCGGCTCCGGGGAACCGGGCCTGTTCCTCGTCACCGGGGGTGCGGGCAGCGGGAAGTCGGCCGTCCTGGGGCGGGTGGCGACGCTGTCGGATCCCCGGCGGCGGGCGGAGGTCCGCGCCCACGGGGCGCTCCGCGAAGGGGACCCGGACCCGGGCGAGAACGCGGTGGACGCCGCGCTGCATCTGCGGGGCACGACCCCGCAGGGCCTCGCGGAGGCCCTGGCGGCCCGGCTGGGGCTGCCGGCGCCGCGCACCCCGGCGGCGCTGATCGCGGAGCTGGAGCAGCGGGAGGCGGGGCGGCCGCCGGTGCTGGTGCTCGACGGGCTGGACGAGGCCGGGGACGAAGCGGCCGGCGTGGCCGAGCAGTTGCTCGTGCCGCTCAGCCGCGTCGCCACCGTGCTGCTCGCCTCCCGCGCCCGGCCGTTCCGTCCGCACACCGCGCCCGAGGAGAGCCTGGACGGGGCGCTGAGCCGCTGGCTGGGCGCCCGGGTCAGCCGCGTCGACCTGGACGAGGAGCCGGACACCGAGCAGGACATCGCCGGCTACGCCCGGCGGCGGCTGGAGCGGGGCGGTCTGCCGGCGGACGTGGCCGAGGCGGCGGCCCGCTCCGTCGCCGAGCGGGCGGCGGCCGACGCGGGCGGGTTCCTCTTCGCGCGCCTCGTCACCCGCTCGCTGGTGGCGCGGTTCGACCAACGGGCCCCGGGCGCCCTGCCCGACCTCCCCCGGTCCGTCGGCGCCGCCTTCGCCGAGGAGCTGGCCCGCGGGCCGGTGCGGGTGCGCGACGGCGCCGAACTGCCGCGCGCGGCGACGGACCTGCTGACGGCCCTGGCCCGGAGCGCGGGGCGGGGCATGCCCGCCCGGGGTGTGTGGGAGTGCGCCGCGGCCGGCCTCGGGGGCGCGGGGACGGCCTACGGTCCCGAGGACGTGGACTGGCTGCTCAACGCCTACGGCGCGTTCGTCGTCGAGGACACCGACGGGACGCAGGCCGTGTACCGGCTGTACCACCGGGAGTTCGTGGAGCATCTGCGGAACGCCGCGCCCGCGGCGGGTGAGCCGGTGACCCGCGCGCTGGTCGGTCTCCTGCTGCGGCAGTCGGACGGCGCCCGGGAGCCGGAGCGGGCCAATCCGTACCTCCTCACGGGGCTCGCGGCCCACGCCCTGGACGCCGGCCCCGCGGGGATCGTGCTGGTGCGGGACCTGGAGCGGCGCAACGGCGGTGCCTTCCGCCCCGTGCTGGCACTCGTCCTGCGGCAGGCCGCCGTCCTGCTCACCGGCACCGGCCGCGACGGCGAGGCCGTCGCGGCCGCGCGGGAGGCGGCGGCCCTGCAACGGGAACTCGCCGCCGCCGACCCGGGGCCGTACCGGGCCGGGCTGGCCCACGCACTCGACGGCCTGGCGCACCGGCTGGCCGCCGCCGGTGACCGGGCGGGGGCCCTGGAGGCGGCCCGGGAGGCGGCGGACGTCCAGCGCGAGCTCGCCGCCGGGGATCCGGACGCCTTCGCGCACGGGCTGCCCTCCTACCTCGTCAACCTGGCCGCCCGGCTGTCCGAAGCGGGTGAACCCGAGGCGGCGACGGCCGTGACGGAGGAGGCCGTCGGCCTCTGCCGGCGGCTGGCGGACCAGCGGCCGTCCGTCCATCTGCCGCTGCTGGCACAGTTCCTGATCAACCATGCGGCCCACCTCGGGGCGGCGGGCCGCTACGGCGAGGCACTCGCCGCCTGCGAGGAGGCCGTCGCCCTGGCCCGCCGACTGGCGGCGGACGCCCCCGCCGCGCACCTGTTCCTCCTGGCGGCGGCCCTCGGCGACCTCGCGGTCCGCCTCGACCGGGTCGGGCGGGGGGCCGAAGCCCTCGCCGCCGCCGAGGAGTCGGTGGACCTCCACCGGGCCCCGGCCGCCGACCGCCCCGGCGACCACCTGCCGCGGCTGGCGAAGTCGCTGGGCAACCTGGCGGTGCTGCTGGGCTCCGCGGGGCGCGACCGCGAGGCCCTCGCCCGCGCCGGGGAGGGGCTGGCGGCGGCGCGCCGGGTGGCCGAGGACGATCCCGAGGCCGGCCGGGCCGTGCTGTCGGACGCGCTCGGCGTGTACGCCGGGCGGCTGCTGGGGGCCGGGGAGCACCGGGAGTCGCTGGTCCACGTACAGGAGGCGGTCGCCCTCGACCGTGCCCTGGCCGCCGACGACCCGGCGGCCGGGGCCAGGCGGCTCGCGCTCTCGCTGAGCACGCTGGCCAGTGCGCTCGGCAGACGGGGGGACTACCGGGCGGCCCTCGCGGCGGGCGCCGAGAGCGTCGAGCTGCTCCGTCCGGCGGCCCGGCGCGATCCCGTCGCCCACCTCGCGGACCTGGCCCTGTGCCTGAACAACCTCGGCAACCAGTACGCCGACGCGGGCGAGACCGTCGCCGCGATCGAGGCGACCACGGAGGCCCTCGACCTGTACCGGCGGCTCGCGGCGGCCCTGCCCGACGTCCACCTCGGCGACCTGGCCCTGACCTGCGACGCCCTGGGCAACCGGCTGTCCGATCTCGGGGCCTGGAGCCGCGCGCTCCCCTACGCGCGCGACGCCGTCGCCCTCTACCGGCGGCTGGCCGGGGACCAGCCGGCACGGTACCGGGACGGCCTCGCCCGGTCGCTGGGCAACCTGGGCATCCGCCTGGCGTGCACCGGCGCGCACGAGGAGGCGCTCGCGGTCACCCGGGAGTCCCTCGACATGGAGCTGGAGCTCACGGCGGGCGACCCGAGGGCCCGGCTCACGGCGCTGTCGAACACCTGGTACAACCTGTCGCTCCGGCTCGCGGAGACCTCCCGGCAGCGGGAGTCGCTGGAAGCGGTCCGCGAGGCGGTGCGGATGTTCCGGGAGCTTGCCGAGGACGAACCGGGCCACTGGACCGCGCCGCTGGGGTCGGCGGTGGGCATGCTCGGGCGACGGCTCCGCGAGCTGGGCGACCCCGACGGCGCCCGGGCCGCGGGCGAGGAGGCCGTCGCCCTGCTGACCGCCTGCGCCGAGGCCGACCCCCGCGCCCATGTGAGCGCCCTGACGGAGGCGCTGGCCGGGCTGGAGCAGATCCTCGGCGCGGCGGGCGACCCCGGGGCGCTGCTCGCCCCGGTCCTGCGGGCCGAACGCGCGGTCGCCGGGCATCCGGCGGCCCACCGCAGGCTGCGGATGTTCCGCCTGGGGTGCCTGCTCCGCTCGGGGCCGGCGGAGGACGCCGTACGGGAGCTGGTGTCCCTCGCCTGCCCCGACCGGGCGGGGACGGGTAAGGAAACGGAGTCGGGGACGGGGACGGAGCGGGACGCGGGGGGCGCCGGTGACACCCGGGAGCCGGACCCCGCCCATGTCTTCCAGGCCCGTCAGCTGCTGCGGCACCACGCCGGGCGCGGCAGGGCGGAAGCCCGGCTGGTCCGCCGACTGGTGCGGCAGGCAGGCCCGTGGGCGGCCCGGACGCCGGACTGGCTCGATCTGCCCGCCCACGCCATGGACACCCTGATGGGCTGGTTCGACTGCGAGGACTGGGCGTCCTCCCGCGCCTACTGGGACGGGCACCGGTGGCTGCGCTCCCGGCAGGCCGGAACGGCGCTGCGGGAACTGACCCTGATCCAGCCGGAGGTCGCCACGCATCTGGAGCTGTGGAGCGCCGCCGTCCGGCACGGTCCGGACCTCGCGTTCCATCTCCATCTGCTGGTCGAGCACCTCGACACCTGGGCGGCCGCGGGGACGCTGCGGGAGTCGCGCGACCTGCTGGTGCGGCACGCAGACACCCTGGTCGATCCGAACGCCCTGGTGGTCCTGACCGCCCGCAGCGGGACGACCAGGACACTGCGGTACGCCCTGCTCCATCTCGCCGTCCTCGACGGTGTCGAGGACGCGTATCGCTGCGCGGAGGACCGCGCGGCGCTGCGCCGCCGGATCGAGCGCGCCTGCTCCGGGGAGACGCCGGACACCGAGACCCTCGACCTGTGCGCGGTGCTGGAGCGGGACCAGTTCGGCGACGCCTTCGCGGCGGACGTGCACCGGGCCGTGGCCGCGATCCTCTCGGGCGAGGGCGCCGGCCCGCCCGTGGCGGCGGCGCCGGGGCCGGAGGCGCGCGCCGGGGCAGTGACCGAGATCGCGGCCCTGATCGGCCGTTATCCGCGTCACACGGCCGAGTTGACCGCTCTGCTGCGGTCGGTGGTGGCCGAGGAGCCCGTGGCCCCCGCGGAGCCGTCCGCACCCTGACGACGTGCGGGTTCCCGGCCCCGCGGCGCCCCCGCCGGGCCGGGAGCGCGCCCCGGGGGCCGCGGCGGCGCGGCGCTGCCACGGAGGGTGCGGGGGGATTCCTCTCCGGTAACCTCGGCGTCGGCCATCTGGTGAGGAGCGCATTCATGACCGTCCCCGTCGTCCACTCGCTGCGCGACCAGATCCGCGAGCACATCGTGGAGGGGATCGTCAGCGGGCGCTGGAAGCCCGGGGAGCGGATCGTCGAGCGCCGCATCGCCACGGAGCTGGAGGTCTCCCAGACGCCGGTGCGCGAGGCGCTGCGGGAGCTGGAGTCGCTGCGGCTCATCGAGTCGGCGCCCAACAAGGGCGTGCGGGTGCGGAATCTGACGGCCGCGGACCTGGAGGAGAGCTACCCCGTCCGGGCCGGTCTGGAGCAGATCGCCGCGGAGCTTGCGGCGGAGCGGCTCGCGGCGGACTGCTCGGCGCTGGAGCCCCATGTGACGGCCCTCTACGAGGCGGACCGCCACGCCGACGGCACGGCCCAGGTGCGGCACACGGTGGCGTTCCACCGGGAGCTGGTGAAGGCGGCGGGCAACAGTGTGCTGCTGCACACCTGGGAGGGCCTCGGGATCGAGGTCTTCACGGCGCTGTCGATCCGGTGGCTGGGGACGGTGCAGAAGTCCTACGCGGAGGAGCACCAGGACCTGGTGGAGGCGTTCCGGCGGCGGGACCCGGAGATCGGCGCCCTCGTCAAGGCCCACGTCCTCGGCTGCGCCCCGCGCGCATAGCCGGGGCTGCTTTTCAGCTCGCGCGGGGCTGCGTTACCGAGCCGTGCGGGACTGCCGTTCCAGCCCGTCCGGGGCTGCCTTACCGACCCGTGCGGGGCTGCCGTTCCAGCCCGTCCGGCGCTTGAGGACGACGGCCGCAGGCCGTGCCGCCACCACCGACGCGCACCCGGGCACGCGCCCGCGACCCACCCCACTCCAGCCCGTCCGGCGCTTGAGGACACCGGCCGCAGGCCGTGCCGCAACCACCGACGCGCACCCGGGCACGCGCCCGCGACCCACCCCACTCCAGCCCGTCCGGCGCTTGAGGACACCGGCCGCAGGCCGTGCCGCAACCACCGGCCCGCAGCCGGGCCCCTGAACGCGACCCACTCCGGCGGGGCTCCGCCCCGCACCCCGCGCCTCAAACGCCGGCGAGGCTGGAGCTGCCCGCCAGGCGAGGCGGCCCAGCAAGGTCAGAGTTGCCCGCCCGGCGAGGCTGAGGTTGCCCGCCTGGCGCGGCTGAGGTTGCCCGCGCGGCCCGGCGAGGCGCCCCGGCGAGGCCGGGGTCGCCCTCTGGGGCGGGAGGTGCGCGAGGGCTCGCCCCCGGGGGACGCCCCCGGGAAAGGGGGCGTTACGGGGGCATTTGCCCCGGCACCGCGTGCCCACTTTTGCGGCACCGGATGCCAATTTCTCCCCAGGCTTTGATCGATCATCGATCAGAGACTTACAGTCTTCGGCGGGTCCACCGACCCGCTCGCCCTGTCCTGCCAGACACGGCACCCCCTTATCTCCACCCCCCTCCTGTCCGGAAGGCGGCGATCATGACCGACCCCGTAGGCAAGCTTCCGAGCGAGCTCGACCAGCTCCCGGACCGCGACGCCGAGGAAACCGCCGAGTGGGCGGCGTCCCTCGGTGCCGTCGCGGAGCACGCCGGCCCGCACCGCGCCGCGTACCTGATGCGCCGCACGCTCCAGCACGCCGAGCAGGCGGGCATCGCCCTGCCGCGGCTGCTGGAGACGGACTACGTCAACACCATCCCCACCGCCGCCGAGCCCGCGCTCGACGGCGACGAGGAGATGGAAGCCCGCATCACCGCGTGGAACCGCTGGAACGCGGCCGCCATGGTGACCCGCGGCTCCCGCTTCGGCGTCGGCGGCCACATCGCCACCTTCGCCTCCGCGGCCTGGCTCTACGAGACCGGCTTCAACCACTTCTTCCGGGGCAAGGAGGGGGACGGCAGCGGCGACCAGCTCTACATCCAGGGCCACGCCTCCCCCGGCATCTACGCCCGCGCCTTCCTCGACGGCCGCCTCACCGAGGCGCACCTCGACAACTTCCGCCAGGAGTCCGGCGGCAACGGCCTCCCCTCGTACCCGCACCCGCGCCGGCTGCCCTGGCTGTGGGAGTTCCCGACCGTCTCCATGGGCCTCGGCCCGCTGTCGGCGATCTACCAGGCCCGGTTCAACCGCTACCTCCAGGGCCGCGGCATCAAGGACACGGCGAACTCCCACGTCTGGGCGTTCCTCGGTGACGGCGAGATGGACGAGCCCGAGTCGACGGCCGCACTCGCCCTCGCCTCCCGCGAGCGCCTGGACAACCTGACCTTCGTCATCAACTGCAACCTGCAGCGCCTCGACGGTCCGGTCCGCGCCAACTTCAAGATCGTGCAGGAGCTGGAGGCCCAGTTCCGCGGCGCCGGCTGGAACGTCGTCAAGTCGCTGTGGGGCTCGGCCTGGGACGAGCTGTTCCAGCTCGACACCACGGGCGCCCTGGTGCGCCGCCTGCGCGAGGTGCCGGACGCGCAGTTCCAGACGTACGCAACCCGCGACGCGGCCTACATCCGCGAGCACTTCTTCGGCGCCGAGCCGGCCCTCGTCGAGATGGCGAAGCTGCTGACGGACGCCAAGATCGCCGAGTGTTTCCACACCTCCCGCGGCGGCCACGAGGCCCGCAAGGTGTACGCGGCGTACAAGGCGGCGCTGGCGCACAAGGGCGCGCCGACCGTGATCCTGGCCCAGACGGTCAAGGGCTTCACGCTCGGCAAGGGCTTCGAGTCCAAGAACGCCAACCACCAGATGAAGAAGCTGACGGCCGACGAGTTCAAGGGCATGCGCGACCTGCTCGGGCTCCCCATCGCCGACAGCGCCTTCACCGACGGCCTGGTGCCCTACGGCCACCCCGGCGCCGACTCCCCCGAGGTGCGCTACCTCCAGGAGCGCCGCGCCGCCCTCGGCGGCCCCGCCCCGGCCCGCCGGATGCACGCCGTCGGCCCGCTGCCCGAGCCGGAGGAGCGCGCGTTCGCCGCTCTGAAGAAGGGCTCCGGCAAGCAGGAGATGGCCACGACCATGGCGTTCGTCCGCCTGGTCAAGGACCTGATGCGCGACAAGCGGACCGGGAAGCGCTGGGTGCCGATCGTGCCCGACGAGGCGCGCACCTTCGGCATGGAGTCCCTGTTCCCGTCCGCGGGCATCTACTCGCCGATGGGCCAGACGTACGAGCCGGTCGACCGCGACCAGCTCATGTACTACAAGGAGGCCAAGGACGGCCAGATCCTCAACGAGGGGATCACCGAGGCCGGCGCCATGGCCGACTTCATCGCCGCCGCCACGTCGTACGCGACGCACGGCGAGACGATGATCCCGTTCTACATCTTCTACTCGATGTTCGGCTGGCAGCGGACCGGCGACCAGATGTGGCAGCTCGCCGACCAGCTCGGCAAGGGCTTCATCGTCGGCGCGACGGCCGGCCGCACCACGCTGACCGGTGAGGGTCTCCAGCACGCCGACGGCCATTCGCACCTGATCGCCGCCACCAACCCGGCGTCGCTCAACTACGACCCCGCGTTCGCGTACGAGATCGCGGTGATCGTCAAGGACGGTCTGCGGCGGATGTATGGGGAGACCGCCCCGGGCGAGGACTCGGACGTCTTCTACTACCTGACGGTCTACAACGAGCCGAAGCCGCAGCCCGCCATGCCGGAGGGCGTGGAGGAGGGCATCGTCAAGGGCCTGTACCGCTTCAACGAGGGCTCGGCCGGCGCGGACGCGCCGCGCCTGCAGCTCCTCGCCTCGGGTACGGCGATCCACTGGGCCCTGGAGGCCCAGGAGCTGCTGGCCAAGGACTGGAACGTGGCGGCCGACGTGTGGTCCGCGACCTCCTGGAGCGAGCTGCGCCGGGACGCCCTGGAGGCGGACGAGGCGCTGCTCCGCGGCGAGGAGCGCGTCCCGTACGTCACCCAGGCGCTGGCCGGCGCTCCCGGCCCGGTGCTGGCGGTGTCCGACTGGATGCGCCAGGTGCCGGACCAGATCAGCCAGTGGGTGGAGCAGGACTGGTCGTCGCTGGGCACGGACGGCTTCGGTCTGTCGGACACCCGTGACGCCGCCCGCCGCCACTTCGGCGTCGACCCGCAGTCGGTCACGGTCGCCGCGCTGGCGCAGCTCGCCAAGCGGGGCGAGGTGCCGGCGTCCGCCGTGAAGGAGGCGCGCGAGCGCTACGGCCTGTAGGGAGCCCGGGCGGGCCCTCGGCCCGCCCGGCACCCGCCGCTGTCCCGCAGGGGCCGCCCTTCCCGGGCGGCCCCTGCGGCGTGCCCGGGGAGCCGCGCCGGGCGCGTGCCACCGTGCTCCGGTGGAGCCGCGCCGGGCGCGGACCGCCTTCCGGGAGGGCGCGTGCCGCCGTACGCGGGTGAAGCCGTGCCGGTCGCGGACCGCCTTCCGGGAGGGCGCGTACCGCCGTGCTCCGGTGAAGCCGCGCGGTGGACGTGCCGCCCCTCCGACGCCGGGGCGGGCCGCCGTCCCGCGGTGTGCCGCCTGGGGCGGCGGCACGGGACGGCGCGGCTGGTCACGCCTCCTGCTGCTCCGGGTCGTCCGTCTCCCGGGGCAGGCGGGACGCGGGGCGGTCGCCGTCCCGTTCGGTCCGGCGCGGCGGGACGGAGCCGTCGCGCGGTCCGAGCAGACGGCGCAGGCCCTCCGTGCGGTCCACCTCCGACTCCGGCGTCCCCTCGGACCGCGCGGCGGACCGCAGGCGCTGCGCGGTGTCGTCGGCCAGGTCGGCCATCGCCGTCTGGAGGCGCTCCTGCGTGCGGGCGACCCGTTCCGAGCGGGTGTCCGTCTCACCGGTCTGCGCCCACGACCGGTTCTCGGGGGCGTCCCCCTCCGGCTCCGCCGCCGTCCGGGGCCGCCGGGGCCCGGTGGCCCCGGGCAGGGCCACCGCGTCGTCCCGGTAGGCGTAGCCGTGGGCGGCGGCGTGGCGCCGGGCGGTGTCGGCGAGGGCGTCCTGGAGCGAGGTGAGCCGACCCAGGATCTCGGCGCGCTGCTCCGTCAGGTCGTCGAGCGGGGTGAACCTGCTGTCGGCGAGCATCCGCGCGAGCCGCTCCCTCAGCTCGGCAAGCGCGTTCATCGCGCGTTCCGCCTCGGCGCGGGCGGCGGTGACCCTGGCGTTGCCGTCCTGGAGGACGTTCTCCACCTGGAGCTGCGCGGACTGCACGGTGCGGCGGGCGCGCTCCTCGGCCTCGGTGCGCAGCAGTTCGGCCTCCACCGACAGCTGCTGCGCGCGGTGTTCGAGCTCGGCGACCCGCTTCTCCGCCGTGACCCGCTGCGCGGCCAGGTCGCGTTCGGTCTGCTCCCGGCGCTTGGCGAGGCCGGTCTCGAACTCGGCGGCCGCCTGCGCCGCCTTCGCCCTGGTCTCCTCGAAGAGGGCGTCGGCCTCCGCGCGCAGGTCCAGGGTCTCCCGCTCCGCGCGGGTGCGCAGGGCGACGATCTCCTGTTCGGTGCGGTGCCGCAGGTCCACCCGGTAGCGCTCGGCCTCGGCGCGCACCGCGCCCGCCTCGTCCGCGGCCCGGGTGCGCAGCTCGTCGGCCTGTCCGCGGGCCGCCAGCAGCGCCGCCTCGGCCTCCTCCTCGCGGGCCCGGGCGTCGCGGATGGACGCCTGGTAGATCTCCTGGGCGCCGGCCAGCTTCGCCGCGATCTCGGCCTCCGCGCCGGCCCGGTCGCCGGTGAGGATCGGCAGTGTGGTGCCCCCGCGGTGGCGGACGGTGGCCAGTTCCTTGAGCTGCTCCAGCACCGCGCCCGCCGTCTCGGGGCGGTCCTCGGGCCGCCGCTGGAGGAGCTGCGTCACCAGGCCGCTCAGCCCGGACGGTATCTCCGGCACCAGCGTGTGGGGCGGGGGGATGTCCGCCTCGGCGTGCATGTACACCAGGGCGAGCACGTTGTCGGCGACCATCGGGGGCCGGCCGGTGAGCATGAAGTAGAGCAGGCAGCCGAGCGAGTACAGGTCGGTGCGGTGGTCGACGGCGGTGTCGCCCCGCGCCTGCTCGGGCGACATGTACAGCAGCGTGCCCATGGGGACCCCGGTCCGGGTGAAGCCGCCCGCCCTGGCCGTGTCGCCGAGGAACTTGGCGATGCCGAAGTCGAGCACCTTGACGTCGCCGTCCGCCGCGAACATCACGTTCTCCGGCTTGATGTCACGGTGGACGATCCGCAGCGTGTGCGCCGCGTGGAGGGCCGACGCCACCTGGTAGCCCCAGCGCACGGCCGTGCGCCACGGCGGGCGGGCGCGGCGGATCTCCTGGGCCAGGGTCCGGCCGGTCAGGCGCTCCATGACCATGTAGAGGTAGGGCTCGTCGTCGATGACGGCCTCGCCGCAGTCGTGGGCGGTCACGGTGTGCCGGCCGGGCAGGTTGGCGGCGGACCGGATCTCCCGCTGGAAGCGGTGGAAGGTCTCCTCGTCGCCCGCGTCGGGGACCGCGGTCACCAGCTTGACGGCGACCTCGCGCTGCATGCGCTCGTCCCGGGCCGACCACACCTGGCCCATGCCGCCCCGGCCCAGGCGCTCGGTCAGCTCGTACCGCCCGTCGAGCACCGCCCCCCGCATACCCCGCCCTCCCCACCGACGCGACAGGGTCCCCAGTATGCCTTCTGTGTCCGTCCGAGCACGGACGGACACCGTCGCCGCGCGATCCGGTGTCCCGGGCGGCCCTGGCGGGAGGACGGGAGGACGGGAGGCGATCCTTGACCCTGACACCGTGTGAACCCGTGCACTGGGAGACGTCATGTTCACCATCGGAGACTTCGCCAGGCACGGCCGCGTGTCGGCCCGGATGCTGCGCCACTACGACGCCATCGGGCTGCTGCGCCCCGAGCGCACCGACCCGTTCACGGGCTACCGCCACTACTCGGCGGCCCAGCTCGCGCGGCTCAACCGCATCGTCGCCCTCAAGGATCTCGGCTTCACGCTGGAGCAGGTGCGCCGGATCCTTCAGGACCGGCCGGGCCCGGACGAGCTGCGGGGGATGCTCGCGCTGCGCCGGGCCGAGCTGGAGGAGGCCATCGCCGCGGCGGCGGCACGGCTGCGGCAGGTCGAGGCGAGGCTCCGGTCCATCGAGAGCGAGGGGCACATGCCCACCCAGGACATCATGATCAAGAACATCCCTCCGGTGCGCGTCGCCGAGCTGTCGGGCATCGCGGCGAGCTACCAGCCGGAACACATCGGCCCGGTGATCGGCCCGCTGTACGAGGAGCTGTACCGCCGGCTGTCCGAGGCCGGGATCGCCCCGTGCGGTCCGGGGGTCGCGTACTACGAGGACGCCCCGGAGGGCGGCGGCGCCATCCTCGTCCACGCGGGCTGCACCGTCCCCCGGGACACCTCCGCAGGGCCGGACTTCGACGTCGTCGACCTGCCGGCCGTGGAGCGCGCGGCGACGATCGTGCACCGCGGCCCGATGGACGACGTGCTGACGACCTCGCAGAGTCTGGCCCAGTGGATCGACGCCGGCGGCCACACCTCCGCCGGGTACGCGCGGGAGGTGTACCTGGAGTGCCCGCCGGACACGGCGAAGTGGGTGACCGAACTCCAGGAGCCGCTCGCCTGATCCCGGGGCGGCCCGCGGCGCGGGGCCGCCGCTCCCCCGGGCCCGGGCCGTCCGCCGGCCCGTGGCACCGCCGGGCTGCGCCATGATGAACGCATGCGCGCTGCCCGGCTGATCAGGATGGTGCTGCTGCTCCAGGCGCGGGACGTCATGACGGCGGCCGAACTGGCGCGGGAGCTGGAGGTGTCGGAACGGACCGTGGCCCGGGACGCCCTCTCCCTCTCGGAGGCGGGCATCCCGGTCTACGCGGACCGGGGCCGCACCGGCGGCTACCGGCTGATCGGCGGCTACCGCACCCGGCTGACCGGCCTCGGCCGGGACGAGGCGGCGGCGCTGTTCCTCTCCGGACTGCCGGGCGCCCTGCGCGAGATGGGCCTCCAGGACGCGGCGTCGGCGGCGCGGCTCAAGGTCTCGGCGGCCCTGATCCCCTCGCTGAGCGACGCCTCCGACTCCGCGGCCCAGCGCTTCCATCTCGACGCGCCCGGCTGGTACCAGGAGCCGAGCACGCCCCCGCTGCTGCCGGCCGTCGCGGAGGCGGTGTGGGGCGACCGCCGCGTCCGGGCGGTGTACCGGCGCAGGGACGGGGAGGTGGAGCGGCTGCTGGAGCCGTACGGCCTCGTGCTGAAGGCGGGGGTCTGGTACCTGTGCGCCCGCGCCGACGGGGCGGCGCGGGTGTACCGGATCGACCGGTTCGCCTCGGTGGAGGCGGACGGCGAGGTCTTCGAGCGCGACGAGGACTTCGACCTGCCGGCCTTCTGGGCGGAGCGGGCGGCATCGTTCGCCCGCTCGCTGCTGCGCTCCGAGGCGGTCCTCCGGGTCACCGGGGCCGGCGCCCGGCGGCTGCCCCACGTCACGGACCGGGCGGCGGCCGAACGGTCCCTGGAGGCCGCCGGCCCGCCGGACGCGGAGGGGCGGGTGACGCTGACCCTGCCGGTGGAGTCACCGGACGTGGCCTACACCCAACTGCTGTCCCTGGGACCGGAGGTGGAGGTCCTCGGCCCGCCGGAGCTGCGGGAGCGGTTCGCCCGCGCGACGGCGGGACTGCGCGAGCTGTACGGCTGAGGACCGCGCGGCCGGGGCGGGACGGACGGCCGGTGCGGACCGGACGGCCCGGGCGGGACGGACCGCACGGCCCGGGGACGGACCGCACGGCCCGGGGGCGGACCGGACGGCCCCACCGGTCGTGTGCGGTGCCGTCCGGTCCCGTGCGGGCACCTCAGCGGTAGTCGGCGGCGGACGGGTTCTCCCCCGCCTTCTCGGCCGCCATGAAGCCCCACACGTCGGGCCGGCTGCCGTCCGCGTCGGTGACGCCGTACTCCTTGCCCAGCCGCCCGCTGTCGAGGGACAGGCCGTTCCAGCGGTCCCGTGCGGGATCGGCGGCGAGGGCGGCGACGCCCCGGCCGATGTAGGCGGGCGACTCGGACAGATCCCAGAGCTTCTGCTTCTCGATGCCGTCCCGCCAGGTCTCCTCGGTGAGGCCGAAGCCGTCGAGCATCTCCTCGGACCTGAGGAAGCCGGGGGTGACCGCGACGGCCGTGCCGCCGACGTGCCGCAGTTCCTCGCCGAGGAGGTACGCCATGCGGATCGGGGTGTTCTTGGCGAGGTCGTAGTAGAAGTTCTCGCGGAACTCCTTGTTGGTCTCGGCCGTGCCGTCGGTGACCTCGACGACCAGGCCGCCCGGGTTCCGGACCAGCAGGGGCAGCGCGATGCTGCTGGTGATGATGTGGGTGCGGGTGCCGAGGTCGATCATGCGCAGGCCCCGGTCGAGGTCGACGTCCCACATCCGGGTGTCGAAGTCGAGCAGCGGGTTCCCGCCCCACACGTCGTTGACCAGGATGTCGAGCCGGCCGTGGTCGCGGTCGATCCGGGCGACCAGGGCCCTGACCCGGTCCGCCTCCAGGTGGTCGGTCGGCACGGCGATCCCCTCGCCGCCCGCGGCGGTCACCAGCTCCGCGGTCTCCTCGATGGTCTCCGTCGCGCGGCCCAGCTCGCTCACCCGCTCACGGGTGGTGCGGCCGGTCGCGTAGACCGTCGCCCCGGCGGCGCCGAGGCCGACGGCGATGGCCCGGCCGGCCCCCCGGGTGGCGCCGGCGACCAGCGCGATCCTGCCGGTGAGCGGCTTGTCCCCGGGCGTCGTCGCGGTGCCGGACACGGTCCGGGCGGAGTGCGGGGCGGCGGTGTCCGCCGGGCGGTCCGTACCGGCCGGGGACGTCTCGTTCGTCGTCATGCACCGACCGTCGCACGGATACCCGACACCTCCTGTCCGGCTTTCCGCACGGGTCGCGCCGGATCCCGGCGGGGAGGCGGCGGGGCCTCCGCGTGCGCGGCCTCCCGCGAGCCACGATGCTTGTCCCGTGATGGACGAGACGGAGTTCTGGGAGATCGTCGACAGCACCCGCGAGGCCGCCGAAGGCGACCCCGACGACCACGCCGACCTGCTCGTCGAGCGGCTGCTGCGGCTCGATCCCGACGCCGTGCTGGACTTCGCCCGTCACTTCGAGTCGCGCTGGAACCGCGCGTACACCTGGGACCTGTGGGGAGCGGCCGCCGTGCTGCTCGGGGGTGCGAGCGACGACGCGTTCGACGCGTTCCGCTGCTGGCTGATCGGCCAGGGCCGGGAGGTCTTCGAGGGCGGCGTGCACGACCCGGACACGCTGGCGGAACTGCTGGAGGACTTCGACGAGGACATCGACGGGGACGGCGAGGAGCTGGGGTACGCGGCGGACGAGGCGTACGAGCGGCTGACCGGGGTGGACGCGCCGGATCTCGGCATCCCCCCGCAGGCGGCGGAGCCCGCGGGCACGGCGTTCGACTTCGACGACGACGCCGCGCTGGCACGCCGCTTCCCCAGCCTGTGGGAGCGCTTCGGCACCTGAGGCCGCGCCGGTCCGCACCGCTCCGGTCCGCACCGGTCGGGGCCGTCCCGGGCGGGCGGGGGCGCGGGGACCGTCCCGGGCGGGTTCAGCGCGGGAGCGAGCGGCCCATCAGGACGTCGTCCACGAAGCGGCCGTCGAGGTGGAACTCCCCGGGGAGCACGCCCTCCACGGCGAAGCCCTCCGAGGCGTAGAGCGCGCGGGCCGGGGTGTTGTGGCCGAGGACGCGCAGGGTGATGCGGACGGCGCCCTGCCGGACGGCGTCGTCGCACGCCGCCCGCAGCAGTGCCCGCCCCACGCCCCGCCCGCGGGCGGCGGCACCGACGGCGAGGCCCTGTATCTGGCGCACGTGCCGGTTGCAGGCGAGCGGGGTCGGGGCGACCAGGCGGATGTAGCCGAGGACCGTGCCGTCGGCGTCCTCGGCGACCAGCACGTCCTCGGGGCGGTGGGCCTCGTCGAAGAAGGGACCGTACGGCGGCACGGGACGCGGGGTCACGGCGTGCAGCGGCGACCAGGCGGCGCGGTCGAGCTCGCCGAGCGGGGCGTCGTCGGACAGGCGGGCGGGGCGGACCCTCGGGACGCCGGTGCGGGAGGCGGGATCGGTGTGCGCGGCGGTCATACGGCCACTGTGTCACGGGCCCCGGGCCGGGCGCCGCCGCATTCCCGCCCGGCCGCGGGCGCCGCCGCGCCGCCCCGTCCGCCGCCGCGGTTCCCGCCGCGTCCACCGCCGTGGTTCCGCGCCGCCTCCCGCCGTGGTCGGCGTCCCGCCTCCCGCCGTGGTTCTCGCGGAGCGCGGGCGCGGTCGGGCGGAACAGCGGTGCGGGTGGGGCACGATGGGGGCATGGAGACCTCTCGTATCGCCGTCACCGGCGCCTCCGGGCTCATCGGCAGGGCACTCGTGCGCTCTCTGCGCGCCGACGGTCATGAGGTGGTGCGCCTGGTGCGCGGCACCCCGCGCGCCGCCGACGAGGTGGCGTGGGACCCGCGGCGGAGTCACGTCGACACGGCCGGGCTGGTGGGCTGCGACGGGGTCGTGCACCTCGCGGGTGCCGGGGTCGGCGACCGGCGCTGGACGGATGCGTACCGCAAGGAGATCCGGGACAGCCGGGTGCTCGGCACCGCGGCCGTCGCGGAGGCGCTCGCCTCGCTGGACACTCCCCCGCGGGTGCTGGTCAGCGGGAGCGCGGTCGGCTACTACGGGGAGACCGGGGACCGCGCCGTGGACGAGGACGCCCCGCCCGGGGACGGCTTCCTGCCGGAGGTGTGCGTCGAGTGGGAGGCGGCGGCGGCGCCGGCGCAGGAGGCGGGGGTGCGCACCGTCTTCGCCCGCACCGGGCTGGTCGTCTCGCGGGACGGGGGCGCGTGGGGCCGGATGTTCCCGCTGTTCAGGGCGGGGCTCGGCGGGCGGCTGGGCAGCGGCCGGCAGTACTGGAGCTTCATCTCCCTGCACGACGAGGTCGCGGCGCTGCGGCACGCGCTGGACACCCCCTCGCTGTCGGGGCCGGTGAACCTGACCGCGCCGGAGCCGGTGACGAACCGTGAGGTCACGGAGGCGATGGGCCGTGCGCTGGGCCGCCCCACCGTGTTCGCGGTGCCCGAGCAGGCGCTGCGGCTGGCGCTCGGCGGGATGGCCTCGGACGTGCTGAGCAGTCAGCGGGCGCTGCCGGTGCGGCTGTTGGAGTCGGGCTTCACCTTCGCCTTCCCCCGGGTCGAGGACGCGATCGCCGCGGCGCTGCGCTGACGCGGGGCGCCGTGCTGGGGGCCGCGAGCGGGACGGGGCGCCGTGAAGCGGGACGGGAGCGGGGCGGGGCACGGCGGGAGCGACCCGTGGGCCCGCCGTCGCCGGGAGTGAACCGCCCGCCGCACTCGGCGCGGGAGTGCGGCAACGTGCCGTCGCACTCGGCGCGAGGGGCGCCGCCGCGCACCGCCGCACTCGGTGCGGGACCGCCGCACCGCACCGGGCGCGGCGGCACGTTGCGGGCGCCGGGGGCGTGCGCCCCCGCGCTCCGGTGACCCGTGGTGTGCGCGACTGCGCGGCGGGGAGCGGCTGCCTAGGCTCGGGGGCAACTCGGGCATTCCTCGGGCCTGTTGGGGGCATGACCCTCCCATCAGCCGCGCCGGCCTCGGGGAGGGGCATGTGCTCAGCACCGCATCGCAAGCGGAGGAAGCGCATCACATGGATCACGCGGACGTCGTCGTCGTGGGGGCCGGGCTCGCCGGACTCGCGGCGGCCCATCGACTGACCAGGGCCGGAGTGCGGGTCAGCGTCCTGGAGGCCGCCCCGGTGGTGGGCGGCACAACGACCACCGAGCGGATCGACGGATTCCGGCTCGACCGCACCAGTGCGCTGCTCAGCAGCGCCTATCCGGAGCTCCGCCGGGTCGGGGCCCTCGGAGACCTCCCGCTGAGGATGTTCTCGCCCGGGGTGCTCGTGCACCAGGGCGGGCGGTTGCAGCGGACCGGCGAGACCGGGAGCTCGCCCTTCGCCCTGCGTGGCGTGGGGGGAGCGTTCACCGTCGCGCGCGCCCTCGCGAGCGCCCCCCGGCCGCGCCAGCTCGACCAGGCCCGGCTGGGCGCGTCCCTGGCGCGCCTGGCGGGCACGCCGGTGCGCCGCGTGCTCGCCCGGCCCGAACGCACCGTCGCCGACGTGCTGTACGGCCGCGGCCTGCCCGCCAGGACGGTGCACGGCTTTCTCCGTCCCCTGCTGTCGGCGCTCCTCGCGGACCCGGAGCTGACGACGTCCAGCCGCTGCGCCGATCTGGTGCTGCGCGGGTACGCCCGGGGCCGGCTGTGCATCCCGGCGGGCGGCGCCGACGCGCTGCCGCTGCGACTCGCCGAGAGCCTCCCGGAGGGCACCGTGCGGACGGGCGTCAGGGTCACGGACGTGGCGGTGAACCGCGTCGTGACCGAGGGGCACGGCGAGATCTCCTGCCGGTCCGTGCTGGTGGCCACGGGCGGCCGGGCGGCTGCCGGGCTGCTGCCGGGGCTGCGGGTGCCGTCGTACCGGCCGCTGACCGTGGTGCACCACGCGGCGCCCGAGGCACCGCTGACCGACCCGGCCCTGCTGCTCGACGCGGACCGGGGCGGGCCGGTCGCCTACACGGCGGTGATGAGCGAGGTCGACCCGCTGCGCGCCCCCGAGGGCCGGGCGCTGGTCTCGTCGACCGTGCTGGGCGCCCCGCCCGAGGACGCCGACCGCGCGGTGCGGCGGCACCTGTCGGCGCTCTACGGGACACCGACGGACGACTGGGAGCTGCTGGCCGTCCACCACGACCCCGAGGCCGTCCCGGCGATGCCGCCGCCGCACGACCCGCGCCGCCCGGTGCGGCTGCTGGCCGGCCTGTACGTGTGCGGCGCCCACCGGGACACCGCGACCGTGCAGGGCGCCCTGTTCTCCGGCCGCCGTGCGGCGCAGTCGATCCTGTCCGACCTCGGGATCCGGCACGACCAGGCGGCCGCCGCGCTGTCGGCCGCCGCCTGAGAGCGTCCGGCCCCGGGAGCCGCGCCCCCGGGGCGGGACCGCCCTCGCCGAGGGCCGCGACGCGGGGCCGGACCGGCCTAGCCGAGGGCCGCGACGCGGGGCAGGACCGCCCTCGCCGAGGACCGCGACGCGGGGCCGGACCGCCCTAGCCGAGGGCCGCGACGCGGTCGCGGTAGGTGCGGACGGGGCCTGCGTCGCGGTACGGCTCCAGACGGCGCTCGAACTCGCGCACGTACTCGGACGCCCGCGCCGAGCGCATCTCGGACGCCTGGAGCGCCGCCTCCGCGCCCAGCGCGCACGCCTGTTCCAGCTCGCCGAGGCCGAGGCGGGAGGTGGCGAGGACGACACGGGTGAAGAGCCGGCTGCGGGCGAGTGCCGGCGGGCGCAGGTGCAGGGAGCGCTCCGCGTGCTGGACGGCCGAGCGGTACTGATGGAGGTCGCGGTGGCAGTGCCCGATCTCGTCGGCGAGCTGGCCCTCGTCGACCCCGCGGGCCCAGTGCGGCACGTCGTCGCCCGGCCGTGCCGAGTCGAGGGCGCGCTCCGCGCGGGCCAGTGCGCCGTTGCAGGCCCGGGCCTCGCCGAGCACGGCGTGGCCGCGGGCCTCGGCGGCGTGCAGCAGGGACTGGACCTGCGGCGGCGCGGCGGAGCCGACCCCCTGCTGGGCGACCCGGGTGAGCTGCACCGCCTCCCGTCCGTGCCCGAGGTAGACGGCCTGGCGGCTCATGGTGACGAGGACGTAGCTGCCGTACGCGCGGTCGCCCGCGGCCTGCGACAGCCGGAGCGCCTGGACGTAGTACCGCTGGGCGAGGCCGTGGGCCGTCATGTCGTAGGAGGTCCAGCCGGCCAGTCTGGTCAGGTCGGCGGCGGCGGCGAAGAGGCGTCGGCCCAGCGTCTCCCCGTAGGTGCCGCGCAGCATCGGCTCGGCCTCGTGCTCCAGGTAGCGGACGAGGGCCTGCCGGGCGTGGCCTCCGCCGTAGGCGTGGTCGAGGGCGCGGAACAGCTCGCCGACCGAGCGCAGGGCGGAGATGTCGCCGCCGGAGACCTTCTGGCCCGGTCCGCGTTCGGTGCTCCGCTGGCGGGGCACGGAGATCCGGGTGCCCTGCGCCGGGACGCGCCCCGAGCCCGCCGGTGCCGCCTCGCCGCGGCCGACCCGTTCGTCGGCGCGGCCGATCAGCCAGTCGCGGCTGGGGACGACCAGTCCGGCAGGGGTGAAGGCGATCTTGCTCAGTTCGGCGTGGTTGCCGGAGTCCTTGCGCCACAGGCCGCTGACGATGTCGACGGCCTCCTCCGGGGTGGCCGCGAACTCCAGGCCCGCGTAGACGGGGGCGCAGGCGTCGAGGCCGAGGTCCTGGGCGGACAGGCGGCGGCCGAGTCTGCGGGTGAAGACCTCGGCGATCAGGGCCGGGGTCGTGCCGCGCGGCTGCTGCCCGCGCAGCCAGCGGGTGACCGAGGTCTTGTCGTACCGCAGGTCGAGACCGTGTTCGAGGCCGAGCTGGTCGACTCTGCGGGCGAGCCCGGCATGGGAGAAGCCTGCTTCTGCGATAAGCGCTGCGAGCTGCCGGTTCGGCGTGCGCTGCGCGGCTCGTTCCGTCATCTGCTGTCGGGTCTCCTGCCTTCCGGGCCGGGAGCAGCCCTCAAGGAACGGCGCGAATTTAGCGGTCCGACCAGCCCTTTCCGCCGCCTTCGCCCCACATTCATCCGATCGTGTGAGGATTGATGACGTCACTGACCGTGGCGCTGACGGTGTTCACCGGGAGCGCACGGATGATCCGCACACGATCCGTACCGGGTCCCCGGGGAATCCACCTGCCCTGAGGGGTGTTTCCCGGCCGCCGTACAGTGGCTGGGGCCCGGCCACCGCCGGGCGGAGTTCGAGGGAGGCACAGCCGTGAGTGAGCTGCGGTTCGTCCGACTGGGGTTCGGCGAGGACGCCGTCGAGTACCAGGAGGCATGGCAGAAGCAGCGCGACGTCCACGCCGCCCGCTTCGCGGACGAGATCCCGGACACCTGTCTGCTGCTGGAACACCCTCCCGTCTACACGGCGGGACGGCGCACCGAGGACAGCGAGCGCCCCCTCGACGGCACCCCCGTCGTGGACGTGGACCGGGGCGGCAAGATCACCTGGCACGGTCCCGGCCAGCTCGTGGGGTACCCGATCCTGAAGCTGCCGCGTCCGGTGGACGTGATCGCCCATGTGCGGCGGCTGGAGGACGCGCTCATCCTCACCTGCGCCGACTTCGGGGTGGCGACCTCGCGGGTCGAGGGCCGCAGCGGTGTGTGGGTGCTGGGCGACCCGGTGGAGGAGCGTCCGGCCCTCGGCGGGCTGTCGCTCGACTTCGACCCCCGGCTGCACGACGACGAGTTCGACCCGCGGCTGAACGGCCCGGAGTACGCGCCGTCCAACGCCGGCCAGCGCCGCGAGGACCGCAAGCTCGCCGCGATCGGCATCCGCATCGCCAAGGGCGTCTCGATGCACGGCTTCGCGCTGAACGTGAACCCGGACAACACCTGGTTCGACAGGATCGTGCCCTGCGGCATCCGTGACGCGGGGGTCGCCTCGCTCGCCGGCGAGCTGGGGCGCGACGTGACCATCGGCGAGGTGCTGCCCGTCCTGGAGGGACATCTGCGCGACGTCCTGGAGAACGCGGACCCGCGGCCCCGCGCCGTCGAGCGGGCGACCGCCTGACCCCGCACGTGACGGCCCGGGGGAATGCACACCCCGGGCCATGGGTTGGCCAAGCGTAAGGCCGCACTTTTATCGGGCGTACTCTGGTGTTCGCCGAAGAATCGAAGCTGTAGGGAGCCGGTCGTGTCCGCAGTCGCACCCGACGGACGCAAGATGCTGCGCCTGGAGGTCCGCAACAGCCAGACCCCCATCGAGCGCAAGCCCGAGTGGATCAAGACCCGGGCGAAGATGGGCCCCGAGTACAACCAGCTGCAGAAACTGGTCAAGAGCGAGGGCCTGCACACGGTCTGCCAGGAGGCGGGCTGTCCCAACATCTTCGAGTGCTGGGAAGACCGCGAGGCCACCTTCCTGATCGGCGGCGACCAGTGCACCCGGCGCTGCGACTTCTGCCAGATCGACACGGGCAAGCCGGAGGCGCTGGACCGTGACGAGCCCCGCCGCGTCGGCGAGTCCGTGGTCACCATGGACCTGAACTACGCCACGATCACCGGCGTCGCCCGCGACGACCTGGAGGACGGCGGCGCCTGGCTGTACGCGGAGACCGTGCGGCAGATCCACGCCATGACGGCGGAGCGGGAGAGCGGCCACACCAAGGTCGAGCTGCTGATCCCCGACTTCAACGCGGTGCCCGAGCAGCTCGCCGAGGTCTTCTCCTCGCGGCCGGAGGTGCTGGCGCACAACGTGGAGACCGTGCCGCGGATCTTCAAGCGGATCCGCCCCGGCTTCCGCTACGAGCGCTCGCTGGAGGTCATCACCCGTGCCCGTGAGGCCGGCCTGGTGACCAAGTCGAACCTGATCCTCGGCATGGGCGAGACCCGCGAGGAGGTCAGCGAGGCGCTGCAGCACCTGCACGACGCCGGCTGCGAGCTGATCACGATCACCCAGTACCTGCGCCCGTCCGTGCGCCACCACCCGGTGGAGCGCTGGGTGAAGCCGCAGGAGTTCGTGGAGCTGAAGGAGGAGGCCGACGAGATCGGCTTCTCCGGCGTGATGTCGGGCCCGCTGGTGCGGTCCTCGTACCGGGCGGGGCGCCTCTTCCAGCAGGCGATGGAGCGGCGGAACCGAGCCGCAGCGTAGGTTGCGGGTCCGCCCGAGGCACGAGGGCGGGCACGCGGCCGCAGCGGAGGCGAGACGGAGCGCGACCGGGGACACAGAGCGGCGGAACCGAGCCGCAGCGTAGGTTGCGGGTCCGCCCGAGGCACGAGGGCGGGCACGCGGCCGCAGCGGAGGCGAAGCGGAGCGCGACCGGGAAAACACCCGGCGGAACCGGTCGGCACAGGCCGTGTGAATTCGGGCACAAGCAACTACCGCCCAGTAGGGGCGAGTTGGGACGCGGCCCGTGCCCTCCCCGCAGGTCGGGGCGGGGCGCGGGCCGCGTTCGCGTCTCCGGGCGGCGCCGACACCTCGCCCAAACGTTTCATCGCGGTTTGACCGGTCGGTCACGCCCTGGTAACACCGATCTGTGACGCTCGTTGCACGCTCAGCTTCCCCTTCTGCCCACTCCGGGAGTCCCACCATGCAGGCCGCTCCTGTCCGTCCCGTGACCGCCACCGCCATCCCGACCGTGACCGGCGCCCTGCGCGCCATGGAGGCCCTGCTCCTGGGCAGCGGCCAGCGCACCGCCCGCCGCAACGCCTGGACCGCCGTGCTGGAGGACCGCCGCCGGGCCAAGGACCGGGTCGAGGCCGAGCACGTACTCGAGGCCGTGGCTGCCCGCACTTCGTAGGACACGTAAACTTCCCCGTATGGCGAGGAAGGCAAAATCAGACAGCAGTGACGCTGCTGCGAACCCCGGGCGACTGAAGCAGATCGCTCTGACGTACAAGATGACCCGAAAGGCCGACCCGAAGGTCGGTCTGGTGGTCGCGGCTGTGGGAATCGTCACCTTCGGTGTCTTCCTCGGGATCGGTTTCCTGATCGGCCACCCCATCTACCTGGGCATCCTGGGCTTCCTTCTCGCCTTCCTGGCGATGGCGATCATCTTCGGCCGCCGGGCCGAGACCGCCGCCTTCGGGCAGATGGAAGGGCAGCCGGGCGCCGCGGCGGCCGTCCTGCAGAACGTGGGGCGCGGCTGGACCACGACCCCGGCGGTCGCGATGAACCGCAACCAGGACGTCGTGCACCGCGCGGTCGGCAAGGCCGGCATCGTGCTGGTGGCCGAGGGCAACCCGAACCGGCTGAAGACCCTGGTCGCGGCCGAGAAGAAGAAGATGAACCGCATCGTCGTGGACGTCCCCGTGCACGACATCCTGGTGGGCAACGACGAGGGCCAGGTGCCGCTCAAGAAGGTGCGCACCACCATGCTGAAGCTTCCCCGGGTGCTCACCGGCCCGCAGGTCACGGCGACCAACGACCGGCTGCGCGCGATGGGCGACCTGATGAGCAACATGCCGCTGCCGAAGGGGCCCATGCCGAAGGGCATGCGCATGCCGCGCGGCGGCGGGAAGATGCGCTGACGCCACCGGCACGGCACGGACAACGGGAGAGCCCGCCAGGACATCGTCCTGGCGGGCTCTCCCGTTGTCCGCTCCGGCGGGGCCTGCGCCGGTCAGATCCTGACCTGGACCGCGCGGCCGAGGCGGTCGTGCAGACCGCGGCCGTCGCGGTCCCAGACGAGCGCGGGGATCGCGATGCACAGCAGCGCGCTGCGCAGGAGGGCCCAGCCGAAGCCGAGGCGGCCGCCGTTCTCCGAGATCACCCGCAGGCCGAAGATCCGCTTGCCGGGGGTGGAGCCGACGGTGCCGACGGTCAGCACGGCCACGATGAAGAAGATCAGCAGGGCGCGGTTGGAGGTCGCCTGCTGACTACTCCCCGCGAACAGGCCGTATGCGATCAGGAAGCACAGCCCCCAGTCCAGGAACAGTGCTCCGAAGCGCCGCCCGAGCGGGGCGGCGGAACCCGGTCCCGACTCCGGAAGTCCGAGGCGCTCGCCCCGGTACCCGAAGTCGACACCCATCTCCTCGGCCGCAGCGCGGGGCCCGGAGAGCCACGATCCGATTGCTTGCCTGTTGTCCACCCGACCACGGTACTGCGCCCGCTTTCGATCACTTCGGCCCGGGTCCCCGGGTACCCGGGCGGGGTCCCCGGCCGCCGTCCTGGTTAACGTCGGCGAAACAAATGGGTCATGCTTGAGAAATCCGGTCTGCCTATGGTCGGGTCCAGCGTGTGCCACCGCACTGGCCGCACGGACGAGCTGCAACCCCGCCCCGCCCGGGTCGGGAGTAGGAGGAGTTGGATGTTCCAGAACGCCGACGAGGCCAAGAAGTACATCGCCGACAACGACGTGAAGATGGTTGACGTCCGGTTCTGCGACCTTCCGGGCGTCATGCAGCACTTCACGATCCCGGCGACGGCCTTCGACCCGTCGGAGGAGCTGGCGTTCGACGGTTCGTCGATCCGCGGTTTCCAGGCGATCCACGAGTCCGACATGGCGCTGCGCGCCGACCTGTCGACCGCGCGTCTGGACCCGTTCCGCCGTGACAAGACGCTGAACATCAACTTCTTCATCCACGACCCGATCACGGGCGAGCAGTACAGCCGCGACCCGCGCAACATCGCCAAGAAGGCCGAGGCCTACCTCGCCTCCACCGGCATCGCGGACACCGCGTACTTCGGCCCCGAGGCCGAGTTCTACGTCTTCGACTCGGTGCGCTTCAGCACCGCCGCCAACGAGGGCTTCTACCACATCGACTCCGAGGCCGGCGCCTGGAACACCGGCGCGGTCGAGGACAACCGCGGCTACAAGGTCCGCTACAAGGGCGGCTACTTCCCGGCCCCGCCGGTCGACCACTTCGCCGACCTGCGCGCCGAGATCTCCCTGGAGCTGGAGAACGTCGGCCTCCAGGTCGAGCGCCAGCACCACGAGGTCGGCACCGCCGGCCAGGCGGAGATCAACTACAAGTTCAACACGCTGCTCGCCGCGGCCGACGACCTGATGCTCTTCAAGTACATCGTGAAGAACGTCGCCTGGCGCAACGGCAAGACCGCGACCTTCATGCCGAAGCCGATCTTCGGTGACAACGGCTCCGGCATGCACGTCCACCAGTCGCTGTGGCAGGGCGGCTCGCCGCTCTTCTACGACGAGCAGGGCTACGCCGGCCTGTCGGACACCGCCCGCTACTACATCGGCGGCATCCTCAAGCACGCCCCGTCGCTGCTCGCCTTCACCAACCCGACGGTGAACTCCTACCACCGCCTGGTGCCCGGCTTCGAGGCCCCGGTCAACCTGGTCTACTCGCAGCGCAACCGCTCCGCCGCCATGCGCATCCCGATCACGGGCTCCAACCCGAAGGCCAAGCGCGTCGAGTTCCGCGCCCCGGACCCGTCGTCCAACCCGTACCTGGCCTTCTCCGCGCTGCTGCTCGCGGGCCTGGACGGCGTGAAGAACAAGATCGAGCCGGCCGAGCCGATCGACAAGGACCTCTACGAGCTCGCCCCCGACGAGCACGCGAACGTCCCCCAGGTCCCGACCTCCCTCCCGGCGGTCCTCGACGCCCTGGAGGCGGACAACGAGTACCTCCAGGCCGGCGGCGTCTTCACGTCCGACCTGATCGAGACCTGGATCGACTACAAGCGCACCAACGAGATCGCCCCGATCCAGCTGCGTCCGCACCCGCACGAGTTCGAGCTCTACTTCGACCTCTAGGATCACGGCCCGCCCCGCGGGCCGGTGCCGAGGTGTACGGCGAGGGTCGCCGCCCCGTGACGGGGCGGCGGCCCTCGCCGCGTTCCCGGGGGCGCCCGGGGGTCCGGACGGGCCCGGGGGCAGGGGCCATTACGATCGGGCCATGGGGATGACCGTTCACGAGCTGACGTACTACCCGGTGAAGGGCTGTGCCGGCACCTCCGTGGCGAGGGCGCGGGCCGGTGCGGCGGGGCTGGAGCACGACCGGGTGTTCATGGTCGTCGACGCCGTCGACGGGTCGTTCCGGAGCCAGCGCACGACGCCGGCGATGGCCGCCGTCCGGCCGGAGGTCCGGGAGGGCGGGCGGGAGCTGCGGCTGGACGCCGACGGGGCCGGGGAACTGGTCCTGGAGGTCGATCCCGCGGGCAAGCGGATCCCGGTGTCGCTGTTCGGCACCGCCGTGGGCGACGCGGTGGACCAGGGGGACCCGGCCGCCGAGTGGTTCTCCGAGGTGCTCGGCACCCCGTCCCGGCTGGTGCGGGTGCGCGAGGGCTTCGACCGGGACGGCTGGGGCGAGACGCCCGGCAAGGTCAACTTCGGTGACGCGCACGCCCTGCTGATCGCCTCCCTCGCCTCGCTCGACGGGCTCAACGCCCGGATCGAGGAGGCCGGCGGCTCCCCCGTGCCCATGAACCGCTTCCGGCCCAACATCGTGCTGGCCGGCTGCGGGGCGCCGCACGACGAGGACCTGATGCGCCGCATCCGTGCCGGGAGCGCCGAATTCGCGCACTCGGTACGGGCGATGCGCTGCGCGGTGCCCATGGTGGACCAGGCGACCGGCCTGCGGGCCGGGCCCGAGCCGGTGCGCACGCTGGCGACCTACCGGCGGGAGCCGCTGTACGACAACAAGGTCAGCTTCGGGCTGAAGGCCGCCGTGCTCCGCGAGGGCGTGCTGTCCGTCGGGGACGCGGTGGAGGCCGAACGGTACGGGAACGGGGCGCCCGATCCCGGGCGCCCCGCCTCCTGAGGATGCCGTGCCCGGTCAGCGGCCGTAGCGGATCAGGGCCCTGACCATCCGGCAGGTGGTGTCGGAGGGGGCGTGCACACCGATGCGCTCGGCGGCGGCCCGTATCCGGCGGTTGTCGGCGGTCGCGGGGTGGTACACGCCCGAGTCGAGCAGGGCGATCGTGAGCCGCATGGCCTTGAGACGGCGGTTGTGGGAGACGTACCACTCGCGCGGCTGTCCGGCGGGGAGCGGCTTCTTCACTGCGGTCGGCGTGGGGAACAGGGGCTCTGTCGTGAGTGTGGCAACGGCCATCGGCAACCTCCTGGCGCGGTGGCGGGACCATCCCGAACTACTGTCCATTCTACCGCCGTGCACCGACAATCGGCCCTGGCCAGACGGTGTTTGAGGGCATCGCGGACGGTACCCTCGGCTCCATGGAGATCTGGATCAACCCCGCCTGTTCCAAGTGCCGCAGCGCGCTCACCGTGCTCGACGCGGAGGGCGCCGACTACACCGTGCGGCGCTACCTGGAGGACGTGCCGACCGAGGACGAGATCCGTGCGGTGCTGGAGCGCCTGGGCCTGGAGCCGTGGGACATCACCCGCACCCAGGAGCCGGCGGCGAAGGAGCTCGGCGTCAAGGACTGGGCGCGGGACGCCGGTGCACGGGGCCGGTGGATCGCCGCCCTCGCCGCGCACCCGAAGCTGATCCAGCGGCCCATCATCACCGCCGACGACGGCTCGGCCGTGGTGGCGCGCACGGAGGACGCGGTGCGGGACGCCCTCGGGCGCGGCTGAGCGGGCGCGCCCGCCCCGGCGGAGCACCGCTCCGCCGGGAGCCGGGAGCCGGGCTATCCGCGCTCGTCCGTGCCGGCGACCTTGGCCGTGGCGAGGGCGATGCGGTTCCAGGTGTTGATGGTGAGGATCAGGGCCAGGAGCCGGGCGAGTTCGGCCTCCTCGAAGTGGGCGGCCGCGCCGCGGTAGACGTCGTCGGGGACGCCGGCGTCGGCGATCAGGGTCACCGCCTCGGTGAGGGCGAGCGCGGCCTGTTCCTTCCCGGTGAAGAAGTGCCGGGCCTCGCGCCAGACGCCCACCATGTGCATGCGCTCGTCGGTCTCCCCCGCCTTGCGGGCGTCGGTGGTGTGCATATGGAGGCAGTAGGCGCAGTGGTTGAGCTGGGAGGAGCGGATCTGGACCAGCTCCACCAGGGTGGGGTCGAGCCCCTCGCGGGCGGCGCTGTCCAGGCCGATGACCGCCCGGAAGACCTTGGGCGCGGCCTTGGCGAAGTCGATCCGCTCGGCGGTGGCGGTGGTGTCGTTGCCGGTCAGGGGCGCTGCGTTCGTCGTCATGACCATGAATCTACGGGCCCGGGCGACCGGCTGTAGGGTGCATTCCCATGCCGGAATCATGGGTCAATTTCGCCGAGCGGCTGGGCGCCGATCTGCATCTGGAGCTGGCCGGGACGGGCAGCCGGCGGGCGGTGCTGATGCGGGCCCTGCGGGAGGCGATCGAGAGCGGGCGGCTCGCGCCGGGCACCCGGCTGCCGCCGTACCGCTCGCTCGCCGCCGACCTCCAGGTGGCACGGAACACGGTCGCCGACGCCTACGCCGAACTGGTCGCCGAGGGCCGGCTGACCGCCCGGCAGGGGTCGGGGACGCGGGTGGCCGAGCGGGTCGCCCCGCTGCCGTCCGGCACCCGGCCCCGGGCCGTCGCCGCGCCCCCGCGGCCGGTCCACGATCTCGTCCAGGGGCAGCCGGACCCGTCGGCCTTCCCGCGCGGCGCCTGGCTGGCGTCGGCCCGCCGGGCGCTGAACACCGCACCGCACGACGCCTTCGGGCCCGGTGACCCGCAGGGGCGCCCGGAACTGCGCCGGGCGCTGGCGGAGTACCTGGCCCGGGTGCGCGGGGTCCGGACGTCGCCGGAGCGGATCGTCGTCTGCTCGGGGACCGCCCACGCGCTGCGGCTGCTCGCCCGGGTGCTGGGCGGGAACTGGGCGGTGGAGGCGTACGGACTCCCCTTCCACCGGGGGCTGCTGGCGGAGTGCGGGGTGCGGACGGTGCCGCTGGACGTCGACGGCGAGGGGGCGGACACGGGCGGCCTGGGCCGTGCGCGGGCGGTGCTGCTCACCCCGGCGCACCAGTTCCCCACCGGGGGCCCGCTGCATCCCGGGCGGCGTTCGGCTGCGGTGGCCTGGGCCGGGGACACGGGCGGCGTCGTGGTGGAGGACGACTACGACGGCGAGTTCCGCTACGACCGGCGGCCCGTGGGCGCCGTGCAGGGCCTGGATCCGGAACAGGTGGTGTACACGGGCTCGGTGAGCAAGAGCCTCTCCCCCGGGCTGCGGATCGGCTGGATGGCGCTGCCCGCGCGCCTGGTGCCCGAGGTCGTCGCCGCGAAGGGCGAACGGGAGCCGTACGCCGGTGCCGTGGAGCAGCTCACCCTCGCGGACTTCCTGGCCCGCGGCTCGTACGACCGGCATGTCCGCAGGATGCGGCAGCGGCACCGGCGGCGGCGGGACCTCCTGGTGTCGGTGCTGGCCGAACGCGCGCCCCAGGTACGGGTGTCGGGCATCGCCGCCGGGCTGCACGCCGTGCTGGACCTGCCGGAGGGCAGCGAGCGGTCGGTGGTGAAGGCCGCGGCGTGGCAGGGCCTCGCGGTGGAGGGCCTGTCCGGCTACCGGCACCCGGGCTGGCGGGGCCCCGTCCGGGACGGGCTGGTGGTGGGGTACTCGACGCCTCCGGAGCACCGGTACGCGGGGGCGCTGGACCTGCTGTGCCGGGCGCTGCCCCCGGCGCCCTGAGGGACCGCGCGCCGTGCCGGCCGCCGTGCCGGGGCGCGCGCACCGGCCGCCGCCTTAAGGAAAGTTAAGGAAGTGGCGGCCGGTGCGGCTGAGCGGTTGCCCGCGGGGTCTCGTACACAAGGACACAAGGAACCATCCGGCCGCCCCCTCGGCCGGGGACAGGAGCCCTGACGTGTCACGCAGGAAGACCCTCGGCGGCAGGAAGAAGCTCGCCCTCCTCGCCGGTGCGGCGGCGCTGGTCGCCGGTACCGCGGTGATCATGACCGGCACGAGCCAGGCCTCGGTGGCCTGCGACGGCCTCGCCCAGGCGGTGCGCAACAACGAGAACTTCATCGCGGGCCAGCGGGCCGCCCCCGACGCCCAGTCGGCCGCGCGGATCGCCAACCGGGAGGCGGTGATCGCCCAGATCCGGGTCCAGCAGAAGGCGGCCGGCTGCGACGCCGGGGCGGGGGCCGGGGGCGGACAGGCGGCTCCCCCGGCGCAGCCCCCGGCCGGGCAGGCGCCCCCCGCCGGAGCCGGCGGCGGCGAGCAGGCCGGCGACGGTCAGGCGGGCGGCGACGAGGCGGGTGGCGGCGAGCAGGCCGGCGACGGTCAGGCGGGCGGCGACGAGGCGGGTGGCGGCGAGCAGGCCGGCGGCGGTCAGGCGGGCGGCGGCGCGGGCGGCGGCGCGGGCGGCGAGGTCGTCTGTGCCGGGTCCACGGTGACGCTCTCCGGCGAAGCCGGCGCACCCGCCGCCTCCAGCGGCCAGTTCCCGGTCGGCACCCGGCTGCGGGTCACCAACCTCGACAACGACAAGTCCACCACCGTGGAGGTGACCTCCGCCTCCGGGAGCTGCGCCCTGCTGAACAACGCGGCCTTCGAACAGGTCCGCGAGCCGGGCAAGTTCCTGATCCGCAACGCGCGCATCGAGCGCGTCGGCTGACCCCGGGGCCGGCCGGCCCGGGACGCGTCCACCGTCCCGGGCCGGCCGTGCCCGCTCCGCCGCCCCACCCCACCGGGGCGGAACGCCGGGCCGCGCGGGGGTCCTCCCGCGCGGCCCGTCGGCGCGTCGGCACCGGGACCGTCCACCGTCCCGGGGCCTGCCGCGTCCACCGCGCCGCCCCGGCGGGGCGCCGGGCCGGTCCGCACCCCGCCGGGCCCGGTGCTCCCGGACCGCGGCGCCTCGGGCCGTGTCCGACCGGTCCCGCGCGGCCCCTGCGGGCGGATCGCGCCGGGGGGGGAAGGCACGGCCTCAGGGGCGCAGTCCTTCCTCCGCCTCCGCGAGGATCTCCGTGATCCGCAGCCCGAAGCGCACGTCGCACGGGTGCGGGCGGCCCGTCCGGGCGGCGGTGGCCAGTTCGTCCACCGCGCGGCGGAAGGCGTCCACCGGGTCGCCCCAGCCGTCCGGCATGGCGGCCCTGCCGTGCTCGCCCCGCAGCACGAGCTCCACCCCGGCCGCGTTCGCGGGGGCGCCGAGGCCGAGCGTCAGCGTGCTCGACGCGCCGGTCGCGTGCCGCAGGACCAGGTGCGTGGTGTCCTCGGGGCCCCGGGCCGCCGTCACCGAGGTCGCGTCGCCGAGCACCGGCAGCAGCGCGGAGAGCGCGTGCGGGCCGACGTCCCACAGGCCGCCCTTCTCGCGCCGCCACGGGGAGGCGGCGAACGGGCTGTCCGAGCCCGGCGCGTAGAGCGAGCCGAGCCACTGGGCGTGGGCCGTGAACCAGCCGCCGACGGCGCTCTGCTCGTCGACCCACCGGGCGGTCTCGGCCGCGAACCGCAGGGTGCAGAAGACCACGGACGCGACCTGGGCCTCCTCGGCGGCCCGGGCCGCCGCGCGGGCGTCGGCGACGGTGGTGGCCACCGGCTTGTCCAGCAGCAGATGGCATCCCTCGGCGGCGGCCCGGACGGCGAGCTCCGCCTGCACGTCGGGCGGGACGCAGAAGGCGACGGCGTCGCTGGCGGCGAGGAGTTCGGCGAGTCCGTCCTCGCCCGTGTAGGCGGTGGTGCCGTGGGCGTCGGCGAGCGCCGCCGCGGCCTCGGACCGGCGGCCCCACACGCCGCCGAAGGCGACGTCCGGGTGCCCGGCGAGGGCGGGCGCGTGGGTCATGGCCGCCCAGGGCCCGGCGCCCACGAGGCCGATACGCAGGTGTCTGGTCATGCGCACCAGTGTGCACACGGGTCACCGGCCGGACGGGACCGGCGGGCGCCCCGGCCTGTATACGACAAGGTCGCGGGCGCCCCGCGGACCGGCCGGGAACCCCGGCTCGGCACGGCCGACACACCGCCCCGGACCGGTGTGTTTCGCACGTAACGTGGGGTTCACAAACGGGCAACGGCCGGGAAATCGCGCATTGCGAAGCTGCGCGGCATACCGCTGCACCCGCAAAGGATGAGACCCGTGAGCATCAAGGCTGAGTACATCTGGATCGACGGCACCGAGCCGACCGCCAAGCTTCGCTCCAAGACGAAGATCCTCGCGTCCGGTTCCTCGACGGCCCTCGCCGACCTGCCCGTCTGGGGCTTCGACGGGTCCAGCACCAACCAGGCGGAGGGCCACGCCTCGGACCGCGTGCTCAAGCCGGTCTTCGTCTGCCCGGACCCGATCCGCGGCGGCGACAACGTCCTCGTGCTCAACGAGGTCCTCGACATCGACATGACCCCGCACTCCTCCAACACCCGGGCCGCGCTGGTCGAGGTCGAGGCGAAGTTCGGCGCGCAGGAGCCGATCTTCGGCATCGAGCAGGAGTACACCTTCTTCGAGGGCGACCGCCCCCTCGGCTTCCCGCAGGGCGGCTTCCCGGCCCCGCAGGGCGGCTACTACTGCGGCGTCGGCGTCGACGAGATCCACGGCCGTGACGTCGTCGAGGCGCACCTGGAGAACTGCCTGAAGGCGGGTCTGGGCATCTCCGGCATCAACGCCGAGGTCATGCCCGGCCAGTGGGAGTTCCAGGTCGGCCCGCTGGCGCCGCTGGAGGTCGCCGACCAGCTCTGGATCGCCCGCTGGCTGCTCTACCGCACCGCCGAGGACTTCAACGTCTCCGCCACCCTCGACCCGAAGCCGGTCAAGGGCGACTGGAACGGCGCGGGCGCGCACACCAACTTCTCCACCAAGGCGATGCGCGAGGGCTACGACGCCATCATCACCGCCTGCGAGTCGCTGGGCGAGGGCTCCAAGCCGCTCGACCACGTCAAGAACTACGGCGCCGGCATCGACGACCGCCTGACCGGTCTCCACGAGACCGCCCCGTGGAACGAGTACAGCTACGGCGTCTCCGACCGCGGCGCCTCCGTGCGCATTCCGTGGCAGGTCGAGAAGGACGGCAAGGGCTACATCGAGGACCGCCGTCCCAACGCCAACGTCGACCCGTACCTGGTGACGCGGCTGATCGTGGACACCTGCTGCTCGGCGCTGGAGAAGGCCGGCCAGGTCTGAGCACCCCTTGCCCGGGGAAGGGGGCGCCCGCCGACCAGGCGGGCGCCCCCTTCGTCATGGGCGCCGCGGCCCCGCCGGGGTCCCGCCGGGGGCGGGCGCGCCATCGCCGGGGCCGGGCGCCACGGGTGCGGGACGCCGCGCGGTCCCGGCGCCCCCGTGGTCGCCCCCGACCGGCGCTCGCCTAGCCTCGGCGCCATGACGGAACCGCTGGAGGGGATCGAGGCCGTCGACTGGCCTTCGCTGGAGCACGCGTACGGGCCGGCGGACGACGTCCCGGAGATGCTGCGTGCGACGCTCTCGCCGGACGGGGAGACGCGGGAGGCCGCCTACGACGACCTCTTCTCGTCGCTGTGCCACCAGGGGGACGTCTACTCCGCGACGGCCGCTGCGGTGCCGTTCGTGGGCCGGCTGGCCCGGGACGGGGGCGAGGGCCTGGTACGGCGGCTGTGGCTGCTCACGGCCGCCGCCGACGGGCACGGGCGCGAACGGGACGCGGCACGCCGGGCGGTGGCCGCCGCGCTCCCCCCGCTGCTGCGCTTCGCGGAGCACGACGACGGCACCGTGCGGGAGGCCGTGGTCCGGCTGGTCACCGCGACGGGCCCGTTCGCCGTGCCGCTGCTGCCGCTGCTCCGGGCCCGGCTGGACGAGGAGCGCGAACCGGAGCTGCGGGCGCGGCTCGTCACGGCGCTCGGCCTGCTGGACGTGTCGGACTCCGCCCGCACCGCGCGGAACACGGCGCTGCTGTCCGCCCCCGAACCCGCCGTCCGCAGGGCGGCGGTGACGGACCTGCTGCGCACGGCCCGGCCGCCGTTCCCGGGCCCCCTGGTGGACGCGGCAGCCGCCGCGTTCCCGGCGCTCCCCGACGACGCCGGGGAGTGGCCCCACCCCTATGTCCCGCTGGCGGACCGCCTGCTGGAGGACCGGGAGGCCGCCCGGCGCGCCCTCGCCCTGGGGGTGCCGATCGCGCAGCGGCTCACGGACCTCTGGCGCGACTGCGAGGCCGACGCGCTGCCCGCGCTGGCGGCCGCGGTGGACCACCGCTACGACCTGCTGCCGATCGCCCGCATCGGCGCCGCGCTGGCGCCGGGCGGGGGTGGGGTGCCCGCGCCCGGCGCGGGCGGGGCGCCGGCTGGGACGGACGAGCCCGTTGCGCGCGGGGACGGGGCGGCGGAGCCCGGCCCGGGCGGGCTGCCGGAGGGTGGCCGGGCGTGGGCGGCGGAGCCCGGCGCGGGCGGGGCGCCGACGGGGGTGGCGGAGGCGGACTGGCTGGAGCCGTTCCTCGGCTCGGCGGAGCCGGGGACGAGGGTCGCGGCGACGCTGGCCGCCGTACGGCTGCGGCTGCCCGGCGCGGCCGAGCGGGTCCTCGCGCTCATGGACGCACTGCCCGGCTACGAGGACCCGGTCTTCGGGACGCGGATCGCCACGGCGACCGTCGTCCGGGCCGCCGTCGAGACGGGCGGGGACGCGGCCGGGCAGGTGGCGGCCCGGGTGGCGGCGGCGCCCCGGGCGGAGTGGACCGGTGTGCTGTGCGCGTACCCCGGACTCGCGGCCGGGTGCGCCGACGCCCTCGTCGCGCTGCTGCCCGCCTCCGCCGGGGCGCTCGGCGCGGCGGGGCCGGCGGCGGGCGGCCGGGCCGCGCGGGCCCTGCGCGCCCGGGCCGAGCGCGGCGACCTCGCCGCCGCCCTCGCGCTCGCCCGGGTGACCGGGGACGCCGCGCCCGCGGTCGCGATCCTCCGTCCCCGGCTGGGCGCCGACCCGTCCGCCGACGACCTGGACGCCGCGGGCGCGTTGGGGGCCGCGGGCGCGGCGCTGGTCCCGCTGGTCGAGCCGCCGGCGTACGCCTCCGCTTCGGTACGGCCGAGCGTGCGGCGGCGGGCGGTCGAGGCGGCGGAGGCGCTCTGGCGGATCACCGGCCGCACGGACGGGATCGCTCCCGTGGTGGCCGAAGCCCTCGGCCGGGCACGGGACTTCCACGAGCCGCAGGTGCGGCAGGTGCGGACGCTGCTCGCGATGGGCGTGCTGCCCGCGGCCGCCCGGCCCGCCGTGGAACGCCTCGCGCACTCCGAGCGGCGGGTGGTCACCCATCTGTTCCCGGACGGCGAACCGCACATCGACAACGAGGCGCGGGCACTGGCCCGGATGCTGCTCGCGCGCACGGGAGCGCGCACCGGAGCGGGGACGGGAGTGCGCTCGGGAGCGGCGGCGACAGCGGCTCCGGGGGCGTAGGCCGGGCGGCGGGCAGCGGTGGCTTCCGGTCGGTCGTGGCCCGTCCGCGTGCCCGTGGGGCGGGGTCCTGGCGGGCCGGGCGGGTCCGTCCCGCCAGGACCGACACCGGTGGGCGGGCCGGCGGCCCAACGGACCGGCGCGTCCGCACAGGTGGCCGAATGCCGACTGTGAAGGGAGGATCACATCCCGATGTGCGGGACGGGTGTGCTGCGAACGCGGGGCGTCTGCTTCAATGAAGCCATGGTCAGGACTGAGCAGCACGACACGGCGACGGGGCGCACCGACCTCGAGCCGTTCTGGCCTTCCCGTCAGCACCATGACTTCGACCGGGTGTGTTGCCGCGCGGTGAACGCGCAGGCCCTCTAAAGCCACTCGACCGGCTCTCCGCCGCTCGACCGGGTCTTCGGCCGGCGCGCACGACGTACGTACGACTTCGTCCGTCTTCCTCCCGCGCGAAAGAGCTGACCTCTCATGGTGAACACCCGTACCCTCTCGACCGTTTCCGCCGCCCGCTCCGCCGGCGCCCCCGCCACGGCCGTGCCGCCGCTCCTCGGCCGGCACCGGCTCCGTGCCGTCGATCCCGACGAGGTCGTGGACGTCACGGAGTTCCTGCCGCCGGGCGCGACCCTGCTGCCGGCTCCCCCGCACGCCCTGCCCTCGCTGCCCGGACGCCCGCCGATGGTCGGCTACCTGGTGCTGGTGCCCGCCGACCAGCAGGCGCTGCTCGGCGCCGTGCCCGAGCAGCAGCCGCCGGCCGGTGAGGGGCCGGTGGTGATCGACTCCGTGCAGCGCACCGCCGAGGTCGACGGGCGGGTGCTGGACCTCACGTACCTGGAGTTCGAGCTGCTCTCGCACCTCGTCGCCCACCCGAACCGGGTGCACACCCGCGACCAGTTGGTGACCACGGTGTGGGGCTACGGGCATGTGGGCGACGGCCGGACCGTGGACGTCCATGTCGCCCGGCTGCGGCGCAAGCTGGGCGCCGAGCACCGCCGCACGATCCAGACCGTGCGGCGGGTCGGCTACAAGTACACGCCGTGACCGGCGTGCCCGGCTCGGGCCGGGTGACCGGCGTGCCCGGCGTGCCCGGCGTGCCCGGCGTCTAGGGGGCGCCGGTCACGGAGGGAGCGTCGGCCCCCGAGGGGGTGTCCGGCGGCCCGGCGGGCGTCTTCCTGGCCTTCGACAGTGCGCCGAGCGCCAGGTCGAGGGCCAGGAACACCAGCAGGCTGATGCCCAGCAGGGGCACGAACCAGCCGGCGACGGCCGCGACCGCGGCGACGGGCAGCAGAGCCGTCACCGGCAGTCTGCGCCACGCGCCGCGCGGCACCGGGCGGCCGAACGACAGCCGGGCGTCCTTGGTCGGCCTGCGCAGCCACCACATCCGGTAGCCCCACACCACCAGCAGGATCAGCGCCACCATCAGGCCGGCCAGCGCCAGTTGGTTCACCACCCCGAACAGCACGCCCATGTGGACGTCGATGCCGAGCCGGGTCGCCTTGGCCAGGAGCGGATAGTCGTCGAAGCGGAGTTCGTCGATGACCCGGCCGTCGGCGGGGTCCACGGCGACGGCGTCGAGATGGACCGGGTACTCGTTGTCCGTCTCCTTCACCACGTAGCCGGTGCCGTCCGCGGGCAGGGTCACCGCGATCCGGCCGTCGACGCCGTGACCGCGGGCGGCGGCCACCGCGTTGTCGATGCCGAAGTCGGCGCCCTCGTGGGAGGCGCCGTGACCGGCGTGGCCCCCGTCGCCGTGCCCCTCGTGCCCGCCGCCGTCCCCGGCGCCCGGTGACAGGGCGGCCGAGACGGCGGGGGTCGCCCCGCCGAGACGGTCCTGGAGGGCGCCGATGTTCTCGCCGGCGTAGCGCGACCAGGTGAGGCCGGTGGCGGAGATCAGCACCAGGCCGGTCACGGCCCACAGTCCGACCACCCCGTGCCGGGACAGGGTGCGGCGGCGTCCGGTCGCGGTGCGGTCGGGCAGCACCAGGTCGCGCCGCGCGCGGCGCCTGCGGCCCACCCAGAGCAGCAGACCGCCGAGGGCGACCACCCACAGCCAGCTCGCGGCCAGTTCGCTGTAGTGGCGGCCCAGCTCGCCCAGGTGCAGGTCGACATGGAGCCGGGAGAGCCAGGTGCGCAGCGGGAGCGCGCCGGAACTGCCGTAGGAGGCGAGCTCGCCGCGCACCTCCGCGGTGTACGGGTCGACGAACACGGCCAGCGAGAGGCCCTCGTCGACCTCGGGGGAGGTCATGAGCACCCGGGTCGTCGCGCCGTCCTCGTACGAGGGCCAGACCGCCGTCACGGTGCCGTCGGGGTTGGCCTCGCGGGCGGCGGCGACCTGGTCGGAGAGCGGGAGGACCCGTTCGCCGACGGAGGTGCGGAGTTCGTCGCGGTAGACCAGCTTCTCCGCCTGGAAGGAGAGCGCGTAGAGGAGGCCGCTGACGGCGGCGACGAGGAGCAGCGGGGCGACGAGCAGCCCGGCGTAGAAGTGGAGGCGCAGGAGGAGGGGCCGGAGGGTGCCTCTGCCGGCGGGGCCGGAGGTCGTCCCGGGCTTCGGTTCGGGGGTGGGTTCGGTGGGGGCGGGTGCGGGGGTGGGTATTCCGTCGTCCGCGGGGGTGGTGCCCTTGCTCTGGGCGTCGATGGACATGGTCATCCTCGGAGTTGACGTCGACATGGGGAGAGCGGCCCCCAGGTCGTGTCAGACGGTGGCTCCGGGGGCCGTGGCGCGGGGGACGGGCCGTACGGGCGGGCCCCGGCGGACGACGGTGTGCGCGAGGACGACATGGTGCGGGCGGCGCGGCTCCGCGCGGACGGGAGCGGGCCCGGGGCGTGCCGGGCCGGGCGGCGTCACGGTGGCGAGCAGCAGCCGCAGCGGGGTGAAGGCGAAGGCGAGCACGGTGCGTGCGAGCCGGAAGAACGCGGACTCGCCGTGGGCGAGCCAGAGTGCGCAGGCGGCGGCCGCGAGGAGGTGCACGGCGATCATGCCGGTGTCGGAGCCGAGGGCCTGGACGGGGGCGTCGTACGCGGCGGTGTCCTGGACGGGGGCCGTGCCGTAGGCGGGGTGGGGCGTGTGGTGGTGGGCGGTGCCCGGGCGGGCGGGGGCGGCGAAGAGCAGGTGCAGCGCGCCCTGCACCGCGAGGAGTCCGGTGCCGATCGACCACGGGCCCCGGCGGCGGCCGGCCGCCGCCCAGCCCGCGGCGGCGGTCACGCCGAGGGCGGCGAGCAGGGCGGAGGGCGGGATGTCGTGCGCAGACAGGGACGAATGCCCCATCGCGGCCAGGAGCACGGCCACTGCCGCGAAGAGTGCGGCTCGCAGGGCGCGCAGGGGCGACCGGGCATCCGTCATCGTCGCGCCATGGTGCCACTGCCGGGGGCTCGGCGGGAGTGACCCGGGGTTACTCGGCTGCCGCGGGGGGCTCGGCTGTCGCGGAGGGCTCGGCTGCCGCGGGGGCTCGGCTGTCGCGGGGCGGGGTTCACGGGGTGGCCGGCCCCGGGAGCGTGATGCTCCCGGGGCCGGCCACCCGGGCTCCGCCCGGACCCGCACCGCGCTCCGCGCGGTCGCCTCAAACGCCGGCGGGGCTGGGAGGGGCGGGGCCGCGCTCGGGCGCCTCAGACGCCGGCGGGGCTGGGAGGGGCGGGGCCGCGCTCGGGCGCCTCAGACGCCGGCGGGGCTGGGAGGGGCGGGCCCTCGCGGTCGGACTCGTGCGCAGCGCCTCAGACGCCGGCGGGGCTGGAGCGGCGGGCCGGGACCGGGCGCTTCCGGTTGCGGCGGGGCCAGTTGTGGTGGCCCAGGAGGGACATGGTCGAGGGGAGGAGCACCATGCGCACGAGGGTCGCGTCGAGCAGGACGGCCACCGCGAGGCCCACGCCCATCTGCTTCATGTCCTGCATGGAGAGGGTCGCGAAGACGGCGAAGACGGCGACCATGATGGCGGCGGCCCCGGTCACCGCGCCCGCCGTGCGGCGGATGCCCTCGCTGATGGCGGCGGGGGTGTCGGCGCCGCGGTCGTGGGCCTCGCGGATCCGGGAGACGACGAAGACGTGGTAGTCCATCGACAGGCCGAACAGCACCACCAGGACGAACAGCGGCATCCAGCCCTCGATGGCGCCGACCGCCTCCGCGCCGATCAGCGAGGCGCCGATGCCGTGCTGGAAGACGGCGGTCATCACCCCGTAGGCGGCGCCCACGGAGAGCAGGTTGAGCACGACGGACGTCAGCGCGATGACCCAGGAGCGGAAGCAGACCAGCATCAGCAGGAAGGTGACCACGGTGATGAAGACGAACACCGGGACGATGCCCTTCTTGAGCTGGTCGTTGAAGTCGACCGACTCGGCGAGTTCGCCGGCGACGAGCACCGTGGCGCCGGTGCCGTCGAAGGCGTCCGGCAGGCGGTGCTCGCGCAGGTCGGCCAGGGCCCGCCGGGAGCGGGTGTCGCTGCCGTCGCCGGGCAGCGGTACCTCGATCTCGGCGACGTTCTTCTCCCGGTGCACGGTGACCCGCTCGAAGCCGCCGAGCGCGGCGGTGACGGCGGGGGCGGTGATGTCGTCGGCGGTGACGACGACCCGCGCCGGTTCCGGTCCGCCGGGGAACGCCTCGGTGATCCGCTCGTGGGCGACGGTGAGCGGCGCGTCGGAGCCGAACTGCTTCTCCATGCCGAGCTGTTCGGTCTTCATCCCGGCGGCGGGCGCCGCCAGGGCCAGCAGCACGGCGAGCGAGGCGAAGGCGAACAGGCGCGGGCGGGCGAGGACGGGGCGGAGCACCGCGCCGGCGATCGCGCCGCTCTCCCGGGCGCCGTCGCGCCGGCGGCCGAGGAAGGGCAGCCGGCCCGCGTCGACGCGGTCGCCGAGCCAGGCCAGCAGCGCGGGCAGCACGGTGACGGAGCCGAGCATGGCGATGAGGACGACGAGGATGGTGGCCAGGGCGAAGCCCTCGAAGAGCATCAGCCCGGACAGGAACATGCCCGACATCGCCAGCATGACGGTGGCGCCGGAGACGAGCACCGCGCGTCCGCTGGTGGCGGCGGCGATCCGCAGGGCGGTCTCCGCGTCGTGGCCGGCGGCCCGTTCGTCGCGTTCGCGGCGCAGGTAGAAGAGGCAGTAGTCGACGCCGACGGCGAGGCCGACCAGGAACATCACCGAGTAGGTGGTCTGGAACAGGTGCAGTTGGTGGCTGGCGAGGGACAGCAGGCCGAAGGCGGCCATGCAGGCGGTCAGGGCGAGCACCACGGGCAGCAGGGCGGCGACGAGCGCGCCGAAGGCGACCAGCAGGATGCCGAGCGCCAGCGGCACGGCGGTGAACTCGGCCTTGCGCATGTCGTCGGAGAGCAGGTCGGCCAGCCATTTCTCGGCACTGGCCCGGCCGAACTGGTGCAGTTCCACGCCGTCGTGGGCCCGGTCCGTGTCCCGGACGGCGTCGAGCACCGGCTGGACCCGGTCGGCGGCCCCGGCGGCGTCGCCCTTCATCTCGAACCGGACGAGCGCCTCCCGGCCGTCCTTCGAGGGCAGCGGCGGCTGGACCCGGCTCACCTCGCCCGTCCGCTCGATCGCCGCCGTGAGGTCCCGGGCCGCGGGGCGCCAGGCGTCGGCGGTGTCGCCGCTGACCAGGACGAGTTCACCGGCGGGCTGCTCCAGACCGGCGTCCGCGAGGATCCGCACGGCCCGTGCGGAGTCGCCGCTGCCCGCTTCCGACTCGGTCATCTCGACCATGCCGGAGGCGCCGCCCACGACGGTGCTGAGCACGACGAACAGCAGCCAGCCGATGACGGCCGTCCTGCGATGGTGTGCGCTCCACACACCGATGCGTGCCGCGAGATTGTTCTTCACCGGGCGCTCCCCCTGGGCCTTCGCCGCCGATGGATTCGGTACGGATCGGGTGACGACGTTAGGAAGCGGCGGCCGTCCGCCCCAGCCGCCGGGGCCCCCTGTCCGGGAGCCGTGGCGACACGGTCCGGGGGTGGTGCCAGGTACACCCCCGCCGGGTGCCGGGGGCCAGTGCGGCGGGCCGGGGCGGCCCGCCAGACTGGTCGCCGAGACAGGACGACGAGGGGACTTGACGATGATCACGAGGTTGCGGGCCTCTCTGGTGGCGGGCGTGCGGGGGCTCGCGCTGGCCCTGACGGCACTGATCGGCTCGGTCCTGCTGTTCACGCTGACGCTGGTGTCCGTCAGCCTGATCCCGATCGGCATCGGGATCTTCACCACTCCCCCGCTGCTGTCGCTGGTCCGCGCCCAGGCGAACAGCCGCCGGCTGCTGGCCGCGCAGTGGTCCGGGGTCCGCATCCCCAGCGCGTACCGGCCCGGGGGACCGGCGCGCGGCGGGCTCGCGGGGCAGGTCGAGCGGTGCGTCCGGATGATGAAGGATCCGGCCACCCGCCGGGACATGCAGTGGCTGTTCACCGACATCACGGCGGGCGCGACGGTGGCGCTGCTCGCGCCGGCGCTCTGGCTGGAGGGACTCTTCGGGCTGCTGCTGGCCGTGGGCCTGTGGAAGCCGATCGTCGAGGCGGGCGGCACCTACTGGTACACCTTCCTGCCGGTGGACAGCGCCGGGACGGCGGGGCTGGCGGCCGTCCTCGGCCTGGGCTGGATGGTCCTCGCGACCTTCGTGAACCCGCTGCTGGTGCGGAGCCACTTCAGGATCGCCGCGGCCTCGCTGACCCCGAGCCGTGGGGACCTGGAGCAGCGCATCGACCGGCTGACCGCCACCCGGCACGACGCGGTGGACACCTCGGCCGCCGAACTGCGCCGTATCGAGCGGGATCTGCACGACGGCGCGCAGGCGCGGCTGGTCGCCATGGGGATGAACCTGAGCACCATCGAGGCGCTGATCGAGAAGGACCCGGCGCAGGCCAAGAAGCTGATCGCGGCGGCGCGCACGTCGTCGGCCGAGGCGCTGACCGAGCTGCGCGACCTGGTGCGCGGCATCCACCCGCCGGTGCTGGCGGAGCGCGGGCTCGGGGACGCGGTGCGGGCGCTGGCGCTGCGGCTGCCGGTGAGCTGCGAGGTGGACGTGGAGATGACGGGCCGGGTGGAGGCGCCGGTGGAGTCGGCGGCGTACTTCGCGGTGAGCGAGGCGCTGACGAACGCGGTCAAGCACGGCGGGGGCGACCGGATATGGGTCGACATCACGCACACCGACGGCTCGCTGCGGATCGCGGTCACGGACAACGGCGGGGGCGGGGCCTCGGTCGGAGCCGGCTCGGGGCTGAGCGGGGTCGAACGCAGGCTCGGTACATTCGACGGCGTCCTGGCCGTCAGCAGTCCCGCGGGCGGTCCCACCATGGTCACCATGGAGATCCCTTGCGCGTCGTCCTAGCCGAAGACCTGTTCCTGCTGCGCGACGGCCTGGTGCGGATGCTGGAAGCGTTCGGCTTCGAGATCCTCGCCGCCGTGGAGAGCGGCCCGGAGCTGTCGAAGGCGCTCGCCGAGCTGGAGCCGGACGTCGCGGTCGTCGACGTCCGGCTTCCGCCGTCCCACACCGACGAGGGGCTGCAGTGCGCGCTCGCGGCCCGGCGGGCGCGGCCCGGGCTGCCGGTGCTGGTGCTGTCGCAGCACGTGGAGCAGTTGTACGCGCGCGAGCTGCTGGCGGACGGCAACGGCGGGGTGGGCTACCTGCTGAAGGACCGGGTCTTCGACGCGGAGCAGTTCGTCGACGCGGTGCGCCGGGTGGCGGGCGGCGGTACGGCGATGGATCCGCAGGTGATCTCCCAGCTTCTGAGCCGCCGCTCCCAGGACCAGCCGATCGGCGCGCTGACGCCGCGTGAGCTGGAGGTCATGGAGCTGATGGCCCAGGGGCGTTCGAACACGGCCATCGCGACGCAGCTCGTGGTGACGGAGCGGGCGATCGCGAAGCACACCTCCAACATCTTCGCCAAGCTCGGTCTGCCGGTGTCCGACGACGACAACCGCCGGGTGCTGGCGGTGCTGGCCTACCTGGACCGCGGGTAGCCACGACGGACGGGGGCCGGACCGGTGTCCGGCTTCACCAGTCTCGTCCGCATGTGCCGTTGGACCATCCTACGAACTGCCGCCGGCGCTGAACGCCTCCCGCGCCCCCGCCGTATGGAACGGCGCGCTTCTCCCTCTGCCGGGACCCCCCTTTCATCCCACACACCCCGGCAACGAAGCAGAGGAGTTCCATGGGACGCACATCAAGAAAACGCTCGAAGCTGGCCAACCGGGCGATCGCCGCCTCGGCCGCACTGATCCTGGGCGGGGGCGGGCTGATCGCGGCCAACTCCTATGCCTCCGCCGGTGAGGGGTGGTGGCCCGGCGGGCGTGACGGCCAGCAGCAGAACCGGACCCGGGCGGCCGACGGCCGGTCGGTGTCCACGATCGACTGCCCCGACGTGGGCAACTCGCTGCGTGAGGTTCCCGACGACCAGCGTTTCGCGGTCGACCGCGAACTCGCCACGCTGGACTCCCAGATCACGGTCGCCTACCAGCGCTTCGCCGACAACCGGCAGCGGGTGGAGGCGGACCGCGCCTTCGGCGAGAACCAGATCCTGGCGCCGCTGCGGAACGAACGTCTGGTGATCATTCAGCGGATCGTCGCACTGATCGACCGGTCGGCCGAACGGCCGCAGGGGCTGGAGCAGATGGCTCCCTGCACCCTGCGCGACGACGGCAACGGCCAGAACGGCGGCGACGGGAACGGTGACGGCGGGAACGGCGGAGGCAACGGCGACGGAGGCAACGGCGGAGACGGCCAGAACCAGAACGGCGGCCAGGACGGCGGCGACGGAAACGGCGGCAACGGCGACGGGGACGGCGGCGGGCAGGACGGCGGCAACGGCGGCCAGGCCGGCAACGGCCCCGAGGCGGGCGACTTCGTCGCGATCGAGGACGTGCAGCCGAACGTGCAGCAGCCGCGCAACCGCCGGGGCGCCTCCCGCGGCACCTTCACGACCGACTGCGGTGTGAACGCCAACGGCAAGTTCAACCCCGACAACGTCATCGTCGCCCCGGGTGTCAGCAACGGCGCCCACCACATGCACGACTACGTGGGCAACCAGGCCAACGACGCCTTCGCCAGCGACGACGACCTCGCCGCGGGCGCCACCACCTGCCGCAACCAGGGCGACCGGTCGACCTACTACTGGCCGGTGCTGCGGCTCCAGAACGGCCAGGACGAGAACGACGCGGCGGCCGACGGCGGCGGCAACGACCAGAACGTGGGCGAGATCCAGACCCCGTCGCAGGTCACCCTGTCCTTCGTCGGCAGCCCGCGGAGCAAGGTCACCGCGATGCCCCGGTTCCTGCGCATCATCACGGGCGACGCGAAGGCCTTCGTCAACGGCGACGCGAACGCGAACGCCTCGTGGAGCTGCACGGGCTTCGAGGACCGGCAGCTCAAGGACAAGTACCCGATCTGCCCCGAGAACAGCCAGGTGGTGCGCACCTTCGCGTTCCAGAGCTGCTGGGACGGCCAGAACACCGACAGCGCCAACCACCGCACCCATGTGGCGTTCGCCGACGCGGGCGGGCGCTGCCCGCAGGGCTTCCGGGCGATCCCCCAGCTCGTGCAGCGGATCGTCTACGACGTGCCGCCGCCGGTCTTCGACGGGGGGAACGCCTCGGTGTTCGCGGTCGACTCGTTCCCCGAGCAGCTGCACAAGCCGGTCACGGACCACGGCGACTTCATCAACGTCTTCGACGAGAGGCTGATGAACAAGATGGTGAGCTGCATCAACGGCGGGCGGAGGTGCCGCTGACCCGCTGAGCACGCCGAGGCCGGGCGGGTCCGGGAGCGATGCTCCCGGACCCGCCCGGCCTCGGCGTGCGCGGACGGTGGGACGGCGCGGGCGTGCGGACGTGCGCCCGGCGGTCGGTACGGGGTGCGGCGGACGCGGTCCGGGCCTGGGGCCGGGCGGGCGGCGTCCACCGCACCGTGCGGTCAGCCCTGAGGGGTCCCTTCGTGGCGTTCGTGGCCCTCGTGGCCTCCGTCGCCCGCGGGGCTCTCGTGGCCCTCGTGCTCCCCGGCTCCGGAGGTACCGCCGCCGGAGGTGCCGCCGCCCGGGTGCGATCCGTGGTCCGTTCCGGTGCGCACCGTGCCGCCGAGACGGCCCCGCAGCGCCGCCACCACCTTCTCGTCGCCGACCGCGACCCAGCTCCCGCCGACCAGGTACGTCCCCCCGTAGTCGTCCGCCTCGTCGAGCCAGACGCGCTGCCCGTCCTCGGTGGCGAAGGTGGCGAGGACGTACTTCCCCTGCGCCGTCGCGCAGTTCGCCTGCCGCAGTTCGGCCGCGTCCGTCTGGATGTTCGGCTCGCAGCCGGCCTGCCGCGCGAGATCCTCCAGGCTGCCCGAGGCGGTGCGCGGGGCGGCGGAGGCCGTGCCCGTATCCGCGACACGCCCGTGATCGCGTTCACCCGGTGAACAGGCCGACGCCAGGACGATGAGCGCAACCGCCAGTACCGTCCGGGCCGTCCGTGGTGTGTTCGTGGTCGTTGTCGTCCGCATCCGGCCATCGTGCCCCTCCGGTCCCCCTGCGCGGGAGAGAACCGCGGGTAACCTGCGCTCCGCACGCACCCGTTGCCGCCGGAGCACCGCTTGGAGCAACACGGAGGAGCGCTGTATGTACGAGCTGTCGAGACGCACTCTGCTGGGCACCGCCGGAGCCGTCGGGATGGGCGCCGCGCTCGGCGCGCACACCCCCGCGACCGCCGCCGTCCCCTCCCCCTCCGTCCCGCCCGCCGCGCCGTCCGCCCGCGCGGACGCGGCCGGTGCCGCGCTCGCCGCGCTGCGGCGGCTGCTGCCGGACCACGCCGGCCAGTTCACCCTGCGTACGGTCGGCGGGCCCGAGCGCTTCGAGGTGACCGGCACCGCGGGGCGCATCACCGTGACCGGCACCAGCGCCGGCGTGCTGCTGACCGGGGTGCACTGGTACCTCAAGTACGTCTGCCGGGCGCACATCTCGTGGGCCGGCTCCCGGCTCGGCCTGCCGCCGGAGCTGCCGGCCCCGGCGGCGCCGCTGAAGCGGTCGGCGACCGTCCCGCACCGGTTCGTGTACAACGACACCCACGACGGCTACACCGCCCCCTACGCCGACTGGCCGCGCTGGGAGCGCCAGCTCGACGTGCTGGCGCTGCACGGCTGGAACGAGGTGCTGGTGACGGCCGGGCAGGAGGCGGTCTACCACCGGCTGCTGACCGACTTCGGCTACTCGGACACCGAGGCCCGCGCCTGGCTCCCCGCGCCCTCGCACCAGCCCTGGTGGCTGCTCCAGAACATGAGCGAGTTCGGCGGACCGCCGTCCACCGCGCTGATCGAGCGCCGTGCCGAGCTGGGGCGCAGGATCTGCGACCGGCTGCGCGAACTGGGCATGCGGCCGGTCCTGCCCGGCTACTTCGGCACGGTGCCCGACGGCTTCGCGGCACGCAATCCGGGCAGCGACGCCCGGACGGTGCCCCAGGGGACCTGGGGCGGCGGGATGCGGCGCCCCGACTGGCTCGACCCGCGGACGAAGGCGTTCGCCGACGTGGCCGCCGCCTTCTACCGCCACCAGGCCGACCTGTTCGGCGAGGTGGCGTACTTCAAGATGGACCTGCTCCACGAGGGCGGCACCCCGGGCGACGTGCCCGTCCCCGAGGCGGCCCGGGCGGTGGAGACCTCGCTGCGGACCGCCCGCCCCGGCGCCACCTGGGTGATCCTCGGCTGGCAGTCCAACCCCCGCCCCCTGCTGCTGGACTCGCTCGACCGGTCCGGGCTCCTCGTCGTCGACGGCCTCTCGGACCTGGACACCGTCACCGACCGGGAGACCGACTGGGGCGGGGCCCCGTACGCGTTCGGCACCATCCCCAACTTCGGCGGCCGGACGACCCTCGGCGCGAACACCGACCGCTGGACGGAGAAGTTCACCGCCTGGCGCGACAAGTCCGGCAGCGCGCTGGCCGGCACGGCCTACATGCCGGAGGCCGCCGAGCGGGATCCGGCGGCGGCGGAGCTCTTCAGCGAACTGGCCTGGCGGGAGGAGAAGACCGACCGGGCGGCGTGGTTCGCCGACTACAGCGCGGTCCGCTACGGCGGGGACGACCCCGCGGCACGGGAGGCGTTCGCGGCGCTGGCGGCCACGGCGTACCGGCTCACCAGCACCGACGGCCGGCCGTACGACTCGCTGTTCTCGCGGCGGCCGTCGCTGACGACGGCGATCGGCACGGCCTTCGACCCGGCCGGCTTCGACCGGGCGCTCACCGGTCTGCTGGACGTGGCTCCCGCGCTGCGCGACTCGGACACCTACCGGTACGACCTGACGGACGTGGCCCGGCAGGCGCTGGCCAACCGCTCCCGCACCCTGCAGATCGCCCTGCGGGCGGCCTGGCGCGCCCGGGACGCGGAGACGTTCCGTGCCGTGTCCGCGGTGTTCCTGAAGCTGATGCTGCTCACCGACACGATGGCCGGCTGCCACCGGATGTTCCTGACCGGTCCGTGGCTGGAGGACGCCAAGCGGCTGGCCACCAGCCCCGAGGAGGCGGAGCGGCTGGAGCGGACGGCACGCGTCCTGATCTCCACCTGGGCGGACCGCCCGACCGCGAACACCCTCGGCAACTACGCGAACCGCGACTGGCAGGGGCTGATGGCGGACGTCCACGTGCCGCAGTGGGAGGCGTACCTGGGCGAGGTGGGCGACGCGCTGGCCGAGGGCCGCGCGCCGAAGTCCTTCGACTTCTACCCGCAGGAGGAGGCGTGGACGAAGGAGCGCACGGTCTATCCGGTGCGTCCGACCGGTGACGCCCACCGCACCGCCCAGCGGGTGTTCGACACCCTGTCCCGGGCGCCCTACCAGGGCGTGGTGACGGTGTCGGTCGATCCGCCGGCGTTCACCCCGGGCAGCACGGGCACGCTGACGGCGTCGTTCCGCAACCTCAACGGGCTGCGGGCGACCGGGCGCGTGGACTTCGCGCTCACCGGGCTGGACGCGGAGGCCGACGGGGAACCCGTCCTCGACGGGGTGCCCGAGGGCGGCACCGGCACGGTGTCGTGGCGGGTCACCGCCCCGGACGGCGCGCTGACCGAACCGCTGGTGCCCATGGCGTACGGGCTCACCACGCAGTACGGGCCGCTCTCCGAGACGAGGGTGACGTCCGCCCAGTCGGGCAGCGTGCACCTGGCGGCGCCGCTGGAGCCGCGGTGGCGCACCTTCACCTCCAACGCGGCCGTGTTCGGGCAGCTCGGCGACCGGCTCGCGATCAACGGCGCGGGCAACGACCTGTGGCGGGGCACCACCCAGTTCGGCACCGCCTACCTGCCCGGCGCGTTCACCGCGGGGGCGAGCGTGGTGCTGCGGGTCGACTCCCAGGACAACACCGGCACCTGGGCCCGGGCGGGGATCGCGGTGCGCAACGCGCTGGCGGAGCCGATGGGCGGGGGCTTCCTGAACCTGGCCGTCACCCCGGGCCAGGGCGTCGCGCTGTCCTTCGACACGGACGGCGACGGCACGATCGACAGCTACGGGCGGATCACCGGCGTCACCGCGCCGGTGCTGCTGCGGCTCACCAAGGACGGCGGCACCGCGTTCACCGGCTCCTGCTCCACCGACGGCGGCACCACCTGGCGCACCGTCGCCACGGTGAACGTGCCGGGCGCGGCGGCGGTCCAGGACGCGGGCTTCTTCATGAGCGCCACCAACGGGGGCAGCGGGGCGCGGGGCACGGTGCGTTTCAGCGGCTGGTCGCTCACCGGCGGTGTCGCTTCGGCCGGCTGAGGCGCGGGGCGCCTACATTCCGTGCATGGGCGCCATTCCCTCCACCACCGTCGCCAACCTGCGCGATCTCGGCGGCACCGGGCTGTCCGGCGGACGGCGGGTGCGCGCCGGTGTGCTCTTCCGGTCCGGGCAGCTCGACCGGCTGGACACCGCGGCCGACCCCGCCGTCGCCGCCCTCGGTGTGCGGACGGTGGTCGACTTCCGCACCCGGGCGGAGCGCGACGCCCGCCCGGACCGGATCCCGGAGGGCGGCCGGCTGCTCCTGGCGGACGTCCTCGCCGACCAGGTCGCCGCCGGGGCGCTGCCGGCGGCGGCCCGGCTGCGCCGGCTGCTCGCCGACCCGGTCGAGGCCGAGCGGGAACTCGGCGGCGGCCGGGGCCCCGAGCTGTTCGCCGGGATCTACCGTTCGTTCGTGACCACGGAGTCGGCGCGCGCCGCGTACGGGGCGTTCCTCACCGAACTCGCCGGCGCGGACTCCGCGCCGCTGCTGTTCCACTGCACGGCGGGCAAGGACCGCACGGGCTGGGCGGCCACCGTGGTGCTGACCCTGCTCGGCGCCTCGCCCGAGACGGTGCGGGCCGAGTACCTCTCCGTCAACGCCGCGGTCCGGGAGGCGTACGCGCCGCTGGTGGAGGGGTACACCGTGCAGGGCGGCCGCCCGGAGACGGCCCTGGCCGTGATCGGCGTCGTACCGGAGTACCTGGGCGCGGCCCTGGAGGAGGTCGAGCGGCGCCACGGCTCCATGGAGGCGTACGCGACGGACGGCCTCGGCGTGGAACCGGGGGACCTGGAGCGGATCCGCCGCCGTCTGACCGTGCCGGGCCCACCGGAGGCGGGCGGCACGGGGTGACCGCGGGGCCCCTTGGCTCGTTCTGCTGAACGTGCGTCCCGAGCGAGCCGACACGGCCTTCAGCCCCGCCCCGCCCGCGGGTCCCGGAGACCTGCTGGAGGCGGACTTCGTCGCGCACTACCCGCGGCTGGTGCGGATCGCGTACCTGGTGCTGCCCCCGGCGTCCGATCCGGGCCGGCGGGTGCTGGCGGCGCACGCGCTCGTGCAGCGCACGCTGCCCGGCTGCGGCGCCGGGCCCGCGGTGCCCGCCGTGCCGAGGGCCCGCCGGGCCGGGGAGACGGGCTCCGCCGGGTACGACGGCCTGCGGGTGCGGCTGCTGCGGCGGGCGCTGCGGACGGCCGGACGGCCGCACCCGCCGCTGCCGAGGGTCTGGGGCGGCTGGGGCCTGCGGCTGCTCCCGCGCGCCGCCGGCGCCGCCGAACTGGCCCTGGAGCGCGAACTGTCCGCGCTCGGCGCCGCCGGCCGGGCCGCCTGTGTGCTGCGCCGGCTGGAAGGGCTCACCGCCCCCGCGGCCCGCGAGGTGCTGGCGGCGGCGGGCGCCGCCGATCCGGACGGCGCGCTGGCGGCGGCGGACGCCCTGCCGGACGCGGCGGGCACGGCGGCGCTGCTGGCCTCGCCCGCGTTCGACGCGTGCGCGCTCCAGGCGCGTCCGCCCGGGCTGCTGCGCCGCAGGCGGCGGGTGCGGGCGGGCGTGGTGGCCGTCGCCGCGCTGGCCGTGTGCGCGGGGCTGCTCGGCCTCCCGCAGGACGGGCCGTCGCCCGGGCGGGACACGGAGGCGGCCGGGCCGACGCGGGCGGCGCCCACGGCCTGGCGGGACGCCACCCGGCGGGACTTCTCGGTGTGGCCCCCCCGGGGCCCTCTCACCGGGGACCGCGCGCTGCTGGACCGGGCGCTCGCGGCCTGGGCGGAGCCGGGCGGCCAGGTGCGCGTCTCGGCCACGCCCGGCACCTCGTCGGGCCCCCCGGCGGGCGCGCCGCGGCTGCTGTTCGCCGGAGTGGTGGAGCGCGCCCGCGTCGTGCTGCTGCACGACGGGCTGCGTGCCGTGCGGTACGCCGAGCCGCTCGGCGGGGGCGGCGCCGCCCTCGACTTCGCCCGCACCGACGCCGCGGACGCGGTGTCGGCCGCGGCGCTCGTGGTGGCCCGGCCGGGTGGCCGGGTGCGCTATCTGACGGCCCCCTGGGTGCGGGAGGTGTCCGTCCGGGACCTCCTCGACCCGGCGGCGCCTGCGCGTCCGCTCGCGCGGGACGCCTCCGGGGTGACGGCGGCGCTGCCGAGCCCGGCGGGGGACGGCGCCTGCCGTTCCTGGGAGACGCTGGAGATCCGCGACGGCGACGGGACCAGACTGCTGACCGACCTGGGCGAACTCGCCCCGGCCCGGCTGCTGTCCGGCCCGCCGTCGGCGGCATCCGACGTGGCAGGTCCCGCGGCGCTGACGGCCTGGGCGCGGACGGCGTGCTCCCTCCGGGAGCTGCGCGCGCACGGGGTGCGGGAGGTCGGGGCCTGGCGGTTCGCCCTCCAGCGGCTGCCCGAGGCCAACGGCACGGCCGCCTGGGTGTGCACCCGCGCGGAGACCTGGCGGGGTGCCGGCGCCCGGGTGATGGCCCAGTTCCAGCCGCCCGCCGACCGGCCGTCCGCTCCCGGCACCGTGGTGGCGCGCGCCGAGGACTCCCCGGCCTGCGGGGTGCGGGAGCCCCGGGTGCTCGCGGGCGTGCTGTGGCAGTCGAGGGCGGGGCAGTGGTACGCGCTGGCCGCGGGCGGCGGGCGGTTCCGCTCGGTCGTCCTCACCGGCGGTGTGAGCGGCGAGAGCGAGGGCGCCCTCCTCGCGGTCCGCTCCCGCCCCGGCGCCCGTGCCGACCTCCACGGCCTCCTCCCCGACGGCACCCGCGTCCAGCCCCTGCGCTGAGACCGCCCGCCCGGACACCCCCGCAGACCCCCCTGTCGGGCGCCCCGCCGCCCGCGCCCCGGCGGACGGGCCGTCAGACAGCCCCGGACAAAAGGAATGGCTCGTTCTGTGTGGCCGGTCCGGAGGCTTCCACCGGGCTGCCTCGGCTGTTGTACTCCGAGACATCTGCCCGCAATCGACTGCGCCTTGCCTTGCCTTACGTTCCGACGACGGAAGGACGCTCATGCAGCGCACGTCTCTCTCCCTGGCGGCGGCGGCAGCGGTGCTGGGGGCGGTGACGGCCGTGCCCGGCGCCCAGGCCGTGCCGCCGCCGCGATCCGCCGTCAAGCCCCAGCCGCCGTCCGCGCTCCGCCCGCTCCAGCAGAGCGCGCCGCCGGTCACCACGACCGTGACGGACGGGGTCACGCTGACCTCGCTGTCGTACGGCAGCCGGGCCGCGTCCGAGGACCGGTGGACGGTGCACGTCTACCTGCCCGTCGCCCCCGACGGCCCCCTCGCCTCCGCGAACACCGCGCTCGGCCCCCGGGCCACCGCCGACCGGGTGGCGAACGCCCTGCGGAGCAAGGGGTTCGAGCCGCGCGTCGAGGAGGTCAGGACGCCCTCCTTCGCGGATCTGCGGGCCACCACCCTCGGCTGGACCGTCCGCATCGGCCGGTACGCGCAGGAGACCGGCGCCTCCGCGGACCTCGCCCGCGTCAAGGCGGCGGGGTTCACCGGCGGCACCCGCTACGTCCCGCAGGACGGCGGGGACTTCAGGGCGCCCCAGAAGGTGCACGTGATGCGGGTGGACTTCGCGGCCTTCCGCGGCTCCCTCGACACCGGCTTCGGTCCGACGCTGAACGGCACCGAGAAGCTGACGGACCTGATGGCGGCCGCGGGCGCCACGGCGGGCGTCAACGCCCAGTGGTTCTACAACAACGCCCCCGGCGGCCTGTACGTGAAGGACGGCCGGCTCATCGGCTCGGCGACCCAGGGCCGGGCGGGCATCCGCTTCTCGGGCGGCGGCCGCTCCTTCGACGTGGACACCTTCCGCGCCCGGGTGACGCTGCGCGCGGGCGGCGCGAGCACCGAGGTCGACGGGGTGAACCGGATACCCGGCGACGTGTGGAACTGCGGCGGTGTGGGCGGCGACGTGCCGACCGAGAAGCCGCAGCACGACCTGAAGTGCACCGACACCAGCGAGCTGGTGCGGTTCACCCCGGAGTGGGGACAGCCCCCGTCGGGGGCCGGCGCGGAGGCCGTGCTGGACGCCGCCGGCACGGTGACGGCGGTCAACACCTCGCGCGGGGCGGCCGTTCCGCCCGGCGGGTCCACGATCCAGGCGACCGGCGCGAGCGCCACCTGGCTGCTCGCCCATCTGCGGCCGGGCGGGACCGCGGCCGTCACCGACGAGGTGTTCGACAGCAGGGGCGTCAAGGTCGCGCTCACCCCGGACACGACGATCCTCCAGGTCGGCCCGTCCCTCGTCCGGGACGGCCGGGTGTCGGTCAACGCCGTCGGCGACGGCATCGTGCGCGAGGGCCCGGACCAGACCTTCACCTACAACTGGACGGTGCGCGCCAACCCGCGTTCGATGATCGGGAAGGACGAGCGGGGACGGCTGATGATCGTGGTCGTCGACGGCCGGCAGGCCGGGTACAGCGAGGGCCTCGGGGTCGCGCAGGCGGCCCAGTTGATGCGGCAGCTCGGCGCGCGCGAGGCGATGAACCTCGACGGCGGCGGCTCCAGCGTCATGGCCACCGCGTCCGGCGGGATCGTCAACCGCCCTTCGGACTCCACCGGTCAGCGGTCGCTCGGCACGGTGCTGCTGCTGCGCCCCTGACCGGCCCGGAGCCGGACGGCCCCGGTCGGACGCGCGCGGGCACTCGGTAGGGTGTTCGTATGACGACCGGGGTACGGCGCAGGATGGGCGTCGAGGAACGCAGGCAGCAGCTCATCGGCGTGGCGCTGGAGCTGTTCAGCCACCGCTCCCCCGACGACGTCTCCATCGACGAGATCGCGGCCGCCGCGGGCATCTCGCGGCCGCTGGTCTACCACTACTTCCCCGGCAAGCAGAGCCTGTACGAGGCGGCGCTGCGCCGCGCGGCCGACGAGCTCGCCGGGCTGTTCGAGGAGCCGCACGACGGCCCGCTCGGCGCCCGGCTGCTGCGGGTCATGGGGCGCTTCTTCGACTTCGTCGACGAACACGGCCCGGGTTTCTCCGCCTTGATGCGCGGCGGCCCCGCGGTCGGCTCGTCCACCACCCACGCGATGATCGACGGGGTGCGGCAGGCGGCGTACGACCAGATCCTCGCCCACCTCGGCGTCGCCGAACCCTCGCCGCGCCTGGCCCTGGTGGTCCGCTCCTGGGTGTCGCTCGCCGAGTCGACGGCGCTGATCTGGCTGGACGGGCGGCTGGTCCCGCGCGGCGAGCTGGAGTTGCAGCTCGTGCACGACTTCGCCGCGCTGGCGGCGGTGAGCGCGGCGTACGACGAGGAGATGGCCGGGGTGCTGGCGGAGATCCTCTCCCGGGAGCCGGCCGACGGCCCGTTCGGCGATCTCGTCGGCCGGCTGGTGCGGCTGGGGCCGCTGGTGGTGCCGGGTCAGCGCTTGCGGTAGGACGGTTCGAGCTCGCGGATCTCGGCGGAGACGTGCGGCGCCACGCCGCCGGCGGTGCCGAGGTGCTCCAGCAGCAGGTCCACCACGGCCTGCGAGAGCCGCGCCTTGAGCTCCTCGCTGCGGCCGGGCAGCAGGGCGATGCCGACGTGGACCAGCGGGGCGTCCGTCTCCCCGTCGCCGACGACGGTCTCGTCGGCGGGGCGGAAGCGGGTCTTGCAGGCCTCCAGCCGGGTGTCGACGGTGTCGACGACCAGCCGGTGGAGGGCGAGCGCGAACGTCCGCCGGTCGAGGGCGGTTCGGGCGCCGGGTGAGCAGTCGACGGTGATCTGGGGCATGAAGGGCTCCGGTGCTGCGGGGACGTGGACGCCCCCATCGTCTCAGAAAGCCCTTTCTACCGGGGTGCCCCGCGGCATCTCGTCGCGGCGGGCCGCCCGTCACCGGTGCGGGCGGCCCCTCACCGTCGCGAGCGGCCCTCACACCGCCTTCGGGTCCGGGCCGAGGAAGCGGAACGCACCGCCGGTGACCCGGTAGAAGAAGGTGCCGGTGCCCACGAAGGCGCCGTTCTCCGGTTCGAAGGCGTAGGTCTTGGAGACGCCCTCGTGGCGGGTCTTGCGCAGCACCGGCACCAGGTCCCCCCGGGTGACGCGCTCCCTGCCCAGGCCGCGCACACAGGCGGCGACCAGACGGACCGCGTCGTACGCCTCGGCCGCGAACGGCGGCGGCGCGGCGCCGTCCCAGCGGGTGCGGAAGGCGCGGGTGAACGCGCGGGCCGCGGGGGCGGCGAGCGGGTCGGTGGCGGTGGAGACCACCAGCCAGCCGTCGGCGGCGGCGCCCGCCGCGGCGGGGAAGCCGGCGTCGTGCGCGGCCTGGCCGGCGATGCGCGGCCCCCGGTAGCCCGCCTTCGCCAGGGCGCGGGCGAACTCGGCCGCAGCCTCGGCGCCGCCCCCGTGGACGACGGCCCCGGGGCGTGCCGCGGCCAGTTCGCGCGCCCGGGCGTCGAGGTCGGCGGCGCCCGCCGGGACGGTCCGGGCGAGGACGGTGCGCCCGCCGGTGCCGCGCAGCCCCTCGGCGAGGAAGCGGGTCGTCTGCCGTCCGTACTCGCTCTCGTCGTCGACGACGGCGATGTCGTCGAGGCCGTGCAGTCCGAGGTACTGGGCGACGGGGTACATCTGCATGGCGTTGCTGGGCCGGGCGCACAGGAAGACCCGGTTCATGTGGCGGGTGTCGCCGTCCAGCGCGCTGAGCAGGGTGAGGGCCGCCTCGTCGTAGGCGCCGAGCACCGCGCCGGCCGCGTCGGGGCCGGTGGCCCCGATCACCGCGGTGATCCGCTCGTCGGCGGCGAGCCGGGCGGCGGCGCTCCGCGCGGCCTCCGGGTCGCCTCGGTCGTCGGCGACGGTGAGGGCGAGGGTGAACGGCTCGTCCGCGCGGGCGTTGTGCTCCTCCACCGCGAGCCGGATGCCCTGTTCATGGGCGGTGCCCGTGGCGCGTCCCGGTCCGCTGAGGTCGGCCTGGAGCCCGATGCGGAGCTCGGGCCGGGCGGCCGGCGCGGCTCGGCCGGTGCCGCCGCCCCCGCCGGTGCCGCGGTCCCCGTCCCGGCCGATGAGCCAGGCCGTCGTGCCGCCGGTCGCGAGGACCGCCGCACCGGAGCCGAGGTAGGCCAGCATCCGGCGTCTCGGCGGCCGTCCGGGCGCGGGTGCCGCCGTGGGGGCGTCCGGGGCGGCCGCCGGGACGAGGGTGGCCTCGATGTCCGGCAGGGCCAGCATCCGCGCGGACCGTTCGGCGATGAGGTGGCTGACGGCGGCGGGCAGCCAGCCGGCGTGCGCGGTGTCGGCGGCCCAGGCGGCGCGCAGGGCGGCGGCGTCCGGCCGTCGCGCCGGGTCCTTGTCGAGGCAGGCGCGCACCAGGGGGCGCAGTTCGCCGGGGACGCCGTCGAGCCGCGGCTCGTCGTGGACGGTCCGGTACAGCAGGGCGTCGACCGGCCCGCTGCCGAAGGGCCGCTGCCCGGTCGCCGCGTGGACGAGGACGCAGCCGAGGGAGAACAGGTCGCTCGGCGGGCCGATCCGGGTGCCGGTGGCCTGCTCGGGCGAGAGGAAGCCGGGCGAGCCGACGACCATGTCGGTCGCGGTGAGCACGGTGTCGTCGAGCGCGCGGGCGATGCCGAAGTCGATCAGGCGCGGCCCGTCGGGGGCCAGCAGCACATTGCCCGGCTTCACGTCCCGGTGCACCATGCCCTCGCGGTGCACGGCGTCGAGGGCGTCGGCGAGCATCGCGCCGAGCGCCCGCACGCTGGACGCGGGCAGCGGCCCCGTGTCGGCGACGGCGTCGGCGAGCGCGGGACCGGGGACGAACTCCGTCGCCAGCCACGGCGCCGCGGCCTCGGTGTCGGCGTCGACCACGGGCACGGCATACCGGTTGACGACCCGGCGGGCGATGGCGACCTCGCGCCGGAACCGGGTGCGGAAGGAGGCGTCGTCCGCGTACTCGGACCGGATCAGCTTGATGGCGACGAGGGCGCCGCCCGGCGAACGCCCCAGCAGCACGACGCCCATGCCGCCGGCGCCGAGCCGGCCGACGACGCGGTAGCCGGCGACGTGCGCGGGGTCGCCCGGTCCGGGCGGCTGCAGATGGCTCACTTCAGCTCCAGCTCCACGCGGTAGAGCAGCTTGGCGCCCGCCTCGGCGGCGAAGCGGATCAGGTCGGTCGTGGTGTACCCCTTCGCCCCCTTGACGGACACGGCCGTGGTGACGGTTCCGATCCGGGACTTGCTCCACACGTACTCCTGCGGCCCGCCGGAGCCGGGGCCGGTCCACCTGCCGGCCTCGAAGAGGGTGGCGTCGGCGTTCTTCACGTCCTTCGGGTCCAGGTGCATGGACATCAGGCCGTCGAGCCGCTGCCCGCCGCCGAGTTGCTGCACCGGGCAGCGGAAGCTCTCCTGCACGGTGTCCTTCATCTCGCGGTCGGCGAGCGCCTCGTCGCGGTGGACGGTCACGGTGAGGGAGCCCTGGACGCGGCCCTTGCCGTCCTTGGCGGGCATGTCGATGCGGCGGGTGTAGCTGTCCAGCATCCCGGGCGGCAGCGCGGTGCGGGTCCAGACGCAGGAGTCGGGGAGCAGCGGGCGCGTCCCGGCGTTCTCGTAGGGGTCGTGGCGGACCATGCCCGGGGTCCAGTCGGCGGGCTCCAGCGAGGCGTTGCGGGTGAGTTCGCGGGCGCGTTCGGCGGTCCTGGGGACGCGTGCGGGGTCGGGCGTGAAGTCGTAGGCGTCCGGCAGCGCGCCGGTCGTGGGGGTGGGCGACGGCGTGGGCGAGGCGGTCGGCGAGGGGTCGGCGGACGCCGTGGGCGTGGTGCCCTCGGTCGTGGTGCGTTCCTGGCCGCCGCAGCCGGCCAGGACCGTGGCGGCGGCGAGCGCCGCGCAGCCGGCGGCCCGGCGCGCCGGGCGCCCCTTCCACCGCGCGGGCCGTGAGAGCCGCGTTCCTGACATGGTGTCCCCCCGTGGTCGCGACCGCAGGCCCGCGGCCGTGTGCCGCCCCCGCGGCGTCGGTGCGAGGCGAGCGTATGCGGCGCCGGTGAACGGCGCCTGAGTGTGCGTACTCAGGACCGTCCCGTTGAACTACCCGGTGTCGACGCGCATTTCGCCCCGCGGTCGCACCGCCCGGGCCCGGCGGGGCGCGGGCGCGCCGGGCGTGCCGGGGCGGTGTGGGCAGCCGTGCGCGCCTGCGGGTACCCTCCGTTCGTGACCGCTCCCGCACGCCTGGCCGACATCGCCGCCCAGGCGGGGGTCAGCGAAGCGACGGTGAGCCGGGTTCTCAACGGGAAGCCCGGAGTCGCCGCGACCACCCGCCAGTCCGTTCTCGCCGCACTCGACGTGCTCGGCTACGAGCGCCCCGTCCGGCTGCGCCGCCGCAGCGCCGGGCTGGTCGGACTGATCACTCCCGAGCTGGAGAACCCGATCTTCCCCGCGCTCGCGCAGGTGATCGGCCAGGCGCTGACCCGCCAGGGGTACACCCCGGTGCTCGCCACCCAGACGCCCGGCGGCTCCACCGAGGACGAGCTGACCGAGATGCTGGTGGAACGGGGCGTCTCCGGCATCATCTTCGTCTCCGGGCTGCACGCCGACACCACGGCGGACACCCAGCGCTACGAGCGGCTGCGCGCCCAGGGGGTGCCGTTCGTCCTCGTCGACGGGTTCTCGCCGCACGTCCGGGCGCCGTTCATCTCGCCGGACGACCGCGGGGCGATGCGGCTGGCGGTCACGCATCTGGTGTCACTCGGTCACGTACGGCTCGGACTGGCCGTCGGGCCCCGCCGTTTCGTCCCGGTCCAGCGGAAGATCGAGGGGTTCGTCCAGGCGGTCGGCGATCAGCTCGGCTGCGATCCGCACACGGTCGAGCACGAGCTGATACAGCACTCGCTCTACACCCTGGAGGGCGGGCAGGCCGCCGCCGCCGCGCTGATGGACCGCGGGTGCACGGCCGTTGTCTGCGCCAGCGACATGATGGCGCTGGGCGCGATCCGGGCCGCCCGGCAGCGGGGGCTCGAAGTGCCGGACGACGTCTCCGTCGTGGGTTTCGACGACTCGCCGCTGATCGCCTTCACCGATCCGCCGCTGACCACCGTGCGCAAGCCGGTGCCCGCGATGGGGCAGGCCACGGTGCGCGCGCTGCTGGAGGAGATCGGCGACGCGCACTCGGGCGAGGGGGCGGACCGCCGGGCCCCCGTGCACGGGGAATTCGTGTTCATGCCGGAGCTGGTGGTGCGCGGTTCGACCGCCTCGGCCCCCCGGCAGGCCACCCTGCCGGACCCCCGGGTACCCCCTCGTCCGTAGGGTGGAGCGGGTGCGGCGATGACCCGACCGAGGGATGATCAGGGTGGGCCGTGTTTCTGGCAGACTCTCGTCCCATGGGTGAAGCGACCGTGAAGACTCTCGACAGCCGGACGGCGACCCCGTCACCCATCGTGGACGACGAGGCCGCGGTCCCCTCCTCGCGCACGGACGACGTCCGCCCGGCGTGGCGCTCCCGCACTCCGCGGACGCCCCGCCGGCCGCGGATCTGGTTCGAAGTCCTGCTGATCGCCGTCAGTTACTGGACGTACTCGCTGATCCGCAACGCCGTCCCCGAGCAGAAGCAGCAGGCGCTGAAGAACGCCGACTGGATCTGGGACGTCGAGAAGACCCTCGGCATAGCGGTCGAGCAGTCGGTCAATCATGCCGTGAACTCGGTGACATGGCTGATCGTGTCGATGAATTACTACTACGCGACGCTGCATTTCGTGGTGACCATCGGTGTGCTGGTCTGGCTCTACCGATGGCACCCGGGCCGCTACGCCGCGGCCCGTCTGGTGCTGTTCGCCACCACCGGTGTGGCACTGGTCGGTTACTACCTGTATCCGCTCGCGCCGCCCCGGCTGATGAACGGGCAGGACTTCATCGACACCGTGCTGGTGCACCAGACCTGGGGGTCGATGGCCTCCGGGAACCTGAAGAACATGTCCAACCAGTACGCGGCGATGCCGTCGATGCACATCGGCTGGTCGCTGTGGTGCGGTCTGATCATCTGCGCGCTGGCGACGGCCCCGTGGGCGAAGATCCTCGGCGCGCTGTACCCGACGCTCACGCTGGTCGTGATCGTGGCGACCGCGAACCACTTCTGGCTCGACGCCGTGGGCGGGATGATCTGCCTCGCGTTCGGCTTCGCCGTCTCCTACGCGTGGTACCGGGCGCTCCCCCAGGGCCTGCCGCAGCACGTCCCGGCCGACCTGAACACCCCGCGCACCCCGCTCTCGGCGCGCCTCGGGCGCCTGGGCCGCCGCTCACGGGCGTGACGCCCGCGGGCGCGCACCGGGCCCGCCGCCCGGTTGCGCGCCGCGCCCACCGGATCACCCGCCGTAGAACAGCTCCTCCACCACGCCCCGTGCCCGCCGGGTGACACGGCGGTAGTCGTCCAGCATGTCGCCCACGTGGCCCGGCCCGTAGCCCAGGTAGCGGCCGACCGCCGCCAGTTCGCGGCCGTCGGAGGGGAAGGTGTCGCCGGCCCGGCCGCGGACCAGCATCACGCCCGCGCGCACCCGGGTGGCCAGCACCCAGGCCTCGTCGAGGACGGCCGCGTCGTCCGCCGCGATCAGACCGGCATCGAGGGCCGCGGCCAGCGCCTCGCGGGTCCGGGTGGTGCGCAGTCCGGGCACCGACCAGGCGTGGCGCATCTGCAGGAGCTGCACCGTCCACTCGACGTCGCTGAGCCCGCCCCGGCCCAGCTTGGCGTGGAGGGTCGGGTCGGCGCCGCGCGGCAGCCGTTCGGACTCCATCCGGGCCTTGAGCCGGCGGATCTCGCGCTCCGCGTCCTCGCCGAGCCCCTGGTCGGGGTAGCGCAGCGGGTCGACCAGGGCGATGAAGCGGGCGGCCAGGTCCTGGTCGCCGGCCATCGGGCGGGCGCGCAGCAGCGCCTGGCTCTCCCAGACCAGGGACCAGCGGCGGTAGTACGCCTCGTAGGACGGCAGGGTGCGGACCAGCGGGCCGCTCTTGCCCTCCGGCCGCAGGTCGGCGTCGATGAGCAGCGGCGGGTCGGCGGTGGGGAGCTGGAGCAGCCGCCGCATCTCGGCGACCACGGTGTTCGCGGCGCGTGCCGCCTCCTGCTCGTCGACGCCCTCCCGCGCCTCGTGCACGAACAGCACGTCGGCGTCGGAGCCGTAGCCGAGCTCCCCGCCGCCGAAGCGGCCCATGCCGATGACGGCGAACCGGGTGGGCAGGGTGTCGCCCCACTGGGCGCGGACGGCGGCCCGCAGGGCCCCGGCGATCGTGGCGGCGGTCAGATCGGTGACGGCGGTGCCGGTGCGGTCGACGAGCGCGCCCGGGTCGGCCTCGGCGGGGCTGTCCTCGGTGCCGTACGAGCCGATGAGATCGGCCGCGGCGGTGCGGAACAGCTCGCGCCTGCGGACCCCGCGGGCCGCCGCGACGGCCGCCTCCGCGGTGTCGGCGCGGCCGACGGCGGCGAGCACCTCCTGCTCCAGGTGGTCGCGCCCGCGCGGGGTCAGCCCGCCGGGGTCGCCGAGGATGGCGACGGCCTCGGGGGCGCGCAGCAGCAGGTCGGGGGCGAGGCGTCCGGCGGAGAGCACCCGCGCCAGGTTCTCGGCCGCCGCGCCCTCGTCGCGCAGCAGCCGCAGGTACCAGGGCGTCTTGCCGAGGGCGTCGGAGACCTTGCGGAAGCCGAGGAGCCCGGCGTCGGGATCGGCGGAGTCGGCGAACCAGCCGAGCAGCACGGGCAGCAGGGTGCGCTGGATGGCGGCCTTGCGGCTGACCCCGGAGGACAGCGCCTCCAGGTGCCGCAGGGCGGCGGCCGGATCGGCGTAGCCGAGTGCCTCCAGCCGCTGGCCGGCCGCCTTGGTGCTGAGCCGGGCCTCGCCGGGGCCGAGCTGGGCGACGGCGTCGAGCAGCGGGCGGTAGAAGATCTTCTCGTGCAGCCGGCGCACGACCGAGGCGTGGCGCTTCCACTCCCGGTTGAGGCCGGTGACCGGGTCGGTGCGCAGGCCGAGCGAGCGGCCCAGCCGCCGCAGGTCGGCCTCCTGCTCGGGCACCAGATGGGTGCGGCGCAGCCGGTAGAGCTGGATGCGGTGCTCCATGGCGCGCAGGAAGCGGTAGGCGTCGTCGAGCTGGGCGGCGTCGGCGCGGCCGACGTAGCCGCCGGCGGCGAGGGCCTGGAGGGCGTCCAGGGTGGTGCCGCTGCGGAGCCCGGCGTCGCTGCGGCCGTGCACGAGCTGGAGGAGCTGCACGGCGAACTCGACGTCCCGCAGGCCGCCGGGCCCGAGCTTGAGCTCGCGCTCGATCTCGGTGACCGGGATGTTGTCGACGACCCTCCGGCGCATCTTCTGCACGTCGGCGACGAAGTTCTCGCGCTCGGCGGCCTGCCAGACGAGCGGGGACACGGCCTCGATGTACTCCTCGCCGAGCGGCAGGTCGCCGGCGACCGCCCGGGCCTTCAGCAGTGCCTGGAACTCCCAGGTCTTGGCCCAGCGCTGGTAGTAGGCCAGATGGCTGGAGAGGGTGCGGACCAGCGGGCCGTTGCGTCCCTCCGGCCGGAGGTTGGCGTCGACGGGCCAGATGGTGCCCTCGACGGTCGTCTCGGAGCAGATCCGCATCAGATGGGAGGCGAGCCGGGTGGCGGCCTGGAGCGCCTTGGCCTCGTCGGCGCCGCCCGCGGGCTCGCCGACGAAGATCACGTCGACGTCGGAGACGTAGTTCAGCTCGTGCCCGCCGCACTTGCCCATCGCGATCACGGCCAGCCGGCACAGGGCGGCGTCCTCGGGGGCCGCGGCACGGGCGACGGCGAGCGCGGCGCGCAGCGTGGCGGTGGCGAGGTCGGCGAGCTCGGCGGCCGCCTCGGCGACGTCGGTGGTGCCGCACACGTCGCGGGCGGCGATGGCGAGCAGGCAGCGGCGGTAGGAGACGCGCAGCGACACGGCGTCGTCCGCGTCGGCGAGACCGCGTTCGAACTCGGCCACTCCGGGGTGCAGATCGGCGGACTCGTAGGTGTAGAGCGCCTGCCAGTCCCGCGGGTGACGGGCCAGGTGGTCGCCGAGGGCCTCGGAGGCGCCGAGGACGCCGAGCAGCCGGTCGCGCAGCGGTTTGGCGGTGACCAGGGTGTCCAGGAAGCGGCGGCGTTCGCCGTCGTCGTGGGCCTCGGCGAGCCGGACGAGGGAGCGCAGCGCCAGATCGGGGTCGGCGGTGGCGCCCAGCGCGTCGAGCAGCACGGAGTCGTCGCGGACGGACGCCATCTCGGGGAGGTCGAGCAGCCGCTCGGCGGCCGACGGGTCGGTGAAGCCGTGCCGGAGGAGCCGGCTGAAGGTGCTGCTTCTGCGCCCCGGGGTCATCCCGTTCTCCTCTTCTGACCGGCCCGGCCCGCGCGGATCGGGTACCGGTCCGAGACTAAGCCGTGTGCCGTGGTCACCGGCGGGTGGGGAGTGCGGGTGGGGAGTGGCGTGCGCGGCGTGAGATATGCCATGTTCCTGGCACAAACGCCTCGATGAACCGCATGATCGGTGTTTCCGTCCTCCTGACCGGTCGGTGGCGAACAGAGCCGTTCGCCGCTTTCGGGCGCCTCCCGGCGCCGCGGTCCGGGTCCCGGCCGCGCCCCGTACGCCGGCCCCTCCCCCGGCCCGCATCCGGCCGGACGGTCCCGCACCTCTCCACCTGAACACCGAAAGCACCACCGTCATGCGCACGTCCGGGCCCCGCCTCCGCTCCGCCCTGCTGTCCCGTCGTGGCCCGACGGCAGCCCTCCTGATCGCCCCGGTCGCGGTGGCCGGCTGGTTCGCCGGCACGGCCGGCGGCGCCGCGCCCGCTCCCCGCCCGGCCGGGGACACCGCGGCCGCGCACAGCGCCCCGAGGCCCGCCGCGCGCCCGGCGGCGCCGCGGGAGACCCGCGGCGGCACGCCGGTGCGCGCCGCCCACGGCCCGGCGTCGGTGGTGCAGATCGTCGCCCACCCCGACGACGACCTGTTCTTCATGAACCCGGACACCCGGCAGTCCCTCGTCTCCGGCTCCCGGCTGACCTCCGTGTACCTCACCGCGGGCGAGTCGGACGGGGTGAACGCGGCCCGCACCGGCCCGTTCAGCACCGCCGCCGCCCCCGCCGCCGACAAGGCGGCCTACGCGGAGGCCCGGCAGAACGGCATACGCGCCGCCTACGCCGAGATGGCGACGGGCGACCGCACCAGCCCGTGGCGGCGCACCGCGATACCCACCGCCGGCGGCGGCACGGCCGAGCTGGACCGGCTCGCCGCCCGCCCCGGGATCGCCCTGGTGTGGGTGCAGCTCCGGGAGGCGGGGTCGGTCACCGGCGACCGGCCGGTCAGCCTGCACGGCCTGTGGGACGGCCGGGTCGCGGCCCTCCCCTCCCAGCTCGCCGCCGGCTCCCCGGTGCGGCACGGCTTCGCGTACCGCAAGGAGGACGTCGTCGCCACGGTGGCCGGGCTGCTGGAGCGGTTCCGTCCCACCCATGTGCGGATGCAGGACCCGACCCCGGGCCGGGTCGGCGGCGACGGCCCGTACACCGACCACCAGGACCACCTCTTCGGCGCCCGGTTCGCCCAGGCGGCCCTCGCCCGCTACGCGCGGACGCCGGACCGCCCCGTCTTCAGCGTGCAGAACTACCTCGGCTACTTCACCAGCGGGCTGCCGCGCACCCTCGACCCGGCGAGCGCCGCGGCGAAGCTGCGCACCATGCACACCTACGCCTGGATGGACGAGGAGAACTACTGCGCGTCCGCCTCGGGCTGCGGCGACCGGAAGGTGGCGGCGCGGCCCGGCGGCCACGGCTGGACGGACTCGGTCCGCTACACCCGCGGCGAGTCGACGTCCTGGGTGCAGCCGGGCCGCGACGGCGGGCTGTGGGCGTTCTCCGTGCTCGACACCCGGCTCGCGGTCTGGCACCGCGCGCCGGGCGCCGGCGGCGCGTGGAGCGGTCCCGGACTGCTGCCCGGCACGGGCCTCGACAGCGGCGTGACCCCGGTGCGGCTGCCGGACGGCCGCATCGCGGTCTTCGCGACCCGTACGACGCTGGGCGAGGGCCCCGGCGACTACCGCCGGGACGTGGTCACGGCCGTCCAGCGCACACCGGACGGGGCGTTCGGCCCGTGGCGGTCGCTCGGCACACCCGAACGGGACGACGCGAGCGGGCTCTCCGACATCAGCGCGCCCGCGGCGGCCGTCGACCGGGCCGGCCGGATCACCGTGTACCTGCGCACCAGCCGCTACACCCTGAGCTCCCGCGCCCAGCGCACCGACGGCGGCTGGGACGGCTGGCGCGACCGGGGCGGCCGGGATCTGCACGGCGACCCGGTGGCGGCCACGGACGCGACCGGCCGCCAGCACGTCTTCGCGGCCGGCCCCGGGACGGTCCGGTCCTGGACCCAGGCCGCGCCGGGCGCCCCGCTGACCGGACCCGCGGCGACCGGCCTGCCGCCGACGACGCTCGCGCTGAGCGCGGCCCCGGACGGGGACGGCGTACGCCTCTGGTTCCGCAAGCCCGCCTCCGGAGCGGTCCGCACGGCCCGCTTCGACGGCCCGGTGGCCTCGGCGGTGACGGAGCTCGGCGGCCCCGCGGGCTTCGGCCCCGTCAGCGCCTCCGGTCCCGGCAACACGCTGCTCGCCGCCCGCTCGGGCACCGGCGCGCCCGGCCTGTCGCTGCCGCCCGCGGGCGGGGGCGGGGGCGTCGGCACCGCGGGCCGCGCCACCGGCACGGCGCGCTGGCACACCGCCGGCCCCCTCTTCGTCGGCGCCCCCTCGGGCACCGGCACGGGCCTCGGCGCGGTGGGCCAGGACGGCCGCCTCCACTGGTCGGAGCCGGGGGGCTCGGGAGCCTGGACCCCGGTGGGCTGACCGCGGCCGGGGCGGGGCCGGCCGGGGCGGCACCGGTCGGCCCGGGGGCCGCCGGGCGGTCGGCGGCGATGAGTCCGGGATATCCGGGCGGCCGGCGGCGATGAGTCCGGGGCGCCGGGGCGGTCACCATCTCAGCGGCGCCGACGCCGCGCGAGACGAGAGGACCGCCCATGCCCCCGACGCCCCCGACATCCGCGGCCGAGCCGAGCGGCCGGCTGGACACGCGCTTCAGCGATCCGAAAGCGTCCGCGACACCCTGGTCCGACGCGCTCGCCGTGCTGGAGACCGCCGAGGTCTTCTGGCTGACGACCGTCCGCCCCGACGGCCGCCCCCATGTCACCCCGCTGATCGCCGTCTGGCAGGACGGCGCGCTGCACTTCTGCACCGGCCCGGCGGAGCGGAAGGCGAAGAACCTGCGCGACAACCCGGCGGTGGTGCTCACCACGGGCGGCAACGCGCTCGGCGAGGGCTGCGACCTGGTCGTCGAGGGCGAGGCCGAGCGCGTCACCGACGACCCGGCGCTGCGGGCGCTGGCGTCGGCCTACGTCAGGAAGTACGGGCCGGACTGGACGTTCGGCGTCGGTGACGGCGTGTTCACCGGCGACGGCGGCGAAGCCCTGGTATTCCGGGTGGCGCCACGGACGGCCTTCGGCTTCGCCAAGGGCGCTCCCTTCGGCCAGACCCGCTGGCGCTTCCCGCTCTGACCCGGAGCGGGGGCGGTCCGAGACCGCCACGAGGACGCACGGCCCCGGGCGCCACCGTCCGGCCCGAGCACCCGCCGCACGACCCGAGCACGATCCATCCGAGCACGACCCGAGCACGACCGACCGAGAGCAGGACGCTGTGGACATGACGCTCGAAGTGGTGACGATCCCGGTCTCCGACCTGGACCGCGCGAAGGCCTTCTACGCCGACGCCGTCGGCTTCAAGGCCGACCTCGACCAGGAGGTGGCCCCCGGCATGCGGATCGTGCAGCTCACCCCGCCGGGCTCACGCTGTTCCGTCGTCCTGATGAGCGGGATGCCGCGGAACCCGGGTCAGCCCGAGATGGCGCCCGGCTCCCTGCACGCGCTCCAGATGTGCGTCACGGACATCGCCGCGGCCCATGCCGAGCTCGCCTCGCGCGGGGTGCCGGTCTCGGCGGTCCAGCACGTCGGCGAGACCGGCTGGGAGGACGGCCCGGGGCAGGAGTGGAACTCGTTCATGTTCTTCCAGGACCCCGACGGCAACTCCTGGTGCGTCCAGGAGGCCCCCGCCCCCCTCTCGGAGCGCTGACACCCACCGGGGCTGCCCGGCCGGTGCCGGGCGGGGTGGGGCTGGGGGCGCCGCCCCGCCGACGGCGCCCCCGAACCCGGCGGCGGGACGGCCGGCGGCCGGGGAAGCCCGCGGGCAGAGCCGCGCCGGAACTCGTCGGGAAACCCGCTCCGGCTCCGCCGGGAACGGCCCCGTGCGGGTGTTCCACGGCCGCGTGGGCGGGCCTGCCCGCCGGGCGGGGGGCCGGTGTTCCACCGGGCTGCCGGCGGCCCGCGCGCGGGCACCCACGCCTTCGCCGCACACCATCTGACCTGGGCTTTCTTCGCCTCGGGCCATAAACTTCCCCACGAGGGAAGGGGATTCGATGGACCGCAGCATCCGCACCGTCGAGGACGTGCTCGCACTCCTCGACGGCCTGTTCGCGCCCGACGCCGACCGCTGGAGCGAGGGCGGTGCCGACTGGTGGGACGGCTTCTACGCCGACCGCGACAGGCCCGTGCCGTTCTTCGTCGCCAAGCCGGACGAGAACCTGGTCTCGTATCTGGAGCGGGGGCTCGTCGCGCCCGGCGGCCGTGCGCTCGACCTCGGCTGCGGGCCGGGGCGCAACGCGATCCGCCTCGCCGAGGCGGGGTTCGAGGTGGACGCCGTCGACCTCTCCCCCACGGCGATCGCCTGGGCCGAGGAGCGGGCCCGGGAGGCCGGCGCGGACATCCGCTTCCACCGCGCCGACGTCTTCGAGGCCGCCCTCGACGGCCCGTACGACCTGATCCACGACTCGGGCTGCTTCCACCATCTGCCGCCGCACCGGCGGATCAGCCATCTCGCGCTGCTCGACCGGGTCCTCGCGCCCGGCGGCCACTTCTCGCTGACGTGCTTCGCGTCCGGCGCCATGGGATCCGAGCTGCCCGACCGGGAGTTCTACCGCGAGGGCCGCCTCCGGGGCGGCCTCGCCTACACCCCCGACGCGCTGCGCCGGATCTTCTCCGGCCTCCACGAGGTCGAGCTGCGGCGGATGCGCGACGAGCCGGAGGGGTCCCGGCACTTCGGTGAACCGTTCCTCTGGACGGGGCTGTTCCGCCGGGCCGCCTGAACGGCGCGGACCCCCGCCGTCACGCCGGCGCGGGGCCGCCGGGCGCGGTGCGGCACCGGTTCTCCCGCCCGCTGCGGCGGCCCCCTCCCGGTGACGCCCGGGAGGGGGCTGCCGGTGCGTCATACTGTGCGCCGGGAACGAGGGGGCAGACGGCGGATGGTGCAGGGTGTGGACGGCTCGGGCCTGCCGGAGCGTATCGGCGGGTACGCCGTGGAGCGGGAGTTGGGCGCCGGCGGCATGGGCACCGTCTATCTGGCGCGCTCGCGCGGCGGGCGTGCCGTGGCCGTGAAGGTGGCCCGCCCCGAACTCGCCTCCGACCCCCACTTCCGTGAGCGGTTCCGCGCCGAGGTCGCCGCCGCGCGCAGCGTGGGCGGCTTCCACACGGCCCCGGTGGTGGACGCGGACCCGGACGCGGCGGCCCCCTGGCTGGCCACGGCGTACATCCCCGGGCCGACGCTCTCCGCCCTGATCGCGGACGGGGGCCCGATGGACGAGGCCCGGCTGCGGCGGCTGGGCGCCGCCCTCGCCGAGGCGCTGGCCGCCATCCACGCCTGCGGGCTGGTGCACCGGGACCTGAAGCCCGGCAACATCATCATGGCCGAGGACGGCCCCCGGGTCCTGGACTTCGGGATCGCGCGGGCGCTGGAGTCGACCCGGCTGACGGCCACCGGGACGGCCTTCGGGACCCCGGGGTTCCTGGCGCCCGAGCAGGCGCAGGGGCAGGAGGTCGGCGGCGCCGCCGACGTGTTCGCGCTGGGCGCCGTGCTGGTGGCGGCGGCGGGCGGCAGCGCCTTCGGAGCGGGCACGCCGATGGGGCTGATGTACCGGTCGGTGCACGAGCCGCCGGACCTCGGGGCGGTGCCGGAGGGGCTGCGGCCGGCCGTGGCGGCGTGCCTGGCGAAGGAGCCCGGCGGGCGGCCCACGCCGGAGAGCCTGCTGGACCTGTTCCTGCCCGATCCGGCCGCCCACCCGCCCACGGTGGCGCTCCCGCCGCCGCCCTCCTACGCGCCGTACGGGGCCTCGCCGTTCGGGCCTCCGCCGCACGGCGCCACCCCGTTCGGAACCCCGCCGCACGGTGCGGCCCCGTTCGCCGGGACGCCGTCCGCCGCCGCCCCTTACGGTGCGGCGCCGCCCACCGCCGGACCGTACGGCGCGGCGCCGCCGTACCACCAGGCGCCCACCGCCCCCTTCCCCCCGGACGGCGCCGAGCCCGTGTTCATGGCCGTCGACCCCAGGGCCTCGGTCCTGATCGACGCCTCGGGCGTCGCGCTGAGCACGGACGAGCACCATCTCCACTTCTCCTGGCCCGAGATCGGCACCGTCCAGTACGCGCCCGAGGGGCCCAAGCACCTCCGCGTCGTCGTCCGCCTCCGTGACGGCGCCGTCCACCACTGCCTGCTGACGGCGCGCCGCCGGTCCCGCCTCCAGGAGTGGCTGGAGGACCTGCCGCTGATCCTGGAGTGCTACCTCTGAAGGCCGCTGACGCGCCGGCCGGCCGCGGGCCCGCTGTTCAGGTTTGATCAGATGACCAGCCCGTGATCAGATACGGTCTCAGGCAGAGTCGGCCGCCCCTCGGCGGCGCTCCACCCGAGCGGGCGGTGCCCGATCCGGAGCCCAACATCCCAGAGGAGAAGCCATGGCCGCTTCGGCACAGGAACGGCGCACCCGCATCCTCGGTCTGGTGCGCGAGGCCGGGTCGATCCGGGTCGTGGAGCTGGCCGAGCGCCTCGGCATCCCCGCGGTGACCGTCCGGCGGGACGTCGCCGCGCTCGCCGACGACGGCAGGCTGGAGCGGACCCACGGCTCGGTCGCGCTGCCCAGCGGGGCCGCCGGCGGACGGGGCGGCGGGCAGGGCCGGGTGATCGGCATGCTGGTGCCGACCGTCGGCCAGTACTTCGACGAGGTCGTCGCCGGGGCCAGCGCCGCGGCGACGGCGGCGGGCGCGCGGGTGATCCTCGGCATCGCCCCGTACGGGGCCGACAGCGACCGCGCCCAGGTCGAGCGGCTGCTGGAGTCGGACGTCGACGGGCTGCTGCTCACCCCCAACTGGACGCCCGGCGAGGGGCTGGTGGGCAGCGACTGGCTCGGCGAGCTGCCGGTGCCCGCCGTCCTCGCCGAGCGCCGGGCCGCCCCTGCCAGCCCGGCGGCCCGGCTCGACGCGGTCTGCTCGAACCACCGCCACGGGGTGCTGCTCGCGCTGCGCCACTTCGCCGGGCTCGGCCACACCTCGGTGCTGCTGGCCGCCCGCGCCGACACCCGTACCGCCCACGAGGTCCGCGCGGGGTACGCGGCGGCGGTGGGGCAACTGGGCCTGGCGGAACTGCCGGTGATCGACGTGCCCTCGCCCGCCGGCCCGCGTTCGCCCGGGGACGACGGCGACCTGGCCGCCCGGATCGCCGAGGCCGCCCGCTCGGGCGTGCGGGCGGTGCTGGTGCACAACGACCAGGACGCCATCCAGCTCCCGCCGCTGCTGCGCGCCCACGGCCTCACGGTGCCCGAGGACATGGCCCTGATCTCGTACGACGACGTGTACGCCTCCCTCTCCGAGCCGCCCCTGACCGCGGTGGCCCCGCCGAAGCGCGCGGTCGGCTCGGAGGCGCTGGGCCTGCTGCTCCGGCGTCTCTCGGAGGGCGACGACCTGCCGGTCCACCAGACCGAGCTGCTCCCGACCCTCAAGATCCGCAAGTCCTGCGGCGCGCCGGTGAGCTGACGGACACCGTCGGCGGACCCGCACGATGCGGACCGCGGGTCGGCCCCGCGGGGACGGCCGGCCACCTTCCAGCCCTCACGGGGGGGGGCACCTCCCACGGCCGCCAGGCCGGAGGAGGAGATCGCGGCGCGGGGCGCGGGGCAGTGTCCGCGGCGCCGAGCGCCCGGGCGGCCCCGCCGAACCGGGCTGCGCACACAGGGCCGGTACGCCCCCGGCACGGCCTACGGCCGTGCCCTCACACGCCGGACGGGCTGAGGAGGTCCGGCCCCGCGCGGCCCTCAGCCCCGGGGCCCCGACGTCACCCGCACCCGCCACGGGTGCAGTTCCGCGTGGTGGGCGGATCCGTCCGGCCAGGTCACCGTGAGGGACCAGCCGTCGTCCGGGAGACGGGTGACGGCGGTCCGCGGGCGGTCGTCGCCGCCGTCGGCCCCGGGCCCGTCGAGGCGGAACGCGGCGGCGAACAGGGAGCCGGCGCCTTCGGTGACGACGCCGCGCAGCACCGGAGCGGCAGCCGACGGGCCGAAGGCCGTGGGCGCGCCGGACCGGTGGACCCGTGCCTCGGTCAGCCCCCACAGGCACCGCGCCTCGGAGCGGAGTCCGGCACCGGTGACGGCGACGCCGCCGGGCCGGTCGCCGGTGTGCACGCGGGTGTCCACGCTCTCGCCGGTCACCGCCCAGCCGCCGTGCACGACGGCGGTCCCGGGCGCCGCGCCCGCCACGACGTGGCAGCGGAGTTCGTCGGCCCCGTGGGCGAGGGTCAGCGCGGTGACGGTGACGCCGGGGATCTCCCGGCCGCCGCTCCGGGGCCGGTGGGCCGACGCGGCCCAGCCCGGGCCCGTGCCGAGGGGCTCGATCCGGCCGCGTCCGCTGACACCGCCGCCCGCCCCCGGCCCCTGCGCCCCCGTCTCCTCGGTCTCCGTCTCCCCCGTCTCCAGGCCGAAGTGGTTGTCCGGCAGATCTGTGGTCGGACCGGTCACGGTGGAGTGGGCGAGGGCCGCGTAGAGCGGCTCGTCGGGGGTGACCTGGTCGCGGGGCTGGTCGTCGCTGCCGTGGTTGTGGAGGCGTACGACACCGTCCGCCGCGGTGGTCTGGGCCAGCCAGCCGGGCCCGGGCAACGCCCTTACACGGTCGGCCCGTTCGGCGGGCGCCGGCTCCTCGGTCGCCGTCCAGGCGGGGTGGTCGGGCGGCAGCAGGAGCCCGAGGAAGCCGCAGGCGGACCAGTAGGGCGAGGCGGGGCCCGAGTAGGGCTGCACCAGCGGGGCCCAGGGGCCGTGCCAGCCGAGGGTGAGCAGTCCCCGTTCGTCGAGGGCCCCCCGGTCGAGGAAGTAGCGCAGTGCGCCGGAGGCGATCCGGCGGGTGGTGCCGGGTGTCAGGGGGGCCCGGCCGGTGAGGGCGCCGGCCCAGACGGCGGCCGCCGCGCCGAACCGGTAGCTCAGCGAGCGGCCCTGGTGGACCGGGGCGCCGTCGCCGCCGAACAGCGAGGCGTAGCCGTCGAGATGGGCGGCGAGCCGGTCGCCGTACGCGGCGGTGAGCGCCGTGTCGCCCGTGAGGTGGGCGTGGAGGACCGGCAGCAGGTGGAGGGCCCAGCCGTTGTAGTGGTCGAAGGCGCGGGGGCGTCCGTCGGTGTACCAGCCGTCGCCGAGGTACCACTGCTCGATCGCGGCGAGCCCCCGGTCGACGGCCGCTTCCGCGGCCTCGGTCTCGATGCCCGCTTCGGCGAGGAAGCCGCCGACGGTCAGGGGGAACAGCCACCAGTTGTTGTCGTGCGGCAGGTGGTGGAGGGCTCCCGCGAGCCAGCGCCCGGCCCGTTCGCGGACGCCGTCGTCGAGCCGGTCCCACAGCCAGGGCCGGGTGAGGCGCAGGCTCAGGGCGACGGAGGAGGCCTCGACCATGGCCTGGCTCCGGTCGGTGATCACGCCCCAGGAGGTGGTGTCGCCGTCCGCGAGGTCGCGTTCGGCGGTGGGGGTGCGGGTGCCCGCGTCCAGGCCCTCGGCGTAGCGCTCCAGCAGGTTGTGCGGGTCCTCGCCGCCGGCGCCGGCCACCCTCAGGGCGGCGAGCTGGAAGGTTCTGGCGTAGCCCTCCAGGCCGTCGGAGCGCCGGCCGGAGACGCTGGGGCGCGGGCCCGGGAGGTCGATCAGCGCGTGGCGGGGGCCGGCGTAGGGCCGCACGGCGGCGAGCATGCCGTCGGCGGCCGCCTCCCAGTGGGCCCTGGTCCAGCCGGTGCGGGGGCTGAGGGCGCGGTCCTCGGGCGGGAGCTGCATGGCGGGATCCTTCGTCGGCGGCTGCCTCGGGCGGCGGAGGGACGGCCGGCGGCGGGTCCGTCCCGGGGTTCCCGCCCGGGGTGAGCGGATGGCACCCCGTATCACCACCCTGATCAAGTAATCACTTCGATCGCACGGTACCAGCCCCTGCCGACGGACGGGAAGAGGCAGGTTTCCGCATGTCCACGCCGTGTTTTCACCCCCGCAACCCAGCGACCCCAGATCGATCGAATCAGATCATTCGATCGAAAAGTCTTGACGGCGATCGAAGTGCACCCCAGGATGGCCGTCAATTCAGCGTGACCTCGCGGCGCCGGGCGGACTCCGGTGCCCGTGACCTCTCCAAGGAGCCGCGCCATGCCTTCCTCCTCCCTCCCCCGCCGGCCGGCCCGCCGCAGAGCCTTCGGTTCGGGCCTGCTCGCGGCGGCGACCGCGCTGTGTCTCGCCACGCTCTCCGCGTGCGGATCCGGCGAGGGCGCCGACGCGTCCGCGAAGGACGGCCCCGTCACCCTCACCTTCTGGGGCTGGACCAAGGGGACCCAGGAGGTCGTGGACGCCTTCAACGCCTCCCAGCAGGACATCCGCGTCACCTTCCAGGAGATCCCGTCCGGCAACGCGGGCGGCTACGCCAAGATCTCCAACGCCGTGAAGGCGGGCAACGCCCCCGACGTCTTCAACGTCGAGTATCCGCAGCTCCCCGACTTCGTCAGCCGGGGCGCCGTCCAGGACATCGGCGAGCACGTCTCCGACGACCTCAAGGCGCAGTACCTGCCGCAGGCCATGCAGATGACGACCCTCGGCGGATCCACCTGGGCCCTCCCGCTGGACGCCGCGCCGCAGGCGTTCTTCTACCGCAAGGACGTCTTCGAGAAGGCCGGGATCACCACCCCGCCGAAGACCTGGGACGCGTTCCGCGCGGACGCCGAGAAGATCAGGAAGGCCGACCCGGCGGCCCGTATCGCCACCTTCTTCCCCGACGACCCCAACACCTTCGAGGCCATGGCCTGGCAGGCCGGCGCCCAGTGGTTCAAGGCCGGGGACGACTCCTGGAAGGTCGCCTTCCAGGACGCGGGCACCAAGAAGGCCGCGGAGTTCTGGCAGGGCATGATCGACGACGACCTCGTCCAGGTCGCGCCCTCCTTCTCGCAGCAGTGGACCGCCTCCCTCCAGAAGGGGCAGACCGTCGGCTACCTGGGCGCGAGCTGGGGCGCCGGCGTGCTCGGCGGCACCCTCCCCGACCAGAGCGGCGCGTGGGCGGCCGCCCCGATGCCCACCTTCGACGGCACCCCCGGCAGCGGGATGCTCGGCGGCACCACGTTCGCCGTGTCCAAGGACAGCGACAAGGCCGAGGCCGCCGTGGCGTTCGCCCGCTGGGCGACCACCACCGAGGAGGGCATGAAGGCCCGCATCGAGAGCGGCACCTCGTCCGCCTACCCGGCAGCGCCCGCCCTGCTCCCGGTGGCCGAGGGCGCCTTCAAGAGCACCCTCTTCGGCGACCAGGACCTCTACGGCCTCTTCGCGGACGCCGCCGGGTCGATCCGCGCCGACTGGACGTGGGGCCCGGTGATGGGCACCACCAACAACTCCCTCAAGGACTCCTTCGCCAAGGTCCACAGCGGCGGCGACGACATCATGATCGCCGTCCGGAAGGCCGAGGCGGCCACCGTGAAGGAGCTGGAGAACCGCGGGCTCAAGGTGACCCGCTGATGGCCGTGCCCCTGAGCACCGGCTCCCCGGCCGGCCGCCCCGCCCCCCGGCGGCGGTGGCGGCCGGGGGCCCCGGCCGTGCTGCTGCTCCCGTTCTTCGTCCTGTTCACCGTCTGCACCCTCGTCCCCATCGGCAACGCCGTCCACCTCAGCCTCTACAGCGAGAAGCGTTCGGGCCTCGGCTTCGGCGGCGTGGAGCGCGTCTTCAGCGGGCTCGGCAACTACACGGCCGCGCTGGGCGACCCGGCGTTCCGCGACGGCTTCCTCAACCTCGCGCTGTACTGCCTGCTCTACATCCCCCTGATGACGGGCCTGTCGCTGCTGCTCGCCCTGCTGCTCGACTCGACCCTCGCCCGCGCCAAGCGCTTCTTCCAGCTCGCGCTGTTCCTGCCGCACGCGGTGCCCGGCATCATCGCCGCCCTGATCTGGATGTACCTCTACACCCCCGGCGTCAGCCCGGTGATCGGGGCACTGGACGCGGCCGGCGTCCAGGCCGACATACTCGGCACGCCGGTGCCCGCGGTGGTCAACATCGCGCTCTGGGAGTGGACGGGCTACAACCTGATCATCTTCTTCGCCGCGCTCCAGGCGATCCCCCGCGAGGTGCTGGAGGCGTCCGTCGTCGACGGCGCCGGGCCGCTGCGCACCGCCCTGAGCATCAAGGTGCCGCTCATCCGGCCGTCGCTGGCCATGGTGGGCCTCTTCACTGTGATCGGCTCGCTTCAGCTCTTCACCGAACCGATGATCCTGCACGGCGCGGCCCCCGGCGTCGTCACCACCTGGACGCCCAACATGTACGCCTACACCGCCGCGTTCGAGCGCAACGACTACGGCCTCGCCGCGGCCTCCTCCGTGCTGCTGGCGCTGGCCGCCGCCGCCCTCTCGTTCCTGGTCACCCGGTTCTCCGGCGGCCGTTCCGGATCCGGGGAGGGATCCGCGAAGGCAACCGCGAAGGCATCCGCGAGGCGATCCGGAAAGGGAGGACACGCATGAGCACCGCAGCCCCCGCGCGGCCCCGCAGGCCGCAGCGCCAGGCCCCGCCGCCCCCGCTGGACACCGCCCGGCGCCACCACCGGTCGATGTCGAAGGCCGCCGTCAACGGCGTCCTGCTGCTGGCCACGCTCTACATGGTGCTGCCGCTGGTGTGGCTGGTGACCGCGGCCGCCAAGAACACCGGTGACCTGCTCGGCGGCCGGACCCTCACCCCCGACCGCTGGCACCTGGGGCAGAACCTCGCCGACCTGGCCGCCACCGGGGACGGGATCTACTTCCGCTGGTACCTCAACTCGCTGCTGTACGCGGGAGTCGGCGCCGTGCTCTGCGCCTTCATCTGCGTCGCCGCCGGCTACGCCTTCCACGTGTACCGCTTCCCCGGCAAGGAGAAGCTGTTCGGCCTGGTCCTGCTGGGCGTCCTCGTGCCGACCACGGCGCTGGCCCTGCCCATGTACCTGCTCGCCTCGAAGGCCGGGGTCGTCAACACCTTCTGGGCCGTCTTCGTGCCCTCGCTGGTCAATCCGTTCGGGGTCTACCTCGCCCGGGTCTTCTGCCGCGGATACATTCCCGGGGAGGTGCTGGAGGCCGCGCGGATGGACGGCGCCGGGGAACTGCGCACCTTCTGGTCGATCGGGCTGCGGATGGTGATGCCGGGCTTCGTCACCATCTGCCTGTTCCAGTTCACCGCCATCTGGAACAACTTCTTCCTGCCGCTGGTGATGCTCTCCGACACCGAGCTCTTCCCGGTGAGCCTCGGCCTGTACGCGTGGAACACCCAGACCCGCGCCTTCCCCGAGTACTACCCCATGGTCGTGACCGGCTCGCTGCTCGCCGTCGTGCCGCTGGTCGTCGCCTTCGTCGGACTCCAGCGCTTCTGGAAGGCGGGCATGACCGCCGGGGCGGTCAAGTGACCTCCGCCGCCCGCGCCCCCCAGCCGACCGCCGCGCACAACCCCCTCCGGGAGCAGCCCGTGCCCACCCTCCCCTCCGCCCCCGGCGCCCTCCGGCCGCCGACGACGGGCCGCCGCCCCCGTGCGCTGCTCGCCATGCACTCCGATCTCGCGGCCAGGCTGATCGACGGGCCGACGATGCGCCGGCTGACCGGCCTCGCCGATCTCGACCCGTCGCTGGTGGCCGACGACTTCGGCGCCCCTGCGGCGGCGGCCGCCCTGCGCGAGGCCGAGGTCCTGATCAGCTGCTGGGGCTGCCCGCCGCTGACCGGCGAGGTGCTGGACCGGGCGCCCCGGCTGCGCACCGTGATCCACGCCGCCGGATCCGTCAAGCACCACATCACGGACGCCTGCTGGCGCCGGGGCATCACCGTCACCTCCGCGGCCTGGGCCAACGCCCTGCCCGTGGCCGAGTACACCGTCGCCTTCGTGCTCCTCGCGGGCAAGGACCTGCTGCGGATCCGCGACGACTACCGGGACCGCCGGGCCGTCCACGACTGGCAGGCCGCCTACGCCACGGCGGGCAACTACCGCAGGACCGTGGGCGTGGTGGGCGCCTCCCGGATCGGCCGCCGGGTGCTGGAACTGCTGCGGCCGCACGACCTGGAGCTGCTGGTGCACGACCCGTACCTGCTCCCGGGAGAGGCCGAGCGGCTCGGCGCGAGGGCCGTGGAGCTGGACGAACTGTGCTCCCGCAGCGACGTGGTGAGCGTGCACGCGCCCGAACTGCCCGCCACCCGCCATCTGCTGAGCCGCGACCGGCTGGCGCTGCTGCGGACCGGGGCGACGCTGATCAACACGTCCCGGGGGTCGCTGGTGGACCAGGACGCGCTCACCGAGGAGCTGGTGTCGGGGCGCCTCGACGCGGTCCTGGACGTGACCGTGCCCGAGGTGCTGCCGCCCGGCTCGCCCCTCTACGGGCTGCCCAACGTGCTGCTCACCCCGCACATCGCCGGCTCGCTGGGCAACGAGCTCCACCGGATGGCGGCCGCGGCCGCCGACGAACTGGAGCGGTACGTGACCGGCCGCCCCTTCGCCCACCCCGTCTCGGCCGAGGAGTGGGAGCGCTCCGCCTGACCGCACCGCGGGCCGGGACGCGCCCGGTGCCGTACGGGCCCGGGCATGCGGCGGCCCGGGCCGGGGAGTGCGCCCCGGCCCGGGCCGCGTGCGTGGGTGTCACTGCGAGGGCGGCTTGTCCTGCTCCCCGCCGCCGAACTGCTGCTTCATGCGGTCCTGGGCGGAGTCGACCTGGCCCGAGTACTTGCCCTGGGTCTTCTCGTCGACCATGTCTCCGGCCTTGTCGACGCCCTTGCCGGCCTGATCCTCGTGGCCCTTGAGCATGTTCTTGAGCTTGTCCATCATGGACATGAGGTTTTCCTCCTCGACGCAGAGTCCCCCGTCACCTCTCCAGGGTCGGCGCACACCACGGGAAGCGCATCCGCAGGAGCGTTCATCGAGGACAGGACCTGTCCTCGATGCACGGGCTCCCGTCCGCGCACCCTGCACCGGCCCGCGGGCCCCGCCCCGGTAGGCTCGCCCCGCAACACGACGCGAAGGGGAGCTCGGGTGGCGCGGGTTGCGGTGATCGGCGGGGGAATCAGCGGGCTCGGCACGGCCCTGATGCTCGGTCGGCGGGGCCACCCCGTCACCCTGTTCGAACAGGAGCCGCGGCAGGCCGGCGAGGACCTTCACCGGGACTTCTTCCACTGGCCCAGGCCCCGCACCCCGCAGGCCGTCCACCCCCACTCGCTGCTCGCCCCGGTGCGCCGGGTGCTGCTCGCCGAGGCCCCCGACGTCCACGCGGACCTGCTGGCCCGCGGAGCCCGGGAGTGGCACGAGTTCGACTGGTTCGACGAGCATCCGCCGCGCCGGTCCGGCGACGAGGAACTGGTGACCCTGCGCGCACGCCGCATCGTGCTGGAGGCCGCGCTCACGGCGGCGGTCCGCCGGGAGGCATCCGTCGAGGTGCGCACGGGCAGCCGGGTGGAGGCCCTCGCCCTGCGGATGGACGCCCCGGCCCGGGTCACCGGCGTCGTGACGGGCGGCCGCACCCACCGGGCGGACCTCGTCGTCGACGCCTCCGGCCGCCGCTCCCCGGTCCCCGCCTGGCTGCGGGCGGCCGGCTGCCGGCCGCCCGTCGTCGACAGCCACCGCACCGGGATCGCCTACGTCTGCCGCTGGTACCGCCTCCGCCCGGACGGCCCCCGTGACCCCGGGCGCGTGAAGACCGGCTCGGCGTCACCGTTCGCGTTCGCCGGTGTCTTCCCGTCCGACGGCGACACCTTCGCGGTGAGCGTGGTGCTCTCCACGGACGACCCCACCCGCGGCGCGCTCCGCGACCCTGCGGTCTTCGAGGCCGTCGCCCGCCGCTTCCCCGCCACCGCCGCCTGGCTCGGCCTGGACCCCGAACCGCAGTCGCCGGTCCTGTTCATGGCGGGCCTGGACAACCGCTGGACCGCCCTCGCCGACGCGGCGGGTCCGGTCGTCACCGGTCTGGTCGCGGCCGGTGACAGCCTCATCCACACCAACCCGACCTTCGGCCACGGCACGGCCCTCGGCCTGATCGCCGCCCAGCACCTCGCCGCCCACGCCGACGGCATCGCCGCGGACCCGGCGGACTACCACGCCTGGACGCGCCGGACCCTCCGCCCGTGGTTCGACGAACAGGTGACGGCCGACACCACGAACGGGCGACGCCTCGCCGAGGGCTCCCCGCCCACGGACCGCCGGGCCGCCGCCCGCACCGCCTGCGCCTTCGACGACCCCGTCGTCATGCGCGCCCGCGCCCAGGTCCGGCACCTCGTCCTGCCGGCCGACGCGGCCTACGGCACCGAGGAGATCGACCGCCACGTCACCGCCTGGCTCACCGCCCGGCCGGACTTCGTCCCAACGTACGACGGCCCGACCCGCGCGGAGTGGGACGCCCTCGTGCCCGCCTGACCGCGCCCTCAGATCATGTCGAACAGCTGCGCCGTCCAGTACTTGGCCGCGTGCCAGTGCCCGCAGTACCGCTTCGGCCGCCACCACCGCCGCTGCTCCAGCCGCCGCTTGCACCACCTGCACGGCTTGGTCCGCACCGCCGTCGTCATCCTCGGTCCCCCTGTGCCCCGCTCGCCCGCCGCACCGACCCACTGTGGCCGGAAGGCGCCGGACCGGCCGACTTCCTTGGCAGGAAGGTTAGTTGACCAGCGCCGGATGCCCGCACCACGCCTGCCCGGGTTTCATCGGCACCAGGCCGCTCACAGCGAGTCGAGCACGTTCACCGTCGCGTCCACGATCCGGTACTTCGTGGCGTGCCAGCGGTTGCAGTACCGCTTCGGCCGCCACCAGCGGCGCTGCTTCAGCTGTCGGCCGCACCACTTGCAGGGCTTGGTGCGGATCCTGACGTCCAGTCCCCCCATTCCCGCCATCCAACAGCACTCCCCCTCATGGGCGGAGGCCGTCCGGCGAGGGAAACGCCCCGGGGCCGGCGGTCGTCCGACCGCCGGCCCCGGGCGCGTCCCCATCGTCAGGGGCGCCGCCGACCCGCCCTACAGCACCGGCAGCGACTTGCGGAGCTCGAAGGCGGTGACCTCCGAGCGGTACTCCTCCCACTCCTGCTTCTTGTTGCGGAGGAAGAAGTCGAAGACGTGCTCCCCGAGGGTCTCGGCGACGAGTTCGCTGCGTTCCATCAGGTCGATGGCCTCGCCGAGGTTCTGCGGGAGCGGGGTGATGCCCATGGCCCGGCGCTCGGAGTCGGAGAGCGCCCATACGTCGTCGTCGGCGCCGGCGGGGAGTTCGTAGCCCTCCTCGATGCCCTTGAGGCCCGCGGCGAGGAGGACCGCGTAGGAGAGGTAGGGGTTGCAGCCGGAGTCCAGCGAGCGGACCTCGATGCGGGCGGAGCCGGTCTTGCCGGGCTTGTACATGGGGACGCGGATCAGGGCGGAGCGGTTGTTGTGGCCCCAGCAGATGTAGGAGGGGGCCTCGCCGCCGGCGCCCGCGCTGCGGGTGGAGCCGCCCCAGATGCGCTTGTAGGAGTTGACCCACTGGTTGGTGACGGCGGAGATCTCGGCGGCGTGGCGGAGCAGGCCGGCGATGAAGGAGCGGCCGACCTTGGAGAGCTGGTACTCCGAGCCGGACTCGTAGAACGCGTTGCGGTCGCCCTCGAAGAGGGAGAGGTGGGTGTGCATGCCGGAGCCGGGGTAGTCCGAGAACGGCTTCGGCATGAAGGTGGCCTGGACGCCCTGCTCCAGCGCGACCTGCTTCATGACCAGGCGGAACGTCATGATGTTGTCCGCCGTGGACAGCGCGTCGGCGTAGCGGAGGTCGATCTCCTGCTGGCCGGGCGCGCCCTCGTGGTGGCTGAACTCCACCGAGATGCCCATGGACTCCAGCATGGTGATCGCCTGGCGGCGGAAGTCCATGCCCACGTTCTGCGGGGTGTGGTCGAAGTAGCCGGAGTTGTCGGCGGGCGTGGGGCGGCTGCCGTCGACGGGCTTGTCCTTGAGCAGGAAGAACTCGATCTCGGGGTGGGTGTAGAAGGTGAAGCCCAGGTCCGAGGTCTTGGCGAGGATCCGCTTGAGCACGAAGCGCGGGTCGGCGAAGGACGGGGAGCCGTCCGGCATGAGGATGTCGCAGAACATCCGGGCGGTGCCGGGGGCCTCGGCGCGCCACGGGAGGATCTGGAAGGTGGCCGGATCCGGCTTGGCGATCATGTCCGATTCGTATACACGGGCGAAGCCCTCGATCGCCGAGCCGTCGAAGCCGATGCCCTCGTCGAAGGCCTGCTCCAGCTCGGCGGGCGCCACGGCGACGGACTTCAGGAAGCCCAGCACGTCGGTGAACCACAGGCGCACGAAGCGGATGTCGCGCTCTTCGAGCGTGCGGAGCACGAATTCCTGCTGCTTGTCCATTCGAGAATTCCACCCATCGTTGCCGGTCCCGCCGCGTGCTGCCGCCCCGAGGATGCCATTCCCGGGTTTCAGGCGCGTTGCGCGCACCGCGGCTCAGCCCATTGTGTGTCAGGGCACACCCGGGGACGACCCTGAGGGGTCCCTCACTCGACCCGGACATGTGTCAGGTTTCTTTGACACGTCCTCCCGGGGTGTGTCAGCCTGAACTGACACACCCGAGAGAAGGGGGCGCGATGAGCGAGAACCCGGACCCGGAAGCGGGCCCGGAGCTCACGGGCGACGCGCTGCTGAAGATCCTCACCGCCCTGGGCAATCCGCACCGGATGCGGATCGTCGCGGCCCTGCTCGACGGCCGCGACTACGTGAGCCGGCTCGCCCGGGAGCTGGCCATCGGGCGCCCCCTGCTGCACATGCACCTGCAGCGGCTGGAGGCGGCCGGGCTGGTCCGCGGCGAGCTGGAGCTCTCCGACGGCGGCAAGGCGATGAAGTACTTCGAGCTCACGCCGTTCTGCTACGCGCTGACCCCGGAGGTCGTCGCGCGGGCGGCGCACACGCTCACGGACGAGGCCAGGGGCCCGGCCGGCGACAAGGGCGACGAGAAGGACAAGGACAAGGACGCGATGAAGGAGAAGGCGGAATGAGCGGCGACGTGGTCGGAGCGGTCGGGGCCGCCGGGGCCTTCCTGTTGTGCATCGTCATCGTCTGGCAGGTCGCAGCGACCTGGCGGGCCCGCGCGCTGGCGACGCGCGACACCGAGTACCGCAAACTCGCCGAGAAGTACGCGCAGTTGCTGGAGGACAGCACCGAACTGCACCGGCGCACCCTGGACGAGCTGACCCAGACCAGGTCCTCGCTCACCTCGATGGAACGGATGATGCGCGAGATCGAGTGACGCGCCCGCCAGGGCGCCCCCTCCAACGGTGCGGCGCCCCCTCACGCGGTACGGCCAGGAGCTGCAACTCCCGGCCGTACCCATGGAGATCACGTCCCAGGCACATCGCCCGCCCCGCGGCAGGTCTGCAAACCCGTCGCGCCACGGCGCGCAGCGGTGTGCCACTCACTCCACACACAGGAGACTACTCATGAAAGCGCTGATCAAGCGCCTGGCATCAGCGCCGGGCGGACGGCGTACGAAGTGGCTGGTCCTGGTCGGCTGGGTGATCCTGGCCGTCGCCCTCGGCCCGCTCGCCGGCAAGCTCGGCGAGGTCGAGGACACCGGGCCCAACGCCTTCCTGCCGCGCGGGGCCGAGTCGGCCCGGGTCAACACCGAGCTGGAGCGGTTCCGCACCGACGAGATCATGCCCGTCGTCGCCGTCTACAGCACGGACGGCGCCCTCGGGGCGGACGCCCGCGCCAAGGCCGAGGCGGACCGGCGCGCCTTCGCCGAGCACGTCGCCCCGGGGCAGCGGATGTCCCCGGCGCTGCCCTCCGACGACGGCAAGGCGCTGATGGTGGTCGTGCCGCTCGGCGACGACCTCGGCAACCGGGTCGAGAAGATCCGCGACATCGCCGCCGCCAACGCCCCGCCCGGTCTCGACGTCGCGGTCGGCGGCCCGGCCGGCTCCCTGATGGACCAGGTCGCCGTCTTCGGCTCGCTGGACTCGACCCTGATGCTCGCCACCGCGCTGGTGGTCGCCGTGCTGCTGCTCATCACCTACCGCAGCCCCGTGCTGTGGCTCTTCCCGCTGCTGGCCGTCGGCTTCGCCGCCGTCCTCACCCAGGTGTGCACCTATCTGCTGGCGAAGCACGCCGGGCTGCCGGTCGACCCGCAGAGCGCGGGCATCCTGATGGTCCTCGTCTTCGGTGTCGGCACGGACTACGCCCTGCTGCTGATCGCCCGCTACCGCGAGGAGCTGCACCGCCACGAGGACCGGCACACGGCGATGCGGCTGGCGCTGCGCCGCTCGGGCCCGGCCGTGCTCGCCTCCGCCGGCACGATCGCGGTCGGCCTGGCCTGCCTGTCGCTCGCCGACATCAACTCCTCGCGTTCCCTCGGGCTCGTCGGCGCGATCGGCGTGGTCTGCGGCTTCCTGGCCATGGTCACCGTGCTGCCCGCCCTGCTGGTGATCGCCGGGCGCTGGGTGTTCTGGCCCTTCGTCCCGCGGCTCGGCACGCCCGTCCGGAAGCAGGTCACCGTCTTGGCGCGCATCGGCGGCGCGGTGGCCCGCCGTCCGCGCTGGTCGTGGCTGATGTCCGTCGCGGTGACCGGTGTGCTGGCGCTGAGCGCGACCGGGATCTCGCTGGGCCTCACCCAGGCCGAGATGTTCCAGGACGAGCCCGAGTCGGTCGTCGTTCAGGAGCGCCTCTCGGCGCACTACCCGTCCGGCGCGTCCGACCCCGCCACCGTAGTGACGAACGCGGCCCGGGCCGGGGCGGTCGGGGCCGCCCTCGCGGACGTCGAGGGGGTGGCGCGCGTCGACGCCGGCGAGCGCACCGCGGACGGACGGCTCGCCACGCTCCGGGTCGTGCTCGCCGACGCACCGGACTCGGACGCCGCCAAGCAGACCGTGGACGCGCTGCGCACCGCGGCCCACGCCGTCGAGGGGGCGGACGCCCTGGTCGGCGGCACCACGGCGCAGGCGCTGGACACCCAGCGGGCCGCCGACCGGGACCTGCGCACCGTCATCCCGGCCGTGCTGGTGGTCGTGCTGCTGGTGCTGGTGGGGCTGCTGCGGTCCCTCGTCGCGCCGGTCCTGCTGCTGGCCACCGTGGTGATCTCGTACTTCGCGGCCCTCGGCGCGTCCAACCTGCTCTTCGAGCACGTCCTCGGCTTCGCGGGGGTGGACTGGTCGATCCCGCTGATGGGCTTCGTGTTCCTGGTGGCCCTCGGCATCGACTACAACATCTTCCTGATGCACCGGGTCCGGGAGGAGGCGCAGCGCCTCGGTCTCGGGCGGGGCGTGCTGGAGGGCCTGACCACCACGGGCGGCGTGATCACCAGCGCCGGTGTGGTGCTGGCGGCGACGTTCGCCGTGTTCGCGGTGCTGCCGCTGGTGACGATGGCCCAGCTCGGCGTGCTGGTGGGCATCGGGGTGCTGCTGGACACCTTCCTCGTCCGCACCGTGCTGGTGCCGGCGCTCGCGCTGGACCTCGGCCGGTGGTTCTGGTGGCCGGGACGGCTGTTCACGGCCCGTGCCGGAGCGGCCGACGGTGCCGCGACGGCGGATGCTGCCGCGACGGCGGCCGGCGACCCGCCCCCGACCGGGACCGCGACCGGGACCGGGACCGGGGAGCCCGCCGCGGACCGCGGGCGGGAGTCGCAGCGGGTCTGATCCCGGCGGCGCGAAGGCCGAAGGGGAAGGGGCTCCGCCGTGTGACGCGGCGGGGCCCCTCCGCCGTGCCCGGGCGAGGGGCCCCGCCCCTCACCGGTGGCACACTTGGGCGCTTCGTACCCGCTTGTCCCGCTCTCGGCGCCGAGGGATCGGCGCCCGGTACGGACCAGCCCTCCCGGCCCTTCCCCTCGCCCACTACGATCTCGGGCCATGAGGGGTTCGCGGGGGGTCCGCGTCGCGCACCGTGTGCGTCCCACGGCTCTGGTGAGTGCCGTGGCGACGCTCGTCGGCGCGCTCTTCCTCTGTCTCGGCACCGGGACCGGCCCCGCGCCCGCGCACCACCCGGCCGGCGAGGGCCGCGGCGTCTTCTCCGCCGCCCCCGGGCACGACCGGACGCCCACCTTCGGCTGCCCGTACGACCGGGGCGGCTGCGGGCTGATGCCCGTGCTGAGCCCGGCCGTGCTCACCGCGCCACCGCTCGACACCCCGCTCCAGGCCGCCGCCGAGCCGCCGTACACCGTGCCGCCCGCGCCCCCCGGCGGCCACCGGCACTCCGCGGCGCAGCCCCGCGCGCCCGATCTGCACGTCCTTCAAGTGCTGCGGACGTGACACGGCCCGCACGCCACCCGGCACACGTACAGACGCACACCGCAGATCCCCCATCCTCACGAAGGACGACCCCACCATGGCTTCCCGCAACACGACCAACGAGCGCCGGGCCCGCGTAGAGCAGATGCGCAAGGCCGAGCAGGCCCGTGAGCGCCGCAACCGCATCATCACCATCAGCGTCAGCACCGTCGTCGTCGCCGCCCTCGTCGGCTTCGGCGCGTTCGTCCTGAACAAGAAGTCGGACGAGCAGGACAAGGAGGCCGCCGCGGCGAAGGCGCCCGTCACCGGCGAGCAGAGCTGGGACGCGAAGAAGCTGGGCCGCAACCACGTGGACACCGCGGTGACCTACGAGATGAAGCCCCCGGTCGGCGGCGACCACAACCAGGTGTGGATGAACTGCGACGGCGACGTCTACACCGAGGCGATACCGGACGTGAACGCGGTCCACTCCCTGGAGCACGGCGCGGTCTGGGTGACCTACTCCGACAAGGCCGCCGAGGCCGATGTGAAGAAGCTCGGGGAGAAGGTCAAGGAGACCCCGTTCACCCTGATGAGCCCGTACAAGGACCAGAAGGGCGCGATCATGCTCAGCGCCTGGGGCAAGCAGGTGGCCGTCGATTCCGCCGACGACCCGCGGGTGAACCAGTTCTTCACCAAGTACGTGCAGGGCCCGCAGACGCCGGAGCCCGGCGCCGCCTGCACCGGCGGACTGAGCGGCAAGTGATGGGCATGACCCGCACGCACTGGGCCGCGGTCACGGCCGTCGTGCTCGCGCTGCTGTTCGCGGGCGCCGCCACGGTGGCCTCCGCGGGCGGCGGCACGCCGGCCGCGAGCACCCCGTCGTCCGCCTCCGCGGACGCGGGCTTCGCGCGGGACATGTCGGTCCACCACCAGCAGGCCGTCGAGATGTCGTTCGTCGTCCGCGACCGGACCGACGACGAGGAGGTCCGCAGGCTGGCCTACGACATCGCCAACACCCAGGCGAACCAGCGCGGCATGATGCTGGGCTGGCTCGACCTGTGGGGCCTGCCCAAGGTCGAGGCCGGCAGCGAGCCGATGGCCTGGATGCACGGGGACGGCGGCACGTCCGGTCACGCCGGCCACGGCGGGGCCGCCGACGACGCCGAGGACGCCCCGCTGATGCCGGGGATGGCGACCAAGGCCGAGATGGCGAAGCTGGCGGGGCTGGACGGCAAGGAGGCCGAGATCTACTACCTCCAGCTGATGATCACCCACCACAACGGCGGTGTGGCGATGGCCGAGGGCTGTGTGCGGCTCTGCGAGGTCGGCACCGAGCGGTCGCTCGCCCAGGGCATGGTGGACGCCCAGCGCTCGGAGGTGGAGCTGATGGTCGGCCTGCTGAAGAAGCGCGGCGCGCAGCCGCTGGTCTGACCCCGGCCCCGGCCGGCACGACGGCCCGCCCCGCACCCGCGGGGCGGGCCGTCGGCTTGCGGGGGGCGGGTGGCAGGGGCGGGGCGCGGGGACCGCGTGGCCGTTTCGGGGGCGGGGTCCCGGGCGCGGGGCCCGAGCCGGGGACCGGCGCGCGGAGTTCCGGGCGCGGGACCGGGGCCAGGGCGCGGGGCCCGGGCGCCGGACCGGGGCCAGGGCGCGGGGCCGTGTCGCCGGTCCCGTCGTCCCCGGTCGCGTACGCCGAACGGCCCATCGACAATGGCATGGCTCGGGGCCTACGGCATCCAGGAGGCACACCTCATGACGACGGCCAAGGACATCATGCACCCGGGGGCCCAGTGGATCCCCGCCCACGAGACCCTCGACCGGGCGGCGCAGCTGATGCGCCGGCTGGACGTCGGCGCCCTGCCCATCGCCGACGAGAACGAGCGGCTCTGCGGCATTCTCACGGACCGGGACATCGTGGTCGGCTGCGTGGCCATGGGCCACGACCCGGCGCGGGTGACCGCGGGTGAGATGGCCCAGGGGACGCCGCGCTGGGTCGACGCCGGAGCGGACGTCGACGCCGTGCTCCACGAGATGCAGGAGCACCAGATCCGGCGGCTGCCGGTCATCGAGGAGAAGCGCCTGGTCGGGATGATCAGCGAGGCGGACCTGGCCCAGCACCTGAACGCGCCGCAGATCGCCCGGTGGACGGAGCAGGTCTACGCGCACAGCGGCCCCCGCTGACCGCCGGCGCCGGTGGCGCCCCATGCGGGCAGGGCCCCGGGGCCCCGCCCGCACGCACGCACCACCGCGGGAGTCCGCCCGCCCCGTGCCGCAGCCCGCGCCGGGCCGGCACGGGACGGACTCCCGGCGCCCCGGGCACGGGACGGACTCCCGGCGCCCCGCCGCCCGCCCCAGGAACGGGCCCCTGACGCCCCCAGCGCCCGCCCCGGGGACCGGAACCGCCACCGGAACCAGGTCCGGACCCTCGGCGCCCCGGCACCCGCCCCACGACCGCGACCGCGACCAGGACCGGACCTCCGGCGCCCCCGCACCCGCCCCGGGACCGGACCCCCGCACTCCGGGACCCGGTACCGGACCTCGCGCGCCGAAGGCCGCCCGCCCCGGACCGCGCCCCCCGGACCCGGGCGAGCGCCCCACAGGCCCGTCCAGCCCCGCGCGCCCCGCGCGCACACCCCCCGCGCGGGACATCGCGTCAGTCAGACGATTACACTGGGCGGCGTGCCTCAACTACGTCTCGCCCTGAATCAGATCGACTCGACCGTCGGCGACCTCGCCGGCAACGCCGAGGCGATCGTGCACTGGACCCGGCACGCCGCCGAACAGGGGGCGCATCTCGTCGCGTTCCCCGAGATGGTGCTGACCGGCTACCCCGTCGAGGATCTGGCCCTGCGGTCCTCCTTCGTCGAGGCCTCCCGTTCCGCGCTGCGGGCGCTCGCCGCGCGGCTGGCGGACGAGGGCTTCGGCGGGCTGCCGGTGATCGTCGGCTACCTGGACCGTTCGGAGAGCGGCAGCGTCCGGTACGGCCAGCCGGCCGGCGCCCCGCGCAACGCCGCGGCGGTGCTGCACGGCGGCGAGGTCGCGCTGACCTTCGCCAAGCACCACCTGCCCAACTACGGCGTCTTCGACGAGTTCCGCTACTTCGTCCCCGGCGACACGCTCCCGGTGATCCGGGTCCACGGCGTGGACGTGGCCCTGGCGATCTGCGAGGACCTGTGGCAGGAGGGCGGGCGCGTCCCGGCGGCCCGCAGCGCCGGCGCCGGGCTGCTGGTGTCGATCAACGCCTCGCCGTACGAGCGGGAGAAGGACGACACCCGGCTGGAACTGGTGCGCAAGCGGGCCCAGGAGGCCGGCTGCACCACCGCGTACCTCGCGATGATCGGCGGCCAGGACGAGCTGGTCTTCGACGGCGACTCGATCGTGGTCGGCGCCGACGGCGAGGTGATCGCGCGTGCCCCGCAGTTCGCCGAGGGCAGCGTGGTGCTCGATCTGGACCTGCCCGCCGCGGCGGCCGAGCCGGCGACCGGTGTGGTGGACGACGGGCTGCGCATCGACCGCGTGGTGCTCTCCGAGGAGCCGCTGCCGGCCTACGGGGCGGAGCTCACCGGCGGGTACGCCGACCGGCTCGACGACGACGAGGAGGTGTACACGGCCCTGGTGGTGGGGCTGCGCGCCTACGCGGCGAAGAACGGCTTCAGCTCGGTGCTGGTGGGCCTCTCCGGCGGCATCGACTCCGCGCTCGTCGCCGCCATCGCCTGCGACGCGCTGGGCGCGCGGAACGTGTACGGCATCTCCATGCCGTCCAAGTACAGCTCGGACCACTCCAAGGACGACGCGGCCGAGCTGGCCCGCCGCACCGGGCTCAACTTCCGCACCGTGCCGATCGAGCCGATGTTCGACGCGTACATGGGCTCGCTGGGGCTGACCGGGCTGGCCGAGGAGAACCTCCAGTCGCGGCTGCGCGGCACGATGCTGATGGCGGTCTCCAACCAGGAGGGCCACATCGTGCTCGCGCCGGGCAACAAGTCCGAGCTGGCGGTGGGCTACTCGACCCTCTACGGCGACTCGGTCGGCGCGTACGGGCCGATCAAGGACGTCTACAAGACGACCGTCTTCCGGCTCGCGAAGTGGCGCAACCGCGCCGCCGAGGAGCGGGGCCAGACCCCGCCGATCCCCGAGGCGTCGATCAGCAAGCCGCCGAGCGCCGAGCTGCGCCCCGGCCAGGTGGACACCGACTCGCTGCCCGACTACGACGTGCTGGACCGGATCCTGGAGCTGTACGTCGACCGGGACCAGGGCAAGGACGCCATCGTGGCGGCCGGCTTCGACGAGGAGCTGGTGGCGAAGACGCTGCGGATGGTGGACACGGCCGAGTACAAGCGGCGCCAGTACCCGCCGGGTACCAAGATCTCGGCGAAGGGGTTCGGCAAGGACCGGCGGCTGCCGATCACGAACCGCTGGCGCGAGACGACGGGCTGACCGGCTGCTCCGCACCGAGGGGGCTTCCCGCCACGAGGCGGGAGGCCCCCTTCGCCGTCCGGCCCCGGTCCAGCAGTCCGGCGACGACGGCGACGGCCAGGCCCACGACGGTGAGCCCGGCGCCGACGAAGGCGGGCGAGGTCCAGCCCCAGCCGGCCGCGATGGCCACGCCGCCGAGCCAGGCGCCGCCCGCGTTGGCGAGGTTGAACGCGGAGTGGTTGGAGGCGGACGCGAGGGTCGGCGCGTCCTGGGCCTTGCGCATGACCAGCATCTGGAGCGGGGTCGTGGTCAGGAAGCCGACCGCGCCGAGGACGACCACGGTGACCAGCGCGAGCCACGGGATCCGCACGGCGAACGGGAACGCGGTGAGCACCACCGCCAGCGCGGCGAGCGAGCCGTAGAGGGTGGGCCGCAGCGCCCGGTCGGTGAGCGGTCCGGCCGCCAGCGCGCCCAGGGTCATGCCGATGCCGAAGAGGGCGAGGACCAGGGTGACCGCGGACTCGCCGAAGCCCATGGCCTCGGTGGTCATGGAGGCCAGGTACGAGTAGACGGCGAAGACGCCCGCGAAGCCGAAGACGGCCGTGAGCAGGCCCAGCAGCACCTGCCGGTCGCCGAGGGCGCGCAGCTCCCGGCCGATGCCCCGGTGGGTCTCGGGCTCGCCGGCCGGGATCAGCCGGGCGAGGGCGGCCATGGAGACCAGGCCGATGGCGGTGACCACCAGGAAGGTGGCGCGCCAGCCGAGGTGCTGGCCGAGGGCGGTGGCCGCGGGCACGCCGACGATGTTGGCGACCGTCAGTCCGAGGAACATCGTGGCCACGGCCCTGGCCTGCCGGTTCTCGGCGACCAGCCGGGCTGCGACGACGGCGCCCACGCCGAAGAAGGCGCCGTGCGGCAGCCCGGCGAGCACCCGGCCGGCGAGCAGCGTGGCGAAGCCGGGCGCGAGGGCGGAGGCGAGGTTGCCGACGGTGAACAGCGCCATCAGGAGCAGCAGCATCCGCTTGCGCGGGACGCGGGAGCCGAAGGCGGTGAGCAGCGGGGCGCCGACGACGACGCCGAGGGCGTAGGCGGACACCAGGTATCCGGCGGTGGGGACCGAGGTGCCCAGGTCCCCGGCGACCTCCGGGAGGAGGCCCATCATGACGAATTCGGTGGTCCCGATGCCGAAGGCGGAGAGGGCGAGGGCGAGCAGCGCCGTGGGCATGGAGCGGGGACCTTTCCGAGGGGGTGTCCGGGCGGGCGGCGGGGTGGCCCGGTCAGCACGGACCCCACCATAAGTTCTTGACCGGAACAAATTCTCCCAGAGGTTTCGTTCCCGCCGGTGAACACCGGGTTGCGAACGCCGGGACGCGACGGAACTCACACCGCGCGCCCCGCATCCGTCACCCCGCCCCGGCGCCACCGCGTCCCCTCCCCCGCGGGGGCCGTCACAGGGTGACGCGCGCCGCCACGGGGAGATGGTCGCTGTCGGTGCGCGGCAGGGTCCACGAGGAGACCGGCTCGACACCGCGGACCATGATCTGGTCGATCCGCGCCATCGGGAAGGCGGCCGGCCAGCTGAAGCCCATCCCGTCCCCCGCCGCGCCCTGGGTCGAGCGCATCTGCGAGGTCACCGCGTTGAGCGAGCGGTCGTTCATGGTGCCGTTGAGGTCGCCGAGGAGCACGATCCGCTCGTGCCGCGATCCGGCGATCGCCTCGCCCAGGGCGTCCGCGCTCGCGTCGCGCTGCCCGGCCGTGAAGCCCGCGTTCAGCTTCACCCGCACCGACGGCAGGTGCGCCACGTACACCTCCACCGGCTTGCCGGGCACCATGACCGTCGCGCGCAGGGCGCGGTCCCAGCCGAGCCGGATGTCCACCGGGGCCTCGCCGGTGAGCGGGTACCTGCTCCACAGGCCGACGGTGCCCTCGACCACGTGGTACGGGTACGCCTCCGCCAGCGCCTTCTCGTAGGTGCCGACCTGGCCGGCGGGCAGCTCCTGGAGCGCGAGGACGTCGGCCCCCGAGGCGGCCACCTCGCGCGCGGTGCCGGCCGGGTCGGGGTTGCCGGCGTTCACGTTGTGCGAGGCGACGGTCAGATCGCCGCCGGTGGCGGCGGACTTGCCGGTCAGCAGCCCGCCGAAGAGGTTCAGCCAGACGACCAGCGGCAGCAGGACGGCCACCATCGCGGTCGCGGACCGGCGCACCGCGGCGCCCACCAGGATCAGCGGCACGAACACCCCGGACCACGGCAGGAACGTCTCGACCAGGCTGCCGAGATTGCCGATCCGGTTGGGGATCTGCGCGTGCAGGATCATCACCAGCGCGATCAGCACCGCGAACACCGCCAGCAGCGCGCCCCGGCGCCAGATGCCCCGGTCGCCCCGCCACCGGTCGAGCAGGCCCCGCAGCCGGGAGCCGGCCGGCCGCGTCTGGGACACGCCGTTCCCCGTCTCCGTCGTGTACGCCTGCGCCATGTAGCCGTCCTCACTGCCGTGCTCACTGCCGTGCTGTCACACCGGTCCGCCGTCCCGCGGCCGGGGCTCGGGCACCGGGTCCTGCAAGGACCCTAGAACCCTCGCGCGCCGGGGGCGAAGACCGGTGGCCTCCCCGTCGCGCGCCGGGCACCGGGGACGGCCGTACTGATGCGATGACGAAGGGTGGGCGCGGGGGGTTCCTGGCTCTGCCGCAGGGGCCGTCCCTGTGACGAAACGCGCACATTCGCGGGGGTCGGGCGGGGCCGTCCGGGGGCGGCGGCACCGCTGTCACCTGCGGGATTACCGGGTGGTGCCGGGCCCCGCGGCGGGCCCCCTTCCGCCGGGGCGGCACGAAGTGCCACCATGGAGGCGGTCCGGGGACGCCGTCAGGGCGCCTCGAGATGACGAAACAAGGAGCCGATCAGCCATGACGCTTCAGGCTGCGCAGAACGCCACCGCCGCCACTCCGCCCGCCGAGGGCACCAAGTCGCTCTACGGGGGCACCCGCAACCGCCGCACCACCGTCCACGACATCGCCCGCGCCAAGGAGCGCGGCGAGAAGTGGGCCATGCTCACCGCCTACGACGCGATGACCGCGTCCGTCTTCGACGAGGCCGGCATCCCGGTCATGCTGGTCGGCGACTCCGCGGGCAACTGCCACCTCGGCTACGAGACCACCGTGCCGGTGACGATGGACGAGATGACCGTCCTGTCCGCGGCGGTCGTCCGCGGCACCCGGCGCGCGCTGATCGTCGGCGACCTGCCCTTCGGCTCCTACCAGGAGGGCCCCGTCCAGGCGCTGCGCAACGCCACCCGGCTGGTGAAGGAGGCGGGCGTCGGCGCGGTGAAGCTGGAGGGCGGCGAGCGCTCCCTCCCGCAGACCGAGCTCATCGTCGAGTCGGGCATCCCCGTCGTCTCGCACCTGGGCCTGACCCCGCAGTCGGTGAACACCATGGGCTACCGCGTCCAGGGCCGCGGCGACGAGGCGGCCCACCGGCTGCTGCGGGACGCCAAGGCCGCACAGGACGCGGGCGCGTTCGCCGTCGTGCTGGAGCTGGTGCCCGCCGAGGTCGCCGCCGAGGTGACCCGTTCCCTGCACATCCCCACCATCGGCATCGGCGCCGGCCCGCACACCGACGCCCAGGTCCTGGTGTGGACGGACATGGCGGGCCTGACGGGCGGCAAGGTGCCGCGCTTCACCAAGCAGTACGCGAACCTGCGCCAGACCCTCGGCGACGCGGCGCGGGCCTTCGCCGAGGACGTCGCGGGCGGCGAGTTCCCGGCGGCGGAGCACACCTTCCACTGACCATCTCCGGCACCACGACAGCCCGCCGATCTTCCCCCGTCGGCGGGCTGTCGCCTGTCCCCGGCCGTGCCGGGCGGGCGGCTACCGCTTGGCGTAGTCGCCGAAGCCGGCCCAGTCGAGCACCACGCACGCCTCGTCGCCGAGGGTCCACGCGTCGTGCCCGGGGGCGATCGAGATGAAGTCGCCGGGGCCCACCTCGGCACTCTCGCCGTCGTCCATGACGATCTTCATCCGGCCGCTGGCCAGGTAGCCGACGTGCGCCGCCATGCAGCTCTCGGTGCCCGCGAGGGGCTTGACGTGGGAGGACCAGCGCCAGCCCGGTTCGAAGACGGCCCTGCCGACCGGGCCGTGATCGGTGTTGAGGAGGTCCAGCCTCCCCTTGCCCTCCTCGAACGGGCGGGTCTCGTCCGCCGCGTCGAAGTTCCTGCTCACGATTCCCGCCATGGGAACCGCCTCCTGGCTCCGTGAGGACGCTCCCGAGTCCGTCTTCCACGGTACGCCGCGGGCCTCCCCCGGCGTACCCGGGCGCGGGGTGCCGACGGGCCGGCACCGGCCTGTCGGCACCCCGTCGGCGGTCTGTCGGCGGTCTGTCGGGGGTCTGTCGGCGGGCCCCGGCATCGTCGTTGCCATGACACGCATCGACAAGCACGCCGTCGAGGTCCGGGGCCTCGTGAAGCACTACGGCGACACGAAGGCGCTGGACGGCGTGGACCTCGACGTCCGCGAGGGCACCGTGCTCGGTGTCCTCGGCCCCAACGGCGCCGGCAAGACCACCCTCGTCCGCTGCCTCTCCACCCTGATCGTCCCCGACGCCGGGCACGCCGTCGTCGCCGGCTGCGACGTGGTGCGCCAGCCGCGGCAGCTCCGCCGCCGGATCGGGCTCACCGGCCAGTACGCCTCCGTCGACGAGAAGCTCTCCGGCCGGGAGAACCTGTACATGATCGGGCGGCTGCTCGACCTGTCCCGCAAGGACGCCCGCACCCGCGCCGACGAGCTGCTGGAGCGCTTCTCCCTCACCGAGGCCGCGAAGCGTCCGGCCGTGCAGTACTCCGGGGGCATGCGGCGCCGGCTCGACCTGGCCGCCTCGATGATCGGCCGCCCCGCGGTGCTGTACCTGGACGAGCCCACCACCGGGCTCGACCCGCGCACCCGCAACGAGGTCTGGGACGAGGTCCGGCGGATGGTCGCCGAAGGCGCGACCGTGCTGCTCACCACCCAGTACATGGAGGAGGCGGAGCAGCTCGCCGACGAGCTCACCGTCATCGACCGCGGACGGGTCATCGCCGGCGGCACGGTCGACGAGCTGAAGGGCACCGTCGGCGGCCGGACGCTGCTGATCAGGCCGAGCGACCCGGCCCATCTGCCCGCCATGGCGCGGGCGGTGACCGAGGCCGGGCTCGACGGGGTCGGCGGCGTGCAGGCCGTGCCCGACGAGGCACAGCTCCATGTGCCGATCCTCACCGACGAACAGCTCACCGCGGTGGTGGGCCTGCTCGCCGGACACGGTTTCGGCATCGCCCACATCGCCACCCAACTGCCCAGCCTGGACGAGGTGTTCCTCGCCGTCACCGGCGAGCGCACCACGCCCGCCGCCCCCGCCGTCAGCGGCACGATCCCCGAGGAGGTCGCGGCATGAGCGCGGCAGCGATCACCGTCCCCACCGCCGTCCCCGCCTCGGAGGGGCGGATCGGACTGCGGGCCAACCTGCGGCACATCGGCGCACTCGTCCGCCGCAACGCCCTCCAGATCAAGCAGGACCCGGAGTCGATGTTCGACGTCCTGCTGATGCCGGTCGTCTTCACGCTGCTGTTCGTGTACGTCTTCGGCGGCGCGATCTCCGGCAAGGGCAACCAGGACGCATACGTCAGCTACCTGGTCCCCGGGCTGATGGCCATGATGGGCATGAACATCGCCATGGCCGTCGGCACCGGCATCAACGACGACTTCCGCAAGGGCGTGATGGACCGGTTCCGGACCATGCCCATCGCCCGCTCCTCGGTGCTGATCGCCAAGATCGTCGTCGAGGCCGGCCGGATGCTGATCGCGATCACGATCCTGCTGGCCATGGGCTTCCTGCTCGGCCTGCAGGTCGAGACGTCCGCCTTCGGGCTGCTCGCGGCCGTCGCCCTGTCCATGGCGTTCGGCGCCTCGCTGATGTGGATCTTCATCCTGCTCGGTCTGACCATGCAGACCGCCCAGTCCGTCCAGGGAGTGGCGATGCTCGTGCTGATGCCCCTGCAGTTCGGCTCGTCGATCTTCACCCCCACGGAGTCGATGCCGGGCTGGCTGAAGACCTTCACCGACTACAACCCGCTGTCGAACCTGGCCGACGCGGCCCGCGCGCTGGTGGGCGGCGGCCCGGTCGCCCACTCGGTCTGGGTGACGCTGGCCTGGGCCGTGGGCATCACGGTGGTCACCGCCCCGCTGGCGGTCGCCCGCTTCCGCCGCAAGACCTGACGGACGGGTGCCCGGCACCCGTCCGGTGCGGCGGCGGTCACCCGGGGCCGGGGGCTACGGGGCCGGCCGGTCCGCCCGCCGGGGGCTACGGGGCAGGCCGGTCCGTGGTCGTGGCCGGCCCCTGCGGGGCGCGGACGAGGGCGGCGGCCTCCTCCAGGGTGAGGGCGGCCCCCTCCTCGTACAGGGCGGCGAAGTCGTCGCCGAGCCGGGCGCGGGCGGCCTCCTCGACCCGGCGCAGGTCGTCGCGTTCCGTCACGGTGGCGACATGGCCGGGCGGCAGCAGACCGGCGTGCGCGCCGACCAGCCGCGCGCCCCTGCGCGCCGCGTCCGTGTCGAGGGCGATCAGCGCGCCGGCCGCGGTGAGCACGTGCATCGCCGGAAGCTGCGGGGCGATGGTCATCGACAGCGGCTCCATCGCCGTCACGAGCGCCGCCCGCGCCCCGGCGAGCGCCTCGGCGACCAGGCCTTCCCGGAGGTCCAGCCAGGCCACCATGCCGGTGACCATGGCCTGGAAGAGCACCAGCGTCTCCCCGTTCAGGTCCTCGCTCAGCAGACGGAGCTGCTCCCTGGACTCGCCGGTCCGCCCGGTGCGGCCCAGCAGCACCGCGAGGAAGAGACGGGCGGCGGGCAGCGCCTCGTGCGCCGCCTCGCCGCCGCCGGTGACGACGTCCCGCAGGATCGCCTCGGCCTCGCCGGTGTGCCCGCTCTCGGCGAGGGTGTTGGCGAGCCGGGCGCGCAGCAGGTCCACCTGGCCGCCGACGCCGACCCGGCGCGCATGGGTGATCGCCGCCCGGCAGTCCGCGGCGGCCCGCTCGAACTCGCCGCGCCGCTCGTGCGCCTCCGCCCGCGACGACAGCGCCTCGGCGATGCCCCAGGCGTCCCCGAGCCGCTCGAAGATCTCCAGGCTGCGGTCGGCGTCCCGGAGCGCGTCCCCCGCCCACTGGGCGCGGTTGGCGAGGAGGTTGGCGCGCTGCTGGAGCGTGACGGCGAGGTCCCAGGGGTGGCCCGCCGCCTCGGCGGTGCGCACGCTCTCGTTCAGGATGTCGCCCACCCGTGCGCCGTCACCCGTCAGCAGCACGGCGTAGAACCAGAGCGAGGCCGGGAAGCGGCACGCCTGCGGCAGACCGGGGTCGTACACGCCGACGACGCTCTCCAGCCACTTCGTCCTGTCGGGGGCGGTCCAGTCCTCGGCGCCGTAGTCCATGCTGACCATCCGGATCAGCGCGACCTGGCGTCTGGCCTCGGCCAGCATCTCCGGCGCGAAGGGCGGCGGTTCGTCGGTGCAGCGTGCGGTCAGCGGGGGCGCGGGCCGCGGCGGGGAGGCGAACGGGTCCTCGTGCAGGGTGGCGACCATGCCCGTCCACTGGCGGGCGTCGGACCGCAGATCGCGCATCTGCCAGTACCAGGACAGGGAGATGACCAGGCACAGCGCCTCCTGCTCCGCGCCGCGGGCGACGGCCCGGCGGACGGCGGCGCGCAGGTTCTCGTACTCGCGGCGCAGCGTGCCGAGGGCGGCCTGCTGACCGTGCCCGCGCAGCTCGGGGTCGGTGGTGCGGGCCAGTTCGCGGTAGTGCACGAGGTGGCGCCACTCGGCCCCGGCCCGCTCCCCGGCCTCGTCGAGCCGCTCCCCGGCGTACTCGGCCACGGTCTCCAGCAGCCGGTAGCGCATCCGCCCGTCGTCCGCGGGCTCGGCGACCACCAGCGACTTGTCCACCAGGGCGCCGACGGCCTCCGCCACGTCGGCCGCGCGCAGACCGGCGGACGGGGCGGGGGCACCGGCGCTCACGGCCGTCTCGGCCGTCTCGGCCGTCGCGGCCGTCTCGGCCGTCGCGGCCGTCGCGGCGCAGACGGACTCCGCCGCCTCCAGGTCGCAGCCGCCGGCGAAGACCGAGAGCCGGCGCAGGACGGCGCGCTCGTCGTCGGCGAGCAGGTCCCAGGACCAGTCGACGACCGCGCGCAGGGTCTGCTGCCGCGGCAGGACGGTGCGGCTGCCGGTGGTGAGCAGCCGGAACCGGTCGTCGAGACGGTCCGCGATCTGGCGCGGCGTCAGCATGCGCAGCCGGGCCGCCGCGAGTTCGATCGCCAGGGGCATGCCGTCCAGCCGGCGGCAGATCTCGGCGACCGCCGACGCCGTCTCCTCGTCGGCGTCGGCGCGGAAGCCGGGCCGCACGGAGGCGCCGCGTTCGGCGAACAACCGGACCGCCATCGGGTCGGGCAGCGGGTCCACCGGGCGCAGCAACTCCCCGGGGACGCCCAGCGGTTCACGGCTGGTCGCCAGCACCGTCAGCCCGGGGCACTCCTCCAGCAGCCGCTGCGCCAGGGCCGCGGCCGCGTCCACGACGTGCTCGCAGTTGTCGAGGAGCAGCAGCATCCGGCGGCGGGCGCAGTGCTCGGTCAGCCGGGTCGTGGCGTCGTCGCCGTGCCGGTCGGCCGCCCGCAGTTCCTCGGCGCCGCCCGCCCGCAGCACCGTCTCGCGCCCGCCGACGGCGGTGAGCACGGCCTCGGGCACGGTGGCCGGGTCGTCCACCGGCGCGAGCTCGGCGAGCCAGACGCCGTCCGGCCAGCGGCCGGCGAGCGCCTCGCCCGCCTCCTGGGACAGCCGCGTCTTGCCCGCCCCGCCCGGCCCGAGCAGCGTCACCAGCCGCGCGGCCCCCAGATCCCCGGTGAGGGCCCGCACCTCGGGCTCCCTCCCCACGAAACTCGTCAGCCGCGCCCGCAGGTTGCCCCGCGGGGCGGGGGCGTCCGGGTACTGGGCCCCGGGGGCGGGCGGGTTCGCGGGCTGCCCGGCATCCGGGGCGGGCGGGGCCCCGGCGCTCGCGGAGTGCCCCGCACCCGGGGTGTGCGCGGGCGTCGCGCCAGAGGTGTGCGGGGTCGCGGGCGCGGAGTGCCCCGCGTGCGGGGCGTGCGCGTCCAGGGCGGGCGGGTTCGCGGGCTGCCCGGCATCCGGGGCGGGCGGGGCCCCGGCGCTCGCGGAGTGCCCCGCACCCGGGGCGTGCGGGCCCGCGGGCGCGGAGTGCCCCGCGTCCGGGGCTTGCGCGTCTACGGCGGGCGGCCCCACCGGCTGCCCGGTACCCGGGGCGGGCGGGGCCCCGGCGCTCGCGGAGTGCCCCGCACCCGGGACATGCGCGGGCTCGGCGCCCGGCACGGACGGGCCGAAGTCCACACCAGCACCCGGGGTGTGCGGGCCCGCGGGCGCGGAGTGCCCCGCGTCCGGGGCGGGCGCCCCGGGGCGGGCGGGCCCACCGGCTGCCCCGCACCCGGGGTGCGCCCCCGGCGCGGCCGGGCCGGGGCCCGCGCCCGCGCCCGCCTCCGGCGCGGCGTGCCGGGGGCGCAGGAGGGCCGTGTGGAGGGCGGTCAGGTCGGGGCCCGGGTCGGTGCCGAGGCGGGCCGCGAGGTCGCGGCGGACCTCCTCGTACGCGGCGAGGGCCTGCGCGGCGCGGCCGGTGTCGCGGAGGGCGCGGATGCGCAGGGCGTGCAGGGACTCGTCGAGCGGGTGGGCCTCGCACAGCCCGGTCAGCTCCGGCAGGGCCTCCTCCGCGCGGCCGAGGGCGAGTGCCGCGCCGAGGCGGGCGCGGCGGGCGTCCAGGCGGCGGGACTCCCAGCGGGCCCCGGCGGCGGTGCGGTCGGGCAGATCGGCGAGCGCGGGCCCGTGCCACAGCGCCAGCGCCTCGTCGAGGGCGGCGGCGGCGTCGGCCGCGCGGCCGTCCGCGAGCGCCCGGACGCCCTGGGCGGTGAGGCGCTCGAAGCGGTGGAGGTCCACGTCGTCCGCGTCGGCGACCAGCCGGTAGCCCCCCTCGGCCGAGGCGACCGCCGCGTGGCCGAGCGCCCGCCGCAGGCGCCCCACGAGCGCCTGCACCGCCCCGGGGGCGTCCGCGGGCGGGTCGCCGGCCCACACCTCGTCGACGAGGACGGCCACGGGCACCGTGCGCCCGGCCCGCTCGGCGAGCACGGTCAGCAGGGCGCGCAGCCGGGCGCCGCCGAGGGCGACGGGGCTGCCGTCGTCGTGAACGGCCCGCGTGGTGCCGAGGAGACTGAAACGCACGCCGCCCATTGTTCCCGAAGCCCGGCGCAGGGCAGACGCCAGGAAGCGGCGCGGGACGGCGCGTCCCCGGGGCGGCAGGAACCGGCGCGGGGACGGGCACGTTGTCCCCGTGTCACCACCGCGGTCCGTCCCCCGCGCCGCCGAGCCCGGCCCGCACGCACCCCGCCCCGTTCAGGAGACGCGCCCATGACCACTGCCGCCCGGCGTCACAGCGACCGACGGATCAGTCCCGTCTTCCTCGGGATCGTGGCCGTGACGGCGGTGTCGGGCTGGGCCGTGTGGACGGACTTCTCGGCCGTCCCGGGTCTCGCCGTCTTCCTCTTCGTGGTCGGCGCGTGGATCGTCTCGCTCTGTCTCCACGAGTACGCCCACGCCCGCACGGCCCTGCACAGCGGCGACATCTCGATCGGCGCCAAGGGCTATCTGACGCTGAACCCGCTGAAGTACACCCACGCCCTGCTGAGCATCGTGCTCCCGGTCGTGTTCGTGATCATGGGCGGGATCGGTCTGCCGGGCGGCGCGGTGTTCATCGAGCGCCACCGCATCCGGGGGCGCTGGCGGCACAGCCTGATCTCGGCCGCCGGTCCGCTGACCAACGTGCTGTTCGCCCTCGTGTGCACGGCCCCGTTCTGGCTGGGCGCGCTGGACGGGGTGCCCTGGCCGTTCCGGTTCGCCCTGGCATTCCTCGCGATGCTCCAGGTCACGGCGGCGATCCTGAACTTCCTGCCGGTGCCGGGCCTGGACGGCTACGGGGTGGTCGAGCCGTGGCTGTCGCACGCGGTGCGGCGGCAGGTGGAGCCGATCGCGCCCTTCGGCCTGCTCGCCGTGTTCGTCGTGCTGTGGATCCCGGCGGTGAACGGCGTCTTCTTCGACGCGGTCTACGCGGTGATGGAGGCCTTCGGCGTCCGCGAGGCGGAGATCTGGTGCGGCCGGGACCTCTTCATGTTCTGGCAGGGCACGAGCGCGTACTGCACGGCCCCCTGACCGGGCGGTGCGGCCCTCAGGCGGCGTGCGCGGACGCCTCGCGCTCCGCCCGCGCACGGCGGTGGTAGTACCAGGCCATGTTCGACGAGACGCCGGCGAGCAGGATCCACACGATCCCCAACCACATGCCCTGGACGAAGGACACCACCGCCGCGGCGACGGCGAGCACACAGACGGCGAGGGAGTAGAGAGCGAGGCGGGGCATGGGGTGCGGCTCCTGTCGGGTCCTGCGGATGGGGGCGCCTCCCGCGCCCGCCAGGACGTCGGGGGAGGTGCGTCCCCCCAGTGTCCCCCATGCCCCGCCCGCCGCCGCGCCCCCGCCCCGGACACCGGGGAGGTGTCGGGGGCGGGGGCGCGGCGGGCGCGTCAGACGTCGGTGACGCGCAGCCCGGCGTGCGCCTTGTAACGGCGGTTGACGGAGATCAGGTTGGCGACGAGCGACTCGACCTGGTGGGCGTTGCGCAGCCGGCCGGCGAAGACGCCCCGCATGCCGGGGATCCGCGCGGCGAGGGCCTGCACCACGTCGGTGTCCGCGCGGGCCTCGCCGAGGACCATCACATCGGTGTCGATCTCGTCGATCGACGGGTCCTGGAGCAGCACCGCCGAGAGGTGGTGGAACGCCGCGGTGACCCGGGAGTCGGGCAGCAGGGCGGCGGCCTGCTCGGCGGCGCTGCCCTCCTCCGGCTTGAGGGCGTAGGCGCCCTTCTTGTCGAAGCCGAGCGGGTTGACGCAGTCGACGACGATCTTCCCGGCCAGCTCCTTCTGGAGCGTCTCCAGGGTCTTGGCGTGCCCGTCCCACGGCACGGCCACGATCACGACGTCGCTGCGCCGGGCGCACTCGGCGTTGTCGGCGCCCTCGACGCCGAGGCCCAGCTCCGCGGCGGCGGACTCGGCGCGCTCCGCGGCACGCGAGCCGATGATCACCTTCTGGCCGGCCCTGGCGAGCCGGTAGGCGAGCCCACGGCCCTGGTCCCCGGTGCCGCCGAGCACACCGACGACGAGGTCCGACACGTCGGGGAGGTCCCAGGGGTCCTTCGCCGGGGCCTTGGCAGCGGTTCCCGTGTTCTCAGTGGAAGTCATGGCCCGACCTTACTGGCGCGTCGGGTCGCTTCCCCAGGGCGCGGCAGGTCTCCCGAAAGAGTGACCCGGCCGCGACCGGGCCCGCGCCGCCCCGGGGCCGGGGCAGCATGGGGCGGCATGGATGCCGTACGTGTCGCGCTGCTCCGCGAGGTCCTCGCCACGACCCGCTGGCCCGCGGCCGCCCGCCACTTCGCCGGGGCGCTGCGCGACTCCGTGGAACGGCGCGGGGGCGGTCTGCTGCTGGTGGGCACCGAGGCGTACGAGCCGTGGCACCTGGCGGCCCATCTGGTGGACGAGGCGGCGTGGTCGGGCCGGCCGGAGCTGAACCCGACCCTCGTGCGGCACCGGGTGCGCCCCGGCGACCCGGCGCATCTCGCGGTGGGCCTCGGCCGGCTGGAGGCGGCGGGCCGGGGCGAGACCCTGCTGCTGGTGGCGCCGGGGCTGCCCGGCGAGCACCTGCTCGAACGCGTCCACGACGCCCGGCGGGCGGGTGCGACGGTGCTCGCCGTGGACGGCGGGGAGCCGGAGGTCCACGGGCTGGCGCACGAGGCGCTGACCGTCCCGGCGGCGGGCGAGGTGGACATCGACACCGTGCAGCATCTGGTGAGCGCGGCGGCCGGGGAGAACGGCGTACCGGCGCCGCGCGGCAGCACCCGGCCCCGGCTGCGGGACCGGCTGTCCCGCCTGGCGGACCAGCTCACCGCCCCTCCCCCGCCCCGCTGGTAGCCGCCCGCCGCGTCCCCGCCGGAGGCCCTCCCCACGGTGCCCCGGGGTTCCCGGCCGGAGCCCCTCCCCGCCACCCGCCGCGCGTCCCGGCAACCCTCCCGACCTGTGATCTTGGTCAAATCCGGTTGCCCCGGACGACCATCACGCCGAGCATGGCCCTCTGTGACCTCAAAGCTCTCCGCCGTGCTGCCCGACCTCTCGCCATGGCGTTCCTCACCCGATTTCCGGCTGCTGTGGGTGCAGGGGCTGGTCACCTACTTCGCCAGCTTCATGGCGATGATCGCGCTGCCCCTCCAGATCAAGGACCTGACCGGCTCACCGCTCGCCGTCGGCGCGATGGGCGCCGTCGAACTGGTGCCGCTGATCGTCTTCGGCCTCTACGGCGGCGCGCTCGCCGACGCGGTGGACCGCCGCCGGATGATCCTCGGCACGGAGGCCGGGCTCGGCCTGCTCGCGCTGATCCTGCTGGTGAACGCGATGCTGCCGGAGCCCATGCTCTGGCCGCTGTACGTGGTCGCCGCGGGCGTCTCCGCGCTCGCCGGGCTCCAGCGCCCCGCGCTGGACTCGCTGATGGCGCGGATCGTGCCGCACGACCAGCTCACGGCCGCCGCCGCGCTCAACGCCCTGCGCTGGCAGGTCGGCGCGATCGCCGGTCCGGCGCTGGCGGGTGTCGTGGTGGCGTACGCGGGTCACGCGACCGCGTACGGGATCACGATCGCCGGGTTCGCCGTCTCGGTGGTGCTCTGTCTGCGCCTGTCGCCGGCGCCGCCCGCGCAGGGGGCGGACAAGCCCTCGCTGCGCGGCATCGCGGAGGGCGCGCGCTACGCGTGGAGCCGGCCGGTGCTGCTGGGGACGTACGCGATCGACCTGGCGGCGATGCTCTTCGCCTTCCCCAACACGATCTTCCCGTTCCTCGCCGACGACCTGGACGCCGAGTGGTCGCTCGGCCTCATGTACGCGGCCGGATCGGTCGGTTCGGTGGTGCTGAGCCTCACCAGCGGCTGGACGTCCCGGGTCCGGCGGCACGGCCTGTTCGTGGTGTTCGGCGCGGCGGGCTGGGGTCTGGCGATCTTCGCCGCGGGCTGGTTCTCGAACGTCTGGCTGGTCCTGGTGTGCCTGGCCTTCGCCGGGGCGGGCGACATGCTGAGCGGGCTCGGCCGCTCGACGATCTGGAACCAGACGATCCCGGAGGAGCTGCGCGGCCGGCTGGCCGGCATCGAGGTGCTCTCGTACAGCGTCGGCCCGCAGCTCGGACAGGTCCGGGCGGGCGCGATGGCGGGCTGGACGGGCACCCGTCCGGCGATCTGGTCCGGCGGTCTGGTGTGCGTGGTCTCGGTGGGGCTGCTGGCGGCGACGCTGCCGAAGCTGGTCACCTACGACGCGCTCACGGACGAGGACGCGCAGCGCCGCCGTGCGCAGCAGCAGGCCGCGGCGGAGGCCGCGGCCGGGGGCGCGCCGAAGGACGCCGGTGAGGCCGCGGGCGAGGAGCCCGCGGCCCGGCGCTGAGCCCTCGGGCGGGACGCGCCGCGCGGGTACGGGGGCACCCGTCCCGCGCGGCGGACGCTCACTCCTCGGGGCGCGCGGGCGCGTCGTGCCAGCGCGGGTCGTTCTCCCACTCGAGGTTCCGTTCGCGTGCCGTCTCCATCGCGTGCTGCGCCTCCTGCCGCGACGCGTACGGCCCGAACCGGTCCTTGGCCGGGCACTCCGGCCCCTCCTCGACCTTCTTGTGCTCCAGGCAGTAGTACCACTCGCCCGGTTTGCCCACCGTGCGCTTCTTGAACAGGGCCATCTGCTGCTCCTTCCTCTAGGCCATGCTGCCCCACCGAGCCTGGTTAGACTCGCTGGCATGTCTGGCCAGTCGCTGCTCGTACCGGGGGAGCTCTCCCCCCACCGCTCCGTTCCCGCCGCCATCCGCCGCCCCGAGTACGTCGGGAAGCCGGCGCCGGCGCCCTACACCGGACCGGAGGTCCAGGACGCCGACACCGTCGAGCGGATGCGTGTCGCCGGGCGCATCGCCGCCCAGGCCATGGAGGAGGCCGCCAAGCACATCGCCCCCGGGGTGACCACGGACGAACTGGACCGGGTCGCCCATGAGTTCATGTGCGACCACGGCGCCTACCCGTCGACGCTCGGCTACCGCGGCTACCCCAAGTCGCTGTGCTCCTCGGTCAACGAGGTGATCTGCCACGGGATCCCGGACTCCACGGTGCTGCGCGACGGCGACATCGTGAACCTCGACGTCACCGCGTACATCGGCGGGGTGCACGGCGACAACAACGCCACCTACCTGTGCGGCGAGGTGGACGAGGAGTCCCGGCTGCTGGTGGAGCGTACGCGCGAGTCGCTGAACCGCGCGATCAAGGCGGTGAAGCCGGGCCGCCAGGTCAACGTCATCGGCCGGGTCATCGAGTCGTACGCGAAGCGGTTCGGCTACGGCGTGGTGCGCGACTTCACCGGGCACGGGATCAACTCGTCGTTCCACTCCGGCCTGATCATCCCGCACTACGACGCGGCGCACGCGACGACGGTCATGCAGCCGGGCATGACGTTCACCATCGAGCCGATGCTGACGCTGGGGACGTACGAGTACGACATGTGGGAGGACGGCTGGACGGTCGTCACCAAGGACCGCAAGCGGACGGCCCAGTTCGAGCACACCCTGGTCGTGACGGAGACGGGCGCGGAGATCCTCACCCTGCCGTAGGGCGCGGCGGAGAGGTCCCGTCCGCGCCGCGTACGGAGGCGTCGCGGCCGTTTTTACCGACAGGGCGTCGGGAATGTTACCGACGAGACGTCGGGAACCAGTTGACTTAGGTAAGCCTAAGTTGCGATGATCCTCACCGGTTCCCGTCCCTTTCCGGCTCCGGAGGTCCGTTTTGGACACGCCCTTCTCCACACAGATCCGTGTCGCCTCGCACGAGCAGCACACCGAGGCGGAGACCTCGCCCTTCATGGGGCACCTCCTCGGCGGGCGGCTCGGCGTGGAGGCGTACGCGCGCTACACCGAACAGCTCTGGTTCGTGTACCGCGCGCTGGAGGACTCGGCGGCGGCGCTGCGCGACGACCCGGTCGCCGGCCCGTTCGTGCGGCCGGAGCTGATGCGGACGGCGGCCCTGGAGCGCGATCTCGCGCACCTGCGCGGCCCGGACTGGCGCGAGGGCCTCACCGCGCTCCCGGCGACCGCCGCGTACGCGGCCCGGGTCACGGAGTGCGCGAGCGGCTGGACCGGCGGCTATGTCGCCCACCACTACACCCGCTACCTCGGGGACCTCTCGGGCGGTCAGATCATCCGCGACCGCGCGGAGAAGACCTGGGGCTTCGACCGCAAGGGCGACGGCGTCCGGTTCTACGTCTTCGAGGAGATCGCCAACCCGGCCGCCTTCAAGCGCCTCTACCGGGAGCTGCTGGACGCCGTCGAGGCGGACGAGCTGGAGCGCCGCCGGATCGTCGACGAGTGCAAGCGCGCCTTCGACTACAACGGGGCGGTCTTCCGCGAACTGGACGCGGAGTTCCCGCTCAGCGCGTGAGCCCGCCGCCGGGAGGTCCCGGCGGGCGGACGGGGCGGGGCGCGGCCGGACTTCCGGCCGCGCCCCGCCCTCGTCGTCGTCCCGTACCCGCGCACCCGCCGAGCTCCGGGGCGGCCCCTGGCCTCAGGACCGGGACACCGGCCCCGGGCGGCATGGAGCCGGCAAGGCCGGCACACCGGGCGGCCCGTGGCCTCGAAGCGGGGACACCGCCCGGCGGTCCCCGGCCTCAGGCCCGGAACACCGGGCGGCCGCCCCGTGGCCTCAGGGGGCCGGGACCGGGGTGGAGGGGAGGGTGACCGCGTGGGGCAGGCGGGAGCGGGTGAGGCGTTCCACGGGCGCTATCCGGGCCGCTCCCCGGCCGCCGTCCGCACGGCCGCCGTCCGCACGCGGGACGCCCTCGCCGGCCGCCCCGGCGGCGGACACCAGGCGGACCCGGCCGCCGATCTCCACGATGCCGTCGGGGCCGGGCGCGGTCAGGATCTGCGACCCCCGGCCCTGGGTGATGTTCAGCGCCCGCCCGAGCAGTTCGGTCAGCAGCAGGGCCGCGGCGCCCGTCGCCTCGTCCTCGACGACACCGCCCTCGCGGCGCGGGAAGCCCCGGGCCCGCACCCGCCCGGCCGCCTCGTCCTCCCACGCCCAGGCGTAGAGCCAGCCCTCGCCGGGCGGCGGCGCCGGCAGGGCGTCGACCTCGGCCGGTGAGGCGTACCGCTCCAGGGTGCGCGGCGGCGCCCACTCGGCGCGGGCGGTGATCCAGGTGAACTCCCCGTCGTTGCGGGCCCACACCTCGCCGGCGGGCGGGTTGACCGCCTCCAGGTCCAGCAGCCAGGCGGCTCCGACGAGCGGGTGGCCCGCGAACGGCAGCCGCGCGCCCGGGGTGTAGATGTCGACGACACCGCGCTCGGGGTCGTCGACGAAGACGGTCTCGCTGTAGCCGAGTTCGTCCGCGAGCGCCTGCCGGGACGCCTGGTCGGGGTACGGGCGCGGGTCGCGTACGACGGCCAGTGCGTTGCCGAAGCCGCCGTCCGGGGCGCAGAAGACCTGGAGCACGTCGAGTTCGTTCACCCCGGCATTGAAGCACTTGCCCCCGGCATCCGTCCGGCGCCGGCGTACTCCGCGCCCGCGGCGGAGGGCCGGGCTCCGGGCGGGGGCACGCACGCGTGCCGCCGCCCCGGGCCGTGGACGGTCCGGGGCGGCGGCGCGGTGGTGCGGGGGAACCCGCAGGTCAGGCGCGGGTGTCACGCGGGGCGGGCACGGGCCCGGCCGGTCAGGCGGTGGCGTCCGTGCCGCGGCGGCGCACGGCCACGACGACGGCCGCGCCCGCGGCGGCTATCGCGCCGGCGCCGGCCAGCAGGGCGCCGGTGGGAGCGCCGGCCCCGGTGTTCGCGAGGGCGCCGGTGCCGCCGCCGACGGTTCCGCCGCCGACCGTGCCGCCGCCTGCGGTTCCGCCGCCGGTCGAGCCGCCCGACCCGCCCGTCGAACCGCCGGTGCCGCCGCCGGTCGAGCCGCCGGTGCCGCCCGGGAGTTCGGCGTCCTTGTCGAGGGAGACGGCGAGGGAGACCGGGTCCATCTCGGCGCCGGCCTGGTAGAAGCCGCCGAAGGCCTTGGCGCCGTCCGCGGTCAGCTCGGCCGGGACGCCGCTCAGGGTGACGACGCCGTCCTTGGCGGCGATGTCGCCCTTCGGCAGGTCGAGGGCGGCCAGCGGCAGGTCCTCGTAGGTGGCGACCTCGTGCGTCTTCTGGTCCTTGGCGGAGACGTCGGCGAGCAGGGTGCCCTTGCCGTTCTTCACCTCCGTGCGCAGGTCGCTCAGCTCGAGGTCGAGGACGTACGCGCCGCCGGCCTCCTGGTGGCCGAGGAAGCGGACCGATCCGTCGAAGCCCGCGTCGAGGCTCTGGCCGTCCTTGTCGAAGGCGCCCCGGGCCTTGGTGAAGCGGTAGATCTCGCCGTTCTTGACGGCGCCGTCCCCGAGTTCGGCCTTGCCCTTGGCGATCGGGCCGGCGACGTAGGCGCGGAAGGACTCCTTCACGCCCCAGTCGAGGTTGCCGTCGACGACCGGGCCGTCCTCGGGCGCCGGTTCGGCCGTCGGCTGGGACGGGGTCGGCTCCGGGTCGGTCGTCGGCTTCGTGGGCGTGGGCTTCGGGTCCGTGGACGGGGTCGGCTCCGGGTCGGTCGTCGGCTCGGACGGGGAGGGGCTGGGCTCCGGCGGCGCCTGCTTCACGGTGAGGGTGGCCGGGTCGAGGGCGGCGCCGGCCGCGTAGAAGCCGGCGAACGCCTCGGAGCCGTCGGCGGTGAGCGTGGCGGGGATGTCCTTGAAGACCATCGCGCCGCCCTCGCCCTGCCCCGGGCGGACGGAGGTGAGGTTCAGGTTCGCGATGACGGCGTCGTCCTTGGTGACGACGGTGCCGTCCATCTTCTTGCTGGTGAAGTCGGCGGTGACGGTGCCCGACTCACGGCCGGTGGCGACCTTGATGTCCCCGATCTGGACGTCGAGTACGCCGCCGTGGCCCTGGAAGCGGACCGTGCCCTTGAAGGCGGTGTCGGAGGCGTGGGTGCCGGTGCCGTAGCTCCCCGCGCCGTCGGTGAAGGTGAAGACGCCGTTGCCGGCGGCCTGGGAGGCGCCGTCGGAGGCGGTGATGCTGCCGTGGGCGATCGGGCCGGCGACGTACTTGCGGAACGACTCCTTGAGGCCCCATTCCAGGGTGCCGTCCACGAGTTCCAGCTTCGGCGCGGCGGCCGGGGCGGCGTCGGCGGCGAGGGCGGGAAGCGCGAATCCGGTGGCGCCGAGGGCGACGGCGGTCGCGATGACGGCGCCGAGGGCGAGGGGGCGGCGGGTTGCGGCCATGGGCGGAGGTCTCCTTGATGGGTTCAACGGGGGTGGAGTGGGGGTGGTTTCAGCTCTCGTCGCCGGCGGCCGGACGGGGGTCCGCGGCCGCGGGGGGAGAAGCCGGGGCGGTCGCGCGGCGCCGCCGGAGGGCGGCCCAGACGACGGCCGCCACGAGGGCGAGCAGGGCGGCGGCGAGGGCCGCGTACGTCCCGGTGGAGGACGACGAGGCGGCCTTCTGTGTGCCGTCCGCCTGCTCGGTGGGGTTCGGGGAGGGCTTCTGGGCCGCGGGGGCGGCGGAAGCCGAGGGGGTGGGCGCGCTGCCGAGGTCGGGCAGGGCGGGCAGTTCCGCCGCGTCGTCGACGGCGACGGCGAGGGAGACCGGGTCCATCTCGGTGCCCGCCCGGTAGAGCGAGCCGAACGCCTTCGACCCGCCCTCGGTGAGGGTGGCCGGCGCCTCGGTCAGCCGCGCGAGGCCGTCCTTCGGCGCGAAGTCCCGGGCCTCGAAGGTGACGAGGGGCACGGCCCGTTCGGTCTTCCCGCCGCCGGTGACGTCGGCGAGGAGGCTGCCCCTGCCCTTCTCGACGCGGACCCGGACGCCGGCCAGGGTCAGGTCGAGGTCCTTGCCGGTGAAGCGGACGCTGCCCGCGAAGGCGGCGTCGAGGGTCTGCTTCCGCGCGTCGTAGGCGCCCTTGCCGCCGGCGAACCGGAACAGCGCGCCGCCGTCCTGCGCCCCGCCGGAGAGGGTCCATTCGCCCTGGGCGATGGAGCCGGTGACGTACTCGCGGAAGGTGCGGCGCACGCCCCAGTCGACGGCCGCGTCGTGGAAGGCCCCTTCGGCCCGCGCGTCCTTGTCGTCCTTCTTCCCGTCCGCGCCGGCCGAGGGGTCCGGCCGGGCGGTCGGCTTCGCGGCGGGGGCGGTGACGTCGACGGAGAGGCTGACCGGGTCGAGCGGGGTGCCGGCCGTGTAGTAGCCGGCGAAGGCGGTCGCGCCCTGCGCGGTCAGCGTGGCGGGCACGCCGGAGAGGGAGACCGGGCTGCCGCCGCCGCGCATGTCGACGCCGGACAGGTCGAGGGAGGCGAAGGCGACCTGCTGATAGGTGGTCACCTTTCCGCTGCCGCGCGCCTTGCTGACCATGTCGACGTGGACGGCGCCCCGGCCGCCGGAGATCCGGACGGTGGGATTGCTGACCCGCAGGTCGAGTTCGTGGCCGCCGCCGGGCTTCTGGTGGCCGAGGAAGTGGACCCCGCCGGTGAATCCGGAGCGCAGGGCACCGGTCGCCGGGTCGTAGGAGCCGGTCGCCGAGTGGAAGCGGAAGAGGCTGCCGCCGACGGTCGCCGCGCCCCCGGTGAGGCGCCAGCTTCCGCCCGCTATGGGCCCGGTGATGTAGCTCTGGAACGACGCCTTGATGCCCCAGTCCAGCCGGCCTCCCTGCACCGTCCGGTTCTCGGCGTGGGCCGCGTGCACGGGAAGCAGGGCACCGAGCAGTGCCGCGAGAAGCGTCACCGCGAAGACACGGGACGGCCTGAAGGAAAGCATGAGGTCACTCCGCACGGGATACGAGAGCACAGAAAACGGGAGGAACAGGCCGAACCGGCCCGGAGCTGGAAAGCAAGGTAAGGCTAACCTAAGCTATCTCCAGCCTGGACCGGAACCCTTCCTTCACGGGAACCCCCGACGATCCGCACACCTCGCGGGCGCCGATCGCACGGGGCCGGCACGGGGACGACGAAGCCATAGCTGACGGACAGACAGGACGGTGCCCTTCGTGCGCACTCCACGCCTGGCAGGTGCACTCATAGCCGTGCTTGCCCTCGCCATCGCCGCCACCGGCTGCGCGAACCAGGAGGCCCCGGACGAGGCCGGCGGGACGCAGCGGCCCGCGCAGGCGGCCGCCGACCGGGTCGAACCGCTGGCCGGCCGGCCGGAGCCCGCGATGCCGGTCACCGTCGACTCCGCGGACGGGCGCCGGGTGACGATCGAGAACGCCGACCGGGTGGTCCCGCTCACCGGCTCCCTCAACGAGATCGTGTTCACCCTCGGTCTGGGCGACCGGGTGGTGGCCCGGGACATCACGGCCACCTTCCAGCAGGCCGAGAAGCTGCCGGTCGTCACCCGGGCCCACGACGTCTCGGCCGAGAGCGTGCTGTCGCTGCGGCCCTCGGTCGTCCTCGCGGAGAGCGGCACCGGCCCGGCCGAGGCCATCGGCCAGATCCGGGACGCGGGCATCCCGCTCGTCGTCGTCGAACCGGCGAAGAGCCTCGCCGACGTCGGCCGGCGCATCGAGCGGGTCGCCGCCGTCCTCGGGGTCGAGGAGCGGGGAGCCGAGCTGAAGCAGCGGACCGAGGAGCGGATCGCGGCCGTCCAGGAGAAGATCCCGGCCCACGGGGGCGAGAAGCCCCGCGTCGCCTTCCTCTACGTCCGGGGCTCGGCGGCCGTCTATCTGATCGGCGGCGCCGAGTCCGGCGCGGTCTCCCTGCTGGAGGCCGCCGGAGCGGTGGACGCGGGCAAGGAGTCCGGGCTGACGAAGGACTTCACGCCCATCACCAGCGAGGCCCTGGTCAAGGCGGCACCGGACGCGATCCTCGTCATGACCAAGGGACTCGAGTCCGTGGACGGGATCGACGGACTGGTGAAGATCCCCGGCGTCGCCCAGACCCCGGCCGGCATGGACCGCCGCGTGGTCTCGGTGGCCGACGGCGTCCTCCTCAACTACGGCCCGCGCACCGACCAGGTGCTCGCCACCATCGTCGAGCAGCTCTACGGATCCGGGGACGCGGCGTGACCACGACACCACCGCACCCGGCGAGCACCGGGAACCCGCCCGACGCACCCGGGGACACCGGCGCCGCTCCCGTCACGGACGCTCGCCCGGCGGAGAAGGCCGCGGAGATGGCCGCAGGGCAGTTCGCGGCGAAGGCCGCGAGGCAGTCCGCGGCGAAGACGGACGGGCGGGCACGGGCGCCGCGCGGGGCCGGCTGGGCGCTGACCGCCGGGCTGGTGGTCGCCCTCGCCCTCGTGTCGCTGGTCTCCGCCGGGGTCGGCGCGTACGAGATCCCGCTCGGCGACATCCTCGCGTCCATCGGCAACCGGATCGGCCTCGGCGGGCACGCGCTCGACCGGGTCGGGGAGAGCGTGCTGTGGAACGTGCGCTTCCCCCGGGTCGTCCTCGCGCTGCTCGTCGGCGCGTCCCTCGGCTGCGCCGGCGCCCTGATGCAGGGCGTGTTCGGCAACCCGCTCGCCGAACCGGGCGTCATCGGCATCTCCTCCGGCGCGGCCGTCGGCGCGGTCGGCGCCATCGCCCTCGGGCTCTCCTTCTTCGGCACCTGGACCGTCACCGCCTGCGCGTTCGTCTCCGGCCTGGCGACCGTCCTCCTCGTCTACGCGCTGTCCCGCTCGGGCGGCCGCACCGAGGTGGTCACCCTGATCCTCACGGGCATCGCCGTCAACGCCTTCGCGGGCGCCCTGATCGGCCTGTCCATCTTCTTCGCGGACAACGCGCAGATCACCGAGATCACCTTCTGGCAGCTCGGCTCGCTCTCCCAGGCGACCTGGCCCAAGGTGCTCGCCGTCCTGCCGTTCGCGCTCCTCGGTCTGCTCGTCGCGCCCTTCTACGCGCGCAAGCTGGACCTCCTCGCACTCGGCGAACGCCCCGCGCGCCACCTGGGCGTGGACGTGGAGCGGCTGCGCATGGTGCTCATTCTGGTGGTGGCGCTGCTCACCGCGGCAGCCGTCGCCGTCGCCGGCATCATCACCTTCGTGGGCCTGCTGGTGCCCCATCTGCTGCGCATGGCGAACGGGCCGGGCCACCGGTTCCTCGTCCCCGGCAGCGCGCTCGGCGGCGCCGTCGTCCTCGCGGCCGGCGACCTCGCGGCACGGACCGCCGCCGCCCCGGCGGAGCTGCCGCTCGGTGTGCTGACGGCCCTGTTCGGCAGCCCGTTCTTCTTCTGGCTCCTGCGCAGGACCCGGCGCAGGCAGGGAGGCTGGGCATGAGCCCCGTCCTCCGCCCGGCACACTCCGCCGCGGTGACCGCGGCCCCGTCCGAGGGAAGGCCCCCATGCTGACACTCCCCTTCTCCCGCCGCCGTGCCCGCGAACTCCCGGGGCCCGCCGAGGCCGGCGGGGCCGCGGCCGAGGCGGACGGCGTACGGCTGTCCCTCGGCGGCCGGCCGGTGCTGCGCGGCGCCTCGCTCGCGGTGCGCGCCGGCGAGGTGCTCGCGCTGGTCGGCCCCAACGGGGCGGGCAAGTCCACCCTGTTGTCGGTCCTGGCGGGCGACGAGCCGGCCGCCGGCGGCACGGTGCGGATCGCGGGCCGGGACGCCCGCGCCTGGTCCGCCGCCGAACTCGCCCTGCGGCGGGCCGTACTGCCGCAGTCCGCGAACCTCTCCTTCCCGTTCGGGGTGGCCGAGGTGGTGCGGATGGGCCGCGCCCCCTGGCACGGCACCCCCGCCGAGGACGAGGACGACGCCGCCGTCGCCGCGGCCATGGCGGCGACCGAGGTGACGGAGTTCGCCGGGCGGACCTTCTCCGCGCTGTCCGGCGGCGAACGGGCCCGGGTGGCGCTGGCCCGGGTGCTGGCCCAGCGGGTGCGGCTGCTGCTGCTCGACGAGCCGACCGCCGCGCTCGACCTGCGCCATCAGGAACTGGTGCTGCGCATCTGCCGGGAGCGGGCGGACGCCGGGGACGCCGTCGTCGTCGTGCTGCACGACCTCTCCCTGGCGGCGGCCTGCGCCGACCGGATCGCGGTGCTCCACGACGGCCGGGTCGCCGCCGACGGGCCGCCCGCCGAGGTGCTCGGCCCCGAACTGCTGGACCGCGTCTACCGGCAGCCCGTCGAGGTGCTGCCGCACCCGCGCACCGGAGTCCCGCTGGTCCTGCCGCTGCGCTCCCCGTGAGCGCGGCGGCGCCCCGGCCGCACCCGTGAACGGGCCACCGGCGCCCGGCAGGTCACGGTGTGGACGCTGTGGCCGGTCCCGGCACCCGGCCCGCCCCGGGCACCGGTAGGGTTCCAACGGTCAGTGCGGGGCGAGGAGCAGAAGGCAACCGATGAGAAGGCTTGGTCGGGCGGCGGCGGGGCTCGCGGCGACAGTGGTGCTGTCCCTGACGGCGAGCGCGTGCGTGACCGTGCACGGGGAGCGGGAGGTCGTCCCGACGGCGACCGAGGCGGAGGCCGCGAAGGCGCTCGAGGAGTTCACGGCGGCGTACAACGAGGCCGACAAGGCGTACGATCCGGCCCTCGACGCCGACCACGTGACCGGCGCCCTCGGGGCCGTCAACCAGGCCGGGCTGAAGGCGCGGGGGACCAACTACCCCGACGGCAACCCGCAGCACGTGCCGCTGGAGCTGACGGACGCCCGGTTCGTCATCCCCAAGAAGGCGGGCTGGCCCCGCTGGTTCCTCGCCGACACCGACTCCAACCGCGACCGGGACAACAGCGGCCAGCTCGACAACCGCTGGCTGCTGGTGTTCGTCCGCACCGGGGTCGAGGACACCTGGAAGGCCGCCTACCTGACGATCCTGGCCCCGGACCGGATCCCCGCGTTCAAGCGGGACGCGGACGGCTGGGCCGAGGCCGTCGCCCCGGACGACGCGAAGCTCGCCGTCGCCCCGCGCGACCTGAGCAAGGACTACGCCTCCTACCTCCAGGACGGCAGCCCGGAGCACTTCAAGGCGGGCCCCCACACCACGGGCTGGCGCCAGACCCGGGCGAAGAACACCTCGCTGCCCGGGCTGTCCACCCAGTACATCGACCACGCGCTGGACTCGGGCACCTTCGCGCCGCTCGGACTCGTCCAGCAGGACGGCGGGGCGCTGGTCTTCTTCGCGGTGAAGAACTTCGAACGCCAGACCGCCGCGCCGGGCGTGCAGCTCAAGGTCGTCCCGGACGTGAAGGCGCTGCTCACGGGCGAGGTGAAGACGACGCTCACCAAGGAGCGGGTCTCCAGCCAGCTCGTGTCCGTCCCGGCAGGCGGCGGCGGGCAGTCCGACATACTCGGCAGGATGGCCGGGCTCACCTCGGCCAAGGGCTCCTAGGCCGTACCCGGGCCGCGGTGTCCGGGCAGTCGCGTCCGGGCCGCCGGAGCCGGGCTGCCGGAGCCGGGGCCCGGGTGGACCGCGCCCGGCCGGGCCGGCTCAGCGGCCCAGCGGCCAGGCGGGCTCGTGGTGGTCGGTGTGCTCCCGCTCATCCGCGTACCGGGCGCAGGCGTCGGTCAGCGTCTCCAGCAGGGTCAGCGGGTCGGGCAGCGGATGCTCCACCCCGCGCAGCCAGGCGACGTGCCGGTCGCCGTCACCCGGCAGCCGGGCGGGCGGGACGAGGACGTAGCTGCCCCGGCAGTGCCAGCGCAGCCCGGGGTGCTCGTCCATGGTCTCGGGGTGGCAGTCCAGCTCGCACGGCCACCACTCGTCCTCGTCCTCCGGGGTGCCGCGGGTCGCGGTGAAGAACAGCATCCGCGCCTGCTCGCCGGTGGCGTCGTACTCGGCGACCGGGCCGACGTCCACACCCTTCTCCAGCAGGCGGTCGAGAGCACTGCGACCGGCCTCCAGCGGAACGTCCAGGACGTCGTGGATCATGCCGGTCGCGGTGATGAAGTTGGCCTCGGGCTGGTTGCGGGCCCAGCGCTCGATCTGGGAGCGGTCGGTGGTCGACTGCGTCTGCCAGGCGAACGACACCGGATGCGTCGCGGGTGTCGGACAGCCGATGCGCTCACAGGAACAGCGGAATCCGACCGGGTGGGCGGCGGGGGCCAGCGGCAGCCCGACGGCGGCGGCGGCCAGGAGCAGATCCTCGCGCCGCGAGTCCTCCGCCTGCGTGTCCGCGGTCCCCGTCCGGCGGCGCAGCCACTGGGCCAGCCTGCTCTCCCGGGAAGTCCTGCCGTCCGTGCCGCGGAAGCGGCCGATACCGTCGCCCATCTATCCCCTCACACCTCGTGCTCGCCCGTGCCGGACACTGCCATCGTCCCACCATCCTGCGCTGCCGGTGGACACAGTCCCCAACCGGGGCCCCCGGCCTTCTGTTCCCGGCGCGCGGGGGCGCACGGTGGCAGCCCCTCGGCGCAGGGGGGCGCGCCCCGCCCGGGGCGGGCTCCGCACGGCCTCCGCGCGGGTCGGGCACGGGGCTCAGGGACGGAAGGCGGGGGTGGGCGCGGGCTGAGGCGCGGGTCGGGCACGGGGCTCAGGGACGAGGCTCAGGGGCGGGGGGCGAGGCCGTCGACCGCGTAGTCGACGACGGTGTCCGCGTAGGCGTGGGTGAGCGGCAGGGTGCGCAGCAGCCAGCGGTGGGTGAGCGGTCCGACGAAGAGCTCCAGGGCGATCCGCGCGTCCAGCCCGGTCCTGACCTGCCCGGCGGCCTCGGCGGCGCGCAGCCGGTCGACGTAGAGCTGGAGCTGCGGTTCGAGGAGCTTCTCGACGAACTGCGCGCCGAGCTCGGCGTCGAGCACGCCCTCGGCGGCCAGCGCGCGGGCCGGGGCGTCGTACGCGGGGCTGTTCATCTCGTCGACGGTGGCGCGCAGCACCCGGCGCAGATCGGTCCGGAGGTCGCCGGTGTCCGGGATCGCGTACTCGGCAGCGCCGTCCGCCCCGGCCTCGGCGGCGGCCTGCTCGGCGAGGTCGAGGAAGGCCTCCATCAGGACGGCCGCCTTCGAGGGCCACCAGCGGTAGATGGTCTGCTTGCCCACCCCCGCGCGGGAGGCGATGCCCTCGATGGTCGTGCGGCCGTAGCCGGCCTCGCCGACGAGGGCGAGCGCGGCGTCGTAGATCGCGCGGCGGGAGCGTTCGCTGCGCCGGGAGGAGTCGGGTGCCTTGGCCTCGGTCATGGCGGCCAATCTAGCAAGCGGGGAGACGAGACGTCTCGGTCAGTCCGGGGCGCGGGGGCCGAAGGTGTCAGCCCGGGGCGCGGGGGCCCGGCGCCGTCAGTCGGCGTCCTCGGCGGGAGGCGGCCAGGCGTCGCCCCAGGCGGTGTCGCGGGCGGCCCGGTAGAGCGCGCCGTGCCGCTTGGTCACCGTCTCCCGGCCGAGACCGCCGGTCTCGGCGCACAGGTCGAGGAGCACCATGCCCTTGCGGGTCTGGGGCTTGCGGGTGACCCGGGCGGCGACGGGCGCGACCGGGAAGCGGACGGCGGCGACGTAGCTGAACTTCTCGTCCTCGTAGGCCAGCGAGCCCTGCTTGATCTGCCGGTGCAGGGAGGAGCGGGAGACCCGGGCGGAGAAGTGGCACCAGTCGGAGCCCGGCTCGATGGGGCAGGCGCCGCTGTGGGGGCAGGGGGCGGCGACGGTGAGCCCGGCGCCGACGAGGGCGTCGCGGGCCGCGATGATCCGCTCGTACCCGTCGGGGGTGCCGGGCTCGACGACCACGACGGCCTGCGCGGCCCGGGCGGCCTCGGCGACCAGGGCGGAGCGGTCGGCGGGGGTGAGCTCCTTGAGCACGTAGGACACCGTCACGAGATCGGTGCTCTCGATCCGGAGCGCCGATCCGATCCGCGCGCGGCGCCAGTCGGCGGCGCCCAGCGACGGGACCTTGGAGGCGAGCGCCAGTTCACGCCCGAGCGCCAGCGCCGGTTCGGCCCAGTCCAGCACCGTGGTCGCCGGGGGCGCGCCGAAGGCGTCGGCCACCGCCCAGCTCGCCGCGCCCGTGCCGCCGCCGACGTCGGTGTGGGTGGCGGGCGAGAAGTCGGGGGCGGCGGCACGGAGTGCGGCCAGCGCGGAGCGGACCGCCTCGAAGGTCGCGGGCATCCGGTAGGCGGCGTAGGCGACGACGTCGGACCGGTCGCGCAGCACGGGGGCGTCGGTCGGGGTGGTGCCCCGGTAGCTCGCGATCAGCCGCTCGACGGCCTGTGCGGCCCGCGTGGGCGGCAGCCCGTCCAGCAGCCCGGCAAGGGTGCCGCGCAGGGTCTCGGCGATGGGGGCGGAGGCGTTCACCGGAGAAGTCTAGGGCCTGCCGACCCGCCCCTACGCATGGCCCGGACCCCGCCCGGGACGCTACCGTGTAACACATGAATGACTCTCACGACCCTTACGACCTGATCGAGGGCGTGCCCTCCGTCGAGGTGTTCCGGCGGCTGCGCACCGATGCCGGGCTCTCGGACAAGGCCCCCGAGGCCGTCGCCCCCGCCCTGCGGAACACCTGGTACGGCGTGGTCCTGCGGCACCGCGGCGAACCCATCGGCATGGGACGGGTCATCGGCGACGGCGGCACCGCCTTCCAGATCGTCGACATCTGCGTGCATCCCGCGCACCAGGGACGCGGCCTCGGCCGCCGCGTCATGGCCGCGCTCACCGCGGAACTCGACCGCCGCGCGCCCGCCACCGCCTACGTCTCGCTGATCGCGGACGGCCCCGCGCGCTTCCTCTACGAGAAGTTCGGCTTCGCCGAGGTCACCGCGCACGACTCGATCGGCATGTACCGGGTGATGAGCGGGCGCCCCGCCGCGGCCACCGCCCCCGCGACGGCGAGCTGACCCACCGCCGGCACGGGCGGCACCGGCGCACCGGCGGCGGCGCTCCGGACTCCGGCCCTGCTCCCCACCCCCGCCCCCAACTCCCGCCGCCCCACTGCCCGCTCCCGCTCCCCGCGTTCAACCGCCCCCGCCGCCGGGCCTGTTGCTACGCTGACGGCCCTCGCCGCACACGCACCGTGAGGCAGCACGGCTCTGGGGGGACCATGAGACAGCGCGTGGTGCGCCTCGCCCTGGTGGGCGGGGTGGCCGTGCTCGCCCTGCTGCTCCTGCTGTCCATGTGCGGCGGAGGCGGGACGGCCGACGACGGCGAGGGCGGGCGCGAGCCCACCGCCTCCCCGGCGGCCCCGCCGTCCGCGTCGGGCACCCCGGCCCCCGTCAACGCCCCGGCCGCCTACGACACCTCGCGCGGCTGGGAGGCGAAGGACGTCGTCGGCGACTGGGCCGTCGCCGGCGGGCTCGGCACCGTCGCCCATCTGGAGGCCGCCGGGACGGACCGCTACCGGCTGCGCACCCTGGACGCGGAGACCGGCAGGCGCGGCTGGGCGGGGCCCGCCGTGCGGCCGGCGGCGGCGGCACCGGGGCGGCCCCGGCTGCTGGACGTCACCCGGGACGGCGTGGAGTACTTCGCCGTCTGGTCGTTCGGGAAGTCCGGCGGCCCGGACGCGGGCTCCGGCACGGCCGTCGTCGTCGACCTGTACGCGGCGTCCGACGGAGCCCGGCAGCGGGTCGAGGTCCCCTGGCCGTCCGCGCCGTCCGTCTCCGGCACCGGCCCCGGCGTGCTGATCACCGACGGCGGCACCCGCAGCGCGGTGGTCGACCCGCTGACCGGCGCGGTCTCCACCGTCGCGCCGAAGGACCTGCGCCCGCCCCGGGGGTGCGCGGGATGCCGCCGGCTCACCGAGGTCCGCGCGGTCACCGACAAGGGTCTGCTGGTGAGCGGCTCCCCCGGCTTCTGGGTGCGCGGCGGCTGGTCGAGCGCCTCCGTCGCCCCGCGCGGCGCCGACGCGGCCTCCGGGGTGCCGGTCTCGGTGACCGACGGCTACGTCCTGGCCCGCTGGCGGCCCGCCCGCGGGGACCGGCAGGCCGCCACCCATGACATCTGGGCGGTGCACGACACGTCGTCGGGCAAGGCGCTGGTGGCGGTGCGCTGCCACAAGCCGGAGATCGAACCGGGGACGTTCCCCGAGGCCGTGCGCTCGCCGGCGGGCGGCCATCTCGTCGCGGGCAGCATGGCGTTCGACCTGGGCCTCGGCAAGGGGCACTGCTTCGAGGCGGAGGACGGCACCCCGGCGCTCACCCTGACCACCGTGACCGACGAGGGCGTCGCGTACGGCTCCTCGGGCACGGTGCCCGGGACGGGGCTGCCGCTGGCGGTGGACCTGGCGCTCGCCGAGCCCGAGGCGCTGCCGGCCAATGTGCGGGTGCCGGACGCCGAGGTCGCGGACACCGGCCTCTTCCTCTGGACGGACCCGCAGGACCGGCGGCACCTGCTGGGCCACCCCCGCCGCGACTGACCCGCGCCGGGCCGGCCGGGAAGCCCTGCCCGACGTCCCCGGTCCGACGTCCCCTGCCCGAGGTCCCCGGCCCGAGATCCCCGGGCGGGGCGTCCCGTGCCGGAGATCCCCTGGCGGGGTGTCAGATGATCCGCTGGCGCTGCTGCCAGGGGCGGCACAGCCCCGCGAAGCAGGCCATCGCCGCCAGCGCGCACACGAGCTGCACCACCGCCATCGGCACCGCCGTCCGCTCCCCCGCGATACCGACGAGCGGCGAGGCGACGGCGCCGATCAGGAACGAGGACGTGCCGAGCAGCGCGGACGCCGAGCCGGCCGCGTGCGGGGTCCGCAGCAGCGCCATCGCGTTGGTGTTCGGCATGGCCAGGCCCATCGCCGACATCAGCACGAACAGTCCGGCGGCCACGGGGAACAGGCCGACGTCGCCGAACACCCCCGAGGTCATCAGCAGCAGCGCGGTCGCCGCCAGGGTGATCACCGCCAGGCCGAAGCCGAGCGCCTTGTCCAGGCTGACCCGCCCGACGAGCACCTTGCCGTTGATCTGGCCGACCACGATCAGCCCGATGGAGTTGACGCCGAAGAGCAGGCTGAACGTCTGCGGCGAGGCGCCGTAGATCTCCTGCACCACGAACGGCGAGGCGGAGATGTACGCGAAGAGGGCCGCGAAGGCGAGGCCGCCGGCCAGCATGTAGCCGGTGAACACCCGGTCGGCGAGCAGGGTCCGCATGGTGTGCAGCGCCTCGCGGACACCGCCCGAGTGGCGCTTTCCGGGCGGCAGCGTCTCCCCGAGCCACTTCACGACGACCAGGGTGAGCAGGATGCCGACGACGGTCAGCACGACGAAGATGCCCCGCCAGTCGGTGATCCGCAGCACCTGGCCGCCGATCAGCGGGGCGACCACCGGGGCGGCCCCGGATATCAGCATCAGCGTCGAGAAGAAGCGGGCCATCTCCACGCCGTCGTACAGGTCGCGGACCATCGCGCGGGCGATCACGATGCCGGCGGCACCGGCCAGGCCCTGGAGCAGCCGGAAGGCGATGAGCAGTTCGACGTTCGGGGCGACGGCGCACAGCGCGGTGGCGACGACGTAGACGACCATCCCGGCGAGCAGCGGCCTGCGCCGCCCCCACCGGTCGCTCATGGGCCCGACGACGAGCTGGCCGAGCGCCATGCCCGCGAGGCACGCGGTGAGCGTGAGCTGCACGGTGGCGGCGGGTGCGCTCAGCGAGTCGGTCACCGCGGGCAGCGCCGGGAGGTACATGTCCATGGAGAGCGGCGGCATGGCGGTGAGCCCGCCGAGGACCAGGGTGACGAGCAGTCCCGCCCGGCGCGCGGCCGCGACGGGGCCGGCGGGCGGCGCCTGCGGAAGGGCTGAGGGGACGACCGGGGAGACGGCCTGAGGGACGGGTCCTTGCTTGCTCTGGCCGGTTTCCGGCATCGACAGCTCCTGTTCCTGGTTTCAACAACTATGATCTCAGCTCGTCCGCTTGATCGAATCCATGTGGCGTCGTCGCCGCCGTGACGCCGTCACGAGCCGCCGCGACGCCTTCGCCTTTTGGGGGCTCCCGCGATGAACGACACCGTGCGACCCGAGACCGCGGCACCCGCGTCCGCGGCCCTGCCGGCGGACCGGCCGGTGCGCTGGGGCGTGCTGGCGACCGGCGGGATGGCCGCCCGGTTCACCGAGGACCTGCTCGCGATGCCGGACGCGGAGGTGGTCGCCGTCGCCGGGCGCAGCGAGGCGTCCGCGAAGACCTTCGCGGACCGCCACGGCATCGCCCGCGCCTACGGCGACTGGGCAGCGCTCGCCGCCGACGAGGACGTCGACGTGGTCTACGTGGCGACCCCGCACTCGGCGCACCGGGCCGCGGCCGGGCTCTGCCTGGAGGCCGGGAAGCCGGTGCTGTGCGAGAAGCCGTTCACGCTGAACGCGGCCGAGGCGGCCGAGCTCGTCGCCCTGGCCCGCTCGCGCGGCACCTTCCTGATGGAGGCCATGTGGATGTACTGCCACCCGGCCGTCCGGAAGATCGCCGCGCTGGTGCGGGAGGGCGCCGTCGGTGAGGTCCGCACCGTGCAGGCGGACTTCGGCCTGGCCGGCCCGTTCGAGCCGGACCACCGGCTGCGCGATCCCGCGCTCGGCGGCGGGGCGCTGCTGGACCTGGGCGTCTACCCGGTCTCCTTCGCGCAGTTGCTGCTCGGCGAGCCCGACCGCGTCCAGGCGGACGCGCTGCTGTCCGACGAGGGCGTCGACCTCAACACCGGGATGCTGCTCGGCTGGGACGGCGGTGCCACCGCGCTGCTGAGCTGCTCCATCACCGCGGGCACCCCGGTGACCGCTTCGGTGACGGGCACCGAGGGGCGGATCGACGTCCCGGACGGCTTCTTCTTCCCGGAGCTCTTCGTGCTCCACCGCTCGGGCGCGGAGCCGGAGGAGTTCCGCTTCGACGGGCGGCGCGACTCCCTGGAGCACGAGGCGGCGGAGGTGATGCGCGCGCTGCGCGCGGGTGAGACCGAGTCGCCGCTGGTGCCGCTGGAGGGCACCCTCGCCGTGATGCGGACGCTCGACGCCGTGCGCGAGCGCGTCGGCGTCCGCTTCCCGGGCGAGGCCCAGGGCGCCTGAGGCGGACCGGGTGCGGAGGTGGTCCTGAGGCGGACCGGGTGCGGGGGTGGTCCGGAGGCGGACCCGGTGCGGGGGTGGTCCGGAGGCGGACCCGGTGCGGGGGTGGTCCGGAGGCGGGTGGTCCGCCGCCGGGACCCGGCACCCGGCACCCGGGCCCGGGCCCGGGCCCGGCACCCGGGCCCGGGTCCGGGGACGTGTGGCCCCGGGCCCCGGCCCCCGCGCCGGACCGCACCCACCCCCGGGCCCCGGCCCCCGCGCCGGACCGCACCCACCCCCGGTCCCGGCCCCCGCGCCGGACCGCACCCACCCCCGGTCCCGGCTCCCCCGCCGTCTCAGACCTGGCGCAGCCCCGGCTCGCCCGCCGCGGTGACGAACGAGGCCGCCGTGGAGAGCGATCCGCCCGGCCTGGTGACGACGTCCAGCGTCCGGAAGTCGGCCCGGGCCTGCCGCTCGTCGAGGGTGACGGTCACATAGCCGCGCCGCCCGTCGTAGAACTTCAGGTGCGGGTTGGCGCGGGTGTACGTCTCCCAGGTGGCCGGCCGCTCGGCGCCGTCCTTGCCGCTGGAGACGGAGGTGGCGACGATCTCGGTGCCGACGACCCGGGCGCCGGGGGTGTCCCAGTCGCGCTTGATGTCGTAGGCGTAGGCGACGTGCACGTCGCCGGTGAGCACCAGCAGGTTCTCCACGCCCGCGGCCTCGGCCCCGTCCAGGAAGCGCTCCCGGGCCGCCGGGTAGCCGTCCCAGGCGTCCATGCCCACCTTGGCCGGCACGTTCAGGTCGAGCCTGCGCTGCGAGAAGTTGACCTGCTGCGGCACCACGTTCCAGGTGGCGCCGGACGCCTGCCACCCGTCGGTGAGCCACCGCTCCTGCGCGGCCCCGAGCATGGTGCGCGAGGGGTCCTCGGACTCGGGGCCGGGGACGTGGGCCTTGTCGCCGTACGCCTGGTCCGAGCGGTACTGGCGGGTGTCGAGCACGTCGAACTGCGCGAGGCGCCCGAACTGCAGCCGCCGGTACAGCCGCATGTCGGGGCCGGTGGGCCGCTGCGGGGTGCGCAGGGGCTGGTTCTCCCAGTAGGCCCGGTACGCGGCGGCCCGGCGGAGCAGGAACTCCTCCGGCGGCACGTCGTTCTCGGGGATCTCGCCCGCGTAGTTGTTCTCGGTCTCGTGGTCGTCCCAGGTGACGACGAACGGGTGGGCGGCGTGCGCGGCCATCAGGTCCGGGTCGGACTTGTAGAGGCCGTAGCGCAGCCGGTAGTCCTCCAGCGTGACCGTCTCGCGGTTGTAGTGGGCGGGCAGCCGGCGGTCGGTGTAGGCGCGGGCGCCGCCGGTGGCGGTGACGGCGTACTCGTAGAGGTAGTCGCCGAGATGGAGGACGACGTCGAGGTCCTCGTCGGCGAGGTGCCGGTAGGCGGTGAAATAGCCGTCGTGGTACGCCTGGCAGGAGACGGCTGCCAGCTTCAGCTCGCTGATCCGGGCACGCCGGGCGGGCGCGGTCCGGGTGCGGCCCACCGGGCTGATCCAGTTCCCGGCGCGGAAGCGGTAGTGGTAGACGCGGTCGGCGTCGAGGCCGGTGACGTCCACGTGGACGCTGTGGTCGAACTCGGGGTGCGCGGTGGCACTGCCGCGCCGCACGATCCGGGTGAAGCGCGCGTCGTGCGCGAGCTCCCAGCGGACGGTGTAGCGGGACCGGGGCAGTCCGCTGCCCGGCTCGTAGGGGCTGGGCGCGAGGCGGGTCCACAGCACCACGGAGGAGGGCCCGGGGTCGCCGGACGCGACACCGAGGGTGAACGGATCGGCGCCGATCCGGCGGGCGTCGGCCTCCGCGGCGTGCGCGGTGCCGGGCAGCCCGACGCTGAAGGCCAGCGCGGCGGCTGCGGAGGTGGCGGTGAGGAAGGAGCGGCGGCCGAGCTGGTGCTTGGCGGCGGCTCTGAGTTCTGCGGTGTGGTGCGGCTGTGCGGGTGTCATGCGGCCCTCCCCTGGCGGCTGTTGTCCGACGTACATGGGAGTGGCCGGCGGCGAATCCTTGTTGTCCGTGGTCCGACATCCGCATGGCGGTCGGATGAGTTCCGCACCCGCCCCCTGCGCGTACGCTGCGCGACCATGGACGACGTACGCAGGATCGCGGTGGTGACGGGTGCCGGCTCGGGCATCGGCCGGAGTGTCGCGCTGGAGCTGGCGGCCGCCGGCTGGTCGGTCGCGCTGGCCGGCCGCCGGGCCGGGGCCCTGGAGGAGACGGCGGCGCTGGCCGGCGCCAGCGCGGACACCCTGTGCGTGCCCGCGGACGTGACCGAACCGGACGCGGTGGGCGCCCTGTTCGGGGCCGTCCGGGAGCGCTGGGGCCGGGTGGACCTGCTGTTCAACAACGCGGGCACGTTCGGGCCCGGCGGCATCGGCTTCGCCGATCTGCCCTACGCGGCGTGGCGCAAGGTGGTCGACGTCAACCTGACGGGCGCGTTCCTGTGCGCGCAGGCGGCGTTCCGGCAGATGAGGGACCAGGACCCGCGGGGCGGGCGGATCATCAACAACGGCTCGATCTCGGCCCACACGCCCCGGCCCGACTCGGCGCCGTACACGGCGACCAAGCACGCGCTGACGGGGCTGACGAAGTCGATCTCCCTGGACGGGCGGCCGTACGGGATCGCCTGCGGCCAGATCGACATCGGCAACGCGGCCACCGACATGACGCAGGCCATGCGCTCGGGCGTCCGGCAGGCGAACGGCGACCTGGCCCCGGAGCCGGTGATGGACGTCGGCGACGTGGCCCGCACGGTGCGGCACATGGCGGAGCTGCCGCCGGAGGCGAACGTGCAGTTCGCGACGGTCCTGGCGACGAACATGCCGTACATCGGGCGGGGCTGAGGCGGACGGGCGCCGGCCCGCGCACCGGGCGGCGCCCGCCGGGCGTCACGGAGCGGGGACCGCTCCCCGGGCCGGGGGGCGGCTCCCGGGCCGTCGGCCGCCGGACGGCCCGGACCCGTGGCCGGCCGGACCCGGGGCTCCCGGGGCCGACCGGTCCCGGCGCGAGCCTGGCCCGTGGCCGACCGGCCCCGTGGCCGGGCGCCCCCGGGGCGGATCAGTCCTTGTAGTCGGGGGCGATCCGGTCGAGCAGCCGCAGCATCGCCGCCCACGCGAGGTCGTAGGCGTCGTCGTCCTGGAAGTCGGCGTCCGCCTCGCCCGCGAGCTGGCGTGCCGTGTACTCGCACACCTCATCCGGCGGGACCACCAGCGCCGCCCCGCCCGCCTGGGCGGTGACCTGGATCTCGCAGGCCTTCTCCAGGTAGTACATGCGCAGGAACGCCTGCGCCGCGCTCCCGCCGACCGTCAGCAGCCCGTGGTTGCGCAGGATCAGCGCCGGGTGGGTGCCGATGTCGGCGACGAGACGGGCCTGTTCGTCGAGGTTGAGCGCGACGCCCTCGTAGTCGTGGTAGCCGACCCGGTTGTGGAACTCCATGGACATCTGGTTCAGCGGCAGCAGCCCGCCCTGCTGCGCGGCGACCGCGCAGCCCGCCTTCGTGTGGGTGTGCAGGACGCAGTGGGCGTCGGGGCGGGCCGCGTGGATGGCGCTGTGGATGACGAAGCCGGCCGGGTTGACCGGGTACGGGGAGGGCTCGACCGCGTTGCCGTCCAGGTCGATCTTGACGAGGTTCGACGCGGTGATCTCCTCGAAGAGGAGCCCGTAGGGGTTGATCAGGAAGTGGTGCTCGGGGCCGGGCAGCCGCTGCGAGATGTGGGTGAAGATGAGGTCCGTCATCCGGAAGTGGGCCACGAGCCGGTAGACGGCGGCGAGTTCGCGCCGCAGGCGCAGTTCCTCGGCGGCGGCCGCCTCGGCGGACACGGCTCCGGCAGGGACGGCTCCGGCAGGGACGGCTCCGGCAGGGACGGCTCCGGCGGACACGGCTCCGGCAGGGACGGCTCCGGCGGTGGGTGCGGCGGTCATGCGACGGCCCCTTCGGTGGGTGCGGTGGTGGATGCGGCCGGGGCCGCGGGGCGCGTCGCGGTCGGGTCGACGACGGGCGTCAGAGGCCGGCCGGTGCGGTGCCAGGCGACGATGTTCTCCGCCGGGCCGCGGACGTAGGAGCGGCGCGAGGTGTCGCTCAGATAGGCACTGTGCGGGGAGAGCTGGATCCGCGGATGGGCGCGCAGCGGGTCGTCCGCGGCCGGCGGCTCGACGGGGAGGACGTCGAGGGCGGCCCCCGTCAGCCGCCCGGAGCCGAGGGCGTCCAGCAGGGCGGGGGCGTCGACGAGTCCGCCGCGGGAGACGTTCACCAGGAACGACCCGGGGCGCATCCGCGCGAACAGCCCGGCGTCCGCCATGCCCCGGGTGCCGGGGGTGAGCGGCACGTGCAGCGACAGCACGTCCGACGCGGCGGCGAGGTCCCCGAGGTCGTCGTACCGCTCCACACCGGCAGGCCAGCCGGCCCGGTCCGCGTGCGGGTCGTGGGCCGCGACCCGGCCGAAGACCGGGGCGGCGAGCGCTGCGAACTGCCGCGCGATCCGGCCCAGGCCCACGAGGCCGAGGGTGAGGTCGCTCGCCCTGCGCGGGAGTTCGGCGGCGGTGAAGTCCTCGCTCCAGCCGCCGGACCTGACGACGGCGTCCGCCTGCGGCAGCCGCCGCACCAGGGAGAGCGACGCGGCGAGGGCGTGGACGGCGACGTCCTCCGTGGCGGCGTCGGGGAGGTTGGCGACCCACAGTCCGCGCCGCCGGGCCTCGGCGGTGTCGACCATGTCGTGGCCCGCGGACATGGTGGCGACGATCCGCAGCTCCGGCAGCCGGTCGAGCAGCGCCGCGTCGAGGCGTGCGTAGCCGACGACCAGCGCGGTGGCGCCGGCGGACGCGGCGGCGATGACGTCCGGGTCCCGGCTGCCGGCGACCCGCACCTCGAAGCCCGCGTCGGCGAGCAGCCGTGCACCGGGCTCCGGGTCGAGGTCCTCGGTGTCCGTGAACACGGCGATGGGCTGGGTCATACAAGCCTCGGCAGACGATTCGTCGGTCAATGACAAGGTGAACTTACGATCCGCTTCATCCATCTGTCCATCCCTGTCCAGGCGTACGTCCGTGACGCCGATCACCTTCGCACCCGCCCCCGCGCGCGGTGACCGAGAATGTCACCGGACCCGGGCGCGGACGCGCGCAGGACGGGCCGCCGACCCGAGGGGATCGCCAGGTGGATCTGGACCGCATCGACCTGGCCGTCGTCCGCGAACTGCAGACCGACGGCCGCCTCGCCTATGAGACCCTCGCCCAGCGGGTGGGCCTGTCCCGGCCGGCGACGCGGGCCCGCGTGCAGCGGCTGCTCGAATCGGGCGCCGTGCGGGTCGTCGCCGTGGTCCACCCCGAGGTGCGCGGACTGACGGCGTCCGCCCATCTGTCGGTCGGCACCGACGGACCGGCCGAGGAGGTCGCGCGCCGGATCGCGGCGATGCGCGAGGCGCCCTTCGTCTCCCTGATCGCCGGCCGTCACGCCGTGATGGCCGAGCTGCGCACGGAGGGGTTCGACGCGCTGGACACCGCGATCGCGCGGGTGCGCGCCCTGCCCGGTGTGGCGGCACTGGACCCGCTGACCGGCGTGCGGCACCTCAAGGACCCGTATCTGCTCACCCGGAGCCCGTCGGCGGGCGAACTGGACGGGACGGACCGGCGGATCCTCGCCGAACTGGAGCGCGACGGACGGCTGCCCTTCGCCGACCTCGCCGAACGCGTCGGCCTCTCCCCCGGCGCCACCCGCTCCCGGACGCTGCGCCTGCTGGACGGCGGTGTGGTGAAGGTGCTGGCGCTGGTGCGGCCCGAGGTGCTGGGCCTCGGCTATCTGTGCGGCTTCGCCGTCCGGCTCACCGGCGACCGCGAGCCGGTGGCGGCCGAACTCGCCGGCTGGGAGCGCGTCACGTTCCTCTCGGCCTGCCTGGGCCGCGCGGAACTGGTCGGCACCGTCTCCGCGGAATCGCTCGGCGCGGTACGGGCCACCCTCGACTCCCTGCGGGCCCTGCCGGGGGTGCGGGAGGTCGAGAGCTGGATGCATCTGGAACTGCTCAAGGAGCGGTACGACCTGGGGACGTCCTCCGCCTGAGCCGCGGCACCCCCGCACGTATCGTCACCCGGCACCCGGCACGCCCCGGGCGCCGCCCCTACACCTCAGCCTGGCTCCGACACCGGTCCGCCCCGGCCCCCGTCCCCTCAGCCGGGCTCCGGCACCGGCTCGTCCCACGGCGCGGGGCCGGTGCCCTCGGTCCAGGCGACCAGGCCCGCGTGGTCCACGCACCGGATGCCGCACTGCGCGGCGTAGTCGGCGGCGGGCCCGGTGAACTCCCCCGTGGTCACGACGACCGCGACCTGCGCCTCGTGCACGGCGAAACAGGTGCCCCCGAAGCGCTGCACCTCCTGGGAGCCGACCTTGTTCACGGGGCCGTAGCGCTTGCACTGGACGACCACGCGCCGGCCGTCCGGGGCGGTCGCGAGGACGTCCGCCCCCAGGTCACCGGCACCGCCGACGACCTCCACGTCGGTGCAGCCGTCCCGTTCGCACAGGGCCGCCACGGCGTGCTCGAAGGCGAGGGCGTCCATGGCGCCGTAGTCGGCGGCCTCGAAGGTCTCCGGCCCCGGGTCGTCCAGCACCACTCCGGGCTCCGCGAGCACGTCTCCCGGCTCGGCGAACACCTCCCGGGGCTCCGCGAACTCCTCCCGCGGCTCCACGAGCACGTCCCCCGCCCCGGGGAGGATCCTCGTCGGCTCGGGCTCGCCGGGGAGGACCCCCGCCGTCCCGGCTACGGCCGGCGCGGGCTCCCGCAGGGGGAGTTCGGCCGCCCGGTAGGTGGCCTCCACCAGCGATCCGGCGAGACGGGCCGCGGCACGGCGGCGGCGCGCCTTGCGCAGCCAGGCCGCCGCGGCGACCACCGCACCGGCCACGAGCACCCCCGTCACCGGGTTGTCGCCGACCGCTCCGGCCATGAGTTTCAGTGTGAGCGCGGCCCCGCACAGCGCCGTCGCGATCAGCGCGAAGAACAGCACCGTCTGCCGGAGACTGAAGGCCCGTCGTGCCGTCACCGGCCGTGGCCGTCGGATGGGTACGGTCATACGCGGCGGTCACCCCCTCCTCGGACGCCCCATCGGGGCGCCGTGATGATCACTTGACTCAACGTGTGCCCTGCTCGGGGACGTTCACGTGTCCGGGGTGCCGACTCGCGCGGCGCGGCCGCGCTGCGCCCCCTCCGGCCCCCGGCCGGTCACAGGAAGCGCCGGATGGGGGCGACCGACAGCTCGGCCAGCCGCTGGCCGACGGGGCGCCGCTTCCAGCGGCCGGGCACCATCAGCTCGCTCGCCCGGACGTCCTCGTCGAAGTGGCGGTCGAGGGTGGCGGTGAACTCCTCGTCGAGGACCGCGAGCATGACCTCTTCGTCGTGGTCGAGGGAGCGCCGGTTGAAGTTGGTGGAGCCGGTGAGCGCGGCGATCCGGTCCACCGTGATGACCTTGGCGTGCATCATCGTCGGCTGGTACTGGTGGATGCGCACACCGCAGGAGAGGAGCTCCTCGTAGTGGTTCTGGCCGGCGAGCTGGCAGACCCGCTTGTCGGTGTGGGGGCCGGGCAGCAGGATCTCCACCTCGACACCGCGCCGGGCCGTCGCGCACAGCAGGTCGATGAAGTACTGGTCGGGGGCGAAGTAGGCGGTGGCCAGCCGGAAGCGCTCCTGCGCGGATTCGAGCATGACCCGTATCAGGGTCTGCATGTCCTGCCAGCCGAAGCTGGCCGACCCGCGGACGACCTGGACGATCGCGTCACCCTGCGGTTCGTGGACGATGAAGCGGTCCCGGTCGTCGAAGAGGCAGTCGTGGCACTCCGCCCAGTTCTGCGCGAACGCGGCGGCGATGCCGTCGACCGCGGGCCCGCGGACCTGGACATGGGTGTCCCGCCACTCGTTGGCGTTCCGGGCGTCGCCGCACCACTCCTCGGCGATCCCCACCCCGCCGGTGTAGGCCACCTCCTCGTCCACCACGAGCACCTTGCGGTGGCACCGGTGGTTCTGCTTGAGCGGCGACAGGTACAGGGGCTTGCGGAACCAGGCCACCTCGACGCCGGCCCGGTCCATCAGATCCAGCAGATCCGGCTCGATCAGCCGGCTGCCGAAGCCGTCCAGCAGCAGCCGCACCCGCACCCCGTCCCGGGCGCGGTCGGCGAGCGCCTCCGCGAACAGGCGGGCGATCTCCCCGCGCCAGTACACGAACGTCATCATGTCCACGGTGTGCTCCGCCGCGCGGATGCTGTCCAGCATCGCGGCGAAGATCTCGTCCCCGTTGCGCAGCGGCAGCAGCGCGTTCCCCTCGGTGGCGGCGATCCCGATCAGCCGCTCCAGCCGCCGCCGCATCCGCTGCTTCCGCTCAACAAGGGAGGCGGCCGGGGCCGTGGATCTCTGTTCGTCACATGTACTCGTCACGGTTCCACCTGTCGGATCTCCAGCGGGCCCCGCTCACCGGACCCGGCATCTGTACTCGCCGCCTACCCCGGCCGCGCCACGCCAGACGCTCCACACCTCGTGACGGACCACGGACACACGGTGGTGGCCCCGCGAGGCCCGTATCCCCGGAGCGTCAGGCCGGTCAGTCGTACCACGGGGCCGCCGGGCGCCCGTCTGCGTCGCGGCCGTAGCGGGTGAGGCGATCCGCGTCCTGGGTGAGGCCGGCTCGGCGCAGGAGGGAGACGAGGCGGACCATCATGCCGGTGTCACTGTCGGTGTCCGCCGCTCGTCGCCACCACCCGCGTGCCTCACTCAGGCGATCGGCCTTCACCATGAGGTCGGCCAACCGCCACATCGCCTCGGCGTCGCCGGACTCCGCCGCCCTCTGCCAGATCGCCTCGGCCTCCTCGACGCGCCCCGTGCCCTCCAGAAGACCGGCCAGGGCCCACAGATCGGCCGGCGCACCCGTACGTGCCGCCATCCGCAACTGGGCCTCCCGGGCAGTCATGCGTTCTGCCACCAGGGGGCCCAGCTGTTCCATCAGCGACAGGACCGCGGCGTCGTCCCCCGCCGTGAGGGCGGACACCCAGGCCCGTTCGAGCTCGGCGCCCTCGGACGAGTTGTCGAGCAGCTCCGTCACGAACGGCAGGTGCCAGGCACCTTCGCCCGCGGGTGACCGACCGATTGGCGCATCGGGCGGCAGCGAACCGAGCGGGGTCCCGTCGGTCGGGTTCGGGACCCCTGGTTCGGCGGAGGAACGCTCCGCCCTTTGGCGGTCGGTATGTACGTGCCATTCCGCCAGCGCCATGTTCTGGCCGCTGTCCTCGAGCACTCGGGCCAGCCAGTTCTCGCCCTCATCGCCCTCATCGCCCTCCTCGCTTTCATCGCTTTCATCGCCCTCGTCCGTGGTTCGCCCATCGATGCGCCCGGTGTCCTCAGCCTCCTCGTCGGCTGTCCCGCCCAGCTGTGACTCCGCCTCTCGGTCACCTGCGGCCGCGGCGCGCTGCCACCACGCGGCCGCCTCGCTGCCGCGGTCGAGTTGTACGCACAACTCGGCCAACCTCCGCATGGCCGCGGTATCCCCGGTGGAAGCGAGTCGTCCCCACAGGAGATCCGCGTACCGGTAGTAGCCGCGGGAAGACGCCGCGGAGGCGAGTCGGGCGGCGTCCTCCGCCGGCGGCGGTGTCCGGGCGAGTGCGTCCCACAACGCCGCCGCCGGGGACCTTCCGTGCAGAAGCTGATAGCCGTGCTGAGCCAGGTAGTCGGCCAGCCGATAGCAGGATTGCTCGCCGTCGTCGACGAGGTCCAGCGGCGCGATGGCACCCTTGACCGCCTCGCAGGCCGGCCCGAGGGCAGCGGCGAACCAACGCGGCCCGGGCGGGGCCTGCCGTTCGGGGAAGTAGCCGGATGCCGCGATCTCCAGCACGTGCTGCGGGATCGGGCTCCTGTACCCCAGGCGCCACAGGTCCATGGCCGCCGTCAGCACAGCGCGCACAGGAGCGTCGTTGTCCTCGTAGGCTTCGATGAGCGCCGGCCCGCCCGCGAGGTTCTGCACGAGAGCCCCTGTGTCGCCGGCGGCGGACAGCGCCGCCCGGATGCGGGAGTCCTTTCGGGCAAGTTGGCGTACATGCCTCAACTCGCGGTCGGTAAGAGCTCCGGGGACATTGACCCGATGGACGGACCGCAGAAGTCGCCGCGCCTGCTGGTGCTTGTCGCGTACGGCGACCTTGGGCTCGCCGACCAGTTGTCGCCAGAAGCGCGGCCAGATGGTTCCCACCACGGCGACCGGGCCGCGGAAGTACTGATGAAGTTCACGCAGCGCAGCAGCCGCCTGCTCGCCCGCCGGGCCGTCCAGGTGCATCTGCAGTTCGTCCAGCCAGATCACCGTCCGCGTGGGCTCCGGTTCCGCCTCCAGGAAACTCCGCAGGCTCCGTGCCGTCGTGGGGAAGACCAGCCGCCAGTCCGGCATGACGGCGCGCACGGCCTCGACGGCGCTGCGTGTCTTGCCGGTCGACGAGCCGCCGACCAGGAAGGCCGTCACCGGCCCTTCCAGGGCGCCGGTGAGCACAGCTCGCAGGATCCGGTCGTGGTCCCGGACGGCATAGGCCGGTTGCGACTGCTCCGGCACCGGAGCGCCGGCGGCACAGGTGTCCGGAGCCACGGCGGCGTGCGAAGGCAAGCTCGCGATGGAGCGGTGCACCCCGAGCTCCAGTGCGCTCCATTCACTCACCGCTCGGTCGCCGGAGGGACGCCGGATGCCGCGCCCCGTCTCCTGAAACGAGGAGGTTCCGTCGAGCCGGTGCTCGGCCTCGGCGCCTCGGCGCAGGGCACTGCGGACCGACACCCGTGACTCGTTCTCACGCCGATAGGCGTCCAGGCAGCGATCGCGCACCTGAGCGGCGTCAGACCACCCTGACGCGCGCACTCCCGCCGTGACAACGGCCTCTACCACCGCGGCAGCGTCCTCCCAGGTGCGGGGAAGGGTCTCACCTCGCAGCGTCGAGTTGACCATCTGGGCCGACCGGCCGGACGTACGGGCCAGGGCGCGCATGGACGGCTGACCGGCTCGGAGCCACGCCTGATGAAGGACTGCGGCGAATCCGTTTTCTGGCAGGAGCACTGTGGACCTCCACCGCGCTCCCGCACCGCCGGTGTCCGACTTCGTCGGACGGCATCGCCGGACACCTGAGGCGGCCGCAATAGTCGGAGCTGAACCACATCAGGTTCACGAACTGCGGTTGCAGACCTCATCCGTTGAGCGAAGGGGAGTCATCATGTCCATCACCGTGCTGGGAATCGTGGCCGGAGTCGTTGCCGTCGTGTACGCGATGGGAAAGCTCTCGGATGCTGTCGAAGCACTGATCAGGTCCTGGATTCCCGTGGTGCTGGCCTTTCAGGAGCTGCGCCGTGCGGCGCGAAGGGGAACGGCCGGACATGCGCCGGTGGAATCCGGGGAAAGCGCTGTCACACGCGAAACGTCTGGAGGGCGCCCCTGACGTCGCCCTGGTCGATAGCCCTGGCGATGCCGTCGAGTTGCCGTATCTGACCGTGCAGCCCGCCCTGCACTGCCTTGCCCCGAACCGTTCGCAGGATGTGGCGGGCAGCGTCATGATTCCCCTTGAGCGCGGAGATCTGCGCCACGTTCTTGGCGAAAGAGATCTTTCCGACGAGAGTCGTCCGATCACTGACTCTCAGGAAGGCGGAGACGAACTCCTTCTCGATTCTTGAAACGCTGTCCGTCATACCTCGATTGGCAAGGAACTCGACCACCCGTTTGACCGTACGGTAGTACTCCAGAGGCCGCTCGCTCTTGTAGGTCGAGGCATCTTCCAACAGTTCCATGTGCCCCTGGAGATCCTGTCGACGCATGACCTCCTGACGTGCCGGCGGGACGCGGTCACCGTGGCTCGCACGTGTTGCCATCCAGGGATCGTCGGCGGCCTCACGGAGGATCTCCTCGTAGGGGCCGCGGCGCGCCTTGTAGCAGATCGATATGAGCATGTACCACTGGCCGAGAGCCTGTGAAACCATGGATGTGTGGCGCGATTTCTCCAAATGGTCACGCGCGACGACAAGATGTCTTTCCGCCCTGAACATGTCGGCGGACGACGTGCCGCCGGAGATGAGCATCTCTGCGAGCCCGGACTCGATGAGCGCCAGACCCACCGATCCCTCGACGCCGACTTTTCGACCGAAGGCCGCGACGGCCGTTCCACAACTGTAGGCGAGATGCGGATTGCCCGTGGAGATGTAGACCTTGCGAAGACGACGCGCTTCAAGAAGGAAGAACTGGTCCGCGAAATCCTTGCTGCTCACGATGCGTTCACGCATCTGCGCCGAGGTCAACAGCGGTACGGCCCAGTCCCATCGCGCCGATTCGGCCGGGCTCTGCGGTGGAGAGGACATGGCGATGCCACGGCTCAGTCGAGGACGAACTGGTCGAACCCCGCAGCGGCCAGACGCTCGTAGGCGGACCATACGGCTTCGGGCACCTCCACCGGCGCCTGGAACCCCTTCTCCGCGTACACCCTGAGTCGCTGCAGGTCGCCGACCATGAGATTGATCATCCTCGTCAAGGGCACTTCGTCGGTCGGGTACTCCCACACCGTCGTCCTCGGCGGCCTGGTGCGCCAGTCGACCGCCGGCCACCGCTTCCGGGCCGTGGCCGTCGCCCGTTGCGCCATGTAGGGCTTGGACACGATGATCGCGGAGCCGGACGGGACACCATGCTCTTCCAGGAGAACCCGGGAGAACTCGAAATTCTCGCCGGTGTTGGAGGCCTTCGGCTCGGTCAGGATCGCGGCCTGCGGAACCCCGGCCCGTCGCAGCCGTTCGGCATAGATCTCAGCCTCCGGCTTCGACCATTCTTTCGATGTGACCTTTCCCGCTCCGCCGGTGACGACGATGACGGGGGCGGCCTCCTCTTCCAGATACAGCTCGGCAGCCCTGTCGGCCACACGAGTGTCATGACTTCCCAGAACGATGAGAAAGTCCGCCTTGGTCCGCCCGCTGTCGCTCACGTGGAAGTCCCACAGCGTCTCGACATCGCGCTGGACATCCGAACTCAACGAGCTCCGTGCGTCGCTCACGTCTGAATCTTCATCCTTTCAGGGGCATGCGGACGGGCAAACCTCTGCCACAACAGTCTGCGAAGGGGCTGCGGTATCGACTCCTGCCCCGTTCCCAACGTACCGCGTCCATGGACGACTCGGCGCTGATCGAGGAGAATTGCCTGGCCTTCACGGAGGGTCAACCGCACGGTGGAGTCGCGGAGAAGACCGTCCAGAAAGCGAATTGCCTCGTACTCTTCACCGGCGCAGCTCCCGAGGAGCTGCCCTGTGTAGCGGAAGGCTCCACCCTGCGGGTCCAGCACAGCGAACGGGTTGACGTCTCGTCCCACGTTCAGCAGATCTGTCACCTGGCCGTGCGAATAGACCTTCCGGGACAGTACTTCGGCAACGCCCGGCGGCAAATCGTCGCGATGGGGAGCCCGGGCCACGAGGCTGTCACCGCCGCCGGCGGGGTCGGCCCTGGCGCAGTAGAGCAGAACGTATTCCGGTGGATCTTCGGCGTTCACGAAGTCCGTGTGCAAGGGGGAGTGCCCGGTGCCCTCCGACCGGTGAGGCTCACGGGACAGGTCGACACCGATGGGGCGCCAGGTGGAATACCGCGCGAACACCTGGATCGGGTCCGCCAAGGCGGAGAGGAAGGCATCCAGGACTTCCAGGGCCTGCGGGGACTCGGGCGCGACGCCGCCTACATCGAGGAGCGCATACCCTCGGGCCTGCAAAGCCGCTAACACGGGCTCCGCATCAGCAGCTGCCTTCTCAGCATTGATCGTCTCCATGCGCGGTCCATCCGTTCGACTTCCGGCTGGCCCCGAAAGGCTCCCACACCTTCTGGCAGTGACTAGTCGTCAAGTATGAAGGAAATGCGACCGGTTGGGTGCCGAAGGCGCAAACAATCATGTCTTCTCGGAGAGACGCTGCCGAGACAGGGGATCGCGGAACTGATCTGCGGCCTGTCCGGAGACAGGCCGCAGGCCGGGGCAGACGAGTCGGGCTGTACGCCGGGTTCTGTGCCCCGGGACCTCGCGGTCGTCGGGGCGACGGCCATCCATCTAGGACCGGCGTTGCCGCCGGTCTCGTGCGGTCTACCCGCGGACTCGGGCGGGCAGCCCTCGAACGTCCGCGCAGGAGCGCTCCCTCTTGCGAAGGAGTGCTCCCTCTTGACCTTGCTCCGGGTGGGGTTTACCTAGCCGCCTGAGTCACCTCAGGCGCTGGTGGTCTCTTACACCACCGTTTCACCCTTACCGAGGACCGAGGTCCCCGGCGGTCTGTTTTCTGTGGCACTGTCCCGCGGGTCACCCCGGGTGGCCGTTAGCCACCACCCTGCCCTGTGGAGCCCGGACGTTCCTCGGGAGACCCCTTCCGGGATCCCACGCGGCCGCCCGCCCGGCTCGTCTGCCGTGGGGGACATGCTACCCGCAGCGTCGGACCAGGTCGGACGTCTCCAGGTCGAAGCCGAACGGGTCGGGCAGCGGGAGCGGCTTGCCGAAGGGCAGGGTGCACAGCTGCCGATAGTCGCCGGAGGGAGCCGTGACGGAGGTGGCGTCCCGGTCCACCAGCAGGTACAGCGGGACCCCGCCCGGGGATGGGGGGTCGTTCCCTCGATCGTGGCACATGATCAAGGCGATGCACCGGGCATCCGGTGATGCCACCGCCGCGCCTTGACCTTGTCGCGGCGTCAACGTTTCTACTGGGGGCATGCGCATCGGAGAGATCGCCGCCCTCGTGGGTGTGAGCACCCGCGCCGTCCGGCACTACCACCACCTCGGGCTGCTTCCCGAGCCCGTGCGGCTGGCCAACGGCTACCGGGACTACACGGCGCGGGACGCCGTGCTGCTGGCGCGGATCCGGCGGCTCACCGAGCTGGGAGTGGGGCTGGACGAGGTACGGGACGTACTCGCCGAGGACGCCGGGCGGGATCTCGTCGAGGTCCTGGAGGAGCTGGACGCCGACCTCGGGCGTCAGGAGGCCCGGATCCGGGCCCGCCGGGAACGCCTCGCGGACCTGCTGGAGCGGGCCCGCGCGGGGCGGCTCCCCGCGGAGGGGCCCGTCTCGCCGTGGGTGGCCGATCTGTTCGCCGCGATGGACGAGACGTCCGCCGCCCTGCCGGGTCCGGAGCCCGCGATGGCGGCCGTGGACCGGGAAATGCTGGCACTGCTCGACACGGTGGTGCCCGAGGAGGAGCGGGAGGCCATGATGAGCACGGTCACGCACCTGGCGCGGACGCCGGGCGGCATGGAGCGCGCCTACGAGCTGTACCGGCGGATGGACGAACTCGCGGGGGCACGGGCCGACGACCTCCGGGTCGAGGAGCTGGCGCGGGTGCTCTCGGACAGCCTGCCGGACGAGCTCGCCGCGCGGATCGGGGAGCCGGACCCGGCGGAGGAGGCCCGGCTCGACGGCTTCCTCTCCGACCTCTCGCCCGCCCAGTCGGCCGTGGTCCGCCGCGCGCTGGAGCTGCTGCGGGAGCGTGCGCGGTGACCGGGCGCGGGATCGGAGCCGTGGCCCCGCAGGGAAGCGGTCCCGTGACCCGGCGCGCGATCGGCGTGCTGCGGGCCGCCGGGTACGCCGTGCTGCCCGCCGAGCTCGCCCTGGTGTTCTGCCTGGTGACGGGCGCCCGGGTGCCCGGTGGGCTGCTGCTCGCCGTGGAGGCGGGGGTCGTGCTGCTGGCCGCGGGCGCCGCGACCGTGTTCCTGCGGCTGCGCAGGTCCGGACTGACCCGGCGCCAGGCGGTGGAGGAGCTGGTGCCGCCGCTCGTCCTGCGCCTGGCCGGCCACGAGCTGCGGCTGATGCGGAGCCTGGTGATGTGGCCGCTGGGGCGGCGGGACGGTGTGGGCGAGGGCGCGACGGCGTTCGGCCACGCCCGCGACCAGGCGGCGCTGATGTTCGGCTTCGGCTTCGTCGCCGTCGTGGAGACGGTGGCCCTCTCCGTCCTGCTGCGCGACTTCCCCGCCCTGCACGCCGTGGTCCTCGTCCTCGACGTCTACACCGTGCTGTTCGTCCTCGGGCTGCACGCCGCGGCGGTGACCCGTCCGCACGTGCTGGACGGGGCCGGGCTCAGGCTGCGCCAGGGCGCCCACCTGGACCTGCGGATACCCCTCGGCCTGATCGCGTCCGTGCGCCGGGAGACGCTGTTCACGCACGAGAAGCACAACGACGTGCTGGACCTGCCGATCGGCTCGCAGACGTCGCTCACCCTTCAGCTCGCGGAGCCGGCGACCTTCGCCACCGGGTTCCTCGGCCGCCCGCGGACCGTGCGGACGGTGCGCTTCCACGCCGACGACCCGAAGGCCCTGTACGCGGCGGTCCGCGCGGCGGTGGACGCACGCCCCGGCCCCGCGACCACATCCGTGGCGGCGTCCACGGCTACGCGGGAGCGAACACCACCGTCGCCCCGGACGGCTCCGCACGGGTGAGCCGCACCCGCAGCCGCTCCCCCAGCGGCAGCGGGGCGCCGTCGCCCTCGATCCGGGCGACCACCGCCGGGTCCGCCAACTGGACGGTGCCCACGTCGGGTTCCTTCTCCTTCACGTCCACCACGACCGCGTCGAACTCGTCGCCGACCCGGTCCCGGAGCACGGCCGCCTCGACGATGTCGACGCAGGCCCGCTCCACCGCGTTCGCACGCCGCGCGCCCTCCGCCATCTCCCGCGGGAGCGCCGCCAGCGCCGCCGTCGCCCACTCGGGCGGGTCCTGGCCGGCCACGGCCGCCACGCACACCTCCCCCGCGTAGCGGTCCACGAGCCGGCGCAGCGGGGCCGTGCAGTGGGTGTACTCGTGGGCGACCGCGGCGTGGACGGACGGCGAGGGCAGCTCGCCGCCGGTGAACGCGGAGTACCCGGCGCCCCGCAGCAGCGTGGTGCACTCCTGGAGGAAGGCGGCGTGGCGCGGCTCGCCCGGGTCGAGGGAGCGGACGAGCGCCGCGTACGAGACGTGGTGCGGCCACTCGATCCGCAGGGCCGCGGCCGAGCGGCGCAGCCGGGACACCGCGCCGTCCGGTGCGGTGGGCAGGGTGCGCAGGATGCCGGTGCCCGACGCCACCATGATGTCGGCCGCCGACATCCCGGTGAGCAGCGAGATCTGGGCGTTCCAGCCCTCGGCGGGCAGTGGGGCGCGGTAGGCGGGGACGAAGCCACCGCCGCGTTCGTGGATCTCCTGCTCGGGCACGTTGAGGGAGATGCCGCCGCGCTCCACCTCCAGCGCCTCCCGCAGCCTGCCGATGTCCCGCAGCAGGGCCAGGGGCTCCTCGGCGGTGTCCGTGTCGAGGGCCCGCTGGGCGCCCGCGTAGTCGAGCCGCGCACGGCTGCGGACCAGGGCGCGGCGCACGTCGGTGGCGACCGCGCGCCCGTCGCCGTCCAGGTCGATCCGCCACAGCAGGGCCGGCGCCGCCTGGCCCGGCAGCAGACTGGCCGCGCCCTCCGAGAGCGACGGCGGGTGCAGGGGCACCCGGCCGTCGGGGAAGTACAGGGTCTGGACCCTGCGGTGCGCCTCGGCGTCCAGTGCCCCGCCGGGCGCGACGAACGCGGCGACGTCGGCGATCGCGTAGAGGACCCGGTAGCCGTGGCCGCGGCGGGCCAGGTGCATCGCCTGGTCCAGGTCGGTGGAGCCCGGCGGGTCGATCGTGAGGAAGGGGACGTCCGTGGCGTCGAGTGCGGGCAGCCGGGGCGCGCGGGCCGCGTCCTCGGCGGCGGCGAGCGCCTCGGCGGGGAAGGGACCCGGTACGCCGGGCATGGCGCGCACCTCGTGCAGCGCGGCACGCAGCGCGGCCTCGACCGCGCCGGTCAGATGCAGGGGGCGTCGGGGCATGGACCGAGCGTATGCCGGGGCAGGGGTGGTGGCATTTCGGGCCCCCGGACCCTTTGTAGGCTGGCGGACGGGGCCGCACCCCCTCCCCCGTACGTCATGAAGGAGAAGCGCCGTGCTCGTGCTGTTGCCGCCGTCGGAAGGTAAGGCCGCTTCCGGGCGCGGGGCCCCGCTGAAGCCTGAGTCGCTGTCCCTGCCGGGGCTCATGGACGCCCGGGCCGCCGTCCTGGACGAACTGGTCGAGCTGTGCGCCGGGGACACCGGGAAGGCGCAGCAGGTGCTGGGCCTGAGCGACGGGCTGCGCGGCGAGATCGCCAAGAACACCGAGCTGCGCACCACGGGCGCGCGGCCCGCCGGGGAGCTGTACACGGGCGTGCTCTACGACGCGCTCGGCCTGGCCACGCTGGACGCGGCGGCGCGGCGCCGGGCCCGGCAGTCGCTGCTGGTCTTCTCCGGGCTGTGGGGCGCGGTCCGCGTCGGCGACCGCATCCCGCCGTACCGCTGCGCGATGGGTGTGAAGCTGCCGGGGCTCGGGGCGCTCGGCGCGTACTGGCGGGCGCCGATGGAGGCCGTGCTGCCGGAGGCGGCGGGCGGCGGCCTGGTCCTGGACCTGCGCTCGTCCGCGTACGCCGCGGCGTGGAAGCCGAAGGGCGAGGTGGCGGGCCGGACGGCGACGGTGCGGGTGCTGCACTCCCAGGTCGTGGACGGTGTGGAGAAGCGGTCCGTGGTGAGCCACTTCAACAAGGCGACCAAGGGGCGGATCGTCCGGAGCCTGCTGGAGACGGGGGCGGCGCCGCGGACCCCGGCGGCGCTGGTGGAGGTGCTGCGGGACCTCGGGCACGTGGTCGAGGCGCAGCCTCCGGCATCCGCGGGGCGGCCCTGGGCGCTGGACGTGGTGGTGACGGAGATCCACTGAGCCGCCCTGTTGCGCGGTGCGCAACGCGCGTTGCGATGTGTGCAGCGGGCGGGCAGGATGGCGGCATGAGCACCGTGCCCTCCGCCCCGTCCGTCCTCGGCCTCGCCCCGGTCCTGCCCGTCGTCGTGATCGACGACGCCGCCGACGCCGTCCCCCTCGCACGCGCCCTGGTCGCGGGCGGCCTGCCGGCGATCGAGGTGACCCTGCGGACGCCCGCCGCGCTGGACGCGATCCGGGCGATCGCCTCCGAGGTGCCGGAGGCGGTCGTCGGAGCGGGCACGGTCATCTCGCCCCGGACGGTGGAGGACGCCGCAGCCGCGGGCGCGCGGTTCCTCGTCAGCCCGGGGTGGACGGACGCGCTGCTCGACGCGATGCGCGCGTCCGGGCTGCCGTTCCTGCCGGGGGTCTCCACCGCGTCGGAGGTCGTCGCGCTCCTCGAACGCGGCGTCCACGAGATGAAGTTCTTCCCCGCGGAGGCGGCCGGCGGGACGGCGTACCTGAAGTCCCTGGCCGGGCCGCTGCCCCAGGCCCGCTTCTGCCCCACCGGCGGCATCACCCCGGCGACGGCCCCCGCCTACCTGGCACTCCCCAACGTCGCCTGCGTCGGCGGCTCGTGGCTGCTGCCGCCGGACGTGCTGGCGGCGAAGGACTGGGGGCGCGTGGAGGCGCTGGCGCGGGCGTCGGCGTAAGGGACGCCTCGGCGGGGGTGTTGGGCTGGGGTTGCCGGCCCCCACCGGCCGGTGGTCGCGGCACGGGCTGCGGCCGTGTCCGGGGGCTGTTCCGGGCGCGTGTCCGGTGGTCGTGGGCGCACCCGCGCGGGGTGGGCTGGCGCGGGGTGCGCTGGCGCGGGGCGGGGTGATGGGGCTGGGGTTGCCGGTCCCGTGCGGGCCGGTGGTCGCGGCGCACCCCCGCTGCGCGCGGGTGTCCTCAAGCGCCGGACAGGCTGATGGGGTTGGGGTTGCCGGCCCCGTACCGGCCGGTGGTCGCGGCACGGCCTGCGGCCGTGTCCTCAAGCGCCGGACGGGCTGGGGTTGCCCGAGCACGGTCCGGTTGGTGCGGGTGCCGTTGGGGCGCTGCGGGGGTGGGTGCGGGCGAGGCTCGCCCGGGGTTGGCCCGTCCCTAGCTCGACGACCGTTTTATCGCCCTCACCCACCCCCTCCGCGCCCCCGCCCACGGGAACCGGCCCGTCCGTCGTGGCGGAGGGGCATTTCAGCCCCTCCGGCGCTTGACCACACCGCGCTCAGCACGGTGCCACAACCCACGAACCGGCCCCGCCCGGGCACCCTCAGCCCGTCCGGCGCTGGAGGACACCGCGCGCAGCGCGGTGCCGCGACCGACGAACCCGGGCATCCTCAGCCCGTCCGGCGATTGAGGACACCGTGCGCAGCGCGGTGCTGCGACCACCGGCCCGCAGGCGGGTCGATCCCCCACCGAGGGCGGACCGGTCTGCAGGGCTCGGGGACGGGGCGCGCAGGGGGCGTGGGCGGGCGATAAAACGGTCGTCGAGCTAGGGCAACGCAAGATAGGGCGAGCCTCGCCCGCACACGCCCCCGGAGCGACCCGGGACCCCCACCCCACGAACCGGCCCCAGACCGGGCAACCCCAGCCCGTCCGGCGCTTGAGGACACCCGCGCGCAGCGGGGGTGCGCCACGACCACCGGCCGGCACGGGGCCGGAACAGCCCGCCCGGCACCAGGGCACCCCGCCCGCAGCCGCTAGCGCAGCGCCGACGTGTCGTTGAGCAGGCGCAGGGACGCGTTCCCGTCCGCGTAGTACGCCACCGCCGACAGCGACGCCGCCGAGAGCTCCATGCGGAACAGTGCCTCCGGGGGTGCCCCCAGGGCGAGGCGGACCAGGGTCTTGATCGGGGTGACGTGGGTGACGAGCAGCGTCGTGCGGCCCCGATGGGCGGCGAGCAGGCGCTCGCGGGTGGCGGCCACGCGGCGGGCGACCGTGGCGAAGGACTCGCCGCCCCCCGTGGGCGCCGCCTTCGGGGAGGCGAGCCAGGCGTCCAGGTCGTCCGGGTGCCGCTCGCGCACCTCGGCGAAGGTGAGCCCCTCCCAGGCGCCGAAGTCCGTCTCGCGCAGGCCCTCGTCGACGATGACGGGCAGGCCGAGGCGCTCGGCCACGGTCTGCGCGGTCTCGCGGCAGCGCCGCAGCGGGGAGGTGACGACCGTCTGGACCGTGCCGCGCGCGGCGAGCGCCGCCGCGACGGCGTCCGCCTGGCGTCGGCCCGCCGGGGACAGCACCGGGTCGCTGCCGCCGCTGCCCGAGAAGCGCTTCTCGGGGGTGAGCGCCGTCTCCCCGTGGCGCAGCAGCACGAAGGTGGAGGGCGTGCCCATGTCCGCGGCGGAACCCCACCCCGCGGGGGGCGCCGTCCGCACGGAAGCCCCCGCGACGGACACTCCCCCGGAGTCGGACGCGGAACCAGAGCCGGAGCCGGACCCGGCCCCGGAGCCGGACGCGGACCCGGACACCGAACCAGAGCCGGACCCGGACCCGGACACCGAACCGGAGACCGCCCCGGCCCCGGAGTCCACCGCACCCCCCGCCGAGGCGGAGGCAGCCCCGGCCGGGACACCCCCCACCGGTGACGCGGCCCGTGGGGTCGCCTCCCACTGCCTGCCCGCGCGCCCCGCGTCCATCGCCTCGTTGGCGAGACGGTCCGCGTGCTTGTTGCGCTCGCGCGGGATCCACTCGTAGGTGACGCGGGAGGCGGGCAGGATCCGGGCGGCCTCGGCCGCGAGCGGCTTCATGTCGGGGTGCTTGATCTTCCAGCGGCCGGACATCTGCTCGACGACGAGCTTGGAGTCCATCCGGACGCGCACGGTGGCGTCCGGGTCCAGGCGGTGGGCCGCCCGGAGGCCCGCGATCAGGCCCCGGTACTCGGCGACGTTGTTCGTCGCGACGCCGATGTACTCGGCGGCCTCGGCCAGCGCCTCGCCCGTGACCGGGTCGAGGACGACCGCGCCGTAGCCGGCGGGGCCCGGGTTGCCCCGGGATCCGCCGTCGGCCTCGACGACGAACTCCCGCACTACAGACCCGATTCGGAGGTGCGGACCAGGATGCGGCGGCAGTTCTCGCAGCGGAGCACGGTGTCGGGGGCCGCGGCGCGGACCTCGTTGATCTCGGTGATGTTCAGCTCCAGGCGGCAGCCCTCGCAGCGGCGCTGGAACAGGCGGGCGGCGCCCACCCCGCCCTGCTGGACGCGCAGCTTCTCGTACAGCTTGAGCAGGTCGGCGGGCACGGACTGGGCGACGACCTCGCGCTCCTTGGTGACCGCGGCGGCCTCGCCGTCGAGCTCCTGCTGGGCTGCGTCGCGGCGGGCGGTCGTCTCGTCGGTCCTGCCCTGCACGGAGGCGACGCGTCCGGTCAGCTCGCTGACGCGCTCCTGGACGGACTCCCGGCGCTCCATGACCTCCAGGACGATGTCCTCCAGGTCGCCCTGGCGCTTGGCGAGGGAGACGATCTCGCGCTGGAGGTTCTCCAGGTCCTTGGGCGAGGTGACGGCGCCGGAGTCCAGCCGCTGCTGGTCGCGGGCGGCGCGCTGGCGCACCTGGTCGACGTCCTGCTCCGCCTTGGTCTGCTCGCGGGCGGTGTCGCTCTCCTCGGTCTGCGCGGCGACGAGCAGGTCGCGGAGCTGGGTGAGGTCCTTGGTCAGCGACTCGATCTCGGCGTGCTCGGGCAGCGACGCGCGCTTGTGGGCGAGCTGGGAGAGCCGGACGTCCAGGGCCTGTACGTCGAGGAGTCGGATCTGGTCGGCGGGCGCGGCGTTCAGTTGGGGGCTCCAGAGGAATCGTGGTGGGCGGACCAGGGGTCGGTGACGGTCTTCGAGACGTGGACCCGGAGGTCCCAGCCGTGCCGGTCGGAGATCTCGTCGAGCTGTGCTGCGGCCTGCTCGCACCAGGGCCACTCGGTGGCCCAGTGCGCGGCGTCGACCAGTGCCAGCGGGGAGTGCTGTGTCGCCTCGGAGGCGGGGTGGTGGCGCAGGTCGGCGGTGAGGAAGGCGTCCACGCCGGCGGCCCGCACCTGGTCGAAGAGGCTGTCGCCGGAGCCGCCGCTGACGGCGACGGTGCGCACGGTGGCGTCCGGGTCGCCGGCGATCCGGATGCCCTGGGCGGTCGGCGGCAGCCGGTGCGCGGCGCGCGCGGCGAACTCGCGCAGGGTCTGAGGCGGGTCGACCTCGCAGACCCGGCCGAGGCCGCGGTGGCCGGCCGGGTCGGAGGTGTCGGGGACCAGGGGGCGCACGACCCGCAGGCCGAGCGCGCCGGCGAGGGCGTCGGAGACGCCCGGGTCGGCGGTGTCGGCGTTGGTGTGGGCGACGTGCAGCGCGATGTCGTTGCGGATGAGCGTGTGGACGACCCGGCCCTTGAAGTGCCCGGCGGCGACCGTGGTGGTGCCGCGCAGGTACAGGGGGTGGTGGGTGACCAGCAGATCGGCGCCGAGGGTCACGGCCTCGTCGACGACGTCCTGCACCGGGTCGACGGCGAACAGGACCCGTGCGACACGGGCGTCCGGGTCTCCGCAGACGGTGCCGACCGCGTCCCACTGTTCGGCCCGCTCGGGGGGCCAGAGGGCGTCGAGCGCGGCGATGACTTCAGACAGACGGGGCACGGAGCAAAGGCTACCTGCCCCGCCGGTCAGCGGGGCCTGCGGCCGGATCCGGGCGCCGGCGCACCCCGCGGGGCGGCCCGCCGGGAGCACCCCGGCGGGCGGGAGCAGCACACGCGCCGCCCGGAGCTCAGGTGAATCGCCCGTTGGCCACCCTTATGTGTGAAGAGCGCAGGCTCGTGTTGTTCGGCAGGAAGTGCGATACCTAGCTTCTGTGACCGGAGGTGACGTTTCGATGACAGCCTGTGCCATCGAGGCCCCCGCGGACGGCGACGACGCGGTGGCGGATCCGGCGAGCGGAGCGTTGACGATCACCGCGGACGGGATGTACGGCGCCCGGCTCGCGGGGACGGGAGAGGCGCTCTTCGCGGAGCGCTGGACGCTCGGCGGGCCCGAGCCCTACGCGGTCCCGCTTCCGCTCGGCCAGCCCGAGGAGCGCGAGGCGGGTGTGCTGCCGCTGTCGGACGGGCGGGTGCTGATCCGCCGCCGGGTCGCGGAGCGGCACACGTTCTCGCTGCTGTACCCGACGGGCCCGGGGACGGGCGAGCTGCCGCTGGGCGCGGTGACCGCGGGTGAGCTGGTCCTGCTGCCGCCCTGCCCGGACGGGGCGCGTGCCTACGCGCTGGAGCCGGGGGCGGCGTCGACCGGCGTCTGGCTGGTGGCGGGCGGCGCGGGCGGCCCCGAGCTGCTGGCGAGGGTGCCGGGCCACTGCTCGGGCGGCGCCTGGCTGGACCGTGCGGGCCGGATGCTGGCGCTCGACCGCAGGATGCCGGGCGGCGGGCCGGTCAAGGCGGTGGCCGTGGACCTGGCGAGGGGCGGCGAGGTGACGCCGCTGCTCCAGATCACCGAGTCCAGCGACGACCGGCTGCTGCTCGCGGACGCGGACAGCGGCCTGGTGCTGGTCCGGTCGGACGCGCCGGGCCGCGGTGACGAGCGGCTCGGCTGGGGGGTGCTGGGCAGCCTGCGGCCGGTCCGGTTCCCCGAGGCGCTGCGGCTGCCGGACGCGGTGGTGACGCCGTTCGCCGTGCAGCCGGGGCAGGTGCTGACGCCGGAGACGTGCGCGGTGGCGCTGCGGATCGACGGCGCGCAGGGGAGCTGGGCCGGCGTGTGGCGGCCGGCGGACCGCCGCATGCGTCAACTCGCGCCGCCGAGGGGCTGGTTGGCGGGGGCCGGCACCTGGGACCGGGAGGGGGTTCTCCAACTCCCCTGGGCGGACGGGGAAGTGGCGTGCGCGGTGGCCCGCGCGGGATGTGAAGAAACCTTCGGCCATGAGGAAGAGCCGGTACCGGTCCGTCACCTCGCGAAGGAGTCCCCCACCGACTCCGCACAAGCGGAACGCGCAGGTGGGGAACCGTCCGGGGCTCCTCGCGGTCCTGTACTGCGCAGGCCCGTCCCGTTGCAGCAGGCGCCTCTCGCGGGGCGTGGCGCGCGTGGTTGAATTTCCGCCTGGGCTACGCAGCCGCACCGTCCGTGCGCCGACGGTGATCGTGGACGCGCGGTGCGAACGGGGCCCTGTGACAGCCGATCAGCGATCACAACGGGGTGAACTTCCCACATGTCCGACGCCCGACCCGACCAGCCGTCCGAGAACCAGCAGCAGCCGGTGACCCTCGCGTCCGCCGCCTCCGACGGCGCGGGCAAGCACCGCGGCGGCGCGGCTCCGGAGAGCACCTCGCCGACCGAGGCGCACGGCCGCCACCGCCGCCCCTCCTGACGGGCCGCCCGCCCCGGCGGGCCGTGGCTCGGAGCGGTCCGGATCCGTACCGGCCCGGGCCCCGGCCCCGCCGGCAGGGCAGCGCACCCGTGCGACCTCGGGGGACCGGGAGCGGAAGGCCCCGGACCGGCCCATGCCGGTCCGGGGCCTTCCCGTTGCCCGCGGCGGGTCCGAAAGGCGCCGACGGGCGGCCCGGCGGGCCCGGTCCTACGCTGGACGCCGTGGACGAGATGCCGCGGGACCACCGCCCCACCCACTCGGTACGTGTCCTGCTCGCCGAGGACCGCACCACCACCCGGGGCGCGCTCGCGCTGCTGCTGGGCATGGAGGCCGGCCTGACCGTGGTCGCGCAGGCCGCGCGCGGGGACGAGGTCGTGGACGCCGCGCTGCTGTCCCGGCCGGACGTCGCCCTGCTCGACGTCGAACTGCCGGGCATCGGGGGCGTCGAGGCGGCCGCCGCGCTGCGCGAGGAGGTCCCGGACTGCCGGGTGCTGATCCTCGCCCGCTCCGGGCGGTCGGATCCGGTGCGGCGGGCGCTGGAGGCCGGCGCGGCCGGGGTCCTCGTCAAGGACGGTCCGGTGGAGGACCTGACGGAGGCGATCCGGCGGGTGCTCACCGGCGAGACGGTCGTCGACCCGGCGCTCTCCGCACCGGGCCCGCACGCGGAGTCGCGCTAGCCGGCCGGTGCGCGCCCGGCGCGCACCGGGGCTCCCGCAGGGCGGACGCGCACTCCGCCCGCCCTCCGATATGCGCGCCGCCCGCACGGCCCCACCGGGCACGCCGCGCGCGCTCCGACACGCACCCGGCGTGTGCGTGGGCTCCCGCCGGGCGGACCCGCACTCCGATACGCGCCGGGGCCCCACCAGCCATTCCGCCCCCTCCGGGGCGCCCCCGCCCCCCGCGCGCACTCCGTCAGGACGCGTCGGCCCCGTCGCGGGCGTTCCGGCCCGGCAGGAAGACCAGCATCAGCACCACGGCCCCCAGCAGCACCGCCGTCGCGGTGCGGAAAGCCAGTGCGTAGCCCTCCGTCAGCGCCTCGGGCGAGGTCGCCCCGGCCGTGCGGGAGGCAGCCACGGTGGACAGCACCGCGAGGCCGAGCGCGCCGCCCATCGTGCGCGAGGTGTTCACCAGGCCGGAGACGAGGCCCGCGTCGCCGGGGGCGGCGCCCGAGGTGGCGAGGGAGGCGAGCGGCGTGAGGGCGAGGCCGAGGCCCGCCATCATCAGCACGCCGGGCAGCGCGATCGTCGTCACATAGGCGCCGTCCGCGCTCATGGTCGACTGCCAGGCGTATCCGGAGGCGGCCACCAGGGCGCCGAGGACGGCGACGTTCCGCGCCCCGGCGCCGGCCATCAGGCGCGGTGCGACCTTGGAGCCGACGACCACGGCCAGCGAGCTGGGTATCAGGGCGAGTCCGGCTTCCAGCGGGGTGTAGCCGAGCACGTTCTGGGCGTAGACCGTCATGAAGAACCACATGGCGAAGGAGACCGAACCGGTCACCGTCATGGCCGCGTTGGCGGCCGAGACCGCGCGGGAGCGGAACACCTTGAGGGGCATCAGCGGCGCGGCGGTGCGCGCCTCGACGACCAGGAACAGGACGAGCAGCACGACTCCGGCGGACAGCGGCACCAGGGTCGCCCGCGCGCCCCAGCCCGCCTCCTCGGTCTGGACGATGCCGTAGGCGACGGCCGCCAGGCCGAGGGTGACCAGCACCGCGCCGGGCAGGTCGAGCCTGCGGGGCACGTCCACCCGGCTCTCGGCGAGCCAGACCAGCGCGCAGGCGAGCACCAGGACGCCGACGGGCACGTTGATCAGCAGCACCCAGCGCCAGGACAGCAGGTCGGTCAGGACGCCGCCGACGAGTCCGCCGGCCGCGCCGCCCGCGGCGCCGACGGCCGCCCAGGTGGCGATGGCCCGGGTGCGGGCGGGACCGGCGGGCACCGCGGCCGTGATGAGGGTGAGCGTGGCGGGCGCGAGCACGGCGGCGCCGAGGCCCTGCGCGGCGCGGGCGGCGAGCAGTTGCCAGCCCTCCTGCGCGAGGCCGCCGGCGAGGGAGGTCACGGTGAAGAGGCCGAGCCCGATGAGGAACATCCGCTTGCGGCCGAAGATGTCGGCCGCCCGCCCGCCGAGCAGCATGAAGCCGGCGAAGGCGATCGAGTACGCGTTGAGCACCCACTGGAGTCCCGTGGCGCTCATGCCGAGTTCGGCGCGCATGGACGGCAGCGCGACGTTGACCACGGACACGTCGAGCACGACGAGGAACTGGCCGGCGCAGGCGGCGAGAAGAACCGCCCACGTGCGCGGGGACGGGGCGGGGGTGACGGACGGGGACGTCTCGGTGTGCGGACGGGCTTGGACCATGGGTGTCATGGTCGCACCAGTCCTATGGTCCGTACATCCACCGGCGGTACCAGCCCGGACGGGGCAGGTACCGGGACCTCGGACCTAGGCCGTGTCTGACAAATCCCGCCTGGCGCGCGACGCCCGGCACGCACTCCCCCAGCTACCGCTGGGAGGTACCCCCATGCCGCGTTGTCGGAGTCATCCGAGTACGCCCAGTACGAGGATGATCCTCCGCCTTGCGATTGCACGCACCGGACGCCGCGCGCCCCGCCCTGCGGGCGGACGGCGCCATTTGTCAGACAAGGCCCAGGACGCCCCGTTCGGCGAAGGGCTCAGGTCCCCCGGCACGCGCGCCCGCCCGGGCTGGCGGGGAGCCGCGGGCCCGGGCGGGTGGCGGGGGTCAGCCGAGGAGCCTGGCCTTCTGGGCGGCGAACTCCTCCTCGGTCAGCACCCCCTGGGCCTTCAGGTCGCCGAGCTGCTTGAGCTGGTCGATCTTGTGGGTCATCTCGTCGCCCGGGTCGGGGGCGGGCGGCGGCGCGGCGGGCGGCGGCGCCTGCTGCTGCCCGTAGGCGCCGGCGTCCTGCTGCGCCCAGCGGCCGGCCTGGCGGCGCGAGACCCGGTTGGAGACCGCGGTCGCGGTCCCGGAGATCACGGCGGTGCGGGCGATGCCGCGGAGCAGGTCGGGCATGTGGGTCTCCCTCGGTGCGGCGTGGGCGTGCCACGCGCGAGCGGTCGGCCGGGGGCCCGAGGGGCCGCCGCTGCGGCGGCCCCTCGTCCGGGGCCGTTGGTCAGGCGGCCGCCGGTCCGCCGGGTTCGGTGGCGTCGAGCGAGGCGAGCAGCGCCTGGACGGGGATCCGGCCGCCGGCCACCATCCGGGCGCCGCCGCGCCGCAGGGCCTTCGCCAGCGGCGCGGCCCAGGTGTTCTCGTACACCAGGACCGCGGCGGAGCTGCCCGGTTCCAGCACGGCTCCGGCCTCGTCGAGGTCGTCCTGGCCCAGCAGCCCGCTGGACACGCCCTCGAACACCGTCAGTTCCGCGTGGTCCCCGATGTCGCGGAGTTCCACCGCCGCGACCGTCCCGTCGTCCTGCTTGGTGACGAACGCCAGGTCGAGGATGCGGACGATGCCGCGGTCGACGAGGTCGACGAGGAGGGGCAGGCCCTCGCCCGTCATGCGGTTGCCCGGGAATTCGAGGACCAGGTAGTCGACCGGCCCCATGTCTTCGATGTCGTCGCTCACGGGCACTCCCTCACGGGCGGATCGTGGTGGGTCCGGCCGCCGTGGTCCCGCCGGAAGCGGGGCGTCCCCGGCGCGGCGGACAGACGTACCGCTCCATTGCATCACCGGCCCCGGGGCCCCGCACGTCCGCGACGGGGCGGCCCGCGGCCCCCTGTTCCCGGGGTGCGGGGTTCACCCGGTTGGCCGAGATTGGAGAGAGGCCGACCGGACGGGAGGTGCCCGGACGGTCCTTCGGAAGGGAGCGGGCCATGGCGACTCACGTCGGGGCCGGTACGGCGCACGGGACGAGGCGGTCGGGGGCGGGCAGCGGCTGGCTGGTCTTCGCCGCCGTCCTGATGATCTTCGGCGGGTTCATGGCGATCTTCGCGGGCATCGCGGCGATCGCCGAGGACGAGGTCTTCGTGACCACCCGCAACTACATCTTCGGATTCGACCTGACCTCGTGGGGCTGGATCCATCTCGCCCTCGGCGTGGTGATCGCCCTGGCCGGTTTCGCCCTCTTCGGGGGCGCGACCTGGGCCCGGTTCGTGGGCGTGGTGCTCGCCGGGCTGGCCATGCTGGCGAATTTCCTGTGGCTGCCGTACGCGCCGTTCTGGGCGATCGTGCTGATCACGATCAGCGGGTTCGTCATCTGGGCGCTGTGCCGCGCCCCCAGCCCGACGTAGCCGCGGCCCCATCCCGACGCGGCCGCGGCCCCTGCCGCGGAAGTCCGGTACAGGACAGGAGTGTTGACCATGGCCCGAGAGGCGAGGCCGGCCATGCGCGTGGCGCCGGACACGACACCCGAGGAGCGGGCGGCGGCCGGGCGGAAGGCCCGGCGCCGGGCGCCCCGGTCGGGGCACGCGGTGTACGAGCCGCCGCCCGGCCGGCCGGATCCGCTGGCGCTGCTGGAGGGGCAGTCGGCGACGCGGCTGCCGGAGCTGGTGCCGATCCGCTACGGCCGGATGACCGAGTCGCCGTTCCGCTTCTACCGCGGGGCCGCGGCGATCATGGCGTCGGATCTGGCGGGCAGCCCCGACTCCGGTATCAGGGCCCAGCTCTGCGGTGACGCGCATCTGCTGAACTTCCGGCTGCTGGCCTCCCCGGAGCGGCGGCTGATGTTCGACATCAACGACTTCGACGAGACGCTGCCGGGTCCCTGGGAGTGGGACGTCAAGCGGCTGTCGGCGAGCCTGGTGATCGCGGCCCGGGCCAACGGCCTGGACGACGCGGTGCGGGCGGGCATCGTGCGGGCCGCGGTCCGCTCCTACCGCGAGGCGATGATCCGCTTCGCGGGGATGGGCAATCTGGACGTCTGGTACGCCCGGATCGACGCCGAGCGGCTGACGGAGCTGGCGGACGAGCGCCTGCGCAGGAGCGGCCGGAAGCGGCTGTCGCGGGCGATGGCGAAGGCCCGGGGCCGTGACAGTCTCCAGGTCTTCGACAAGCTGACGGACTCGTCCGGCGGGCGGCCCCGGATCGCGGCGGACCCGCCGCTGCTGGTGCCGCTGGCCGATCTGCTGCCGACCCGTGAACGCAAGGAGCTCCAGGGCAGGTTCCAGGACCTGGTCACCCGGTACGGGCGCACGCTGTCGGCCGACCGGCGGACCCTGCTGGCGGACTACCGGCTGGCGGACGTGGCCCGCAAGGTGGTGGGCGTCGGCAGTGTGGGCACCCGCTGCTGGATCTTCCTGCTGCTCGGGCGGGACGGCCGGGACCCGCTCTTCCTCCAGGCGAAGGAGGCCGACACCTCGGTGCTCGCGGCGCACGTCGGCGCGAGCCGGTACCGCAACCAGGGCGAGCGGGTGGTGTCGGGGCAGCGGCTGATGCAGGCGGCCAGCGACATGTTCCTCGGCTGGGAGCGGGTGGACGGCATCGACGGCAGGCGGCGCGACTTCTACGTGCGCCAGTTGCGGGACTGGAAGGGCATCGCCGTGCCGGAGACGATGACGCCCCGGCAGCTCGGGGCGTTCGGCGAGCTGTGCGGGGTGACGCTGGCCCGTGCCCACGCGCGGTCCGGGGACCGGATCGCGATCGCCGCCTACCTGGGGCGGGGCGAGGTGTTCGACCGGGCGCTGGCGGAGTTCGCCGAGGCGTACGCGGACCAGAACGAGCGGGACCACAGGGCGCTGGTCGACGCGGTGCGGGCCGGGGCGCTCCCGGCGGCGGACCTGCCCGCCCGGTGACGCGGCGGGCGGGGCCGTACCGCCTCGCGGGGACCACCGGCGGGTAGGGCACGATGGGCTCCCATCCGTACGCCCCACCGGGAGGACCCGATGTCCGCCGTCGCACCCAAGCCGGAGATCCTGGCCGCCTTCGAGGCCGCCAAGGGCTTCATGCCCGTGGACGAGGGGCTCGCGCTGTACGCGGCGGCTCGGGAGGCGGCCGCGCTGGGCCTGCCGCTGCTGGAGGTCGGCACGTACTGCGGGCGTTCGACGGTGCTCCTGGCGGACGCGGCGCGCGGGGCGGGCACGGTCGCCGTCACGGTGGACCACCACCGGGGCAGCGAGGAGCAGCAGCCGGGGTGGGAGTACCACGATCCGGAGACGGTCGACCCGGAGGTCGGTCTGATGGACACGCTGCCGTCGTTCCGGCGGACGCTGCACCGGGCGGGCCTGGAGGACCACGTGATCGCCGTGGTCGGGCGGTCGCCGCAGGTGGCGCGGGTGTGGGGCGGGAAGGTGGGCCTGGTCTTCGTGGACGGGGGTCACACCGACGAGCACGCGGCCGCCGACTACGAGGGCTGGGCGCCGCATGTCGCCGAGGGCGGGCTGCTGGTGATCCACGACGTGTTCCCGGACCCGGTCGACGAGTTCACCGGGCAGGCCCCGTACCGCGTCTACCTGCGGGCGCTGGAGTCCGGGGCCTTCGAGGAGGTCTCGGTCACCGGCTCGCTGCGGGTGCTGCGGCGCAGCGGGCCGGGGATCTGAGGGCGGGCCCGCTAGCATCGCGGGGTGCCGTACGACGAGAACCAGCACCGCCCCACCGGACCGCGTCGCTCCCGGCGTGTTCCGGCCGCCGTCGCCGTGCTCGTGCCGGCCGCCGCCCTCGCCGGGTGGCTGCTGTGGCCGGGCGGGGACGAGGGGCGGAACGCGGGCGCCGAACCGTCCGCCCCGGCGCCCGTGACGACGGGCCCGGCGGACAAGCCGGGGGATCCGGAGGCGACCGGACCGTCCGCCTCCGCCTCGTCCGGGGCTCCTGCCGGGGGGCCGCTGGCCGGTCGGACCGTGGTCGTCGACCCGGGGCACAACCCCGGCAACTTCCGTCACACGAGCGAGATCAACAAGCTCGTGGACATCGGAACGAATCGCAAGGAATGCGACACCACGGGCACCGCGAGCAACGCGGGCCATCGCGAGGCCGATTTCACCCTCGATGTTTCACGCCGTCTTCGCACACTGCTCGAGAAGCAGGGCGCAAGGGTCGAATTCACCCAGGACGACGATCGTCCGTTCGGTCCGTGCGTGGATGAACGAGCACGGTTCGGCAACAATGCGGACGCGGACGCCGTGATCTCCGTCCACGCGGACGGGTCGGCGGTCGGGAATCGCGGATTCCACATCATCCTCCCCGGTCTCGTCAAAAGCGGCGAAGCCGACACCTCCCGGATCGTCGGCCCCTCGCGCGAACTGGGAGAACACCTCGCGGACGCCTTTGCGAGCGCCACCGGAACCGAACCGTCCAACTACATCGGCGACGGTACGGGCCTGGACGTACGGGACGATCTCGGCGGCCTGAATCTCTCGACCGTTCCCAAAGTGTTCCTCGAATGCGGCAATATGCGTGATCCGAAGGACGCGGCCCTGCTGGCGAACGCGAGTTGGCGTCAGCGCGCGGCCCAGGGAATGGCCGACGGGATCGCCGGTTATCTCCGTCGGTGACCCTGTGAATCGGGATACCGGGAGGACGGCCGGAACCGCCGGACGATAGATTCGCCTCTACGATGGGGAGTCTTCCCCCGAGCTCCGCGTCCGTGCACCCGCCCAGCGGGCGGCAGCGACGACCGCCCCGATGAGACGACCTACGAAGGACTGACACGTGAACATCCGCTCCCTCACTCGAGGCGATGGCGTGGTGATCGGAGCAGCGGTGTTGCTGTTCATCGCCTCGTTCCTCAAGACCTACGACGTCGGCGACGAAGGGCCGAACGCGTGGGACAGCCTGAACAGCGCCCTCGCCGTCTACATGGTCGGCGTGCTCGGCGCGGTCCTGATCGTCCTCTCCCGCACGCAGCCGCAGCGCAAGATCGCGGGGATCGACCTCGGCCAGTTCGGCGTCGCGGCGACGGTGTTCGTCGCCTGGTTCTTCTTCTGGACCCTCATCGACCTCGACCAGATCGACGCGGGCGCCGGCCTGATCCTCGGTCTGATCGCCTCGCTCGCGCTCACCGGCGCCGCGATCGCCACCCCGCTGGTGCCCGCGCTGAAGGCCCCGCTCGTCGGCGCCCCGCGCCCGGCGGCTCCGCAGCCCTACAACGCCCAGCCGCAGGGCGGTTACGGCTACCCCGCCGGCCAGCAGCAGCCGTACGGCGCGCAGCCCGGCCAGCCCCAGCCCTACGGCGCCCAGCCGGGTCAGCCGCAGGGCGGGCAGCCCGCCGGGCAGGGCGGCGCCCCGGCGCCGGCCGACGCCTCGCAGGGCGGCGGCTCCTCGGACTTCTCGCCGTTCTGGTTCGCCGTGCCGGTGGCCCGTCCGCTGTACGGCGAGGACGGTTCGCCGTCGCCGATCGCCGAACTGGCGCCCGGCACCTGGTACCTGGCGGTGGAGCAGCGCGGTCCGGGCCTGATCGCCCAGACCCAGGACGGCCGCCGCGGCGTCCTCCAGGACACCTCCGGCATCCAGCGCGGCTGACGCGACGCGGCATCCGCGAGTGCACGGCCGAGCGGCCCCCCGCCTTCAGGGCGGGGGGCCGCTCGCATGTCCGGACTCCGTGCGCAGGCCGCCGAGTCGGACGACCGGCGGCACCTCGCCCCTTCACGGGGTGGGCCGCACCGGGCGCCGCTTCGAGCGGCACGGGCCCGCCGGGTCGCCGGTGGGCACCGCCGCACCGGACTGCCCTCGGCCCTCGCGCCGAGGGACGGAGCCGCCGTCATCCGGCTTCGTCCGGACGGGTTTCACAGGCGCACAAGAGGCAAGACGCGGTACATGACAACACGCGCTGGCAACACCTCGGCCGCGGCGAGAATCATCGTCGTCGTCGCGGACGTGATGGCCTTCATCATCGGCCTGTGGATCCTGATGTACCTGCTGGACGCCAACCGCGCCAACGACCTGGTGGAGTTCGTCCGGGAGTCGGCACGCTGGCTGGCCGGCTGGTCGTACGACCTGTTCACCTTCGACGAGGAGTGGGCACGGGTGGTCGCGGGCTACGGTCTCGCGGCGATCGTCTACCTCTTCATCGGCCACGCCGCCGCGGGCGCGCTGCGCCGCCGCTGAGGCCGGGCACGGCCCGGCCCCCGGCCGCTCCACACCCCCGTGCGAGGCACCGGGGCACGGGGGCGGAGCCCCGGAAGCAGGGGCCCGCCCCGGGCTACAGCGCCCCGCAGCACTCGCTCCGGCGCACCAGCCCCGCCGGGAGGCGCTCCCCGCCGAAGACGGCGACCGTCGCCTCGTCGCCGCCGAGCGCGGCCACCGCGAGCAGCAGGGAGCCCGCAGTCCAGGTGGTGCGCTCCTCGGGCCACATCGCGCGGTTGCCCTCGAAGACGTAGCCCGTCCAGTACATGCCGTCGTCGGCGCGCAGGTGCTGGATGGACTGGAGGATCTCCAGGGCGCGGTCGGACTCGCCGGTGGCCCAGAGCGCGAGCGCCAGCTCGCAGCTCTCGCCGCCGGTGACCCACGGGTTGGGCAGCACGCACCGGACGCCGAGCCCGGGCACCACGAACTCGTCCCAGCGGCTCGCGATCCGCTCCCGCGCCGCGTCGCCGGTGACGGCGCCGCCGAGGACCGGGTAGTACCAGTCCATCGAGTAGTGGTCCTTGTCGAGGAACCGCTCGGGGTGGTGGCGGACGGCGTGCGCGAGCGCGCCGAGGGCGAGTTCCCAGTCCGGCTGCGGCTCCTCGCGTTCGTCCGCGATCGCCAGCGCGCACCGCAGCGCGTGGTGGATCGACGAACTCCCCGTCAGCAGCGCGTCGTCGACGGCGGTGCCGTCCGGCTCGCGCTTCCAGCCGATCTGGCCGCCGGGCTGCTGGAGGCCGAGCACGAACTCGACCGCCGCGTACACCACGGGCCACATCCGGTCGAGGAACGCCTCGTCGCCGGTGGTGAGGTAGTGGTGCCAGACGCCGACCGCGGCGTAGGCGCTGAAGTTGCTCTCCCGTCCCCGGTCGGTGACCGCGCCGGCGTCGCCGTCGTGGTAGGCCGCGTACCAGGAGCCGTCGGGGTTCTGGTGCTCGGCGAGCCAGGCGTAGGCGCGCGCCGCCGCGTCGTGCTCGCCCGCCGCGTCGAGCGCCATGGCGGCCTCGGTGTGGTCCCACGGGTCGAGGTGGTGGCCGCGGAACCACGGGATGGCCCCGTCCTCGCGCTGCCCGGCGAGTATCCCGGCGACGGTCCGCTCGGCCTCCTCGGCCGTCAGCACACCGGGCAGGACGAGGTGTTCGGTACGGCCCGAGGTGGTCACGCCCCCGCCTCCGGCACGCGGGGCAGGTGCGGCTTGGTCGCGTAGGCGACGAAGCTCTTGCCGATGAGCGGGTTGAGCGCCTGCTCGGCGACCCGGGTCGCGAGCGGCTTCTTCATGATGTCCCAGACCAGCAGCTTGTGGTAAGCCTTCACCGGCAGGGCCTTGTCGTTGTCCACGCCGAAGGCGCACTTGAGCCACCAGTACGGCGAGTGCAGCGCGTGCGCGTGGTGGGTGCCGTACGGGCGCAGCCCGGCCTGCTTCATCCTGCCGAGCAGTTCGTCGGCCCGGTAGATGCGGATGTGCCCGCCCTCGACCTCGTGGTAGGCGTCGGACAGCGCCCAGCAGATCTTCTCGGGGCCGTAGCGCGGCACGGTCACCGCGATGCGGCCGCCCGGCTTGAGCACCCGCACCATCTCGGCGAGGACGCCCTTGTCGTCGGGGATGTGCTCCATGACCTCGGAGATGATGACGACGTCGAAGGACTCGTCGGGGAACGGCAGGTTGAGCGCGTCGCCCTCCATCGCCGTGGCGGTGGCGCCCTCGGGGGCCTCGCCCGCCTCCTTCATCGCGGCGAACCACTTGGCGACCTCGCGGATCTCCTCGCCGTTCTGGTCCAGGGCCACGACCTGTGCGCCCCGCCGGTAGCACTCGAACGCGTGCCGGCCTGCGCCGCAGCCCAGGTCGAGCACGCGGTCGCCCGGTGCGAGCGGAAAGCGGGAGAAGTCGACGGTCAGCACGGGGGTCTGCCTTCCTGCGGGCGGTGCGTGAGGGTTTCTCAGGGGGTGCGGACGGAGGTCCGGGACGCGGCGATGGCCTCCCGGTAGCGCTCGGCGGTGCCGATCGCCGCCTGCTTCCAGGTGAAGCGGGCGAGGACCCGGGCCCGGCCCGCGGCGCCGAGCCGGGTGCGCAGGTCCTCGTCGCCGAGGAGCCGGCGCAGGGCGGCGGCGAGCGCGTCGGAGTCGCCGGGCGGCACCGCGAGACAGGTCTCGCCGTCGGTGCCGGCGACCTCGGGGATCGCGCCGCCGGTGGTGGCGACCAGCGGGGTGCCGGTGGCCATCGCCTCGGCCGCGGGCAGCGAGAAGCCCTCGTACAGCGACGGCACACAGGCGATCTGGGCGCTGCGCACCAGGTCGACGAGCTCGGCGTCGGTGATGCCCTTGACGAAGCGGATGGCGTCGCCCAGCCCGTGGCGCTCGATCATCTGCGCGACGGGGCCGTCCTCGGCGCGCTTGCCGACGACGACGAGGTGGGCGTCCGGCTGCTCGGTGCGCAGCTTGGCGAGCGCCTCGACGAGGTGGACGAGCCCCTTGAGGGGCACGTCGGCGCTGGAGGTGGTGACGATCCGGCCGGGGACCTGGGCGACGGACGGATCCGGCGAGAAGAGGTCGGTGTCGGCGCCGATGTGGACGACGTGGATGCGGTCGTCGCGGACACCGAGGTGCTCGGTGATCTCCTGGCGGGAGGAGCCGGAGACGGTGAGCACCGAGGGCAGGCGGCGGGCGACGCGCTTCTGCATCCGGGTGAAGCCGTACCAGCGGCGCACCGACAGGCGGCGCTTGATGTCGGCGGCCGCGTCCAGGTCGAGCTGCCGGTCCACCGTGATCGGGTGGTGGATGGTGGTGACGAGGGGGGCGCCGATGTCGCCGAGGAGCCCGTAGCCGAGGGTCTGGTTGTCGTGGACGACGTCGAAGTCGCCCCGGCGGGCGCGCAGATGGCGCCGGGCCCGCAGGGAGAAGGTGAGCGGCTCGGGGAAGCCGCCGGTCCACATGGTGGCGACCTCGACGGCGTCGATCCAGTCGCGGTACTCGTCCCGCTTCGGGGTGCGGAACGGGTCGGGGCTGCGGTACAGGTCCAGGCTGGCCAGCTCGGTCAGCGGGACGCCCTCGTCGAGCACCGGGTACGGCTGGGCGCCGATGACCTCGACATGGTGGCCGAGGCGGGCGAGTTCACGCGACAGATGGCGGGTGTAGACGCCCTGTCCGCCGCAGAACGGGTTCCCCTTGTAGGTCAGGAGCGCGATGCGCAGGGGGGCGCCGCCGTCGGCGGACGCGCCCGTGCGGGGGCCGATCTCTATGGCCTCTGCGGTCACCCACGGCCCCCTTCTCACTGCGTTCCGCCGGAGCGTAATCGGTCGCGCTAATGTAGAACAAGTTTCAGACTTGATCGTTCAAGAGCTTCGAATCTACCGGCAGGTAGCGCAACTGTGACCGGCGGATCAGGTGATTCACGCCACGACGGACACACCGTGTGCGGCACCATGCCGGGCGGGCGCGACGCCGCGCGCCGCACGCGTCACGGCATCACCAGGGACGGAACAGATGACAGCGGAAGCCAGCGGGGCCGCGCCGGGGGCCACGCCCCTGGTCGGCGGCGCACCGGCCCTCACCGAGCGCCAGGAGGCGCGCCGGCGCCGCATCCTGGCGGCCACCACCCAACTGGCCTGCCGGGGCGGCTTCGACGCCGTCCAGATGCGTGAGGTGGCCGAGGCGGCCGAGGTCGCGCTCGGCACCCTCTACCGCTACTTCCCCTCCAAGATCCATCTGCTGGTCGCCACGATGCAGGACCAGCTGGCGCACCTGCACACCACGCTGCGCAGGCGCCCGCCGGCCGGCGACTCGGCCGCGGAGCGGGTGGCGGAGACCCTGATGCGCGCCTTCCGCGCGCTCCAGCGCGAGCCCCATCTCGCCGACGCGATGGCGCGGGCGCTGACGTTCGCGGACCGCAGCGTCAGCGCCGAGGTGGACGCGGTGTCCCGGCGGACCGCGGCGATCATCCTGGACGCCACCGGCCTCACCGACCCGACGCCCGACCAGCTCTCGGCGATCCGGGTGATCGAGCACACCTGGCACGCCACGCTGATCGCCTGGCTCTCCGGCCGCGCGTCGATCTCCCAGGTGCGCGCCGACCTCGACACCGTCTGCCGCCTGATCGACCTGCCCCCGGCGGGGTGAGACCTCCGGGGGCGGTGGCGGTGTGAGGGCCCCGGGCCCCCGGGTGGCGCGGCGCCGGGGTGCCGTGGCGCCGCGCGGCCCCGGCCGCAGGTGGGTCGCGGAGCGGCCCGCGGGGGGGCGAACGTCCGGACGGGTGCGCGGCGGGCCGGAGCTGTGCGGCACGAGGGCTGTCCTCGCCGCAGCACGGCCCCGGGCCGCCCACGGCATCGCGTGGCGGAACACCCGGGGTCGGGTGCGCGGCGGGCCGGAGGCTGTGCGGCCCGAGGGCTGTCCTCGCCGCAGCGCGGCCCCGGGCCGCCCACGGCATCGCGTGGCGGAACACCCGGGGTCGGGTGCGCGGCGGGCCGAAGGCCCGGGGAGGCGGCGCTCGGTGGGGTGTGCGCGGTGTGGCCGGAGCGGGACCGGGGCGTGACCGGGGTGTGATCCGGGCCCCGCCTCCGGGCGGTGACCGGCCGGTACAGTGTGCGGGTCGTCCTCATTGCCCGTTCGGGGGGAAGCCGGTGGAAATCCGGCACTGACCCGCAGCCGTGAGCCGGCGGTACGAAACCGCCGGCGAGTCGGAATGCCCCGTACGCGGTCGTGACCGGCTCGTGCCGCCTGCGTCCCGCCGGTGGCCGGCACCGTCGAGGCATACGGAGCCGGAGCCCGGTGCCCTCGTGCGCCCGAGCCCGCCTCCCGCCGGAACCATCCGCAGGAGAGGCCACCGCCCGCATGACCACCGTCCGCCGCGGCTCCGCCGCGTTCGCCGTCGCCGCCGTGCTGGCCGCGGCCACCGCCCCGGCGGCCCTCGCCGCGCCGTCCCCGTCGCCCTCGCCGTCCGACGCCCTCCCGTCCGGCCTGTACGGCACGGGCGATCCGACGTACGACGGCGTGTGGCGGCAGTCGCTCGCGCTGCTCGCCCAGGACACGGTCGGCGTGGTCCCCGCCGCGAAGGCCGTCGACCTGCTGGCCGGTCAGAGCTGCGACGGCGGCGGGTTCCCGTCGTACCGCGCCGACACGTCGAAGCCGTGCGACGCGAAGCTGCCGCTGGACACCAACGCGAGCGCCGCCGCCGTGCAGGCGCTCGCCGCGCTGGGCGGCCGGGAGGCGGTCGTCACCAGGACCACCGACTGGCTGAAGTCGGTGCAGAACGAGGACGGCGGCTGGGGCTACAACCCCGGCGGCGCCAGCGACGCCAACTCCACCTCCGTCGTCGTCGGCGCGCTCCGCGCGGCCGGCCAGGACCCGGCGAAGGTCACCTCCCCCGGCGGCAGGAGCCCGCTCGACGCGCTGCTGACGTTCGCGCAGCCCTGCGACGCGAAGGAGGCCGGCGCCTTCGTCTACCAGCCGAAGACCCCCGGCATCGTCGCCGACTCGACCGCGGCCGCCGTGCTCGCCGCGAGCGGCCAGGGCTTGGCCGCCACCGCCGGCCCCGCGGCCCCCGGGGCGGCCACCGCCTGCACCGACGGCAAGGACCTCGCCGCCGCCGCGCGCAACGGCGCCCTCTACCTGTCGGGCGCCCTCGCGAAGTCCGGCCACCTCGACACCGCGCCGATGCCCGGCGCCGACGACTCCTCCCCCAAGCCCGACTTCGGCAACACCGCCGACGCGGTCGTCGCGCTCTCCGCGCAGGGGATGACCGAGCAGGCCGGCGCCTCCCTGACCTGGCTCCAGCAGAACGCCGCCGCCTGGGCGAAGGAGACCGGCCCCGCCGCGTACGCCCAGCTCGTCCTGGCCGCGCACGCCACCGGCACCGACCCGAAGGCGTTCGGCTCCACCGACCTCGTCGCGGGTCTGAACGCGACCGGCCCGGCGCCCGAGTCGGCGAAGGACGCCTCCCCGAGCCCCTCGAAGACGGACGGCGAGGACGAGAAGAAGGACGACGACTCCCCGCTGTCCACCTGGTGGATCGTCGGCGTCTTCTTCGTCGCCGCGGTCGGCATCGGGTTCCTGTTCAGCGGACGCCGGAAGAACCAGCTCTGATGCGTCGCCGGATCCTCGCCGTCCTCGGGCTCGGCGCGCTGCTCGCCGTGCTGGCGGCCGCGCCCGCCCAGGCCGCCGGCTACCGCTACTGGTCGTTCTGGCAGAGCACCGGCGGCGCCTGGACGTACGCGACGGAGGGCCCCGCCACCGCGCGCCCCGCCGACGGCTCGGTGAACGGCTTCCGGTTCTCCGTCAGCGAGGACAGCGGCGACTCGGCCCAGCCGCGCACCGCCCCCGACTTCGCGGCGGTGTGCGCGGACACGCCCGCGCGCGAGGGCACCAAGCGGGTGGCGCTCGTCGTCGACTTCGGCACCCCCGAGGACGCCGTGCCCGGCGAGACGCCGCCCGCGACGCGCACCGCCTGCGCCCGCCTCGCCCCGGACGCGACGTCCGCGGAGGCCCTGGCCCAGGTCGCGAAGCCGCTGCGCTACAACGGCGACGCGCTGCTGTGCGCCATCTCCGGCTACCCGAGGGCGGGGTGCGGCGAGAAGGTCTCCGGGGCCGATCCGGCGGGCTCGACGGCCCCGCGGGACACGGCGGCCGGCGAGCCGGCGGACGACGCGGGCTCCGGCCCGTCCGTCGGCGTGTACGCGGGCATCGCCGCCGTCCTCGCGCTCGGCGCGGCGGCCCTGTGGCAGTCCCGCCGCCGCCGCGGATGACCCCGCCGGACGGCGGCCCCCCGGGCCGGACCGGCCGCCACGCCGAGGACACCCCCGCGGGCGACCACGCGCCCGCACACCGCCGCACCGAAGCCGGCGCACCGGACCGGCCGGCAGGAGCCCGCGCCACCGACGGTCCGCCGGCGCAGCCGGCCCGGCACGACCGGCGGCCCGCCACGGGCACCCGCACCGGCCGGGATCCGAAGGCCCGCCGGGCCGAAGGCCGCATCACGGCGGACCGCCCCGCGGGCACCCGTGCCGAACGGCTCGTCGGCCACCGTGCGCACCCGCACGGGCCGGAGGAGCCCGGCACCGCGGGACGACCCGCGCGGGACCGGGCGGCCGGAGGGCGGCGCGGGCCCGGGACGCCGGGCGCGTGGCGGGCGCCCGTGGCGACGCGGAGCAACTCGCTGCACGCCGGGGCGTGGTGGCTGTGGGCCGTGGGCCTCGCGGTGGCCGCGTCGCGGACCACCAACCCGCTCCTGCTCGGACTGCTCGTCGGCGTCGCCGGATACGTGGTGGCGGCGCGGCGCACGGACGCGCCGTGGGCGCGGTCGTACGGGGCGTTCGTGAAGCTCGGGCTGTTCGTGATCGCGGTCCGGATCGTGTTCTCCGTCGCGCTCGGCTCCCCCATCCCCGGCACCCATCTGCTGTTCACGCTCCCCGAGGTGCCGATGCCCGACTGGGCGGACGGCATCCGCCTCGGCGGCCGGGTCACCGGGGAGCAGCTCCTGTTCGCGCTGTACGACGGGGCCAAGCTGGCGACGCTGCTGATCTGCGTCGGCGCGGCCAACGCGCTCGCCAACCCGGCCCGGCTGCTCAAGTCGCTGCCCGGGGCGCTGTACGAGGCCGGTGTCGCGGTCGTCGTCGCGATGACCTTCGCGCCGAACATGGTCGCCGACGTGCTCCGGCTGCGCACGGCCCGCAGGCTGCGCGGCCGCTCCACCGGCGGGGTGGCGGCCGTCGCCCAGATCGCGCTGCCGGTGCTGGAGGGCGCGCTGGAGCGGTCCGTCGCCCTCGCCGCGTCGATGGACGCGCGCGGTTACGGGCGCACCGCGCAGGTGCCGCGCGCCGTGCGCCGCACCACGGCCGTGCTGACGCTCGGCGGGCTGCTCGGCGTCTGCGCCGGGTCGTACGGGCTGCTGGCGGCCGAGGGCGCGGGCTACGCCGTGCCGCTGATGGCCGCGGGGCTGGCCGCCGCCGCCGTGGGGCTGTGGCTGGGCGGGCGGCGTTCGGCGCGCAGCCGCTACCGGCCCGACCGCTGGGGCGCCCGGTCCTGGCTGGTCGCGGGTTCGGGGGCGGCCGTGGCCCTGCTGATGATCCGGGCCGCTTCGCTGGACCCGGCGGCCCTGCACCCCGGCGTCGTACCGCCGACCGTGCCCGAACTGCCGCTGTGGCCCGCGCTGTCGGTGCTGATCGGTCTGCTGCCCGCGTTCGTCGCACCGCTGCCGCCCGCCGCCGCGGGCCGCGTCCCGCACACCCCCGAGCACGCGCCCGAAGGACCCGAGGAGCCGAGCAAGTGATCCGCTTCGACGATGTGACGGTGACGTACGACGGTGCCGGCGCGCCCACGCTGGACCGGGTGGACCTGACCGTGCCGGAGGGCGAACTGGTGCTGCTCGTCGGCCCGTCCGGGGTGGGCAAGTCGACCCTGCTGGGCGCCGTCTCGGGGCTGGTGCCGCACTTCACGGGCGGCACGCTGCGCGGCCGGGTCACCGTCTGCGGGCGGGACACCCGCACCCACAAGCCGCGTGAACTCGCCGATGTCGTCGGCACGGTGGGGCAGGACCCGCTCGCGCACTTCGTGACGGACACGGTGGAGGACGAGCTGGCCTACGGCATGGAGTCGCTCGGGCTGGCCCCGGGGGTGATGCGCCGGCGGGTGGAGGAGACCCTCGACCTGCTGGGTCTCGCCGAGCTGCGCGACCGGCCGATCGCCACGCTGTCGGGCGGCCAGCAGCAGCGGGTGGCCATCGGCTCGGTGCTGACCACCCACCCGAAGGTGCTGGTGCTGGACGAGCCGACCTCCGCCCTGGACCCGGGGGCGGCCGAGGACGTCCTGTCGGTGCTCCAGCGCCTGGTGCACGACCTGGGCACGACGGTGCTGATGGCGGAGCACCGGCTGGAGCGCGTCGTGCAGTACGCGGACCGGGTGATCCTGCTCCCCGGCCCCGGCGGGGCCCCGGTCACGGGGACGCCGGCCGAGGTGATGGCCGTCTCCCCGGTCCGTCCGCCGGTGGTCTCGCTGGGGCGCCTCGCGGGCTGGTCGCCCCTCCCCTTGTCCGTGCGCGACGCCCGCCGCCTCGCCCCCGCCCTGCGCGACCGTCTCGCCCCGTGTGCCCCGGGCCCGCACGCCGACCCGTCCGACGGGGCCGCACCGGACACCCCGGCCGCCGCGCGCGGCACCGACCGGTCGGCCACGCCGGGCACCCCGGCCGGTGCGGGCAGCACAAGCCCGGCGGCCACGGCCACGGCCGCCACAACCACCACCCCGGCCGATGCGGCGGGTGCCGTCGCACCGGGCGGCTCCGGCGCCCCCGGCCGGACGGCCGCCCCGGAGGCCCCCGCCGCGTCCCCCGCCGCGTCCCCCCCCGCCCCGGGGCGCCCTGCGCCGGGCGTTCGCGCGGCTCGGCGCGGGCGGGCGGCGGGCGGAGCGCGCGCCCGCGGCGACCGCGGCCGGCCCCGGCGGGGCCGCCCGGGTGCGGGCGCTGGGTGTGCGGCGGGCGCGGATCGAGGCGCTGCGGCGGGTCGATCTGGACGTCGAGGCGGGCGAGACCGTCGCGCTGATGGGACGCAACGGCGCGGGCAAGTCCACGCTGCTCGGCGCCCTGGTCGGCATGGTCGCGCCCACGTCCGGCGATGTCCGGGTGGGCGGGCACGCCCCGCACCGCACGGCGCCCGGGGAGCTGATCCGGCATGTCGGCCTGGTGCCGCAGGAGCCGCGGGACCTGCTGTACGCGGACACCGTCGCCGCCGAGTGCGCGGCCGCCGACGAGGACGCGGGCGCCGGGCCCGGCTCCTGCGCCGCCCTGGTCGCCGAGCTGCTGCCCGGGGTCCCGGGCAGCACCCACCCGCGCGATCTGTCCGAGGGGCAGCGGCTGGCGCTGGCGCTGGCGATCGTGCTGACGGCCCGCCCGCCGCTGATCCTGCTCGACGAGCCCACCCGGGGCCTGGACTACGCGGCCAAGGCCCGGCTGGTGGGCGTGCTGCGCGCGCTGGCCGCCGAGGGGCACTCCATCGTGCTGGCCACCCACGACGTGGAGCTGGCCGCCGAGCTCGCCCACCGGGTGGTGATCCTCGCCGACGGCGAGATCGTGGCGGACGGCCCGACGGCGGACGTCGTGGTGTCGTCCCCCGCGTTCGCCCCGCAGGTCGCGAAGATCCTGGCGCCGCAGCACTGGCTCACCGTCCCCCAGGTGGCGGCGGCCCTCGGCGAACGGGGGGCGGAGTGAGGCGGGCCGGGAGCCGGGAGGGCTCCCGCGGGCCGCGGCCCGTGCGGCTGGGGCTCCGGTCGGCGGCCGCGCTGGTCCTCGTCAGCGCGGTCGGTGCGGTCTTCTTCGGCTGGCCGCTGCTGGCGGACCGGGACTCGGGGCTCGCGGCGCACTCCGGGGACGCGCCGTGGCTGTTCGGCGCGCTGCTGCCGCTGCTGGTCGCCGTGGTCGTGGCGACGATCGCGGACTCCGGCATGGACGCCAAGGCGGTGGCGATGCTGGGCGTGCTCGCCGCGGTCGGTGCCGCGCTGCGCCCGCTGGGCGCGGGGACGGCCGGGCTGGAACCGATGTTCTTCCTGATGGTGCTCAGCGGGCGGGTGCTCGGGCCGGGCTTCGGCTTCGTGCTCGGGGCGGTGACGATGTTCGCCTCCGCGCTGCTGACCGGCGGCGTGGGCCCGTGGATGCCGTTCCAGATGCTGTCGATGGCCTGGTTCACCATGGGCGCCGGGCTGCTGCCCGGCGCGGAACGGCTGCGGGGCCGGGCCGAGCTGGCGATGCTCGCGCTGTACGGGGCGTTCGCGGCCTTCGCCTACGGCACGGTCATGAACCTCTACGGCTGGACGATCATCACCGGCATGGCGTCCGGCATCTCGTACCACCCGGGGGACCCGGTGCAGGACAACCTGGTGCGCTTCCTCGCGTACGTGACGGCGACCTCGCTGGGCTGGGACCTGGGGCGGGCGGTGCTGACGGTGGTGCTGACGCTCACCCTCGGCGGCACGCTGCTGAGGGCGCTGCGCCGGGCCACCCGGCGGGCGGCCTTCGAGGCGCGGGTCACCTTCGAGGAGTCCTCCGGGGCGCCGCGCGGGTGAGGCGGCCCACAGGCCGCAGGTCCCGAAACGATCGCGCCTCGTAGGCGCGGGCCGGTCCGCGCGGGCCCCCGGAACGGCCTCCGGCCTGCACGGACGCCGAACTACACCATCCGGGGCCTTCGCCCCTCTTGACCCGTTCGGTTCGTATGTGCCGGGTGAGGCCGGTCACGGCGGGCCGCCCCGCGCCCCGGCTACAACTGTTCTCGTCGCACGGCACCGCAGGGCCCCGGCCGGCACCCGCAGGGCGCCCGCCGTCCGCGTCCGGCCCGGTCCGGCCCCGGCCGCGCGACTCCCCCGTTCCCGACGTAAGGCAGTGTCTTGTCCCGTTCGCCGATCACCCGCTTCACCGCCCGCCACAAGTCCGTCGTCGCCGGTGCCGCCGTGCTCCTCGGCACGGCCGGCGCGGTGCTGGGGACGTCCTCGGCGGCCTCGGCCGCCCCCGCCTCCCCGCAGCAGATCGCGAAGAAGATGATGCCCGCGGGCGAGTACGCGTGCTTCAGCAAGATCGTCGAGCACGAGTCCCACTGGGACCACACCGCGACCAATGCCTCCTCCGGCGCGTACGGCCTGGTCCAGGCGCTGCCGGGCTCGAAGATGGCCTCCGCGGGCACGGACTGGAAGACCAACCCGCAGACCCAGATCGAGTGGGGCCTGGACTACATGAAGGACCGTTACGGCAGCCCGTGCGGCGCCTGGGACTTCTGGCAGAACAACCACTGGTACTGAGCGGAACGCCCCGGCCGGCGGGACCGGCCCGCCGTCCCCCGGGTGGCGCAGCCGTCCGGGCGGACGGACCATGGCGGGACGCGACGATCCGGACCCCCGGGGTGCGGGACGGCCGTCCCGCACCCCGGGGGTTCACGCATGTGTGCGGGCCGGTGCGTCCGTCGTGCCGGCCGCCCGCGCGGGCGGCACCGAGCGGGGCGGGAGCAGCAGCGCCCGCCGGCCCGACAGGACGTGGGTGAGGGCGAATCCGGCGCCGACCACCAGCGCGCCGCCCACCGCGTCCAGCACCCAGTGGTTGGCGGTCGCCACGATCGCGCACACCGTGAACAGCGGGTGCAGCAGGCCGAGCAGCTTCGTCCACAGCCCGGGCGCGAGCGCGAGCACCACCAGCCCGCACCACAGGGCCCAGCCGAAGTGCAGCGACGGCATGGCGGCGTACTGGTTGGTGACGGCCGTCATCGCCCCGTAGTCCGGGTTGGCGAGGTCCTGCGGGCCGTGCACGGTGTCGATGTAGCCGAGTCCGGGCATCAGCCGCGGCGGCGCCAGCGGATAGAGCCAGAAGCCGAGGAGCGCCAGGAGCGTGGCGAAGGCCAGTGAGGTGCGGGCCCAGCGGAAGTCGGCCGGGCGGCGGACCCAGAGCACTCCGAGGACCGCGAGCGGGACCGTGAAGTGGAACGACGTGTAGTAGAAGTCGAAGAACGCCTCCGCCCACGGCACCCCGGCCACCAGGTGGTTGGCCGTGTGCTCGATGTCGATGCCGAGCGCCCGCTCCAGGGACAGCACCTGCCGGGCGTGGGCCTCCGCGGCGTCGACACCGCCGGTGGCCGCGGCCCTGATGTGCGAGTACACCGAGTATCCGGCTCTTATGACCAGCAGTTCCAGCAGCAGGTTGGGGCGGCTGAGCGCCCGCCGCCAGAACGGCAGCAGCGGCACGGCACCCCACCGCGCGGGCGCCGGGCGCGCGTACTCGGTGGGCACCGGGCGACGGAAGTACGGGGAGCCGAGCCGGAGGAACGGGACGCCGCAGGCGGCGGCGAGGGCGGCCACCAGCAGGGTGTTGTCCCGCAGCGGATGGAGCGGCACCAGGTCGGGCAGCAGCATCGAGCCCGGCAGGGTCGTCACCAGGACCACCAGGACGGGCCACAGCAGGCGGTCGCCCGCGCGCCTGCCGACGCGGCCGACGACGGCGAGCAGCACCCACAGGAGCTGGTGCTGCCAGGCGGTCGGGGAGACGGCGACGGCGACGCAGCCGGTGATCGCGACGGCCAGCAGCATCTGCCCGTCCCCGGCGTACCGCACGGCACGGCGCAGGCCCAGCACGGTCACGACGACGGCGAGCGCGGCGCACAGGGCGATCTCCGCCGGGCCCTGGAGACCGAGGCGCAGCAGGGCGCCGTGCAGGGACTGGTTGGCCGGGCCGCCGGGGCCGCCGCCGAGGCCGGCTCCGGCCACGTGGTGGATCCAGTACGCCCAGGAGTCCCCCGGGTGCACCGCCCAGGCGAGCGCGGTGAGTCCGGCGAAGGTGCCCGCCGCGCCGACGGCGGCCCGGCGGCGGCCGGTGAACCACAGCAGCGGCGCGAAGAGCAGCACGGTGGGCTGGAGGGCGGCGCCGAGGCCGACGAGCAGCCCGGCCGACCGCTCCCCGCGCGCGGCGAAGCAGCCGAGCAGCACCAGGAGCACCGGGATGACGCCGGTCTGCCCGAGGTGGAAGCTGCCCCGCACCGGCAGCGACAGCATCAGCAGGCTGACGGCGACGGGGGCCGCGAGCAGGGTGCTGCGCCGTGAGACGGGCACCGGCAGGGCCCGCGAGACCACCAGCCCGATGGCGACGACCAGCAGCAGGGTGCCGAACGTCCAGACCACCCCCAGGGTCTGCTGGGCGGAGTCGGCGAAGGGTCTGAGCACAAGCCCGGCGAACGGGGTGCCGGTGAAGCGGCCGGCGTCGTAGAGCGGACCGCTCAGGTGCGGCACGCCCTGCGGACCGGTCCAGGCCTCCAGGTCGACGAGGCGCTCGCCGGGGGGCCGGGTGAGGACGGCCGCCGTCTGCCGTGCGGCGAGCAGGGCCGCCACCAGCCAGAGCGCCGCCCTGGCCGCGCCGATCCTCGAAGCCGCCGTCCTGCCGCACACGCCCTGCTCCGTGTTCACCACCTCGCGCCGCGCCTTCCCACCACTCGTCCGTACGCCCGCGGGGTGTCCGCGGAGCGTCGTGCCGCCCCGTGGCAGGGATCCGGGCGCCCCCCTCCTCGCCCGGCCGTCACCCTGTCGACTGTCCGTCGTCCGCCGCCCGCCCGTACCCGGGGGCGGCGTCGTGCGGGAACCGCCCGGCAGGCGGGCCCGTCACAGGGGGCATGCGGGGGAACATACAAGAACGCAGCGTGCTCGCACGCATGCTCACCGTGATGATCGCGCTGCTGGCACTCCAGTTCGGCTCGCTGGTCGCGCCGGCCCATGCCTGCGGCTGCGGCGCGATGATCCCGGACAGGAACGCGCGGATCTCGGTCGGCCGGGAGACCTCGGTGGTGGCCTGGGACGGCCGCACCGAGCAGATCGTCATGCGGTTCACCGTCGGCGGCGACGCCCCGCGGGCGGCGTGGATCATGCCGGTGCCGGGCCGCGCAGAGGTGGAGCTCGGGGAGGCCGCGCTCTTCGACGAGCTGGTGCGGGCGGCCGCGCCCGAGCACCGGGAGCGCCCCTACTTCTGGCCGCGCGGCGGGGACTGGCCGTTCGACGACGTGGACGGGGCGGGCGCTGCGGCCCCCCTCCCGGGCGCCGCCGGTGTGGACGTCGTCGGCCGTGAACGGCTCGGCGACTTCGACGTGGCGCGGCTGGCGTCCGCCGACCCCGGGGCGCTGAGCCGCTGGCTCGGCGAGAACGGCTTCGACCTGCCGGAGGGGCTCACCGAGGACCTGCGGCCGTACACCGACCGGGGCTGGGAGTACGTGGCGGTCCGGCTGGCGCCCCGCGAGGAGGGCGCGGTGCTGCGGGGCGCGCTGGACCCGCTGAGGATCACCTTCGCCAGTGACGAGCTGGTCTACCCGATGCGCCTCTCGCGCCGTGCGGCGACGCCGCAGTCGCTCGGCCTGTTCGTGCTGGCCGCCCACCGGATGGAGCCCGTCTCGGCGATCGGCGGCCGGGAGCCCGAGGTCACCTTCGCCGGGAAGGTCGCGCCGACCGGGGCGGTGGGCCGCCTCACCGGCGGGGAGGAACGCTTCCTCACGGTGCTCGACCAGAGCTTCCCCGAGCCCGGCAGGATCGACGGCGACCACGAACTGCGCCCGGCCGCCGAGGACACATCCTTTCGGCGGGTGGTGTACGAGGACGAACTGCTGACGTTCGCCGGCATTCCGGCGTGGCTGCTGACGTCCGGCGGCGGCGCCGCGCTCCTGACCGGGCTGGGCGCATGGGTGCTGCGGGCCCGCCGCACGCGTCCCGTCGCCCCGCCGGCCCCGGTGACGGTGCCGCCCCCGCTCGGCTGATCCCGGCCGCCCGCGATGTGCTCCCCGCCGGGCCGGAGCCTGAAATAGGTTGGGCGCATGACGACTCAGGACAGGTGGAACGCGGTCGACCAGTACGTCACCGAACTGCTGGCGCCCGCGGACGAGGCGCTCGACGCGGCCCTCGCGGCGAGCGCGGCGGCCGGGCTGCCGCCGATCGCGGTGGCCCCCAACCAGGGCAAGTTCCTGCATCTGCTGGCCCGGGTGATGGGTGCGCGGCGGATCCTGGAGATCGGTACGCTCGGCGGCTATTCGGCGATCTGGCTGGCGCGCGCCCTGCCGGAGAACGGCCGGCTGATCTCGCTGGAGTTCGACCCGGCGCACGCGGACGTCGCCCGCGCGAATCTGGAGCACGCGGGGCTGGGCGCGGTGGCCGAGGTGCGCACCGGGGCCGCGCTCGACCTGCTGCCGCGCATCGAGAAGGAGCCCGGCGCGGGCCCGTTCGACCTGGTCTTCGTCGACGCGGACAAGGTCAACAACCCGCGCTACGTGGAGTGGGCGCTGCGGCTGACCCGTCCGGGCAGCCTGATCGTCGTGGACAACGTCGTGCGCGGCGGCGCCGTGACGGACGCGTCGAGCGGGGACCCGGCGGTCACGGGGACCAGGGAGATGTTCGAACTCGTCGCGAACGAGCCCCGGCTGGACGCCACCGCCGTCCAGACCGTGGGCGTGAAGGGCTGGGACGGTCTGCTGGTGGCCCGCGTCGTCGGGTGACGGGCCCGCTGCGGCAGGATGGGCGGCATGAGCATCGTGAAGATCAATGTGCTGAGCGTCCCGGCCGAGCAGCGGGAGACGCTGGAGAAGCGGTTCTCCTCGCGGGCCGGGGCCGTGGAGTCGTCCGACGGCTTCGAGTGGTTCGAGCTGCTGCGCCCCGTGGAGGGCACCGACCAGTACCTCGTCTACACCCGCTGGCGTGACGAGGCCGCCTTCCAGGCGTGGATGGAGGGCCCGATGAAGGCCGCCCACCAGGGCGGTCAGGGCGGCCCCGGCGGTCAGGGCGGCGAAGCGGGCGGCGAGCGGCCCAGGCCCGCCGCCTCCGCCTCGACGCTCTGGTCCTTCGAGGTGGTCCAGCAGGCGGCGCCGAAGTCCGCCTGAGCGGGGCTTCCGCCGGGGCGGGCGGTCCCGTCCCGGCGACGCCGCTGCCTCGGGCCGGCCCCCGTATCGCGGGGGCCGGCCCGAGGCAGCGGCGTGTCGCGCCCGGTCCGGCGCGGGCGAGGCGCGTGCCCGCGCCGGACCCGGGGGGCCGGGCGCGCCCGCACCGCCCGCGGCGGAGGTCCTCACGCCCCCAGCAGACGCTGGGTGACCTCCCGGTAGTGGCGCAGCGTCTGGCGCAGCTCCTCGGTGTCGTCGGCCCGGTCGGCCGCCTCCGGGTCGCGCTGCCAGCCGGCCCGCAGAGTGCGCCGGCGCTCCTCCAGCGAGGCGACGAGCTGCTTGCCCGCCTCGTCGAGCACCGCGTCCGCCTCCTCGACGGACCCGCGCGGCTCGTCCACGAAGTGGGCGAGCGCGTGGTGCAGCCGCTCGTCGAGGCGCTCCCGCTCGCCGTCGGCGAGCAGGGTGGTGTGCCGGGTGCCGTGCTGCGTCCCCGCGTGCTCCGCGTGGCCCGCCCGCGCGGCGAGGTCGGCGCGTTCGGCCCCTCCCGTGGTCACCGCCGGCTCCTGCCCGCGCGGCGCGGCGGGGGTCGCGGGGGTGTGCCCCCCGCTCCTGCCCGTGGCACCGGGGTCTCCGGGCGGAGGGGCGGACAGCGGCGACTCGGCGAGCGGCGTGGCCGCCACCGGTGCCGCGGGTGTGTGGCCGGCGGCCCTTTCCGTGCCGTGCCCGGTCGTCCGAGGGTCGGCCGCCCGGCCGCCCCTCGGCGTACCGGCGGCCGCTGCCGCACCACCGGCGGACACGGGCCCGTACCGGTCCGGGTCGGCCGCGGCGCCGTGGCGGTCCGTGCCGGAGGCGGACGCGGTGCCGGGGCGGTCGGAGGCAGAGGCGGTGGCGGTGCCGTACCCGTCACGGCCACCCGTGCCGGGGCGGTCGGACGCGGACGCCTGTCCGTACCGGTCCGGGTCGGCCGCGGCCCCGGGGCGACCCGCGCCGGGGGCGGACGCGGTGCCGTACCCGTCGGGAGCACCCGTGCCGGGGCGGCCGGTGGCCGACGCGTCGGCCGGGCGGCCCGGGGCGCCGGGGGCCGGCGGGGCGGGCGGCGGGCCGGACGCGAGCATCGCGTCGGCCGGTCGCGGGCCCGGGACTCGGCCCGAGGGGGCCGTGGTCCCCGCGGCGCGCTGCTCCGGGACGGTGTCCCCCGTCGCGGGGGTGACGGGCTGCTTCTCCGGCTGGTCGTCGCGGCGGTTCATCAGGCGCCACTCCCCTTCGGCTTGAGGACGTTCGGGCGGCGCATCGGGGTGTCCTTCGGTGCGCGCTGCCCCTGGCGGGCGGGCGAGGCCGCGGCGCGGCCGTCCGTCAGCTCCTCGAAGAGGGCACGCGCGTGGAGCATCGCCTCGCGCAGCTCCTCCGTGGACGCCGACTGGCTGTGCGCGGCGCGGCGCGCCTCACGGAAGCCGTCGACATGGTGCGGGTGGTGCACCGAGAGCGCCGCGGTCTGCTCCTCGTGGCGGTCGGCGCCGGGGTAGCCCCGGGTCTCGGCGATCCTCGCCAGCAGGTGCTCGGCGTCGGCGACGGCCTGACCCGGCGCGTCGACGAAGCGCTCCTGGAGCGTCGTCCACTGGGCGGTGTACTCCTCGCGGACCTTCGGCTCCAGCGGCAGCGGCGTGAAGCCGCCGTACCGGTCGACGCGCTCCTTCAGCTCGCGGTCGGCGGCGGCGGCGTCGCCGTCGTGCCGGGCGAGGGTCCGCTCGTACTCGGGACCGAAACGCTTCCGCAGGGATCGTGTTCCGCCGCCTCGGCCCATGCGCGGGTACAGCAGGGCTCCGGCGGCCACTGCCACGGCGACGACCGCGGCGATGATGAGAACTGTCGTCAGGGCTGACATGTCTGCCTTCCTGGTCCGTCTCTTTCTGGTGGCCTTCCGTAACGGTGTGCACGAGCGCTCGTCACTGCGGATTGCCCCTAATTCGCGTGCCAAACCGGCGCGTCGCGAGGTAGGCACGTCCCATGAGCCAGTGGACCTTCGCCCCCGAACCCTTCGACACCGCCGACGCGACCGCCCTGCGGCGCGCCTACTACGGGGACGTCGCGGGCAGTTACTGGCGGCGGCCCGCCACGGAGGCCGAGATCGACGAGGGGCTCACGGACGACGGCGCGGCGCGCCTCGCCGCGCCCACCGGGCGGTTCGTCGTGGGCCGCCACGGGGGCGAGCCCGCCGCCTGCGGCGGGGTCCTGCTGCTGGACGGCGGCCGGGCGGAGCTCACCCGGGTGTTCGTCCGGCCGGGCTTCCGGGGCCGCGACGGCGCCCGGCTGCTGCTGGAGTGCCTGGAGCGGCAGGCACGCGGCCTCGGCGCCCGCCGGATGGTCCTCAACACCCGGCTCGACCTGGTGCCGGCCCGGTCGCTGTACGTGCGCCACGGGTACGCCGAGATCCCTGCGTACTGCACGGGGCCGTACATGGAGATCTGGTACGGCAAGGAGCTGTAGGCCGCCCCGGTCCCGAGGCGGCCGGTGACCGTACCGGTGCCCGCTGCGGCGTCAGGTGCCCGTGGCCGGGGCGGTGCCGGTGCCCGCCGCGGCGTCAGGCGTCCGTGGCGGTGCCGGTACCGGTGCCCGCCCCGGCGTCAGGTGCCCGTGGCCGGGGCGGTGCGCAGGGCTCAGCCCCGGTGGGGGTACTCGACGGCGGGGCGCTCGTGGTCCTGGCGGACGTGGTCGTGCGGGCCCTCCGCGTCGGAGCCGCAGAGTTCGGCGTTGAGTTCGCGCACGAGCTGGATCAGGTCGGTGGGCCGGTCGGGTCCCCACCAGTCGCCGAGCAGCTCCGCGAGGGACTCCTCCCGGGCGTCCGAGAGCCGGGCGGCGGCCAGGGCCCCCTCGTCGGTGAGCATCAGGTCGAGCCCCTCGCGCCGGGCCAGCCCGCGGCCCTCGATCTGCCGGGCGGCCTCGGTAACGGCGCGCAGCGGCACGGGGGTCTGCTCGGCGAGGCGGGCCGGTTCGACGACACCGTGGCGCCGGATGCGCAGCAGCAGCCAGCCGGCCGCCGGGAGCATGTCGTCGTACCCGGCGCGCGCGGTGATCTTCTCGTAGATCCGCTTGCGGCCGTCGCGGGAGCCGAGGACGGACAGGGCGCGCGCGACCTCGTCGTGCGAGGAGCGCTCGACCGGGTTGGAGGCCAGGGTCTGGCTGGTGTCGGGCGCGGTGACCGAGCCGCGCAGCTTGTCCTCCTTGAGGAACCAGGCGACCACGAAGGCGAGGACGACGACCGGCACCGCGTACAGGAAGACGTCCGTGATGGACGTCGCGTAGGCGTGCAGGACGGACGGCCGCAGCTCGGCCGGCAGTTCGGCGATGGCCCGGGGGTCGGCGGCCAGTGCGGAGGCGTCCGCGCCCGGTGGCACCTGCTGGCCCGCGAGGGCGTCGGTGAGCTTGGTCTCCAGGCGGTTGGTGAAGACGGTGCCGAAGATCGCGACGCCGAAGGAGGCGCCGATGGAGCGGAAGAACGTCGCCCCCGAGGTGGCCACGCCCAGATCCTCGTAGCTGACCGCGTTCTGCACGACGAGCACCAGGACCTGCATGACCAGGCCGAGTCCGGCGCCGAAGACCAGGAAGCAGAGGCTGAGCTGCCAGTCGGAGCTGTTCTCGGTCAGCAGGTGGAGCAGGAGGAGGCCGATCGCGGTGACGGCGGTGCCCGCGATCGGGAACACCTTCCAGCGCCCCGTCCGGCTGACGAGCTGCCCGGACAGGGTGGAGGTGAGCAGCATGCCGAACACCATCGGCAGCATGTGGACGCCGGACATCGTCGGCGACACGTCGCGCACGACCTGGAGGAACGTCGGCAGGTAGGTCATCGCGCCGAACATGGCGAAGCCGATGATGAAGCTGATGACGGCGACGAGCGAGAAGGTGCGGATCCGGAAGAGCTTCAGCGGCAGCACCGGCTCGGCCGCCCGGCGCTCGACGGCGACGAAGGCGACCAGCAGCACCGCGCCCAGCAGGGCCAGGCCGATGATCTGCGGCGAGCCCCAGGCCCAGGTCGTGCCGCCGAGCGAGGCGACGAGGACCAGGCAGGTGGCGACGGAGGCGATGAGGAACGTGCCGAGGTAGTCGATGGTGTGCCGCTGGGACCGGACGGGGATGTGGAGGACCGCGGCGATGACGAGCAGGGCCACGACGCCGATGGGCAGGTTGATGTAGAACACCCAGCGCCAGTTGAGGTGCTCGGTGAAGAAGCCGCCGAGCAGCGGCCCGAGCACACTGGTCGCGCCGAACACGGCACCGAACAGGCCCTGGTAGCGGCCGCGTTCGCGGGGCGGTACGAGGTCGCCGACGATCGCCATGGACAGCACCATCAGACCGCCGCCGCCGAGGCCCTGGAGGGCGCGGAAGCCGATGAGCTGCGGCATGTTCTGCGCCATGCCGCACAGGGCGGAGCCGATGAGGAAGATGACGATGGCGGCCTGGAAGAGCTTCTTGCGCCCGTACTGGTCGCCGAGTTTGCCCCACAGCGGGGTCGCCGCGGTGGACGCCAGCAGGTAGGCGGTCACCACCCAGGAGAGGTGGTCCATGCCGCCGAGTTCGCTGACGATCGTCGGCAGCGCGGTGGCGACGATCGTCTGGTCGAGCGCGGCGAGCAGCATGCCCAGCAGCAGGGCGCCGATGGCGACGAGTACGGCCCGCCGGCTGTGTCCTTCGCCGGGGGCCGGCGGTGCCGGTGCGGAGCTGACGTCCTGGGCCATACCGTCTCCTTTGCGCTCCTGGGATGCGCTTCCCATCCATCGTGGTGGGTGCGACCGCTTATGGCCTGCCGAGCGGTCCCGGGGCGCCCGGGGGCGTCCCGGCCGGAAACCGCCGCGATACGGGTGCTGCCGTGGGGTGGGTCACATGCACGCTGCATAATTTGCGGCATTCCAAGGGGAGGGGACCGGCCATGACCGGAAACACATGCCAGGAGTGCGGCAGACCGCGGGCCGCGGCCGGCGGCACGGGTATCGCCTGCACCTGCGCGGGCGCCGCGGGGGGCGGCGTCCACGGGGCCGTTCCGCCGGCCCGCCCGGGCCGGGGACGCACCACGGCGGAGGAGATGGCGGCCGCGGAGGACTTCGATCCGCTGCGCATCCGCCCCTACGTCACGCTGGAGGCGCTCGACTCCTCCGACGACGGCCCGCACGCCCCGGATCCGGCCGGTCCGGGCACGGGCGCGCCCGGCCCGTACGCACCGCACGGCTCCGGACCGCACGGGCAGGGGCCGCAGGGGCCGCACACCCCCGGGGCGCACGGACAGCGGCACGGGTACGACGGGCACCCGCCGCACGGGGCCGGGCCGCACGGTCAGGGTCCGTACGGGACCGGCGGGGAGCAGGGCGACCATCCGACCGCCGTGCTCCGCCCGGTCGCCGCCCCGCTGCCCGACGAGGTGCCGCACCCGGCGGCCGCCCCGCGCGACGGCACCCAGGAGCTGCCGCCGCTCACGGGCTCCGCGGCCGCCCCGGCGGCGGGCCGCGCGCCCCGGCGGTCCCGGCGGCGGGGGCCGTGGCGCTCGCCGCGGTCGCCGCCCTCGCGGTGGCGGGCACGGCGGCCTACGCCTCCGGGCTGTTCGACGGGGACGAGGGCAGGGACCGGGACCGGGTGTCCATGCCGGACCGGGAGACCGCTCCGAGCCTCGACGTGGGCCCGGACGCCCCGCTGGAGCCGCCGTCGCCGACCGGCTCGCCCTCGGCCTCGCCGTCCCGGACGGCGAAGCCCTCGCCCTCCGCGTCCGCCTCCGCCTCGCCGTCGGCCTCCGCGTCGGCGTCCCGGTCCGCCCCGGCCACCAGCGCGCCCGCGGCCCCGCCGCCGCCCGTGCCGACGGCGACGGCCACCGGCACGGTGTCGCAGGAGCCCCCGGAGAACGGCCAGGGCACGCTGCGGATGGGCGACAGCGGTTCCGAGGTGCGGGAACTGCAGCTGCGGCTCCAGGAGATCTGGCTCTACTCGCGGGACTGGCAGACCGACGGCGTCTTCGACGCGAAGCTGGTGAACTCGGTCAAGATCTTCCAGTGGGACCGCGGCATCAAGGGCGATCCGCTCGGCGTCTACGGGCCGCAGACCCGGCGCGCGCTGGAGGAGGAGACGAGGGAGCCGCGCCGGCGGTAGCGGGCGCTTCACGGGGGCGGGGTGGCGCGGACGGCCCTCTTTTTGTATCGTGAAGAAACAAAGTGGTTCCGCCCGTACTCCCTGACCGGCGGGCGGGGCCGCTTGTTTGTCTTCCGCCCCGCCCCGCGCCTCTGGAGCCCCACCGATGCAGGCCACCCCGCCCGTTCTCACCGCCCGGGCCGTCCTTCTCGACATGGACGGCACCATCGTCAACTCCGACGCGGTGGTGGAACGCTGCTGGCGGGCGTGGGCGCTGCGGCAGGGGCTCGACCCCGTCGAGGTGCTGAAGGTCGTCCACGGCCGGCAGGGCCACGCCACGATGGCGATCCTGCTCCCGGACCGCCCCGCCGAGCAGAACCACGCCGACAACCGGGAGCTCCTCGCCCAGGAGACCGCCGACGTCGAGGGCGTCGTGCCCGTCGGCGGCGCCCCCGCCTTCATGGCGGCCGTCGCCGGGCTGCCGCACGCGCTGGTGACCTCGGCGGACGCCGCCCTCGCCACCGCCCGGATGAACGCGGCCGGTCTGCCCATGCCGGCGGTGCGGGTCACCGCCGAGAGCGTGGGCGCCAGCAAGCCGGACCCGGAGGGCTTCCTCAAGGGCGCCGCCGAGCTCGGGTACGCCCCGGCCGACTGCGTCGCCTTCGAGGACTCCGAGGCGGGCATCGCGGCGGCCCGCGCGGCCGGGATGCGCGTGGTCGGCGTGGGCCCCCGCGCCGCCGCGTTCGCCCCCGACCTGCACGTCACGGACCTGGACGGCCTGCGCCTGACCGCCCACGCGGACGGCACCCTCGAACTGCGCGCCGCCTAGGCGCGAGGGGACACCTCCCCACCACCTCCGTACGGCTCCCCGCGGCTGCCCCCGCGGGGAGCCGTTCGCCTGTCCGGGGCCGGGCGGGCCGGCGGCCGGGCGCGGCGGGCGGCGGCACCCGGCCGCGGGGCACGACGGCGCCCTGGCGGACGGCGCCACACCGCGCGGCGCCCGCACGGGGGGCGGCGGCTCCCGGCCCGGCGCTAGCCTCCGGCGGCGGGCTCCGTACCGTCCCGGTGGAGCCTGCCGCGGGCGACGAGTTCCAGCACCACCGCCACCGCCACCGCCTGCACCGCCATCAGGGCCACCAGGACGAAGAGCTGCACCGCGCCCGCCTCGACGGGCGAGGCGCCGCCGAGCAGCATGCCGACGAACGCGCCCGGGAGGGTGACGAGCCCGACGGTCCTGGTCTGGTCGAGACCGGGCAGCAGGGCGTCCGACGCGGGCTCCCTGGCCACCTCCATCCGGGCGTCGCGGTCCGGCAGCCCGAGGGCGAGGCCGGCCTCGACCTCGCCGCGGCGCTGCGCCAGTTCGTCGAGCGCGCGCCGGCCGCCGAGCACGGTCGCGGTGAGCGCGCCGCCGATCAGGATGCCGGTGACGGGGACCAGCGCGATGCCCTTCACCGGGACGAGCCCGGTCAGCAGCAGGGCGGCGACGACGGGGACCACACCCGCGGCGATGGGGAGGGCGGCCCACCACCAGGTGCCGTTGGGGGTGACGCGGCGGCCGGCGGTGCGCACGGCGACGGCGTACATCAGGAACAGGAAGCCGAGGAGCAGCGGGAGCGACTCGACGACCAGCCCGATCACCAGGGAGACGGCGGCGAGTTGGACCGCCGCGCGCACTCCCGCGACGGCGATCCGGCGGGAGCGTCCGAGGTGGGCGACGGCCGCGACCGTGGCGGCGGCGGCGAGCAGGACCGCCAGTACGGCCCCGAGTGTGAGGTTGACCGGCAGCAGCACGCGGCAACCCTACGCCGGTGAAGGGTTCGTGGTGTCCCGTCAGAACCCTTGATGTGACGTGCCCATGTCGTCACCCTGTTACCTGGCGCCCATCCCCGCGCAACCTGGCGCCGCCAGCATGGCCACGCCCCCGACGGGCATCTCCCGCGCCGGACGGCGTGCGGGGAGGTCAGGTTCCCCCCACCTCGAGGAGTTCGCATGTCTCGCATCTACGCGCGTCACCTCCGCCGCACCGCCGTGGCCCTCGCCGCGTCCGCGCTCGCGGCCACCGGCCTGCTGGCCACCGCCCCCGCCGCACAGGCCGCCCCGCCCACCCCCGTCAGCGCCTCCACCGCCCGCAGCTACCTGAGCCAGTTGACCGTCGCCACCGAGGGCTCCACCTCCGGCTACAGCCGCGACCTGTTCCCGCACTGGATCACGCAGTCGGGCGCCTGCAACACCCGCGAGACCGTCCTCAAGCGCGACGGCTCCAACGTCCAGACGGACTCCAGCTGTGCCGCCACCAGCGGAAGCTGGTTCTCCCCCTACGACGGCGCCACCTGGTCCGCCGCGTCCGACGTCGACATCGACCACGTCGTCCCGCTGGCCGAGGCCTGGCGTTCCGGCGCGAACTCCTGGACCACCGCCAAGCGCCAGCAGTTCGCCAACGACCTGACCCGTCCGCAGCTCATAGCCGTCACCGACAACGTCAACCAGGCCAAGGGCGACCAGGACCCGGCCGAGTGGCTGCCGTCGGTGACCTCGTACCGCTGCGTGTACGCCCGGATGTGGGTGCACACGAAGTACTACTGGAACCTCAAGGTGGACTCCGCGGAGAAGAGCGCGCTCCAGTCGATCCTGAACGGCTGCTGACCCACCGCGGCCGCGCGCTCCCGGGGCCGGGGGCGCGCGGGGCGGCGCACGGGCGTACCCCGCCGCGTGCGGAACAGCGCCCTTCGCGCCGTCGTTCCGTACCGTGGAGCGGCCGCCCCGTACCGTGCGGGGCGCCGGAAGGGGACTCGCCATGGCCGGCCTGAGGCTGGGACCGCTCCTGCGGCACGTGGACTGGGAATCGGGCACGAGCGCGACGGTGTGGGTCGAGACCGACCGGGCGTGCACGGCGGAGGTCCGCTGCGCCGGCGGCGCCGGGGGATCGGCGGCGACGTTCCGCGTCGCCGGCCACCACTACGCGCTGGTGGTGGTGACGGGGCTGGCCCCGGGGACCGCGACCGCGTACGAGGTGCTGCTCGACGGCGAGCGGGTGTGGCCCCTCGCGGACTCGACGCTGCCGCCCAGCACCATCCACACACCGCCGGTCCCCGCGACGGGCGCGGTGGTCGCCTTCGGCTCGTGCCGGTGGGCGGCGCCGGCCATGGGCGAGGACCCGGTGGGCCCGGACGTCCTCGACACCCTCGCCGCCCGGCTCGCCGGCGACCCGGGGGCCGAACGGCCGGACGTCCTCCTGCTCCTCGGCGACCAGGTGTACGCCGACGAGACCTCCGCCGGCACCCGCGAGTGGATCGCCCGGCACCGGAGCCGCGCGGGCACCGGCGCCACCGCCCCGCCCGACCAGGTCGCCGACTACGCCGAGTACACCCACCTCTACGACGAGTCCTGGGGCGACCCCGAGCTGCGCTGGCTGCTCTCCACCGTGCCCAGCTGCATGATCTTCGACGACCACGACGTCATCGACGACTGGAACACCAGCGCGGCCTGGGTGGCCGACATGCGGGCGACGTCCTGGTGGCACGAGCGGATCACCGGCGGCCTGATGTCGTACTGGGTCTACCAGCACCTCGGGAACCTCTCCCCCGCCGAACTCGCGGAGGACCCGCTGTACGCGGCGGTGCTGGCGGCCGAGGACGGGACGGAGGTGCTGCGCGCCTTCGCCGAACGCGCCGACGCCGACCCGGCGTCGGTGCGCTGGAGCTACCGCAGGGACTTCGGCCGCACCCGGCTGCTGATGGTCGACACCCGGGCCGCGCGGGTGCTGGAGGAGCAGCACCGGTCGATGCTGGACGCCGAGGAGGCCGCCTGGCTGCGGACGCAGGCCTTCGACGACCCCGGCGGCGTCGACCATCTGCTGGTCGGGACCTCGCTCCCGTGGCTGCTGCCGCCGATGGTCCACTTCGCGGAGGGCTGGCACGCGGCGCTCTGCCGGGGCGAACGCGGGCCGCGATGGGCCCGGTTCGGCGAGTGGCTGCGCCGGCGGGCGGACCTGGAGCACTGGGCGGCGTTCACCGCGTCGTTCGGGCGGCTGACGGACACGGTCGCCGAGGTGGGCAGGGGCGAGGCCGCCCCCGCGACGGTGTGCGTGCTCTCCGGCGACGTGCACCACGCGTACGTCGCGGAGCCCGTGTGGCCCGCAGGGCAGCAGCCGCGCTCCCGTGTCTTCCAGCTCACCTGCTCCCCGCTGCACAACTCGGTGCCGGCGGCCATAAGGGCCGGATTCCGTTTCGGCTGGAGCCGGTTCGCCAAGGGCATCGGCCATCTCCTCGCCCGGCACGGGCGGGTGGCGCGTCCGGCGGTCCGCTGGGAGCGCGCGGGCGGGCCGTGGTTCGGCAACCAGCTCATGACGCTGACGCTGCGGGGACGCACGGCGCGGCTGCGCCTGGAGCGCGCCACGTCGGACGCGAAGCGGGGGCGCCGGGGGACCGACCGCGCGGGGGCACGGCTGACGGGCGTGCTCGACCGCAGCCTGACGGACGGGAGTTGAGGGACGCGCCCGACCGTAGCCCGACGAACGGGAGTTGACGGGCGTGCCCGACAGCGTTCCGACGGACGGGAGTTGAGGAGCACGCCCGACCACGGCCCGACGGAGGGGAGTTGACCAACGGGGGCCGGGCGGGGCACCCCCCTACCCCACCCCACCCCGTCGGACGTGGGCATTGTTCTGGAACTTTATTGTTGAAGTTGCAAGCATAAGCAGGGGCCCCTACCCTGTGACTCCCCGTCGGTACCGTCCCCCACTGCCGAAGGAGTCCCCCCATGCACGTTCCCTCCCCGTCCGGCCCCCTGCACCGGGCCCAGCCCTACGCACTCGGCCTCTTCCGCGCCGTCGTCGGCCTGCTGTTCGCCTGCCACGGCGCCGCCTCCCTCTTCGGCGTGCTCGGCGGCCGGAACGGCGGCACCGTCGACATCGGCACCTGGCCCGGCTGGTACGCGGCGGTGATACAGCTCGCCGCCGGCGGCCTGGTCATGCTCGGCCTCGGCACCCGCAGCGCCGCGTTCCTCGCCTCCGGCTCGATGGCGTACGCCTACTTCGTCGTCCACCAGCCCGAATCGCTGTTCCCGCTGACCAACGGGGGCGAGGCGTCCGCGATGTTCTGCTGGGCGTTCCTGCTCCTGGTCTTCACCGGCCCCGGCGCCTTCGCGCTCGACGGCCTGTTGGCCGCCCGGACCGCCGACGCCACGGCCCGCGCCGAACGGGCCCCCGTCACGGCCTGAGCCGCCCGGACACCCCGCGTACGCCCGGCCCCTCCGCAGGGCCGGGCGTCGCGCCGGACGTGCGGGCGCCGCGCCGGACATTCCGCATCGGCCGCCCGGAGACGGCCGCCGCACGGATCCCCCTTGTCCCCCAAGGGCGCCCGGAGCGGGGCCGTTCGCATACCTGTCCTCCGCATTCGCGTGCCGTACGACATCCCGCCCCCTGCGGATCTCCGCGTCCCGTCCCCCGCGTACGCTGTACAGCTGTCGAGCCGACCTGCCGCCCCCACCACGGCACGGCGGCCGTGTCGTCGAGCGGCCGGGGGGCCGGGCCGGGAGAGCCAACGTGCTGGAGAGTCTCGGGCCGCTGACCGGCAGTCCCTGGATCTACGCCGTCGTGGCCCTGTCCGTCCTGCTCGACGTCTTCCTGCCCGTCCTGCCCAGCGGCGTCCTGGTCATCACCGCGGCGACCGCGGCCGCCGCCGGCTCCACCGCGGGCGTCTCCGCCGGCGGCGTGCAGCGGGAGGTGCCCTCCCTGCTGGTGCTGCTGCTGTGCGCGGCGACCGCCTCCGTGCTCGGCGACCTCTTCGCCTACCGGCTCGCCCGGCGCGGCGGTGCCCGCTTCGACCGGGCCATCGCCCGCTCGCGCCGCCTGACCCGCGCACAGGAACGTCTCGGCATCGCGCTCGGCCGGGGCGGCGGCGCGCTCGTCGTCGTCGCCCGCTTCGCCCCCGCGGGACGCTCCGTGGTGTCCCTGGGCGCGGGCGCGGCCCAGCGCAAGATCAAGGAGTTCCTGCCCTGGTCGGCGCTGGCCGGCCTGATCTGGGCCGGTTACAGCGTCGGCCTCGGCTGGTTCGGCGGCCAGTGGCTCGGCGCGAGCTGGATCGGCGCGGCCGTCTCCGTGCTCGCGCTGTTCGGGGCCGGGCTGCTCGCCGCCTACGTCATGCGGCGTCCGGAGCGGTCCGGGCGGCCTGCCGCGTAGCGGCGCCCCGCACCTCCAGACCGTCCAGCAGACGCTGGGTGGCCTCGGTGATCTCGGCGACGGCCCGGTCGAACACCTCCTTGTTGTGCGCGGCGGGCGCCCGGAAGCCGGACACCTTGCGCACGTACTGCAGGGCGGCTGCGTGCATGTCCTCCTCGGTGGCCTCCTCGGGGAGCACGGGCGGACGGAGAGTCTTGATGCTGCGGCACATGCGTCCAGTGTGCCGCGTGGCGCGCCCTTTCGGCCCGCTCCTGGGGGCACCGCCCGCGGCCGCCAGGCCGCAGGGGGAGACGGAGGACACGGCCGCAGGCCGTGCGGCGGCCACCTGCCCGCGCGGAGGCAGCGCCCCCGCCCCGAGCGAGCCCCACCGGCGCCCCCGGCGCGCGGGCCCACCGGCACCACGGCGCGGACGCCCACCGGCGCCCCGGCGCGCGGGGCCCACGGGCCCGGAGCCCCGGCCCCGACCGGCATCGAAGCTCTCCGGGGCGCCCGAGTAGAGTGCGGCACCGACCCCTCCCCGCCCACCCGAGGTACCCGACTCCGTGACGCCCGCACCGCCCCCGGCCCACCGCGCACCAGCCGTCACCGTCGTCGGGATCGGGGCCGACGGCTGGCCCGGCCTCTCCCCCGCCGCCCACGACGCCCTCCGGGGCGCCGAAGTCCTCATCGGCGGGCCCCGGCAGCTCGATCTGCTGCCCGGCACCTGCACCGGTCTGCGGGTGCGCTGGCCCAGCCCGCTGCGCCCCGCCGTCCCGGCGCTCCTCGCCGAGCACGCCGGACGCCGGATCGCCGTCCTCGCCAGCGGCGACCCCATGTACTACGGCATCGGCCGCGCGCTCACCGAGACCCTCGGCGACGGCGCCCTGCGGGTGCTGCCGCACCCCTCGTCCGTCTCCCACGCCTGCGCCCGTCTCGGCTGGCCGGTCGAGGACACCGAGGTCGTGTCCCTCGTCGGCCGCCCCGCCGCCCGGCTCGCGGCGGCGCTCCACGACGGCCGGCGGGTGCTCGTCCTGAGCGCCGGTGCGGACACCCCCGCCGAGGTGGCCGGCCTGCTGCGCGAACGCGGCTGGGGCCTCAGCCGCGTTCGCGTGCTCGAACAGCTCGGCGCGGACGCAGAACGTCTCGTCGACGGGGTCGCCGGCACCTGGGACGAGCCGCCGGGCGACCCGCTGAACGTCGTCGCGCTCGACTGCCGCCGGGCCCCGGACACGCCCCGGCTCGGTGCGGTCCCCGGGCTCCCCGACGAGGCGTACGAACACGACGGCCAGCTCACCAAGCGCCATGTCCGCGCCGCGACGCTCGCCGCGCTCGCCCCCGCCCCCGGGGAACTGCTGTGGGACGTCGGCGGCGGCTCCGGGTCCGTCGCGGCGGAATGGATGCGCGCCCACCGCGACTGCCGCGCCGTCACCGTGGAACGCGACCCGGTCCGCGCCGCGCGCATCGCCCGCAACGCCGACGCCCTCGGCGTCCCCGCGCTGCGCGTCGTCACCGGCGCCGCCCCCGCCGCGCTCGCCGGACTCCCGCGCCCCGACGCGGTGTTCATCGGCGGCGGGCTCACCGCCCCCGGCCTGCTCGACGCCTGCTGGGAGGCGCTGCCGGCGGGCGGCCGTCTGGTCGCCAACACGGTCACCCTGGAGTCCGAGGCGCTGCTCGCCGAGCGGTACCGCGCCCACGGCGGCGAACTGGTCCGGCTCGCCGTCGCGCACGCCGTCCCCGTCGGCGGCTTCACGGGCTGGCGCCAGGCGATGCCCGTCACCCAGTGGTCCGTCACCAAGTCTGGAGAGATGTCATGACCGTGTACTTCATCGGTGCGGGCCCCGGAGCCGCCGACCTCATCACCGTCCGCGGCGCGCGGACGCTGGCGTCGTGCGGGGTCTGCCTGTACGCGGGCTCCCTGGTGCCGACCGAACTCCTCGCCGAGTGCCCGCCGGACGCCCGCCTCGTCGACACCGCCCGGCTCGACCTGGACGCCATCACGGCCGAACTCGTCCGCGCCCACGAGGAGGGCCACGACGTGGCCCGGCTGCACTCCGGCGACCCGTCGGTCTTCAGCGCCGTCGCCGAGCAGATGCGCCGCCTCGACGCGGCGGGGGTGCCGTACGAAGTGGTCCCCGGCGTGCCCGCGTTCGCCGCGGCGGCGGCCGCGCTGAAGCGGGAGCTGACCGTGCCGACGGTCGGCCAGACGGTCATCCTCACGCGCATCGCCCAGCAGGCGACGCCCATGCCAAAGGGCGAGGACCTCGCGACGCTGGGGCGCAGCGGGGCGCTGCTCGTGCTGCACCTGGCCGCCCGCTACGTCGACCGCGTCGTCGCCGAACTGCTCCCCCACTACGGCGCCGACTGCCCCGCGGCGGTCGTCGCGATGGCCAGCCGCCCCGACGAACTGGTCCTGCGCGGCACCCTGGAGGACATCGCGCCCCAGGTGAAGGCGGCGGGCGTGGTGCGCACGGCGGTCATCCTCGTCGGGCGCACACTGGCGGCGACCCAGTTCCGCGACAGCCACCTGTACTCACCGGAACGCGACCGCCACGTGTGCTGAGGCGCCGCGGGCGCCGGATCCCGGAGGGGGCCGGCCCAGGCTGCGGGCCCGGAGGTAGCCCGCCCAGGCCGCGGCCCCGGAGGTAGCCCGCCCAGCCCGCGGCCCCGGAGGTAGCCCGCCCAGCCCGCGGCCCCGGAGGTAGCCGACCCAGCCCGCGGCCCCGGCGCGGGCTGGTGGCCCGGGCACGGCCTCCGGCCGTGTCCTCGATCGCCGGACGGGCTGGAGAATCCCGCCCGTCCTGGGGGCACCGCCCACGGACGCCAGGCCGTAGGGGGAGCTTGCAGGACACCCGCGCGGAGCGGGGCGCGCGGCGGGCGGCGGCCCCGGGCCCGCACCCCCGGCAGCCCGCGTCCCGGCGCCCCGCCACGCCCCGCGCGGGGCGCTACGCCACCCCGGAGCGCCCGACGACCACCCCGGCCCGGTCCACGCAGATCACGTCCACCGCGACCGGCGCCCCGCGGAGCACCCCGAGGGCCTCGTCCCGCGCGGCGGTGGCGACGAGGTCGCCCAGCGGGACACCGGCCGCCTCGCAGAGGCGCAGCGCCGCCAGCCCCGTGTTCGCCGCGGCGATCTCCGCGACGAGCGCCGCGTCCGCCCCGCCCGTCCGGGCCAGCTCCGCCAGGAACCCCTTGTCCACCTGGGAGCGCGCCGAGTGGAGGTCCAAGTGGCCCGCCGCGAGCTTGGACAGCTTGGCGAACCCGCCGCAGACGGTGAGGCGTTCGACCGGGTGCCGGCGCACGTACTTGAGCACCGCCCCCGCGAAGTCCCCCATGTCGAGGAGCGCGTCCTCGGGCAGGCCGTACACGGAGACCACGGTCTTCTCCGACGTCGAGCCTGTGCACCCGGCGACATGGGTGCGCCCCGCCGCCCGGGCCACGTCCACCCCGCGCCGGATGGAGTCGATCCACGCCGAGCACGAGTAGGGCACCACGATCCCCGTCGTCCCGAGGACGGACAGCCCGCCGAGGATGCCGAGCCGCGGGTTCCAGGTGGAGCGGGCGATCTCCTCCCCGTCGTCGACGGACACGGTGATCTCCACGTCCCCCGTCCCGCCGTGGCGCGCGGCCACCAGGGCGACGTGGTCGCGCATCATCTGCCGCGGCACCGGGTTGATCGCCGGCTCCCCCACGTCGAGCGGCAGTCCGGGCCGGGTGACCGTGCCCACGCCGGGCCCCGCGCGGAAGACGACGCCGGACCCGGCGGGCAGCACCCGCACGGTGGCGCGGACCAGCGCGCCGTGGGTGACGTCCGGGTCGTCGCCGGCGTCCTTCACGATCCCGGCGGTGGCCGAGGCGGCTTCCAGGCTCTCGACGGCGAGGGCGAAGGACGGGGTCTGCCCCTTGGGCAGGGTGATGGTCACCGGATCGGGGAAGTCCCCGGTCAGCAGTGCCGTGTACGCGGCGGTCGTGGCCGCCGTGGCGCAGGCCCCGGTCGTCCATCCGGGCCGCAGACCGGTGTGCTTGAGTTGGGCCTCACGCCCGCCGCCCGACTCAGTCATGAAGGACCCCCATGCCGACCCACGTACTGATCCTCGGCGGGACGACCGAGGGCCGCCTGCTGGCGGAGCTGCTGCACGCCCGCGGGCTGCGGGTCACCAGCAGCCTCGCCGGGCGGGTGGCCGCTCCCCGGACGCCGCCGGGCGAGGTCCGGATCGGCGGCTTCGGCGGCGCCGGGGGCCTGGAGCGCTGGCTGCGCGAGCACGCGGTGGACGCGGTCATCGACGCCACCCATCCTTTCGCCGGAACGATCAGTTTCCACGCGGCCGAGGCCGCCGCCGGGGCCCATGTTCCCCTGCTGGCGCTGCGCCGCCCGGGATGGGCACCGGTACCGGGCGACGACTGGCACCCGGTCGGCTCCCTGGCCGAGGCCGCCGGCGCGGCCCGCGCGCTCGGCCGCCGGGTGTTCCTGACGACGGGGCGCATGGGCCTCGCCGCGTTCGCGCACGTCGACGACGCCTGGTTCCTCGTCCGCTCCGTCGACGCGCCCGACGGCCCGTGCCCGCCGCGGGCCGAGGTGCTGCTCGACCGGGGCCCGTTCACCCTCGACGGCGAGCGGGAACTGCTGCGGCGGCACCGGATCGACGTGCTCGTCACCAAGGACAGCGGCGGCGCGGCGACCGCGCCCAAGCTGGCGGCCGCCCGCGAGGCGGGGATCCCCGTCGTCGTGGTGCGCCGCCCGCCGGTGCCGCGGGGGGTGGCGGTGGCGGCCGGCCCCGAGGAGGCGGCCGCCTGGCTGGACACCGCACACGCCACCCGCCCGGGCGCCGGCTAGCGGCCGGCCGTTCGGACGCCGGTCAGGGGCCGGCCTCCCGGGCGCCGGTCAGCGGCCGTCCTGCCGGAGCCGGGGCGCAGGCCCCGGGGCAGCGTCCGCCCCGGTCACCGGCGCGCGCGGCCTCGCTACTCGGGATAGCGGCGCGGCGTCCACACGATCTCGTGGCCGTCGCCCCGCCGCACCGCCCGGGTCTGCGAGGAGCCGACCAGCAGGATCGTCCGCATGTCGACCTGGTCCGGGTCGAGTTCGCCGAGGCGCACGATCCGGACGCTCTCCTCCGGCCCGCCGACGTCCCGGCCGAGCACCACGGGGGTGTCGGGGGCGCGGTGCTCCAGGAGCAGTTCACGGGCCTTGCCGACCTGCCAGGTGCGGCTGCGCGAGCCCGGGTTGTAGAGCGCGAGCACGAGGTCGGCGGCGGCCGCGGCCCGCAGCCGTTCCGCGATCACCTCCCACGGCTTGAGCCGGTCGGAGAGCGAGAGCACGGCGTAGTCGTGGCCGAGCGGCGCACCGGCCCTCGCCGCCGCCGCGTTGGCCGCGGTGACGCCCGGCAGCACCCGGACGGGCACGTCACGGTACGCGTCCTGCGAGGCCACTTCGAGGACGGCGGTGGCCATGGCGAAGACCCCGGGGTCGCCGCCGGAGACGACCGCGACGCGCCGTCCGCGGCGGGCGAGGTCGAGGGCGAACTCGGCGCGCTCGGACTCGACCTTGTTGTCCGAGCCGTGCCGGATCTGGCCGGGCCGGTGGGGCACCCGGTCCAGGTAGGTGGTGTAGCCGACGAGTTCGTCGGCGTCGGCGAGCGCGCGCCGGGTCTCCGGAGTGAGCCACAGCGGGCCGGCCGGGCCGGTGCCGACCACCACGACCTCGCCGCCCTCCGGGGCGGGGGGCGGGGTGGCGGTCCGGCTGGGGACGACGGCGACCGAGAAGTAGGGCACCGACTCCGGGTCGATGTCGGCGAGGCGCCCGGTGCGCTCACCGCTCATGGTGGCGCGCTCGACGTAACGGGCCTCGTCCAGCCGGCCGGACGTCTCCATGGCGCGGCGCACCGCGGGGAAGGTGCGGCCGAGCTTCATGACGACGGCGGAGTCGGTCGCGGCGAGCCGGGCGGTGAGTTCGTCCTCCGGCAGGGTGCCGGGTATGACGGTGAGCACCTCCTCCGCCTCGCACAGCGGGGTGCCCAGACGGGCGGCGGCGGCGCTGATCGAGGTGACCCCGGGGACCACCTCGGTCGGGTAGCGGTGCGCGAGCCGCTTGTGCATGTGCTGGTAGGAGCCGTAGAAGAACGGGTCGCCCTCGGCGAGCACGGCGACGGTGCGCCCGGCGTCGAGGTGGGCGGCGAGACGGGCGGCGGCCTCCTCGTAGAAGTCGTCGAGCGCGCCCCGGTATCCGCCCGGGTGGTCGGTGGTCTCCACGGTGATCGGGTACATCAGGCGCTCCTCGATGTGCTCGGGGCGCAGGTGCGGGGCGGCGATCGAACGGGCGATGGACCGTCCGTGCCGGGCGCAGTGGTACGCGATCACATCGGCCTCGGCGATGATCCGCGCGGCGCGCAGGGTCATCAGCTCCGGGTCGCCCGGGCCGAGCCCGACCCCGTACAGCCGGCCGGTGGCGGGGGTCGCGCCCGGGGCGGGGTGCCCGGCCGGGGTGGCCTGCTCGCCCGGGGTCGTCTCCGCGCCCGGGGCGGGGTCGGCGCCCGTGGTCGTGTTCGCGCTCGTGGCGGCGTGCTCGCTCATTCCGACTCGCTCGCGATCGCGTTGACGGCGGCGGCGGCCATGGCGCTGCCGCCGCGACGGCCCCGGACCACCAGGTGCTCCAGGCCGAGCGGGGAGCCGGCCAGCGCGTCCTTGGACTCGGCGGCGCCGATGAATCCGACGGGCGCCCCGATGACGGCAGCGGGACGCGGGGCGCCCTCCGCGATCATCTCCAGCAGCCGGAACAGCGCGGTGGGCGCGTTGCCGACGGCGACGACGGAGCCTTCGAGCCGGTCGCGCCACAGTTCCAGCGCGGCGGCGGAACGGGTGGTGCCGAGCTTCTCCGCGAGGGCGGGCACCGACGGGTCGGAGAGCGTGCAGACCACGTCGTTGTCGGCGGGCAGCCGCTTGCGGGTGATCCCGCTGGCGACCATCTGCGCGTCGCACAGCACGGGGGCGCCGGCGCGCAGCGCCTCGCGGGCGCGGAGCACGACCCCGGGGCTGTACGCGAGGTCGCGGACGAGGTCGACCATCCCGCAGGCGTGGATCATGCGGACCGCGACCTGCGACACCTCGGCGGGCAGCCCCGCGAGGTCCGCCTCGGCCCGGATCGTGGCAAAGGACTGGCGGTAGATCTCCGCGCCGTCCTTCTCGTAGTCGAACACTGTGCTCTCGCTCACTTCGTCGTAGCGGGTCGGTGGTGGAGGGGCCGCCCGCCGCGCGCCGCGGCGAGGGCGCCGGCGAGCTCGGGGACGTCCAGGTCGTGGCGTACGGGGTGGTCCGCACCAGTGCCGGTGCCGTGGGCGGTCGCGGTCGCGTTCACGTTCGCGGGCACGGCCCCGGGCGGGGCCTCGGGAACGGCCTCGGTCGCGGACGCGGTCGCGGCCTCCGTCGCGGGAACAGCCTGGGCGGCAGGGCGGTTCGCGGGCACGACGGCGAGCGTGTACCGCCCCTCGCCGGTCGCGACGAGGTCGACATGGGCGCCGTGCGGGTGGCCGCAGCGGCGTCCGCAGCCGGACCAGTGCACGGGGGTCCCGCCCGCGCCGGCGGCGGCGAGCGCGGTGGCGTCGGCGAGCGCGGTGGCGTCGGCGCGGACGTCCGCGAGCGCCTTCCCGCAGCCGGGGCGTCCGGTGCAGGCGCTGACACCGTGCCAGGGGGACCCGGCGCCGGTCACGAGGCCGGCGGCGGCGAGTTCGGGCAGGTGGGCGGCCGCGACGCCCGGGAGCACCACGGAACGCCAGGGGGTGACGCGCAGTTCCCCCGTCCCGTGCCGCCCCGCGACCCGCGCGAGGCTCCGCACCTGCGCGGCGCTCATCCGCCCGAGCACCACCCCGGCGCACACGGCCGCATCCGCCCCGTCGCGGGCGTGCGCCCCGGGGGCGGGGGGCTCGGCGGGGCCGGGGCCCGCGGGTACCGCGGGCGGCTCCGGCGCGGGCTCCGCGGGCAGGTCCGCGGCGGCGGCCCGGCGCAGGAGGTCGCGGGTGGACAGGGCGTGTTCCGGGGGGAGTTCACGGACCCGCCAGGGGCGGGCGCCGCTCGCGTCGGCGGCGTCGAGGAAGGCCTCCGCCGCCAGCAGCAGCATCCGCGCCGCGTCCTCGGGCCGCACCCGCACCCGCGCCTCGCCGGCGACGACCCGCACCCGGGCCCGCCCGGGCGCGCCAGGCCCACCGGGCGCACCGGGCGCACCCGCGCCACCCGTCACGGGCGCCCCCGTCGCCCCGTCTCCGGCCTCTGCGAGCAACATCACATCCGCGGCGAGCTCCGCCATGTCCCCGCGGCCGTCGTCGAGGGCGAACAGGAAGCGGCCGGAGAGCGCCGTGGCGCGGGCGGCGGCGCACAGCAGGGTGTCCAGCTCCCGTACCAGCGGCCGCACATCGAGGTGCCCCCGGCCGTCGAGGCCGGACAGCGGGGAGGCGACCACGTTGCGGATGCGCTCGTGGGCGGGCGCGGGCAGCAGGTCCGCGGCGTCCAGCAGCTCCGCCAACTCCCCTGCGCACACCGGGTCGAGGCCGCGGAGCTGGAGGTTGCCGCGCGAGGTGATGTCGAGCGCCCCGTCGCCGAGGCGTTCCGCCGCGTCCGCGAGGGCGTACGCCTGGCGCGCGTCGAGGAGACCCGCCGGGACGCGGACACGCGCCAGCGCACCGTCGTCCGCGGTGTGCAGCCGCAGCGCGCCGGGGCAGGCGTCACCGCGGTCCCGGACGGGAGATTCGTCCCGGTCCGGGCGGTTGGCGGGGGTCGGAGGCATGGCGGCGAGCATACCGACCATCACACAAGCCACCTCCTCACGGCAGGGTGACGGCCCTTACTATGCTCATCGGCGGGCCATACGGTCCGTCACCGCCGAAGACGGCGTCAGGGGAGGAAGCCCGGTGCGATTCCGGCGCGGTCCCGCCACTGTGAGCCCGGCAGCAGCGCAGCACGCGCGCGCCGCCGGGTGAGCCAGGAACTCCCGCCGCTCTTCACCGCCCGGGGCGCGGAAACCCCGAGGAAGGCCAGCCGCCGCATGCAGCTCTCATCCGGGGCGCACACCCCCGAGGCCCGCGTCCTGCTCCTGTCGACGTCCGACACCGACCTGCTCAGCGCACGCGCCGCCGGCGGCCCGGTCGGCTACCGCTTCGCCAACCCCGCCCGGCTGCCGCTCGACGACCTGCCCGGTCTGCTGGAGGGCACCGACCTGGTCGTGGTGCGTCTGCTCGGCGGGGTGCGCGCCTGGCAGGAGGGCATCGACACGCTGCTGGCGCAGGACCGCCCGGTCGTGGTCCTGAGCGGCGAACAGGCCCCGGACGCCCAGCTGATGGAGGCGTCGACGGTGCCCATCGGCATCGCCGCCGAGGCCCACGCGTACCTCGCGCACGGCGGTCCCGGCAATCTGGAGCAGCTCGCCCGCTTCCTCTCCGACACGGTGCTGCTCACCGGTCACGGCTTCGAGCCGCCGGCCGCCGCCCCCGCCTGGGGCCGGCTGGAGCGCACGGCCGGCTCCGCGGCCGGCGGCCCGCTGATCGCGGTGCTCTACTACCGGGCCCACCACATGAGCGGCAACACCGGCTTCGTGGACACCCTGTGCTCCGCGATCGAGGCCGCGGGCGGCCGGGCGCTGCCGCTGTACGTGGCGTCGCTGCGCGCGCCCGAGCCGGAGCTGCTGGCCGAACTCGGCGCCGCCGACGCGCTGGTGACCACGGTGCTGGCGGCGGGCGGCACCCGCCCGGCCGAGGCGTCCGCCGGCGGCGACGACGAGTCCTGGGACGCGGGCGCGCTCGCCGCGCTCGACGTCCCGATCCTCCAGGCACTGTGCCTCACCGGTTCGCGCGCCTCGTGGGAGGAGAACGACGAGGGCCTCTCCCCGCTGGACGCCGCGAGCCAGGTGGCGGTGCCGGAGTTCGACGGCCGGCTGATCACCGTCCCGTTCTCGTTCAAGGAGATCGACGCGGACGGCCTGCCGTCGTACGTCGCCGACGAGGAGCGGGCCGCCCGGGTCGCGGGCATCGCGCTGCGCCACGCCCGGCTGCGCCACGTCCCGAACGCTCACAAGCGGATCGCGCTGGTGCTGTCCGCGTACCCCACCAAGCACTCCCGCATCGGCAACGCCGTCGGCCTGGACACCCCCGCGTCGGCCGTCGCCCTGCTGCGGCGGCTGCGCGCCGAGGGCTACGACTTCGGTCCCGGGGAGGAGATCCCCGGTCTGGTGTCCGGCGACGGCGACGAGCTGATCCGCGCCCTGATCGAGGCCGGCGGCCACGACCAGGAGTGGCTGACCGAGGAGCAGTTGGCCCGCAACCCGGTGCGCATCCCGGCCGCCGACTACCGCCGCTGGTACGGCGAGCTCCCCGCGGAGCTGCGCGAGGCGGTGGAGGAGCACTGGGGCCCGGCGCCCGGCGAGATGTTCCTGGACCGCTCGCGCAACCCGGAGGGCGACATCGTCCTCGCCGCCCTGCGCCGCGGCAACCTGCTGGTCCTCATCCAGCCGCCGCGCGGCTTCGGCGAGAACCCGATCGCCATCTACCACGACCCCGACCTGCCGCCGTCGCACCACTACCTGGCGGCCTACCGCTGGATCGCGGCCTCCGCCGACGACGGCGGCTTCGGCGCCGACGCGATGATCCACCTGGGCAAGCACGGCAACCTGGAGTGGCTGCCGGGCAAGAACGCGGGCCTGTCGGCGGCCTGCGCGCCCGACGCGGCGCTCGGCGACCTGCCGCTCGTCTACCCGTTCCTGGTCAACGACCCGGGCGAGGGCACCCAGGCCAAGCGCCGGGTGCACGCCACGCTCGTCGACCACCTGGTCCCGCCGATGGCCCGCGCCGAGTCGTACGGCGACATCGCGCGCCTGGAGCAGCTCCTCGACGAGTACGCGCAGATCTCGTCCATGGACCCGGCGAAGCTGCCGGCGATCCGGGCCCAGATCTGGACGCTGATCCAGGCGGCGAAGCTCGACCACGACCTCGGCATGGCGGACCGTCCGGACGACGACGGCTTCGACGACTTCCTGCTGCACGTCGACGGCTGGCTGTGCGAGGTGAAGGACGCGCAGATCCGCGACGGCCTCCATGTCCTCGGCGGCGCGCCCACCGGCCCGGAGCGGGTCAACCTGGTGCTCTCCATCCTGCGCGCCCGCCAGATCTGGGGCGGCGCGCAGGCGCTGCCCGGGCTGCGCGAGGCGCTCGGCCTGGACGAGTCGAAGGCGACCCGCACCGCGGCCGACACCGTCGAGCAGCAGGCCCGCGAGCTGGTCGAGGCGATGGAGGCGGCGGGCTGGGACCCGGCCGCCGTGCCCGACTCGCACGGCGACGACGTGGCCGCGGTGCTGCGCTTCGCCGCGCTGGAGGTGGTGCCGCGGCTCGCCCGGACGACCGACGAGATCGACCACGCCGTGCACGCCCTCGACGGCGGCTTCGTCCCGGCCGGACCGTCCGGCTCCCCGCTGCGCGGACTGGTCAACGTCCTGCCGACGGGCCGGAACTTCTACTCCGTCGACCCGAAGGCCGTGCCCTCCCGGCTCGCCTGGGAGACGGGCCAGGCCCTCGCGGACTCGCTGCTGGAGCGCTACCGCGCCGACAACGGCGAGTGGCCCACCTCCGTCGGCCTGTCGCTGTGGGGCACCAGCGCGATGCGCACGGCGGGCGACGACGTCGCCGAGGCGCTGGCGCTGCTGGGCGTCCGCCCGGTGTGGGACGACGCCTCGCGCCGGGTGACCGGCGTGGAGCCGGTCCCGCTCGCCGAACTGGGCCGCCCCCGCATCGATGTGACGCTGCGTATCTCGGGCTTCTTCCGGGACGCCTTCCCGCACACCATCGGCCTGCTGGACGACGCGGTCCGCCTGGTGGCCTCCCTCGACGAGCCGGCCGGGCAGAACCTCGTCCGCGCCCACGCCCAGGCCGACCTCGCCGCCCACGGCGACGAACGCCGCGCCACCACCCGCATCTTCGGCTCCCGTCCCGGCACCTACGGGGCCGGCCTGCTCCAGCTCATCGACTCCCGCGACTGGCGCACCGACGCCGACCTGGCGGAGGTCTACACGGTGTGGGGCGGCTACGCCTACGGCCGCGGCCTCGACGGCCGGGCGGCGCGCGACGAGATGGAGACGGCGTACAAGCGGATCGCGGTGGCGGCGAAGAACACGGACACCCGCGAGCACGACATCGCCGACTCGGACGACTACTTCCAGTACCACGGCGGCATGGTGGCCACGGTCCGCGCGCTGCGGGGCACCGCCCCGGAGGCGTACATCGGCGACTCCACCCGCCCGGAGACCGTCCGCACCCGCACCCTGGTCGAGGAGACCTCCCGCGTCTTCCGCGCCCGCGTGGTCAACCCCCGCTGGATCGAGGCGATGCGCCGCCACGGCTACAAGGGCGCCTTCGAACTCGCGGCCACCGTCGACTACCTCTTCGGCTACGACGCCACCACCGGCGTGATCGCCGACTGGATGTACGACAAGCTGACCGAGACCTACGTCCTCGACCCCGTCAACCGCGCCTTCCTCCAGGAGGCCAACCCCTGGGCCCTCCACGGCATCGCGGAACGCCTCCTGGAGGCCGAGTCCCGCGGCATGTGGGAGAAGCCCGACCAGGCCGTCCTCGCCGCCCTCCGCCAGGTCTACCTGGAGACGGAGGGCGACCTGGAGTCCGACGACTAGCCCCCGCCCCACGCCGACGTCCCGGGGCCCCGCTCCCCGCCGCCCGGGCCGGGGGCCCGGGCGGTGGCTGCCGGGGCGGGGTGTCCCGGGGCGGGGTGTCCCGGAGCGGGGCTGCCGGGCCGGGAATCCTCGCGCCGGCGCGTCGGAAACCCCCTGTCGGAGCACGCCCGTTGCTGTCTAGGCTGCCCCGATGCACCTGTACCGCGCCCTCGGCGCACCCCCGGCCCGCGCCGTTCGGCGCGGGCGCGGGCCGCTCGGCTTCCGGTAGGTCCGCCGGGAGAGCCCCGGCGGTCACGGCCGAGGAGTCCTCGTGGCACGTACCGCCCATCATGTCCGCCGTTCCGGAGCACCGGACGGCGATCCCGCGTGGCGCAGGGTCGTCCTGTACGACCTGCGCTACAGCTCCCGCGCGCTCTCCGACGCCGCCCGGGAGGGCCGCCGCCCGCGGCCGTGCCGGGTGCGCCGGGAGGTGGCCGTGTACACCTTCCTCCGGTCGGGGGACGACCGCGGCATCACGGTGGCCGCCTCGATCGCGGAGCGCCGCGCCCGGGCTCGGCTGCGGAACCGGATGGCGGCCGTGCTCGCCGCCGTGCGCCCGCCCTCGGGGTCGGTGCGCGGTACCGCCCTCGACGCCCTGGCCTCCGCCGGCGATGCCGACGACGTGCCACCGGTGCGGCACCGGCACGGCGCCCTGGAGTGAGGGGCCCGCGCTCCGCCCCGGTGCGCCGAGGCGTACGCGGCCCCTCAGCCGAGCCCCTGGACGGCGTAGAGCAGGCCGATGCCGGTGGCCATCACCCCGAGCAGGAGCCGCAGTCCGGTCTCGGGCAGCCGGGGCTGGAGACGGGCGCCGAGGTAGCCGCCGGCGAGTCCGCCGAGGCCGCAGGCGATGCCGAGCAGCCAGTCGGGCGCGACGGTGCCGGGGGTGGTGAGGGCGAGCAGGGCGTAGGTGGCGGCGCCGACGACGGAGGTGACGAAGGTGCAGGCGAGGGCCGCCGGGGCGACCCTGGCCACCGGCATGCCGCGCCCCACCAGGATCGGGCCGAGCAGCGATCCGCCGCCGATCCCGTAGATCCCGCCCGCCACGCCGACGGCCGCGGCGAGCAGCGTCGTCGCCCGTGGCGACGGCTGCCCGGACGGAGGCGAGAGGGGCGAAGACCCCGTGGACGATGCCTCGATGGGTTCCCCGGGGCGGGGCTCCCCGCGCCGAGGCTCCGCCGGCGGGGGCTCACCGGCCGCGCCCCGGACGTCCCCGGTCCCGGCGGGCCGCGCCGGGCGCAGGGTGCGGGCGCACAGCCAGAGGCCGAGCGGCAGCAGCAGGGCCGCGACGAACAGGCGGAACACCTGCGACCCCGGCACCGCGAACACCCGTACCGCCGCCCCCGCGACGACCCCGGGCACGGCTCCGGCGATCAGCAGGCGGGCCAGCGGCCCGCGGAGCTGTCCGCTCCCCCGGTGCCGCAGCAGGGCCCCGGGGCCGGCGACCACGTTGTAGAGGAGGTTCGTCGGGGTGACCGCCGGGCTGGGGACTCCCAGCAGACTGACCTGCACCGGCAGCAGGAACACCGCGCCGGACACCCCGACGGGCGCCGTGACGACCGAGATCAGCAGCCCGGCGGCGAAGCCGAGCAGCCCTTCCGACCACGTCATGTCCCGCTCCCTGCCCGCCCGCGTACGGGACGCCGTGCCGGACGTCGCGCCGCCGCCGTGCCGCCGCCCGGACGTACACCACCCCAAGACCGTTGCCCACCAGCACAGTTGGTCTAGGTTGGTGCCGAGCAACCCGCTCCGCCCTCGAAGGAGACGTACGCGTGTCAGACACCGACCCCCAGCTTGCCGCCGCCGACATTCGTGCCCGCATAGACACGAGCAAGCCGCACTCGGCCCGCTTCTGGAACTACTTCGTGGGCGGCAAGGACAACTACCAGGTCGACCGCGACACCGGTGAGCAGATCAAGGACATCTTCCCCGGTCTCGTCGACGTCGCCCGCACCAGCCGCCAGTTCCTCGGCCGGGTCGTCCGCCACCTGGCGGGCGAGCAGGGCGTACGCCAGTTCCTGGACATCGGCACGGGGCTGCCCACCGCCGACAACACCCACGAGGTGGCGCAGCGCACGGCCCCGGACTCGCGCATCGTGTACGTCGACAACGACCCGATGGTGCTCGCCCACGCGCGTGCGCTGCTGACGAGCACGCCCGAGGGCAGGACGGCGTACCTGGACGCCAACCTCTACGCGCCCGAGGACATCCTGAAGGCCGCGGCGGACACCCTGGACTTCTCGCAGCCGATCGCCCTGATCATCCTCAACACCCTCGGCCACGTGGCCGACCACGAGGAGGCCAAGGGCCTGGTCTCGCGTCTGATGGCGGGCCTGCCGGCGGGCAGCTACCTGGTGATCAGCGACTCCACCGCCACCAGCGACGGCATGATCGCCGCCTCCGACGCGTACAACCAGAGCGGCGCGATCCCCTACCACGTGCGCCCGGTGGACCACATCGCCGGCTTCTTCGACGGCCTGGAGCTCGTCGAGCCGGGCGTGGTGCCGGTCACCGAATGGCGTCCGGAGGCCGACGCCCCGTACGACGGCCCGGCGGTCGACGCCTACGGCGCCGTGGGCCGCAAGGCGTAGCACCGGGGGCCGCCGCCCACCCGGGCGGCGGCCACGGGGGGGCGCCGGGAGCACGCACCGCCGCGCGGCTCAGCGCGCCACGAACTGCGTCAGGATGCCCTGCACTTCGTAGATGTCGACGCCCTTGGTGAAGGTCTTCTCGACGGGCGCGGGCATGCCGGATATCCAGATCTTCAGCTCGGCGTCGAGATCGAACGTCCCGGCCGTCTCCACCGCGAAGTGGGTGATGCTGCGGTAGGGAATCGAGTGGTACTCCGTCTTGCGGCCGGTGATCCCCTGCTTGTCGACCAGCAGCAGCCGCCGGTCGGTGAAGATGATGGTGTCCCGGATCAGCTGGTACGCGGCCTGCACCTGCTCCCCGTGGCCGAGCAGCCGCGCGTAGTCCTGCTGCGCCTGGCCCGGGTTGACGGTGTGCGCGTTCCCGAAGAGTGCCATGGATTCCCCACCGGTTCGATGTCGTCGGTCACCTCGACTGTAACCGGGGGCGGTGACAACTCCCGTTCTGTGACCGTTCGGTCGACGAAGCAGAACCGGAACGCGATCTCCGCCGCGCCCGCACACCGCCCGTGCCACCGGCACCTCAACGGAGCCTGACCCCCCGCGCCCACAGCTCCCCGGGCCGGCCCTCCGCACCCGCACCCGCACCGCAGCCCGGCCCCCCGCGCCTGCGGCTCCCCGCACCGGGCCGGCCCCCTGGGCGCACGCCTCCCGGGCCGCCCCGTCCTCAGTGCCCGCCGAGCCCGGGCAGGCACGTACCGTCGTTGGTGCGTCCGACGACCTCGGCCGAGGCCGCGCCCGCCGCGTCGACGCCCCCGTTGACGCACACCTTGCCCTCGCCCCCGCCGACCACGACTTCGCGCAGCGGGTCGTAACCGCCGCCCCGCACCTCGATGCTCTCGGCGGGAAGCCCCAGCGCATCCCCGACCGCCGCACGCAGGCCGTCCTCGGTGGTCCCGGTGGCCGCGAGGCGCTTCAGGGCCGCGCCGAGCGCCTCCGCACGGGGCGCCGCGGCGGCCCGTTGCTCCTCGGTGATCGCCATCGGCTCGCGGTAGGCGTGGTTCTCCTTCACCCGCTGGTTCCAGTCGAAGGTGATGCAGGGGGTGGGCGTCGCCCGCTGCTCCTCGGGGAGCGGGCAGTACCCCTGCGCCCCGTCCCGGGACGCCGCCGGTCCGGCCCCCGCCGTACGGGGGTCCGACGCGGGGTCGGCGCAGCCCGCCGCCGCGAGGCTCAGCAGGACGACGGAGAGTGCGGCGGCGGCACCACGCGAGAGCAGCATGACCCGATCATGACACGCACCACCGACACGCCCCCGCCACAAGCCGGGCCGGGCCGGGCCCTACCCCTCCGGGGAGGTGTTCAGCCAGGTGGCGATGCCGGCCAGCGCACCCGACCCGTAGTCGGACTCGACGTCGCGGGCGAGGTCGGCGACGGTCACGGCCCGCAGCGAGGCGCGCCAGGCGTCCTCGGCGGCGGCCATGGCCCGGGAGATGGCGCACGGCGCGGTGCAGGCCTCCGGCGTGGTGGCCATGGGGCCGCGCTGCCGGATCTCCGTGCAGACGAAGGCCGGGGCCGGGCCGTCGATGGCCTCGACGATGTCGTGGACCGTGATCGAGGCGGGCGGCCTGGTCAGCACGTAGCCGCCCGCCTTGCCCTGCACCGACCGGATCAGCCCGGCGCGCGACAGCGCCTGGAGCTGCTTCGCGAGGTAGGTGGGCGAGACGTCGTGGAGCTGGGCGAGGCGCGCGGCCGGTACCGGCTCCTCCACCGAGGTCAGCACCACCGCGCAGTGCAGGGCCCACTCCACCCCGCCGGACATCTTCACGCGCCCACTCTACCCGCGCCGCCCTTGACTCGGACATCACGTGTCCGAGTAATATCCCGGATAGAAGGTGTCCGGGTTTGCGCGTACGGTGGCAGACAGGGCCCCAAAAGGTCCCGTAACGGACTTACCGCACCGGAGAAGCTCTCACACTCCAGAGAAGAGGCATGCCATGAAGTTCGCCGTCCTCGGTGGCACCGGGCTCATCGGGTCGCAGGTCGTGAAGAACCTCGCAGCCGCCGGCCACGACGCCGTTCCCCACTCCCCGTCCACCGGCGTGGACCTCATCAGCGGCGCGGGAGTGGCGGAGGCCGTCGCCGGTGCCGACGTCGTCGTCAACCTCACCAACTCCCCCACCTTCGACGACGCGTCCCCCGCGTTCTTCCGCACCTCGATGGAGAACCTCCTGGACGCGAGCGCGCGGGCGGGCGTCGGGCATGCCGTCGTCCTGTCCATCGTCGGCGTGGACCAGGTCCCCGACCTCGACTACTACCGGGCGAAGGTGCTCCAGGAGGACCTGCTCAAGGCGGGCCCGGTCCCGTACTCGATCGTCCGCGCCACGCAGTTCATGGAGTTCGTCGACGCCGTCCTGTCCTGGACCGCCGACGGCGACACCGTGCGGCTGCCGCGTACGCCGATCCAGCCGATCGCCGCCGCGGACGTCGCCGCCGCCGTCACCGAGGTCGCCGTGGGCGCCCCGCTGAACGGCGTCCTCAACGTCGGAGGTCCGGACGTCTACCCCCTCGACGACCTCGGCCGGCTCACGCTCACCGCCAAGGGCGACCAGCGGTCCGTCGTCACCGACGACTCCGCGGGCATGTTCGCCGCCGTCGCCGGCGACGTCCTCACCACCCCCGACGGCGCCCACATCGCGGCCACCCGCTACATCGACTGGCTCGCCTGAGCCCACCCGCCGCGACGGCCCGGGAACGGCGCCGGACGCGCTGGCCGGCCGGCTCGCCTGAGCCCACCCCCCGCCGCGACGGCCCGGGAACCACTCCGGACGCGCTGCCCGGCCGGCTCGCCCGAACGCACCCGCCGCGCCGGAGGCGCGCTACTCGCAGCCGACCCCGTCGCCGTCGCGGTCCAGGTGCCTGCCGTAGCCCGGCTCCCCCGCCCGGATCGGATCGGCCCCGGCGGCCCGCACATCGGAGCAGTTCCCGTACGAGACGGCGCCGCCGGAGCCCGAACCCCCGCCGTCGTCGTCGCCCCCGCCGCCTCCGTCGGGCGCGACCGTGACGCGCACGGTCCGCGTCTTCGTCACCGTCGGCGCGGGCTCCGGCGCGGCGGTCACCGTCTTCGTCGCGGCCGGCTCCGGCGCGGCGGCGGTCGCGGTGGCCGTGACGGTCGCGGTCACCGTCGGCGCGGGCGCCGCGGCGCTGCTCGCCGCGTTGTCGGTCGCCGCGCCTCCGTCGGACCCGGACCCGGCGACGATGCCGATGAAGAACACCGCGAACGCGGCCGGGATCACGACCCGCTTCCGCGCCCATTTCGGCCGCTCCGGGGCCGGCGGCACGGTCGGCACGCCCCCGGGCCCGGCGGGCGGCGGAGCACCCCAAGGCGGCGGCTGGGACGGCGGGTTGTACGACATACGGCCCCCAAAGGATCGTGCGAAGGAAGCCGACCGTAACGGATACGCCGCCTGATACCGACCAGTTTCATTAAATAGACAACTTCTCCCGCCCAGCCGCCCGCCCCACCGCGCCCGCCCCACGCCGGGGCGGGCAGCCGGTTGCTCACCGGCCAGGCGCGGGCAGCCGGTGGTCGACGCGCCGGGGGGCCGGTAGCGGATGGCCTCGGCCTTCCGCAGGGCCTCGATCGTCTCGTCGGCGCTCAGCAGCACGGTCGTCCCGAACGACCGCAGCGCCCCGCCGCCGCTGATCGCCGGCGCGACCGCCGGCATGGACACGTTGTCCGGGGCCTCCCACAGGTTGTATCCGTCGTGCGTCCCGAAGGGATGCCCCGCCCGGCACACCGCCCACGGGCCCCGCCGCCTTCTCCCCCGAAGGGCCGACGGGCTCCGCACCCCTGCCCGCCCTACTCACCCCCGGTTGAGTACCCGCGCCCTGTCCGCCGCCGGGGGTGCGCCGCGACGCTGGAGCCATGGCGAACCGACTCCCCCATCGAACCCCCGAACGACTCCCCGAAGCCGTGGCGACCCTGATCCTCGCCCTGACGTCCGCCGCGCTGTGGGCCGCGTGGCTGGGCTGGGACCAGCACCGTGACGTGCACCCGGACGGCTCGACGACCGGCCCGTACGGGGCATGGCAGGTCATCGGCCTGGTGCTGACCCTGCTGGCGCCGCTGTACTGGGCGGCCGCCCGCCGCCACGTCACGGGCGCGGTGCTCGGCATCACCGCCGGCCTGACCGCCGCCGCGTACCTCGACTGGTCGGACGACGCCAGCGGCCTCTACATGATCGGCGTCATCATGGTCGCCCTGGGCAGTGCCGCCGCGACCGCGCTCACCACCCTCGCGATCGCCTCCCTGAGGCGCCCGGCACCCGCCGCCCGGCCGGTGTGACCTCCGACCGGGCTCACTCGCCCATGAGTCCGGGATCCGGGCAGGGCTCCGGCGGCCCCTCCGGGCGGTCCGCCCACAGCCACCAGACGTGCCCCTCGGGGCACCCCCACACGGTCCGGCAGACGCGCTTGCCGTCGTCCTCGCGCTCGCTCAGCACGAAGGCGCCGCACCGCATCGGCCGCTCGCATGCGGGGCACCCGGGCCCGGCCCCCGACGTCACGCCCCGGAACTCCTCGCACCCGAGGAACCGTCATGGCGCAGCCGCGCCATGACGATCCCCGTCACCACCGCCAACACCAGGAACAGCAGGGCCACTCCGCCCGACACCCACGCCAGCACGAGGGCCCCGCCGCCACCGACATCGGCGTCCCGGGCGACCGTCCGAGGATCGTCCGCCAGGTACCGGACCGTCACCGGGGTACCCACGGAGTGCTTGCCCCCACCGCTGCCCGCGGGCAGATCCGCCACCACGGTGCGCCCCCCGGCCTCGAACGCGACCTGACAGTGGCCCACCATGCAGGAACCGCCCTTGTGCAGCACCCCCTGCGCCCGCTCCCCGCCCCGCAGCGAGCGCAGCTGCTCCGCCGCCGGCACCATCACCAGCCCCGACAGCAACCCCATCGACACCGCGATCACCAGCGACACCACGAGGGCCACACGAGGCGCCAGAACCTTCGGAGCCTCCTCCTGCCAGGGAGCGGTACTCGCCATGCGGTTCATCCCCTCAGCCACCCCTCTCCCGCGCACGCGAATCGCCAGGACCACCGCGCACCTGCCGCTGAACAACGTAGGCGCCGCACCCCGTCGTCATCACGTACCGATACAGGCACCCCTCACACCGTCCCGCCTGCCGCCTCCCGGCAACGAAGCCCCGGAGCGGTGGCACCCGTCTCCGCGTCGTGGCACGCGGAAGGTTGCACCAGGCGCGGGAACGGACAGACATGGAAAGCAACTTTCACCTCATAGGGGGTCAAGGGTGGACGGGTGGGCAGATGAGGCGACCTGCGCGAGGCTCGACGCCGCCTCCCGCGGCCGGACGGAAGCCTTGCGCCCGCGCCGGTCGGCCGACACCCCCGGAAAGAGAGGGCACACATGGAGACCGTCTCTCTCGCCGCTCTGATCGAGCAGGCGACAGCCGAACCCGGTACCGGCTTCGCATCCGGCAACGTGCGGTCGTTCGAGGTCTTGTTCCGGGAAGAAAGCCTCGCGGCACTCGAAAGAGCGCACCCCGGAATCTTCGCCTTCCTCGCCTTCCACCCCGGAGTGGACGAGCCTGTCGCGGACTACGTACGGGAAGGCACCCTCGGCTCCGACAGCGGGATGCACATCCTGGTCCTGTACACCGACGACGCCACCTTGAAGACACCTGGGCCGACGATCTCGGTGGGCGGCGTGGAAATCGACTCACGCACACATCCCGCATACGAGACGGCTCGGCTCCTCTTCCATCCACAGGCACCACCGCCCCTCCCCGGAATCATCTTCGTCGACCGGTTCACCGGCGAGGGCCGCGCACAGTATTCCAGTCTCGAAGGACTCGTCGACGCGTCAGAAGTACGCGGTCGCTTACGGTCGCTGTTCACCATGGCGGAAAACGCACTGGGGCCCGATCAAAACCGAGACACGTTCAGCAGATCGTTCGACACCATGCTGCGAGAGGCACGGATGCCCTACGAGACCTCGGGCAGAGCTCCACTTCGCACGTGGCTGAGCATGAGCCATCAGAACGCCGCGCAGTGCGGTTCGGACATGGTGACGGCAATCGGGGGCCTCGGATGAACGGATCGGCAACGGACGAGCAGAACCTCTTCGTCTGCGCACCGAAGGGAGAATCCGCTCTGGTCCGGCTCGCGGACCACTTCTTCCGAGAGGTGCAGGCATTCGGTGTACTGACGTCGAGTTCGACCATCACGGACGAGATGTGCGGGGCCTACATATCGACTCGCGGAGGCTTCATCAAGAGCTTCCTCGAAACCCTCACGATGTTCTGCGACCTGCGGTTCGCGACGCATTCACGTATTCCCTTCTGCTACAACCGGGCCGAATGGCCCGGCGGAGCCCCTATCGAGGGATACACGCCCGCGGAACCGGAGGTCCTGCCCGCCGATGTCGCCACGTCCCTGATGCTCAACGTCCAACAGCGAGCAACCGGCAGCCTTTTCAGCCGGCTCCTCACCTGCGCCGTCCGGCGACTGGCCGGCACGGGTGACCTCAGGGACACCGTGACCTATCTGTTCGATCTCCACCAGGCAGGATTCGCCGGCGCCGACGAAGTCACCGAGACGACGTGCCTACTGCTGAGGGCGCATTCCCAGGCCGGTTCACGCGAAGCCCTGGTCGAACGGTGCATGAGACATGCCACACCCGACGAGATCGACTGGATGACCGACGTGCCGGACTTCGAGTGGGTCGACGAGAGCCCTCTCGGCAAGGAAGGCAAGGCGGTACTCACCCTTCTCTTCCAGCGAGCGAGTCGCAGGGTGGAGGAGGTCCGCGGCGCCCAGGACCTCGACCAATGGGTTCTCGGCCAGATCCACATCGACGGTCTCCTGACAGCAGTCATCCGCCTCTTCCACGAACTCGTCGAGAACATTCCGTTGCCCTACCAGGCCCGGCTGGCGCAGTGGGAGGAGATCGTCTGCGACGCACACGCCCTGTTGATGACCAGCCGAGCCGGTTTCGACACCCTGTCAGCCAAGGCCCGCATCTCCAGCGCCCACCTGATGGGGCAGGCGATACGCCAACGCGCCGGAACGGCCTGGCAGGACCGCCTGTACCAGGAGCGCCTCCTCGTCCCCGCGCAACTGCGTGCGCACTACTTCTCCGAGCCAGCAGGGCAATTCCCGCCGCAATGGCAGCACTTGAGCTGGCGAGTGATCCATCCGTGGCTGACCGCGGTCGCCCCGGGCACCGCACCGTCCGCCGTCGTACGGACCTCGCAGACCGGACAACCCTCCGGGGAAAGCCCCGGCAGGGGCGGAGAGCGGGACATCGCCGAGGACCTGCTGGCCGACTTCGAGACCATCCACCGACTCCACGAGGAACACCGGTACGCGGAAGTCGAACAGCATGCCCGCTCGACTCTCCGACGACATCCCTACATGGAGAACCTGTACGCCGAACTGGCGATCGCGCTCGATCACCAGAACAAGCCGGAGGCGGCACGGGAGGAGCTGTTGACGGGCATCTTCCTCAATCCGCACAACCCACTGCTCTGGCACTCCTTGTCGGTCGTCCTGCACCGAACCGGCAGCCACGAGGAGGCGGCCTTCGCCATGGCCTTCTCCCGTTTCATCGCGTCCGAAGCGCGGTCTGCCGACTCCGGGCAGCGACACGAGGGCTGACACGACTCCGAGCGCTTCGCGCCGACCGCACCGAGGCGGAGCAGAGGTGCCTTCCCCTGCCCCGCCTCGCGCGGGCGGTTCCTCACGTCCAGCGAACCGTCTGCCTCTCGGAGAACTGCTCCCCGGACTCCTCCCAGGTGATCACCACACGCGCCTGCGGACTCGAACCGAAGGTCGGAGCCACCGGAATGTCGAAGTAGGTGTGGGAGGGCAGACGCTCAGCGGTCAAGTCGTCGCCCACCACCGGTGATGCCCCTTCCCCGAGTGGTTCGACCACCACCTCGATGTGCTCGGCGGCGCCCGTACCCAGATTCTCCACCCGGAGACGCTGACGAACCTGACGCGTCTTCAGGCGCCCGAGACTGTCCGTGTACTGCTGGTCCTCACTGAGATACCTGCAGCGCATGACGGCGGCACTCGCCGGAGACTGGGCACTGGCCGTCTCGACCGCGTCCGTGAGGAGATGGACGTCATGCTCCAGACATGTCCGCACCTTCGCCTTGAGGTCGTCCGGCGAGCTGTACGCCCCCAGCAGTCCGGACCCGCGCAGCTGCTCCCTGAACTCTCGCAGCGCGGCGAACTGCTGGGCGTCATGGTCCTGCGGAATATTGGCACCGGAGAAGAACACGTGGACCGCCGCACCGCGATCGACGGCACGGGAGATCTCCTCCGCCGTGCCGGACGGCGCACTGGCCGTGGGATGCCCGAGGCGACTGTAGAACAGCCCCACGACGATGTCCGCCTTGTCCGCGAACTGACTGTTGACCATCTCCTGCGCGGTCCCTCGCCCGATCACCGGAAAGGAGTCCAACTCCCATCTCAGGGCGAGGAGATGCACCTTCTGTTCGAGCGTGTGGTCACTGTTCCAGCTGCGGATCACGTCCTCCACGGCGTCCCGCTCCAAGGCCGTGTCCCCGGGTGACGCGATCAGGACGGTCAGCGTGGTCGTCTGAAGGGGCATGTGGACCTCCTGGATCGGGAGTTGCTCTCCTGCCATGAACGGACGATCGCGGCGTGGACCATCCGCCGTGACCCGGCGGGCGCGACATCACCCCGGCCACCACGGACCGCCCCGCCGGGGCGCGCCTCGGGCGACTCGGCTCGCCACACATCCGCCGCTGCCCGACCGCGGGCGCCTCACCGCCCGCTCCCACGGTTCCCGGGCCCGGCGCAAAGCGCACCGCTGCCGCCGGCGCTCCCAGCTCTGCCCCCTGCCTCGCCGCACCGTCGCCGCCCCCGGCCCGCTCCGCCTCCGGGTGCATTCCCCCACGAGTCGCATCGAATCGCGTACCGCACGAGTGCCTCGCACAGGGATACCGCGGTCGAAGTGCTCACGGTGACCGAACCGGCTTCGCCGAACGCCATGCCGAAGCCCTCCACCGCCTGGACCAGGAGCAGTGCGGCGCCCTGCCCGTGGCAATCGGAGCCCGCCCTGCCGCGTGAACCGGCGCCACGTATTGCCGGGCGTTCGCAGAACACCCCGGCCCTGGCGCGGCCGTCCCCGGTGCGCCGCGAACGTGCCATCAGCAGCCCCGGCGGAGACCCGGAGCCTTCGTCCAGCCCCTTCTCTCCACCCACTCGATTGAGCCAACTTGCCTTTACAGCAGCGGAGTTAAGCGTCCGTATGTTTCTTCAGCGTTCCTGTGGGACTCTCCCTCGCGGCCTCCGGCTCGCTGTTAGCTTCTGGCCCAGAGCGAGACACGCTCCAACACAGGGAGACGAAACGAGAATGAAGAGATCCTTCGTAGGCCTGACTTTCGCCTTCACAGCGGCGCTCGGCATGACGGGCCTGGGCGGCGTGGGCACGGCTTCCGCAGTCCCGGCACCTGTGACGACCGAGTACTTCAGCGGCTTCGGCACCGGGTCGAGCGCGTGGACGGCCGAGAACTCCGCTCACAACGACGCCTACACCCGGGCGTCGTTCGCCGGCTACCCGCGTTACACGTGCTTCCCGTCCGGCATCCCGTACACACGACAGATCAGTCAGTTCATGTACTGGTCGGACGCCACGGTACGGTGCACGAAGTGAGCCTGAATTCCTGAGCTCCTGATCTTCCGGCCAGGACGACCGACCGAGCCGCTGCGGCGAGGGAGAGTACGAGGCCGCCGGGGCCGGCTCCCGCGCGGGCGCGCCCCTCGCCCCATGCTGTTCGACCCCGCCCCCTGCTCCTCGCCTCCGGGAGGACGGTCCGTGAGCTGTGTCCGCTGCGAGGTGAGGGCAGAGCTCGGACCGCTGGTCCCGGGCCTTGATCGGTTGCTGCTTCCCGGCGAAGGTGCCGGTGTCCACCCGGGTGACGATGCCGTGCTCGACCGGGCGTTTCAGCTTGAGCGCGGGCGCCTCCGACGTTCTTCGGCAGCAGTTCGCGCTCGAAGGATGCGCACACATCACGGCCCGTAGCGGTCCGGTGGCCTCGTGAGATGTCAAAGGCCCCCAGCCTGAACCGGCTGGGGGCCTTCGCACTGGTGGGCGCGGACGGTTTCGAACCGCCGACATCTGCTTTGTAAGTGCGTTCCTGCTAGGCCCGCTACCTGCGGGAACGTCGTCACAGGCCGGTTGACCAGCGAAAACGCATCATGCGTTATCCCGCGTCATCCCGGCCCTTCCCGTCCTCATGTGTACGGCATACGTACGAGAACGGGACGGCCCCGGGAGGTGGTTGGACACCTCTACCGGGACCTACGGCCGGACCCCTTCACCACAGGGAGTCCAGACCATGAGCTTTACCGTACCCACTCTCACCGCCGCCCAGTTTGACGGGCTCGCCTGCATCAACTGCGGCGCCGACGACACCGAGCAGCGGCCGACGGGTGACCGTTCCCCGTCCGGTGCCCAGCTGTTCGCCTGCACCACCCCGTGCACCGTGGTCGAGCAGCCCGCCCAGTCCGCGACCGTGTTCGTTGAGCACCACCTCGCCGACGGGCTCCCGCTCCTGTACGGCCGCAAGGGCGGCGCGCTGCGCGTCACGTTCGACCCGGCGCAGATCAGCTACGAGAGCGCCCGGGAGCTTTTCACCGAGGCGCGCCACCTGTACCCGGCCGCCCGCGCCGTTGCGTGCACCAACATCGGCCACACCGTCGTGACGACCCTGCCGGCCGACGAACTCCCGGTGCGGATCGAGCAGCACGGCGAGCGCTGCACCGTCATGTACGACGACGCCCGCATCACCGGTGAGCAGCTGCTCGCACTGATGGACAAGGCGGTCGGCCTGTGAGCGTCGACACGAGCGCCCTGCACACTCCCCTGTACGACCCGGCAACGGACGGCGACCCGTTCGTTGCCCCGGTCGACATGGCGCTGCGCCTTGCCCGGAAGGTCCTCGCCGACAAGGCGTCCGCGAACATCCACGACCACGACGCGATGGTCCGCGCCGCTACCGGTCTGGAGATGCGCCTCCGCGAACTCGTCGCCGCTCTCGACAAGGAGGCCGGCCGATGAAGCGCGATCCGCTCGCGTGGGCTGCCCTGGCCGCGGCCCTGGTCGTCACCGCGTCCGCTGAGTACGCGCTCGCCCGCGCCGCAGGGTTCGGCCAGTGGACCGCCGGGGGTGTGCCGGCCGCGCTCGACATCTACGCGGTCCGGGCCCTGCGCGCGCACCGGGACGTGCCCGCGGTCGTCGGCGCGATGATCCTCGTGAACGCCGCGGCGCACATGGTCGAAGCCGGGCTGCTCACCGTGTCGTGGCCGCTCGTCGTCGGGGTGTCCGCGATCGCTCCGCTCGTCCTGTGGCGTGTCCACCGCCTCGCCGAGGCACCAGTTGTTGCTCAGACGGCAACGACTGCCGAGCCCGTGGTGAACACCCTGGAGCGCACCGCCCCGGGCCCGGGTGAACACCCCGCCGTACACCCGGTGTCCACCCCCGTACCCGTGAACGCTCTCCACACTGTGGAGCCCCCTGCGATCGAGGCGACCCCGGTGGCGGAACCGCTGGTCATCTGCGGTGTGCCCCGGGTGTTCACCCTGGCCGTGCCCCCGCCCCCGGACCCGCCGAAGGTGGACACCCGGCTGTCTGCCGAGCAGGCCCGGGAGGTCATCGAGGCGGGGTGGGTGAACGGGGCCGGTGTACGGGAGACGGCCCGGGTGTCCACCCGTAGCGCGTCGTATGTCGCGAAGGTGTTCACCCAGCTGACCGAGGAGAAGGCCGCGGCCGAGGCGGGCCCGGTGCCGCTGGTTCTGGTCGCGAAGGAGGCGACCGCATGAGCGACCTTGAGAAGGCTGCCCGCGACGCAGTCGACGCGCAGGCGAACACGGAGCAGGTCGCGTTGATCCTCGCCGTGCTCCAGGCGCAGCAGCTCGCCCGAGGGGGTACCGATTCGGTACACCCCGCCCCGGCCCCCGTGGTCCGGTCGTCCGGTGGTGCTGCGAAGTGGCTCGCCATCGGGGCCGGCGGATCGGCCCTGCTGCTCGCGGTGGCCGTGTCCGCGGTCGCCGTCGCGATCTCCGCTGTGGCCCTGACGGTGTGCCTGCTGGTCCTCCGCAGCGTGTGGCAGGACGTCCGGCGGAAGGACTGACGGCTGCCCGCGGCGCCCGCCCCACCGGGCGCCAAGGGGAGCCGGGACAGTCCCGACCCAGCCACCCGAGGAGATCGTGATGTTCGTCTACACCCCGGCCGAGAAGCGCACCCGCCGCAAGCTGGTCCGCGAGGGATCCCGTATGGCGCTGGCCGGCCTGAACCCCGAGGCCGCGAAGGAGCGCCGCATCGACCGCATCGACGCCGCAGCCGAAGAGCGCGGCCGACGCGAGCTCAACGCCCTGTACGCGGTCCGGGAGTCGGACCGTGCGGCAGTCGCCACCGCCAAGGCGCAGTTCCGCACGGCGGCCCGGGAGGACCGGGCCACGGCCAGGCAACGGGTCCGTGACGCCGAGCAGGCGCTCAAGCGGTCGGAGCGGGCCGTGAACAAGGCCGAACGCCAGTAGCTACACCACGAGGCGGCCGCAATCCGCCAAGACAGCCGGCCGCCTCGTGTCCCGTACCGCCCATCGAGCAGCAGGAGATCCCATCATGTCGGAAACCATCCGTCGCCCCGTCAACGGGCACACCCTCACCAAGCTGACCCCCATCCCGCCCGAGGCACTCGACACCGAGGCGCCCGGGCAGGCCCCCGTCGAGGAGCGGCCCGCGGTACCCCGGCCGCGTCTCCACGTCCGTACCGTGCGCCGCGCCGTGGAACTGGCCCGACACGACCGCACCGCCGCCGTCGGGCGCCTGGCCGTCCGGCACGGCGGGTATCTCGCCGGTGGGACGCGCATCGTGACCCGGCGGGCGTGGGACGGACGCAGCGCCGCCCGGTACGAGCGGATGATCCGCGCCGCCGAAGCCGCCGGGAACCTTGACGAGGCCAAGGAGTGGGAGGAGCGCGGGCAGCAGTTCCGGGCGCAGCGCCACCGCCGCCGCATGGAACTCCTGACGTCCCCGCAGCACATCGCCCGCAGTGCCGTGTCCGGGGTCGCGGTCGGTGCCGGTGTGCTCCTCGGGACCGGGGCCGCGCTGGCCGTCGCCAATGGGGACGTCGCCGACGTCCTCGCCCCGACGATGGCGCTCATCACCGCCATCCGGTGGGCCGTCATCATCGGCACCGTCGTGTGGGGTGTCGCCTCGATGCTCCTGCCGTGGGCGATCCTCGGTGCGCTGTGGTCCGTCGGCCGGCACTCCCGGACCGCCCCCGACTGGGCGCTGCCCGCGCACCAGCGCAGCAGCGACGGGACCGCGATCACCCCCTCGATCGTCGTCACCGCGATGCGTGACCTCGGTGTCGCCCCGCTGAAGAAGGCCATCAAGGACATGGGCGACGTCGGCGCGCAGATGCTCTCCCCCATCGTCATTGCCGGGTGCGGTGTCGAAGTCGACGTTCACCTGCCGTCCGGGGTGTCCACCGAGGAGATCCAGAACCGGCGCAGGAAGCTGGCCGAGAACCTGAACCGGCACGAACACGAGGTGTTCATCACGATCCCGCCGTCGCCCCGCACGGTCCGCCTGTGGATCGCGGAGTCCGGCGCCCTGGACGAGCCGATCGGCCCGTCCCCGCTCGTCACCGACGCGGAGACGACCGCGAACTACAAGACCGGCCGCGCCCCGTGGGGGCAGGACCTGCGCGGGGACGCAGCCATGGTCAGCCTGTACCAGCGGATGATGCTCATCACCGGGCTGTCGAACCAGGGGAAGACCGCCTCACTCCGGGCCCTGGCCTTGTGGCTCGCGTTCGACGCCCGTGTTCGGTTCGTCATCGCGGATCTCAAGGGCATTGGTGACTGGGGGATGTTCGCCGGCATCGCGGACGTGCTGATCGAGGGGCCGACGGATGAGCACGTCATCGCGGCCACGGAGATGGTGGAGGCCGCGGTGCGGGAGATGAACCGGCGCCTGACCAACCCGGGAGGCACGTGGGATCCGCTGGTCGTCATCGTCGATGAGGCGCAGGTGGCGTACGGGTCCGCGGCCGTCGACGGCGACAAGATCCCGTACGGCGGGTCGAAGAACACGTCCCGCTACTTCCGAGCCATCAAGGCCATCCACGACCAGGGCCGGGCCGTGGACGTCACGACGTGGGAGGGCACGCAGGACCCGACGAACGAGAATCTTCCGAAGCGGTCCCGGGAGGGCAACCACATCCGTGCGTCCCTGGTGCTCGGCACCGAGGCGCAGGCCCGCATGGCGGTCGGTGAAGCCGCGGTGGACGGTGGGGCGGCGCCGCACAAGCTGCGTCAGGGTCTGGACAAGGGCACCTTGGTCATCGCGGGTGACGGGCTCAAGCTCGCGGCCGGCCAGTCGTCCATCACGGTGCGCACGCACTACATCGACGGAGACGCGGCGCAGGAGATCGCGGACCGGGCCAAGGAGCGCCGGGCGGGCGTCGCCACCCGCGCGGCCGAACAGCCGGACGTCGACCCGCTCGCCGACATCGTCGCCGTGCTCGGCAACGAACCGCGGATGCGGACGCAGGAGGTGCTGCAGCTGCTCGCCGAACGGAACCGGGCCGCGTACGGGGCATGGACGTTCTCCGATCTGCGGGAGTTCCTGGCCCCGTGGGAGGCCGAGCCGTACAAGACGGACGGCAAGATGCAGGTCTCCGCGGAGCGGGTCATCGCCGCTCTCGTACGCCGCGCCAACGACGGGGAGGCGTAGAGGGAGGGCGCGGTTCGGGAGGGAGTTCTCCCCGGCCGCGTCCCTACCGCCTCCCACCAGGGCTGACCTGCACAAACGTGATCTTAGGGAGGTAGGGAGGCGCCCGCCACAGACACCGGAAAGGGGCCGCAGACGACGTGTCTGCGGCCCCTCACCCGTCCCCCCGGGGTCTGCGTTGCCGTACGGGCAACCATGGGTCACCCGCCCACGGTCCTCGGCAACTGTTGCTCAGACGGCAACGGTTGCGGAGCTCTGCCCAACGACCTTGTTCGCGCCGCCGCGAAGATGGTCCACCCTCATTACTGATGAGGGTTTCGCTACGACCGAAACCCTGCCGTCACTCTCCGAAGTACTCACCAGACGAGTACCCCTTGCCGCGGCCAGGCTCAGAACACGGGCACGGCCAGCGCCGCCCGGTACGCCTTCCACAGCTGCGCCCCGCCGTCGCACCGTCCGGTGTCGGTGCAGTCCGTGCACACCTGCGTGTGGACCACGTACGCCCGGTACGCGACCGCATCGGGCTGCTCGTCGACGGGGACCAGGCCGCGCTGCTCACGACACGGAGCGCACGCGTACAGGGCCGCCCCGGGCCCTGAGCCCTGCTCGATGATGCGGATCAGTACCGCGGTGCCGGACGGGCCCTTGTGCCAGTGGCACCATGCGAAGACTGTGGGCGGCGGGGTGCTCTCCAAGGTGGCCATGCTCAGCAAGCTAGGGACCGAGGTTGCCGGTCCGCGCGGCGATTGCGCGGGATTGCGCGGGCCCGCAGGCGAGTTGGAGGCGGTTGCTCAGGCCGCTGCAACCGCTCCTCGCGCGCGGGCAATGAGGCGATGCGCCTGCGGTCCGAACGCGGCGGCCGCGTGCAGCTGGTCCCACACGCGGCCGTACAAGGCGAGGTCGTCTGCGGCGTCGTACTGCAACTCGGTGTTGATCGTCTCGACGATGACCCGTTCTTCGTCGAAGATCCAGAACCCGTGCTTCGGAGTGATGCCCATCGGGGCACCGAGAGGAACGATGCCGAGCTCCACCGTGGACATGCCGATGAGACCGACGAGGCGGTCCAGCTGGCCGGCCATCGCGTCGCGGGTGCCGACGAACGCGTGAAGGGCGCCTTCCCAGATGAGGACGCGGAACAGCTTGCCCGCCTCGTACAGCACCGCCTGCCGGCGCATGCGGGCCTGCACGGCCGCGTCCGTATCCCGCGGGGAGCGCATCAGTTCGGCGTTCTGCAACAGAAGGTGACGGGCGTAGTCCGGGGTCTGGAACAGGCCCGGGATAACGGTGGGTTCGTAGCCGCGCATCGTCGCGGTACGCCGGTACTCAACGACGTACCGGTCCTGCACCGGGGCGTGACCCGCGGCCAGCTGGCGGCGCCAGTGCCGCTGCTGGGACTCCAGGCCGCGCAGCCGAGAGAGCAGCTCGGCGGACGCGTCAGGGCGCTCCGAGGCTTCGGCCCACGCTTCGAGGTCATCAGGGGTCGCGGTCTGCCGGCCGTTCTGAAGCCGGGACACCTTCGAGCGCTGCCAGCCGAGCCGCTCGGCAAACTCCTTGCCGGTGAGACCGGTCTCGGCGCGCAGCTCGGTCAACCGCGCGCCGAGGGCCTCACGGCCGCTCTGGAAGTCCGTACTCACACGGACGAACGTACCCGCGTCCAGACCTCGACAGAAGGCCGAGCAGCGGCCAGAGCGGCGTCACGGGCTCGGCACGCGGCCAGCACCTCGCCCGGGTCCTCGATGAGCTCCACACCGATCGTGGTGTCGGTGTCGTCGATGTGCATGCGGACCAGGGTGCGGGAGTCGAACAGCCACAGATCGAAGTCGGGCAGGCCGAGCCGTACAGCGTCGGCCCGGGGCAGGACACGGATGTCCTCGCCCGCCTCCACGTTCCCCGCGGCCGTGGCCATGAGGAACCGCTGCCCGTCCGTGGGCGGGTCGTCAACGATGCGGACGCGGGAGAACCGTGCGCCCTGCTCGGCCTTGGCCCGTACGTTCACGTTCCACGCGTGCCCCGGCTCCGGGGCCGGGGCCGTGCCGCGCACGAACGCCTGAAAGCGGGCGCCGGCCCGGTCGGTGGCGTAGCCGCGGCGGGTCTCCAGCCGGAACGCGGTGTGCTGGAACTCGGCGAAGTGGTGGGTGATCTCCTCGAAGGGGATCAGCGGGGGCACGGTCACTCCTTGGGGGCGAATCGGGTGAGCAGCGCGCGGGGAATGACGACGAACGTCTCGTGCTCGCCAACGTCACGCAGCTGGGCAAGGTCCTCGGGATCGGTGAGGCGGTCGCCCTGGACGACGATGTCGCCGGTCTCCTCGACTTCGTACAGCGTCGGGCAGTTGCCGTGCTCGGACGTGGTGCCGATGAACCTGAGCGTCATGCTGGCGCTCCCTTCCCGGTAGTGGGACGACCAGCATGCAGGGCCCTGCGGGGCCGCGGGCGGCAGTTGCGCGAGATTGCAGCGACGCCCCGGCAGATGGCCCGTTGCGCGCAACAGTGCCCGGCCCCTCGCAGTGAGGAACCGGGCAGGGACACCTACGGCTACAGCTACGCGGCCATCGGCTCGTCGTCGTCCTCACCCTCCGCCGTCGCCTGCTCCCACGCCTTACGTGCCGCGCGCGCCCGACGACGCGCCACCATGACCACCGCCACCGACACCGGATTGCCCAGCCCCGGCGGCCACTTCGCAATGCCGTACCGCGGATCACGCCAGTCGAACGACACCGCTGCCGGCCGAACCGGAGCAGCCGCAGCAGCCCTCGCCGCACGCCGCGCGCTCACTCCTGCGCCTCGTCCACGATCCGCCAGCCCAGCGCCGCCAGCGCCTTCGGCGTCAACCCCAGCGCCTCACCCGCATACCGGGCCTCCTGCGCCATCCACGCCGACGCCGACCCGGCAAGGATCGCCGACTCGTACACCAGCAGCAGCGCCACCGTGCCCCGCACCGTGTCGTCCCACATCACCGCCTGCGGCGACCGCCACAGCTCCTCCCACCGGGCCACATCCGCCCGCGTCCACTCCACCTCGCCCGGCCGCTCCGGGATCTCCGGGACTGGCAGCGCGCACCCCGAACCGGGCAGGTCGACAAGCGCCGCCCGGGCCGTCGCCGACGGCGGCCGCCGGTGAGCACGACTGTTGGGCTTCGTCACATTCCGTGGTGTAGGCACAGCCCCACCGCCTTCCGTTGAGGTTGATCGGTACGCCGACTCCCCAGCGCTCTCCCCCGCGTCGAAATCCCCCGAGGGGGTCGAGGCCCCTCCCGTGTGGGGGGTCACGGTGTGTCACCCGGTTCCGAACGTCTCGCGCGCTGTCTTCCGTGCGTGATGCCGCTTGCTCATCGCCTGCAGGTTCGTCGGGTCGTAGCCGCGTGGTCCGAGTGGTCCGAGGCCGTCGATGTGGTCGACCTCGGTTGCTCGGTCGCGCTGCAGGGGAAGGAGCGGCGCGCACTCCTCGCATTCGCAGTACGGGTGATCGCGCAGGTACTCGATGCTGGCGTTGCGCCATGCGCGTCCGCGTCCTGCGTCCTTGTGCTTGGGTCGGTCCGCCCTCGCCTGCGTTGCACAGGCGGGGCACTTGCCACCGGGGGTGAGGGTGGGGCACCCGATTGTCGGGCACACCTGCATTGCTCGTCGGGTCATCAGGCTGCGTCGCCGTTCATGATCTGGTCGAACTGGCCTGCTTGGCGGGCGGCGTCGATCTGGTGCGGTGTCATGTGGGCGATGTCGGCGCGGGTGAGTTGACCTTCGGCCGGCGGTCGAGGCGGTGCGCCAGTGAGTTGGTCGAGGCGTCCTGCCTCGCGCGCCTGCTCGTACTCCTTGGGCTTGAGAGTTTTGAGGTCGGCGCGGGTGAGCTGGTCTGGGGGGTAGGACCAGGTGGGGGGGTAGGTCATGCGCTCTGTCCCTTCCGGACGCGTGCGCCTCTGCGGGCTGCTGCCTTGACCTTGTCGATACACGCCTGCGCGGTGGCACGGGCTGTCTTCTGGCGGGGGCCAGCGGGGAAGGCCATGGTGTGGCGGATGGCAGTCTCAAGCTGTTCGAGGTCGTAGGCCATCTGCTGCTTGTAGTCCACGGGGGTGTACACGGTGTTGTTGGCGTAGAGGTCGCGGCCGTTGAGTCCGAGGTGTCCATGGTCGGCGTGGAGCTGGTCGAGGCTCTGGACCTTGGGCACGTCGAGTTCGGTCATGCGGGCGCGCCACTGGGCGACGCGGGCGTTGTGGGCGTCGAAGTGGCGGGTGTAGGCGAGGAGCGCGCCGAAGATGTTGTCAACGAGCTGGTCGGTGTCGGTGGTCTCGGTGTACGCGTCGATGTCCGCGCGGAGTTCGGCGAGCGCGGCGAGGCGGGCGGTGCGCTTGGCGTCTTCGGCTTTGCGTCGGGTGGCGTCGGCTCGGAGCTGGGCGAAGTGGCCGAGCTCGCGGGCGGATGCGATCTGTTCGGGGGTGATGCTGTCGTCACCGTTGCGGACGCGCTCTTCGAGGGCTGCGGCGAGGCCAGCAGCTTCGTCGGCTTCCTGTACGGCGGTGGTGACGGTGGCGTCGGCTTGGGCTCGGGTGGCGGCGGTGGGGTCGGTCATGTGGCCCTGCCTTTTCTGTACGTGTCGAGTGACTGTGGGTTGATGAGCCAGGCCGTTCCGGCGCGTCGTGCGAGGACGCGGCCGGAACGGGCGAGGCGGCGCACGTACTCGGGGCTGCATCCCAGGGCGATGCTTGCTTCGTACGCGGTTAGTTCGACTGTGGCAGGGGTGGCAACGGTGGTTCCGGGGACGGAACTTGGGGCGGGTTGCTGTGAGGCTTCGTGGAGGGCGTACAGCACCTGCCGGACGGCCGGGGTGACTTCCCCGCCGTCGGCTCGTACGCGGGTGGTGAGGTCGCGCATCAGGGCTCGGAGGACTTCGTTCGCGACCCCGGCCGGGATGGTGACGGATCCGTCCGGGCCGAGGTACCGGGCGGTGCCGGGGTCAGGCGGCGCGGTCACGGGTCGTGGCCAGGCCGCGGATGGCCCAGATGAGTTCGCACGCCTTGTCGACGCACTGGACGAGGGTGTGCCAGCGGTTGCCGATCCGGGTGTTGCCGACTTCCCGGACGGGCCGGATGGTGCGGCAGGCAGGGCAGTGGAGGCGGTGCTGCGGGGCGGTCAGCTTCACGGGGTCTCCTCGGTGTCGAGGCGGTCCGCGATGCGTTCGAGCTGGGCTTGTACGGCGGCGAGGCCGGCGGCGGTGACGGGGCCGGGGCCGGGGGTTGCGTCCGTCTGGCGGATGGAACCGGCAGGGGTTCCGTCGGGAATCGCGACGGAATTCGCGGCGGCGCGGCGCCGGTCGGCTGCGTCGAGGTTGCGGAGCTTGGCGGCGTGGCGGGCGACCAGGCCGCGGCGGCGGGCCGCGCCCAGTTCCTCGCGCCGGCGCTTGGCCGCGGCGATGCGGATACGGGCCGCTTCGATGCGCTCCTGGACGACGTCGTCGACGTTCACGGGGTCTCCTTCGAGGGCGGGTTAAGGATCAGCGGGTGGATGTCGTACTTCGGGGACGGTCGGGCGCCGCGCTGTCCGGGCTTCCGTGGCGGGGCGAGGATTTCGGCGACCCACCCAAGGTCTTCGAGTTGCTCCATCGCCTCTTGGACGGCTTCGGCGTCAACGTTTCCGCCGCCGGTGGCCAAGCGGCCCTTGAAGGACTCGCGGACCTTTCGCAGGGTGACGGTGCCTTCGGTGTCGGCAAGGTCGCGGAGTCGGTCGAGGATGTCGCGGAGCAGCTTGCGGCCGCCGTCGCCGTCGCGGGACATGAGGGCGAACGCGGCCCGGGCGTGAGTGATCAGGTACGGGGCGAGGCTGAGCGCGCGCCCCATGCCTTCCTCGTTGATCTCGGTGGCCCCGTGGTCGTCGAAGAGGGTGAGGCATGCGGCGACGCGCAGGATCTGGCCGCACAGCTTCCCTGCCCACTCGGCCAGGTCGTGAAGGTCGCCGTTCTCGGCTTTCCGCTGCTCAATCTCGTTGTAGAAGTCCGCGAACCGTTTCCGGGCGTCGTGGGTGAGGTGGACCGTCGTGATGTTCTCGGCTGTCCACACCTTCTGGAACAGGGCGCCGATGCGCTGGTTGTAGTCGTCGCGGACCGCCGCGGGCACGGTCGGGGTGTCGAAGCTCCCGGGCGGCATCGGGGCGGGCAGTGAGTACAGGAAGCGGTTCAGGAAGCCGCTGGACTTGAACTCGGGGTTGTCCTTCTCCATCTGCTCGACAACACCGGGCTGCACGATTAGGGCGATGCTCAGCGCGGTGTGCGGCATCCATGTGCTGCCACGCATGATGCGCTCGATGTCGTGGCCGGTCCCGGAGTAGGCCTTGAGGACGAGTGTGATGTCTGCGCGCCCGTTGCCGTACAGGCCGGCGCAGGCCTTGAAGAACCCGGCTTCGGATTCGAGGAGGCCCATGCGGCCGCCGTTCTCACCCATGAGCTTGCCGAGCGCTTCGAGGGTGACGTCACCGACGAGGGTTTTGGGCAGGCCGGGCTTGTCCCGTAGGTCTCGCAGGGTGTCGAGGACGGCCCGGGCGTCCTCGGGGCTGCCCTTGCCTGACGCGGCGAGGCGTTCGGCTGTGGCCATCTCCGCTTCGGCGATCCGGATCTTCTGGTCGTTCTCGTCGACTTCGGCGCGGCGGTCCTCGCGCAGCAGCGCGGTCTGCTCGCGCAGGGCGGCGGACGCGGCATCGAGGGCGGGTGTCTTGCGTGCGGAGGATCCGGCCAGGCCGAGGAGGTAGAGGCAGACGTTCTCGTCTTCCCACCCGTCCTTGACATGGATGCGGCGGCGACCGCCGAGCGCGGTGGACACCGTGCCAAGCGCGGAGAACGCCACGAGGTCCTCGGACACGTTCAGGGATTCGGACTGGGCGCGCACCCATGCGGCGAGCGGGGCACCGAGCGCGTCCGTGGGGAACGGGGGGAGTTGGTAGGTGGGCACCGGGATGGGGGGCTCCCAGGATGCACCGCCCCCCTCGTTTTCCATTCCAGTAATTCCAGTAGAGGGCGGAACGCGCCGTTCCGGGGGTTCGCTGGAATTGGTGGAATCGTTTTTCGGGGGGGCGGTGCGATCCACGGGCACCAGCGCGTCGAAGCCGAGATCGGCCGCGAGGTGGTCGGAGACGTCCTTGCCGCGGGCAGGTTCGAGGACGCGGACGGGGATGCCCGCGCGGTGGATGGAGGTGGCAACAGCGGCCGAGTGCTTGTACCCGGGCTCGTCGCGATCGGAGATGACGACCACCTCGGCAGCGCCGCGGAGGAACTGGGTGTACTCGTCGGCCCACTTCCCGGCACCACCGATGTTGCACGTGGCCACGGCGCCGATCGCCGCAAGGTTGTCGACGTCCTTCTCGCCTTCGACGACGAGGATGGTTCCGCCGGCCTGCGCCTCACGGATCACCTCGGGGAGCCGGTAGAGGACGCGGCGGATGCCCTTGACGCCCGCGGTGCCGTCGGGCCGGTACTGCCGGAACGTCTTTCGTTCGCCGTCGTATCCGGGCTCCAGGCGCTTCACGGTGAGGAGCACCTCGCCGTGCTCGTCGACGTACGGGTACTCGGCAACGACCTGCGGCCGCACGTGCTTCTCCAGGGGTTCATCGAACAGGTCGGCCATGGTGAGGCCGAGGGTGGATACCACGTCTTCGGTGGGGCATCCGGCGTGGCAGTTGATGACCACGCCCTTGTTGCCGTTCGTCACGGACAGGGACGGGGAGCGGTCTTCGTGGGCGACGCACTGCCAGGCCGTACCGCGGCCCCGGCTGCCGTGTGCCTGGAGTGCGTCGGTGACGCGGCTGAACGCGCTCACGCTGCCTCCTCGGTGATGGGCTCCAGCCAGTACCCGCGGTGGGGGCTGGTGCTGCCGCAGTGCGCGGAGCGGTGTCCGTATGAGGGGCGCAGGGCGTCGCCGCCGCCGTGGCGGTGGGTGCGCCGGCAGTAGGGGCAGCTGTCGATGACGAGAACCCAGAACCGGCCGAAGCAGCCGCGGGCGGGGAAGGCGCGGCAGTACGCGATGACAGAGGCACGCGCTACGGTGGTAGCCGACCCGCTCGCCCGCTGGTCTTCAGCCCCCTGGTGGTTGCCCGCCGCCGGGGGGATTTTTCTTGCGCTCATGCGGCGGCGCCCCCGGTCTGCACGGTGTGCTTGTCGAGCCAGGTTTCGACGGCGCTGCGGCGGTAGCGAACCTGCGCACCGACTCCGTTTCCGATGCGAATGAAGCTGGGCCCCTCGCCCTTCCAGCGCCAGTTCGCGAGGGTCTGCGGAGCAAAGCCGTATTCCTCGGCCACCTGGCGGGTGGTGAGCACCCCGTCCGCCTTGGCCTTGTCGACGGCTTGTCGTGCGATCTTCTCGCTCATTGAACCCCTCCCGTGTCGAGTGACTCGCTTTTCGGAGCAACTGAAGTTACAGTCGCCCCATGAGCCAGACAGTAACAGAAGGAACGACGCGGGGAAGGATTCAAGTGGGCCGTAAACTCCTGCTCATGGCTGAGCAGAAGCGCACCCCCACGCAGATCACCGACCCGACCGGCCGCACCATCGCAGCGAACGTCCGCTGGCACCGCGAGCGGACGGGCCTGTCCACGTATGACCTGGCGAAAAAGCTGACCGCCGCTGACCGGCCGATCTCGGCATCAGCAATCGGGAAACTCGAGCGCTCCGAACGCCGGGTTGACGTCGGCGACCTTGTCGCCCTGGCGGCCGTGCTCAACATCCCGCCGAGCACGCTCCTGCTCCCTCGAACCGTCAGCGGCGACGTGGAGCTGACCGGGGTTGGGAAGGTCAACGGCAAGAAGGCTTGGCGTTGGATGCAGGGCCGCGAACCGCTGCGGTACCCGGACGACGTGGTGGGCGCCGAAGCGCGCAGCCAGTTCCTGGCCATGTGGCTGATGGCGTCGACGCCGCAGGGCGTTGGCTTCGACCTGACGACTCAGGAGGGACAGCAGTCGCTCCTTACCGCGCTGAAAGACGGCGCGTGGGGGACTGTAACGAAGGGGGGCGAGCCCGGTGGCGAGAGTGTGGATTGAGGACCGGCAGACGCATGCCGAGTACCGGGAGGCCATGACGAAGTGGCAGGCCGCGAAGAAGGCCGGCAGCAAGCGTCTGCCGCCCGGCCGGTGGCGGGTTCGCTGGTACGGGCCGAACGGCAAGGGCGCGTCGAAGACGTTCCAGAAGCTCCCGCAGGCCGAGGACCACGTGCACCAGGTCGAGGCCCGCATGCGGGACGGCTCGTACCGGGACGCGGCGGCCGGTAAGGCGACGCTCGCCGAGGTGGCCGAGAAGTGGAAGACCACCCTTGGCGGGCTGGAGCCGACGACGCGCGAGACGTACCTCGACACGTGGCGGGTGCACGTCGAGCCGCGGTGGGGTCAGCACCAGGTGCGGCGCATCGAGTGGGAAGACATCGCCGAGTGGGTCGGCCACCTCGCCGAGGGGTCGCACGGCTGCCGCAAGGTGGGGCCCGCCCGGATCCAGAAGATTCACCTTGTGCTGTCCCTCGTGCTCGGGCACGCGGTCCGGGCGAAGCGGATAGCGGTCAACCCGGCGGCCGGCGTGCCACTCCCCCGGCCGGTACCGCGCGAGCACCTGTACCTGACTCACGCACAAGTCGACCGGATCGCGGCCGCGGCGGGCGAGTACCGGCTACTCCTTCTCCTGCTCGCCTACACCGGGCTGCGCTGGGGCGAGGCATCCGCTGTGACGGTCGGGGCCGTCGATCTTCCCGCGCGGCGCCTCTCCGTACGGCAGGCGTACAAGAAGACGCGCGAGCACGGGCTCGTGCTCGGTATGCCGAAGACGCACGAGCGTCGCAAGGTGCCTCTGCTGCGGTCGCTCGCGGTCGAGTTGGGGCCGCTCGTGAAGGACCGGGCCTCAACCGAGCTGCTGTTTACTGCTCCCGGCGGGGGCCCGCTGTACGGGGACAACTTCCGCCCGCGGGTGTTCGACCCGGCGGTGAAGGCGGCCGGCCTCGACGGATTCGGCGTCACCCCGCACAAGCTGCGGCACACCGCGGCGTCGCTGAGCATCGCGTCAGGTGCCGATGTGAAGGTGGTGCAGACGATGCTCGGCCACAAGTCGGCCGCCATGACGCTGGATACGTACGGGCATCTGTTCCCGGACCGGCTCGACGAGGTGGCCGACCGGCTCGACCGCGAGCGGGCCCGACGGGCCGGTCTGCGGGACGTGGTCACGGTGCTCACTCGGTATGCGGAGAGCAAGGAAGATCACTAGGCATGTGTACTGAATGCGTACTGCGACCCCGGGGCCCGCCTTGCGGAGAACCCCAAAAACGGCCTGTGACCTGCGGTGGGCGCGGACGGTTTCGAACCGCCGACATCTGCTTTGTAAGAGCAGCGCTCTACCCCTGAGCTACGCACCCGTGGATGAGGCCACAGCCTACATGGCGCACCGCGGGCTGCTCCAAACCGTTGAGGGGCGCGGGTGGGAGGCGGGGGATAGCCCCACCACGGGGACGGTGGGTCGCCGCATCGATTCGGGTGGGTGGGGGCTCGTAGCGTCGGGAGGGTCAGCAGGCAGGGAACTTCAGGGGGAACGATCGTCATGCAGTACATGTCGGGTGCGCGTCGTCGGGTCGGGCGGGTCGGGGTGGCCGTGGGCGGGGTCGTGCTGGTGGCCGGGGCGGTGAGCGGGTGCGGGAGCAGTGGGGTGGAGGACGCTCCGGTGGAGAGCAAGGCGTTCCCGTTCAGCGGGAAGACGCTCACCATCGCGTCCGACAACAGCTCGCTGGAGATCCTCGCGGCCGACGTCTCCGATGTGGAGGTCACCCGGCAGGTGGACGGGTGGGTGATGTTCGGGAGCGGGCCCGAGAAGGCGTGGGGGATGAAGGACGGGAAGCTCACGCTGAAGGTGGACTGCGACGGCCTGGCCGCCAATTGCGAGGGGCGGCACACGATCAAGGTGCCGCGGGGTGTCGCGGTGACCGTCGAGGACGGCAACGGGGGCGTGAGCGCGAGCGGTTTCACCACGGCGCTGAAGATCGATTCGGACAACGGCAAGGTGGAGGTCCGCGACTCCAGCGGGCCGCTCGATCTCCGGACCGACAACGGCGGGGTGGTCACCGAGCGTGTCACCTCGACGACCGTGAAGGCGGTCTCCGACAACGGCAGGGTCCGGCTGCGGCTCGACGCCGTGCCCGAGCGGGTGGAGGCGTTCAGCGACAACGGGCAGGTGGAGATCGATCTGCCGGGCGAGGGCGCCCCGTACGCGGTGACCGCGAAGAGCGACAACGGGGACGTCGACGTGTCCGTCCCCAGGGACGAGGACAGCGCCCGTGTGGTGACCGCGCGCAGTGACAACGGCAAAGTGGTGGTGCGTACCGCGAACTAACGGACCCGTGTGTTCGTCCTTCTGGTGGGAGTATTGACCCGGAACGGGCAACGTCAGGGCGGACACGGCACGGGAGAGGGATGTGACGGCGAGACTCGCGCGGCCGCACCACAAGCCAGGGGCGCGCGCCGTCCGTGACGTCTTGGGACTGGTGCTGCTGCCCGTGCCCCTGGTCGCCGTCGCGATGGCCGGCGCGTTCGCCGGGGGTGGTACCCGGCGGTGGTTCGGCGGCGGGCGCGGAGAGAGCCAGCGGGCCGACGCGCAGGCCGCGAAGGACGCGGCGGCCGCCGCCTTCTACGAGCTGGACACGGCCCAGCGCGACCTGCGGATCTCCATCGAGACGATCAGCGCGGTGGACAGCACCCCGGCGGCCCGGCAGGCGGTGGACGGCTTCGCGGCGCTGGGGCGGCGCATCGACGAGGTCAGCCACACCTACATCACCGCCGTCGACGCGCACGATCTCGACCGGGACGACCTGGAGGCGTCGGCCGCCGCCCAGGCGCGGACGGAGCTGAGCAAGGCGAAGGACGAGCTCGTCAAGGTCAAGGGCGAGCTGGACCGCTTCGCGCAGGGGCTCGGGCCGCTGCTGGACAAGGCGGAGACGCAGCTCGCCAGGCTGGCGCCCGCCGTGGAGCGGGCGCGACAGGCGCTCCTTGCCGCGAGCACTGCTCTCGACGCGGTGCGGGGCTCCGGACTGAGAGCGGATGATCTCGCCGCCCGGCTCGCCGCGCTCGGCCCGGAGCTGACCAAGCTCAACGAGGGCGCCGGCCGCCATGGCGTCCCGGAGACCCTCCAGCGGGCCGACCGGGTGCTGCGTGACGCGGAGGCGGTGCGGACGGAGGCGGACCGCCTGCCCGAGCGCGCCGCCGAGATCGACAAGCGTCTGGTGTCGCTGCGCACCCGTGCGCAGGCCCTGACCACCCGGGCCGAGCAGGTCGACCCCGTGCTCAGCGAGCTGCGCCGGCGTTTCACCGCCGCGTGCTGGCAGGACCTCCAGCCGGTCCCGGAACAGGCCGCGCTCAGCGTGCGCCGGGCGGAGGAGAAGCTGAAGGAGGCCGGCAAGGCGCGCGAGGAGCAGCGCTGGCCGGACGCCACGGCGCTGCTCTCCACCGTGCGCGCGCTGCTGAACAGCACGGACGAGGCGGTGTCGGCCGCGGGCGACCGTCTGCAGCGGCTGAACGCCGTGGCGAAGGACCCGCAGCAGGAGATCGAGCGGACCCGGTTCGCGATCCGGGACGCCCAGCGGCTGGCGATGGCCGGGCGGCACACCCCCGATCCCCGGCACGCGCGTCCGCTGGACGATGCGGTGGGCCGGCTGGAGCGCGCCGTGGAGGGGCTGGAGGGCCGGCACCCCGACTACTGGCACTTCCTGCTGGAGATGGAGGCCGTCCGGCGGACGGCGGCGCATGTGGTCGAGCAGATCCGCGAGGAACGCGGCGCCGGGCACTGAGCAGCCGGGGGCCTCTGCCGGGGCGGCGCCGGGCACTGAGCCCGGGGCCCCCGCCAGTGGGCCCGGAGCCCGGCGGACCGGGGTCTTGCGCGCCCGGAGCGCGGCGGGCCCGGAGCCCGGCAGACCCGGAGTCTTGCGCGCCCGCAGCGCGACGGCCCCGGAGCCCGGCAGACCCGGGGTCATGCGCGCCCGGAGCCCGGCGGGCCCGGGGTCTTGCGCGCCCGGAGGGCGCCGCGCCCCGCGCCGGGCAGCGAGCCCCGGGATTCGCCCGCCGGGCGGCCCTGACCTCCGGCGTTGTCACGACGGGGCAGGCGGGCGGATGCTGGAGGGAGCAGGTACGGGACCCGTACACGCCGGCCCGCCGGCCGGTGTAAGGAGGCCGACGATGGCCGGACACGTACTGCACCGCCCGCGCACCCGCGGATCCGCACCGGACAGGCCGGAGACCCACAACGCCCCGGACGCCTCGGACGCCCCGGACGCTCCGGACGCCGCCGCCGGTCACGCGACCGGACGAAGCCCGGCCCGGGACGCGTCCTCGCCCTCGTCCGCGAGCCCGCCCCCGTCGAGGAGCGGGCGGCGGGCGTGGGAGCGGAGGCAGCGCATCAGGCTGGACGAGCATCTGCCCGTCGACCACCGGCTGAGCCAGGTCTACCGCGTCGGCGCCGGTCTGATGGGGCTGGTGCTGGTGGTCTTCGGCATCCTCGGTCTGGTCAACCGGATCGGGCTGTTCGACATCGAGGGCGACACCGTCGCGGGACTGAACACCAACGGTGCGCTGAGCATCCTCTCCATCTGTGTGGGCCTGCTGCTCTTCGTCGGCATGGTGATCGGCGGGAACTTCGCCTCGACGGTGAACATGACGCTCGGGGTCCTCTTCATCGCCAGCGGCTTCGTGAACCTGGCGCTCCTGGACCGCAGCTTCAACCCGCTCGCCTTCCAGATGCAGAACGTGCTGTTCAGCTTCGTCGTGGGGCTGATGCTGATGTGCTTCGGCATGTACGGGAGGGTCAGCGCAACCCTGCCGCACGACAACCCGTACTGGATGGCCCGCCACCCCGAGGAGGCCGCGCGTGAGCAGCGCGCCCGGCGACGGCGCGAGGCTCTCGCGACGGAGCGGGCCGCGGAAGCGAACACGGGAGCGGGAGCGGGCGGCACGGCGGGACCGGCCGTGCGGTACGGCCGGCGCTGAGCCCCGGACGGGCACGGGGGACGGTAGGGCGCCCCGGCCCGGACGGGGGCACGGTACGGACGAGGCACGGCCCGGACGGCCCACGCGGCGCGGACGGCGCCGAGCCCCCGGCCGGGGCGTGCCGTGCGCGCGGCGGCGATCACCCCCGGACGGCCGTCCGATACCGGCCGCGTCGGCCACCTCCTGGTGGGCCGGGGGTGCCGGTAGCCTGACCGCATGCCTCGATACGAGTACCGCTGCCGCACGTGCGGCGACACCTTCGAAGTGAGCCGGCCCATGGCCGAGTCGTCCGCTCCGGCGGACTGCCCCGCCGGGCACGACGACACCGTGAAGCTGCTCTCCGCCGTGGCCGTCGGCGGCACCGCGGCCGGCGGATCCGGCGCGGCACCCGCCCCGTCGGGCGGGGGCGGGGGCGGCTGCTGCGGAGGCGGCTGCTGCGGCTGACCTCCCGCACACGGGGACGGGCCCGTGCACACCGCGACGGCCCCCGCACGGTCAGCCCGGGACGCCGAACCGGCACGAGCAGCCCCACGCACGAGCTGCCCGCCACGGCCCCCGCACGTCAGCCCGGGACGCCGAACCGGCACGGGCAGCCCGGCGCGCGGGCCGACCGCCACAAACAGCCCCGCAGACAGCCCCACGAGCAGCCTCACGCACGAGCAGCCCGCGCCACCCGGCGCACCGGCAACCCCCGCCTACGACCCCAGGTGCCGCAGCACCGCCAGCACACGGCGGGAGTAGCCGGTCGTCCCGCTGAGCCCGAGCTTGTCGAAGATCGCGTTGATGTGTTTCTCGACGGCGCTCAGCGAGACGTGCAGGCGGGCGGCGATGGCCGCGTTGGTGTGCCCCTGGGCCATCTCGGCGAGGACGTCCCGCTCGCGTGCGGTCAGCCGGGCGAGCGGGTCGGTGCGGGTGCTGCGGGCCAGGATCTGCCGGACGACCTCGGGGTCGAACGCGGCCTGCCCGCGCGCCACCCGGGCGAGGGCGTCGAGGAACTCGTCCACCTCGACGACCCGGTCCTTGAGCAGGTAGCCCACTCCCCCGTCGCCCGAGGTGAGCAGCTCGGTGGCGTACCGCTTCTCCACGTACTGCGAGAGCACGAGCACGCCCGTGTCCGGCCAGCGGGCGCGGATGTCGAGGGCGGCGCGCAGTCCCTCGTCGGTGTGGGTGGGGGGCATCCGCACATCGGCGACGACGACGTCCGGCGGGTCGGCGGCGACGGCCACGAGGAGCTGCGCGGCGTCGCCGACGGCGGCGGTCACCTCGTGGCCCTCCTCGGCGAGCAGGCGGACGAGCCCCTCCCGGAGCAGGGTCGAGTCCTCGGCGATCATGATGCGCACGGCAGCTCCGCGGTGATGGCGGTGGGTCCGCCGGCGGGGCTGTGCACCCCGAACCGGCCGTCGAGTGCGGCGACCCGCCGGGCCAGCCCCGTCAGGCCGCCGCCGGCGGGGTCGGCGCCGCCGGTGCCGTCGTCCTCGATCCGCAGCGTGAGCCGGTCGCCGGACCGGCCGACGCTCACGTCGACGCGGGTGGCCCCGGAGTGCTTCACCACGTTGGTGACGGCCTCGGAGACGACGAAGTAGGCGACCGTCCCGGTCTGGCGCGGCGGCGGCACGGGGACGGCCCAGTCGAGGCGCACCGGCAGCGGGGTGCGTTCGGCGACGGTCTCCAGCGCGGCGCGCAGTCCGGCCTCGTCGAGCACGGTCGGGTAGACGCGCCAGGCGACCTCGCGGAGTTCGACGAGGGCGGCGCGGCTCTCCTCGTGGGCCTGGCGGAGGAGTGCGTCGGTGCGGGCGGGGTCGTGGGTGCGGCGGGCACGGCCGAGGAGCATGCCGAGGGCGACGAGCCGCTGCTGGACGCCGTCGTGGAGATCGCGTTCGATGCGGCGGCGTTCCCCGTCGACGGCCTCCATCATCTCGGCGCGGGTGGTGGCGAGTTCGGTGATCCGGCGTTCCAGCGCGTCGTGCGGGCTGGGGCCGAGGAGGCGGCGGGCGAGCTGGTCCTCCAGCGCGACGGTGCCGAGGACCCCCTGGCAGGCGAGGAAGAGCAGCATCAGTCCGGCGAGGTTGCTGAGGGCCACCTCCAGCGGGTACCTGACGGCGGAGAGCCACCACACGTAGACGAAGAGGGAGCTGTAGGCGATGCCGAGGACCACGAGGACCGCCACCGCCCCGCCGAGTGCGCCGAGTGTCCAGCGGACGGCCAGGTACCGCAGTGCGCGGGCGTCGTCGGGGGCGGTGGCGATGCGGATGCCGAAGAACCGGGCGAGCCGCCTGCGCTCGATGCCGAGGAGCGCGGCGGCCACGGCGCGGACCGGCCTTGGCACGGGGCGGGTGGCGCCGGGGCGGACGCCGGCGAGCAGCAGGGCGAGGCCGCAGAGCAGGGTGAGCGGCAGTTCGAC